>BDEJ01000001.1 GCA_001653155.1 Porphyromonadaceae bacterium H1
CGTCGATGGTACTGCGTAAGCGGGAGAGTAGATAGCTGCCGTTTTTTCGAAAAGTCCTCATGATTTTGATTTATCATGAGGACTTTTTTTGTTGGGGAAAGACCTCTTGATAAAGCCTGTTCCGGAACAGCCCTTGTATCGGGTATCAATCCGGCATCTTCAAAGAATAAACTTGAAAATCCTCCAGGCTCGAGCTTTACAAGGAAGAGATACTTGTAAAAAAGTGTATCTTTGCAAGCGTTTGTTTTGCTTCGCTCTGGCTTGAGTTGCTATCGGGGCAAATGTATGTAAAATCAAAATCTCATGAAAAGAACAACTATTATTGATTTATTGAACGAGAGTGTAGCGAAGTTTGGAAACAATCCTTTCCTCTGGGAGAAAACAAGGGATCGTTTTGAGCCCACCAGCTACGCTGAAACAAAACAGGCGGCGCATGAATTGGCAGCCGGACTCATCAGTCTCGGAGTGGAAAAGGGCGACAAGGTAGCCTTGCTTTCCGAAGGACGTAATGCATGGATTATCGGAGAATTGGCTATTCTGCATACCGGAGCCGTAAATGTCCCCCTTTCGATAAAGCTGGAAGAAAGCAACGACCTGATCTTCCGCTTGATGCATTCCGATACGAAATACATTCTTGTTTCCGGAGGACAGTTGAAAAAGATACGTAGTATCGTAGAGGCCCTGCCTCTTCTGAAGCGTGTGATTGTGCTTGACGAACAAGAGCATTATCAGACGCAGGAAATAAGTCTGAAAGAAGTCGCAAGTCTCGGTTCGGCATATCTGAAAGAGCACCCTCGGGCGATAGAGGAACGCGTCGAGGCCATCGCACCCGATGATTTGGCTAACATCAGCTATACCTCCGGTACGACAGCCGACCCCAAAGGTATTATGCTCACGCATCGTAACTACACGGCTAATGTCGAACAGGCGCTCACACTCATGAGTATCCCCACTACTTATCGGACCTTGATCATTCTGCCTCTCGACCATTGCTTTGCACACGTAGCCGGTTTCTATAGCTTTATGGCCTCGGGAGCCAGTGTGGGAACCGTTCAGGTAGGAAAAACGGCTTTGGAAACTCTCAAAAATATACCGGTCAACATTAAGGAGCTGAAACCCAACTTGCTGCTTAGCGTGCCCGCATTAGCAAAAAACTTCCGTAAAAATATCGAAAGCAATATCCACGCACAGGGCCCTATGGTCGAAAAGCTTTTCCGTGTGGCTATGCGTCTGGCTTATTCCTACAACAAGGAGGGGTACAACAAAGGTAGAGGCCTCCAGATATTAAAGAAACCTTTATTGGCTTTGTTTGATGCCGTTCTTTTCCGGAAAGTTCGGGAGGCTTTCGGAGGACAGCTTGATTTCTTTATCGGTGGTGGGGCATTGCTCGATATCGATCTGCAGCGCTTTTTTTATGCCATTGGTATTCCCATGATGCAGGGCTATGGTCTTTCGGAAGCTACGCCTATTATTTCCTCCAACAGCCTTGGAAAACATAAGCTCGGTTCCTCCGGACATCTCGTAAAATACATGGATCTGAAAATTTGCGATAGCGATGGTCGCGAGCTTCCCAACTATGAAAAAGGGGAAATTGTAATCCGAGGTGAAAACGTAATGGCCGGATATTATAAGAACGAAAAATCGACTGCCGAAACCATAAAAGACGGATGGCTCCATACCGGCGATATGGGGTATACGGACGATGACGGCTTCCTTTACGTGGTAGGCCGATTCAAGAGCCTGCTCATATCGAGTGACGGTGAGAAATACAGTCCGGAAGGTATCGAGGAATCTCTGGCTGATAATTCCTCCTACATCGAACAGGTGATTCTCTATAACAATCAAAATGCCTATACCTCGGCGCTTCTTGTACCCAATAAAGAGGCCTTGAAAGCTTACATCCGGAAAGCCGGCTTGGATTGGATCAGCCCGGAGGCTAAAGCTGAGGCCCTTAAAAAGCTTCAAGCCGAAGTGAACGAATACCGTAAAGGTGGCAAATTTGAAGGTGTTTTCCCGGAACGTTGGTTGCCGGCTGCTATTGCGGTCATTGGAGAGGCCTTTACCGAACAAAACGGACTGGTCAACAGTACCATGAAGATTATGCGCGGTAAAGTTGAGAAGCATTACGAAGACCGTATTGCCAAGCTTTACGAAGCGGGAGCTAAAGATATCGTCAATGAGGAGAACCTGCAGGCTCTGGCTTAAGTCTGTCTGACTTGGGCGGGGAACCCGGTGCAGCGTGTGGAGTACCTGCCCTTTGGCGAGACCTTTATCGACGAGCGTACGGCCAGCCCGGGCTTGCCCTATAAGTTCAACGGCAAGGAGCTGGACGAGGAAACGGGCCTGTATTACTACGGCGCCCGCTACTACGACCCCAACCTCAGCCTCTGGCTAAGCGTGGACCCGCTGGCAGAAAAATACCCGAATATATCGAGCTATGCCTACTGTGCCAATAATCCGGTGAAGTATATTGATCCGGATGGGAGAGATGCAATAATTGTTGTAGAAGGGGATGAAATTATAGTTCGAGCAAATATAATTCTTTATAGTGAGACTGGAAAAGTCAGTAGCAAGACAGTTGCGAACTTCCAAAGTCAGATAGATAACGCATGGGGAACTGACGGCAACGGGAATGCATGGACGTATACTGATGAGCGCGGCAAGTTATATAATGTTACCTTTGATGTCAAAGTATCTACAGTAAAAGAAGGTAGTGATATAAGGCATGACGGAGTAAATAACTATATTAAAGTGGTTGAAGGAGGTGATAATACATTTAGACCATATGTAGATAATACTAACATGGGAACTTGGCCTGAAAATACAAAATCAGTTGCTCATGAATTTGGGCATCTTATTGGACTGGATGATAGATATACTATGAAGCCTGATGGTAGTTCAATTCCAGATGAAGGATATAAAGGAAACATTATGGGAGAGTATAAGGGAAAGGTAGAACAAAAAAACATAGATGCTTTTCTATCACGTCCTGTGAGAGATGCCCAAAATAGTGTTAACTCTCCTTGTAATCTCATAAAACGCCCTTTCCCTCAGTACATAAATAAAAAAAACAGAGAAAAAAGGTAAAATAAAAAACAATGAAGATGAAAAGGCAGATATTATACATGTTTTTTTTTATTCTTTTTCCATGTTCTTTTTGTGCATGTAAAAAAAATGTATCAAGCACAACGGGACAACTTAAGAAGTTGGAAAAATTAATGACGAAAGACATTCTTCTATGGGATGATTTAGGGTATGAGGGTCAAACAGAAGATGTGATTTGCTTACAATTAGGGAATCCTAGTCAAGAAAAAATTATGATTATAAATATTCATAATCGAAGAAATTTCCATCCTTTGTATAGACCATTGACAAGATTTATACCTTTGGGAACAGATACAATATTGATAAAAGAATTGTTTTGGAATAAGCCCTCTCATGTATTATATATTTGGTTTGTAGAAGAAAATTCTATTTGGCATGCTGTTGATGGAATAGAATACGATCCTAATTGTGTAGAATTTTAAATTATAGACCCGCCTCGCTTGCCGAGCGTGGTGTGTCTGGTTTTGAAATAGGGTTACATAAAAAAGTATTGTTATGAAAGGGACAGAAAAAAGTGCTTACATCAAGTATGGGGGTAGGCGTATAGATCCAAAACTTTTTGAATGATGAAAAAATATTTATATATACTTTTATTATGTTCGGCTACTTGCTGTTGCTTTCATAAATTTATAAAAGAAAGACATCTCTTAAACATCTTGAATAGTGCTGAAAAAACTTATGAAAAAACAGATAGAAATATTCTCTTTTGCTTGGATGTACAGACGTGCTACATCTTATTAAAGAAATTAGGAATAATTCGAAATATAGGGATGTGAATTATAAAGAATTTATTAGCAATCTACTTCTTCACAAAAAGGAGATAAGATGCAATGACCCAATTCTGCTGATGTGTTTTTCATTAAATGATAGTATAACCGAACTCTACAATAAAGAAACTTTTGAGAATTTTTTTCTACTTATGTCGATAGGGAATACAATAATAACGAATGTCAAATAAAAAGTCTACAGATGGCAGAAAATTCGTTCTATGCTGTTCTTTATTATTTATGTGTAAATGATTATTATTCATCTTTTGATGAATACAGCGGTTATTGGTTTTGTAGAAAAATAGATGATTTCAATTCGCAATTGCTGCAAATAAATATATATGACTAAATCGAATGTTGGTAATGTCTCCAATTAGGAGTTAAGTCCCAGACGAGGAAACGGGCCTGTATTACTACGGCGCCCGCTACTACGACCCTGGCCTCAGCCTCTGGCTCAGCGTGGACCCACTGGCGGAAAAGTACCCGAATATATCGAGCTATGCCTATTGCGCCAATAATCCGGTGAAGTTTGTTGATCCGGATGGGAGAGAATGGGAAAATCCTGAACAAGCACAGCAACTTAAAAATAATATAAATGATAAAATAAGCTATCTGAATGAGATAATTTATTCTCGTCAAGATATAATAAAACGAGGTGGATTAACTCAAGAAAAGATGGAGAACTATAATTGTGAAATAAACGCTCTTAATGATAGAATATCAGAGCTCAACTCTTCCATTGCTGATATTAATCAGTTAGGCAATGATAAGAAAAATATATACATCCTTAATAATAATGGACAACTTCAAGGGAATGTCTTTAAAAACCAAGATGGGAAAATTAGTATCAATGTAGGGATAATTGGATTAATGATACATGAAATTAAGCATGTTAGCCAATCGTTAGATGCGGGAAGGCTTGAGTTCAATAAAGAGAACATGCTACAGTATTACGCATCGGGAATTGAGGCTCAAATAAAGGCAGAAATAGCGGCATACAAAGCTCAATTTTCATATAACGGATATTTTCCGATTGCTTCCTTTTGGAGTCCTAATGATATTACTCCTCAAATGATAGGAAATATTAGGAAAAAAGACGGAAGTTTATTGTATCCAGGTATATATAATTTTTACAATACTAAAAAATGAAAATGTATAATAGGATAATCAATCTTATATTCTTAATTTTCATGCTCTCTCAGACATGTGTTTTTTCTCAGAACAGTAAAAACTATGGAGTATACGTGGGTCAGGAAGGGGAAACAATAATCATCGAAAATAATAGCTTTAAAATTTTATCCGATAGGCTAAATATTGAACTTGGGCAGGATAATTCTATTGTGGCTTTTGGTGATGCCAAATTTCTTGATAATGACTTTGTTGAATTGAACTCTGTTAACCATCATGAGAATGTAATACAGAGCACAATTATTTCTGAATCTGAGAATTTAACTATCAAAGACAGCCTTTTTATAAAGTTCTCTTTCCCCTTCTCGGGAGAATATAAAATAGAAATTTATATCGGAGGGTATTTAATTGAATATGGGATGACTAACAGGTCGGAAATTAAAGTGCCAATGGAGAAAATTAGAAATCAATCAATACAGTTCAGAATATTCAATTTGGATCTATCACCTCAAATTTCCGGATATTATTACAAGGCTTTGGCTTTTTACTATTATCCTCTGTATTTTATGAAAAATGAACATTCGAACTCTCTTTTCATCTCAATACCCGAATTGACAAATAAATTTTTTCAGTATTACTTTATTAAAGGGGAATATGCCCGAGTTAAAAATGGAATCTTATGGTGGAGAGGGAATTACTACGAAAAGCAGTGATAAATTTAAAAGTAGGGATATTCTTGTTTGTCTTTGGCTATTTTACCCCGGATTTCCCCGCTTGTATGCCGATTGAATTCGTGAGACGGATTATCGGATGCCGGCAAGTGAGGATATAAGAAGTATTGGTTAGCAAACCCCATAGTAGTGTGATTTTTACTTGTTAGCAAGCTCTCATGCTTTTCTTGTCTGGAAGTGCCTTTACATTAGAAATTTATTGTACTTTTACTCGCGCGACCACTTGGGCAGCACGGCTTTTGTGTCGGATTGGGCGGGGAACCCGGTGCAGCGTGTGGAGTACCTGCCCTTTGGCGAGACCTTTATCGACGAGCGTACGGCCGGCGCGGGCCTGCCCTATAAGTTCAACGGTAAGGAGCTGGACGAGGAAACGGGCCTGTATTACTACGGCGCCCGCTACTACGACCCCGGCCTCAGCCTCTGGCTCAGCGTGGACCCGCTGGCAGAAAAATACCCGAATATATCGAGCTATGCCTACTGTGCCAATAATCCGGTGAGGTACACTGACCCAACAGGAATGGAGGTAGAAGCAGACGAACTTTCAAGGAAAAACATAAGTAATACATTAACAAAGCAAGAGGCTAAGTATGTAAGATTTGACAAAAATGGAATACTTGATACAAAAAGATTAAACAAATCAAAAAGTACATCTGAAAATATGACTGCTTTGAAAGCATTAGCGAATAGTGAAATAGTATATAGTTTTCAGGTCGCTGGTAAAGACCACGATGGTAATGTCTATTTCGATAATTCCGCAATAGGCGGAAACTATTACAGAGGTACAACTGAAATGCCAAATGCAGAGTCTAATCCATCACCCGATGATAAAGTATATATTCTTGTTGGAAGTGTTTTGAATGAGAAACAGCAAGTAATGACTACCGCTCACGAAGCTTTTGGGCATGCTTATTTTTACGAAAATTCTCGCAATGTTGAAAGAGCAAGTCATACCTATAAATCAGAAGGTCGTATGATTTGGGACGAGGAGTTACAAATGAATGTTTTTGAAAGCACAAAAGTTCCTACAAATCTTACTTTGGAAAATCAAATAAAAACAGTTGTAAAACAAGCTGAAAACAATTATGATAAAAGGAAGAAAAAATGAAATATTATTGATGGCATTGTTCTTTTGTTTGACTAATGTTGTTTTTGGACAAATCCGAACAAAAACAGATACGATATTATGCCATAATAAGAATATAATTATCAAGTATCCAACAATAAACAAAATTAATATTGTTAATTATGAAGAGGGGTATTTCAAAACAATAAATTGTGTTTTAGATACTGCTATAATAACAATACATTGTGGAAGTATGTTAAATTTGCCATTAACAGATTTGACAGATAAGATAATATGCAGTGAATTTATGTTGGGTAAAGAAGTCCGCAGTATAAGAGGATACTATATGACAAGTAAAAGGAAAAAATATTTTAGAGAAGATAATTATTTTAAATATGGTATTACTATTGTCTATGACAATGTTGAAGAAACAAGATTGATATGCTACGAACACTTCTTCAACGATATAAAAATAGAATGAAAAATGAAGGGACAAAAAGAGGGAACCAGGCAAACACGTGGTTCCCTCTTTTTGTTTTGGAGTGTTCTTTTGAGTAACTTTACTACTAAAAAAAGTTTTAGGAATACTTTTTCTATCTTATTTTTCTCTTTTTTACTCTCAAAAATCCCCTCTTCCCCAAAAAGTTATCAATAATTTGCTTTTTGCTATCAAACGCTTTGCCTGTGGGCGTTTCGCCCTCTTTTCCCCTCTTTTTTGCGCCCTCTTTTCCGACAGGCGTTTTAGTGGGTTGGGAAGAAGAACCTTTCTTTTTTAGCTTTTAGAAAGGAAAGAGGATCGGTAGTACGAGTACCATTACCAACGCAAAAAGCAGTTGCAGGGGGAGGCCTACCTTTACGTAATCCATGAAACTGTAACGGCCGGCCGACATCACCAATGCGTTCGGTGGTGTAGAGAAGGGGCTGGCAAAGCACATGCTGGCTGCTACAGCCACAGCAAAGAGGAAGGGCACGGGGTTTAATCCGAGTTTCAAAGCCGATGTGATGGCAATAGGCGCCAGCAATACGGCTGTAGCGGTGTTGCTGATGAACATGGTGGTTAATGACGTAGTCAGGTAAATGCCGGCCAGCAGGATGATGGGGTGGAAGGCGCCGAGCGAAGCTACCAGCGTGGACGATACGGCTGCCGAAACGCCTGTTTTCTCCAATGCCATCGACATCGGTAGCATGGCGCCTATCAGTACGATGCTCTCCCAGTTGATGGTTTTGTAAGCGGCTTCCACATTGCGCAAACAACCCGTCAGGATCATAAGCATAGCTGCCGTCAGAACGGCAATGACACTCGGTAGCAGGTTGAAAGCCATAACGCCTACCATCGCCGTAAGAATGATAGCGGCCAAGGGCGCTTTGTGATCAAGGGTGAGTTTTGAGGCTTCGTTTAGGGGTTGTCCTACCACTACCCAATTGGAGCTGTCGTTGTTCAGCAAGGCAATGTTCGACCATTCCCCCTGTACCAGCAGTACGTCTCCCGAATGAATTTTCTCTTCCTTTACGTTTTTCAGTATGTATTGCTTGCTCCGCTGTATGCCGAGTATGTTCAGGTGGTATTGGTTGCGGAAGCCGGAGTCTTTCACACGTACATTTACCAAGTTTGAATTCGACAGGATGACTACCTCGGCAATACCGATATCGTCAAATTTGAGCTTCCCCGAGTCGCTTCCTTCGCTTGTATTGCTGGCGCCTATCCATTCCAGTTGGTTCTCCTCCACAAAGCGTTGTATGTTTTCAATCTCTCCCAATACATAGAGCACGTCGTTGGGCAGGAGGATGCTCTGAGGGCCGGCCATCTTTTGGTCGACCGATTTGGAGAAAAGACCTTTTTCGCCCGACTTTCGCCTGATTTCGATTAAATTCAGGTTGTATTTGCGTGTTATGTCCAAGTCTTGCAATTGTTTCTCGAGCAAGGGCGACTTTGCTTTTACCAGTACCCGGTAAAGATTCTCCGACAGTTGGTATTCCTTAGCCAGGGATTCGAGGGATTTACGCTGCTCGCCTTTCTCTTTTTTGTTCTCTTTTTTAGACAGAAAACTCTTACTCAATGGCCGCAGCGCGACGATACCCAAGGCTACTGCTATCAGTCCTACGGGGGTAAAGGAGAAGAAGGACAAGGCTTCGTATCCGGCCTTCTCCAGCTCGTTGCTGATAACCAGGTTGGGCGGCGTACCGATGAGGGTCATCATACCTCCCATGCTGCTGGCAAAGGCCATGGGCATCAGCAGGCGGCTTACACCGACACGGGCTCCCGCCGCGAGGCTCACTACTATCGGGAGCATTAGCGCCACGGTTCCCGTGTTGCTTACAAAAGCGCCGATCCCTGCCGTTGTGAGCATTACCAGCAGGTAGAGCTTATAGGGCTTGTCGCCGGCCAGCAAAACAATCTTATTACCGATAATCTTGGCCAATCCCGTTTGGAATATCCCTCCGCCAACGACAAAGAGCCCTACCATCATGATAACAATCGGGTTGGAGAATCCGGAAAGAGCTTCTTCGGGATTCAGAATGCCGGATACGGTAAGGATAAGCAGCGAGGCGAGGGCAACGATGTCGGAACGGAGTCTGCCGTTAACAAAGAAAAACATGGCTGCCGCCAGTGTGGCCAAGGTTACCCACTGCCCGTATTCGGCTATGAAGGAAGTGTGCATGTATGTGGAGTGAAAGAGCGATTAAAGGATTATATGTTTTTTTCGCGAATCAGGTACTCGGCTATCTGTACGGCATTAAGAGCAGCCCCCTTGCGTATCTGATCGCTCACACACCAGAACGCAAGCCCGTTGGGATTGCTTAAATCCTTGCGGATACGTCCCACGTGTACGGGGTCTTTTCCGGATAAAAAGAGGGGCATGGGGTACTTCTTTTCGGCCGGTTCGTCTATCAATTCTATTCCCGGAGCTTTTGCAAAGGCGGCTTTTGCCTCCTCGACACTGATGGGTTGTTCGGTTTCCACCCAAATGCTTTCGGAGTGCGCTCTCAGGGCCGGGACGCGCACGCAGGTGGCGCTTACTTCGATATCGGAGTGCATGATTTTACGTGTTTCGTGAAACATCTTCATCTCCTCTTTGGTGTAACCGTTGTCCGTAAACACGTCGATGTGCGGAATGAGGTTAAATGCCAGCTGATAGGCAAACTTGCTGACCGTGGGAGTTTGTCCGGCAATTATTTCGCGATGTTGCTGTTCCAGTTCGTCCATGGCTGCTGCTCCCGCACCGCTTGCTGCCTGATAGGTCGAAACGTGTACCCGTTTGATGTGCGAAAGTTGTTCAATGGCTTGAAGAGCGACGACCATTTGTATGGTGGTGCAGTTGGGATTGGCTATAATGCCGCGGGGACGCTGTTTGGCATCCCTTGCATTAGCTTCGGGTACCACGAGGGGGACATCTTCGTCCATCCGGAAAGCGCTTGAGTTGTCGATCATCACCGTGCCGAATCGGGTAATGTCCGCTGCGAACTCCTTCGAGATACTTGCTCCGGCCGAGGTGAAAGCGATAGCCACGTCTTTAAAATCGTCACCGTGTTTGAGTTCTTTTACCCGGAGCTGTTTCCCCTTAAACGGGTAGCTGTTTCCCGCACTGCGTGAGGAACCGAATAGAAGCAGTTCCGTCAGCGGAAACTTTCGTTCTTCCAAAACGCGCAAAAACTCCTGACCTACGGCGCCACTTGCACCAACAATTGCTACTTTCATTCTTTAAATGGATTAAATCTTTGATTATCGGTTTTATTCTCTTATTTTTGTTCTGTGTTCTTTTTTTACTTCTCAAAGAAACGATTGCAAAAATAATTCATTTTCACGTAATAGACTTAAAAATGAAGAAATCGACCTTGTTTTTTATATTTATTACTCCATTTTTTGTATTTGCCCAGGTACAGGAAGATTTTTCCGATGGAGATTTTACGAAAGACCCCGTTTGGGAGGGCAATACGGAGCGATTTGTTGTGAATGCTGCGGGGCAGTTGCAGTCGAATGCTTCCGCTGCCTCCCGGTCTTTTTTGTTTACACCCTCTCAAAGCATCAACAATGCCGTATGGGAGTGTAGCGTCAAAATAAATTATACGACTTCGGCCAACAACTATGCTTCGGTTTATGTTGTATCGGATCGCGCCGATGTTTCCGCTGAGGCAAATGCTTATTATGTGAAGATCGGGGGGAGCGATGATGAGGTTTCGCTGTTTGTGCAACAAGGGAAGAAGCAGCGCAAAATTATAGACGGGACGAATAAAAGGACGGAAGGAAATCCCGTAATGCTCCGTGTAAAGCTAATCCGGGATGATGCCGGTAATTTCGAGCTGTATAGCAAATTGGCGACGGAGGATAGCTTTGTTCTCGAAGGGAAGGTGCAAGATGAGACTTTCAAACGCAGCTCTTACTTCGGACTCTCGTTCTCAAATACGGCGGCAAGCGGAAAAAGTTACTTCTTTGATGACATAGCGGTAAGCGGCGAAAGCTTTGTGGACAACGAAGCTCCTGTTTGGGAGGCTTTGAGCGTGGAAGCTCCGAATCGTTTGCGCCTTCGTTTCTCCGAAGCGGTGAATGTCGACAAGGCCGTTTTCGAACTGAACAATGGCCTCGGGCTGGCAGTAAGCAAAGTTCCGGAAGGAGATTTTGAGCTTTTGCTCGAATTCGAACGGCAGTTTCAGCCGGGAACCCTGTATACCCTGTACATAACAGGCTTGACCGATCTGTCGGGCAACGAGCTGCTTGACGGGAAAAAGCTTTTCGGCATCCCGCAGGAGCTTGAAGCCGGCGATTTGCGCATCAACGAAATCCTCTTTGAAGCCCCGGAGGCTTCGGTCGAATACATCGAGCTTGTTAATGCCTCGAACAAGTTATTGGATATTTCGAATTTTCTACTTGCCCTCCGCAAAAAAGACAAGTCCTTGCAGTCCGGTGTTAAGATTCCTTCCGGATGCTACATCCTTCCGGGGGCTTGTGTGGCTTTCTGCTCCGATGCCGAAAGACTTCGTAATTATTACCGTCTTTCCGGAGAGGAGGCTGTTTTGACAACAGAAACCTGGCAATCCCTTCCCAATCAAGAGGCTACTGTCGTCGTAACCAATAGCGATAAAAGCCTTGTTTGCGACGAGTTGACCTATAACGCCAAATGGCATAACCCTCTCTTTATAAATACTGTGGGGATTGCTTTGGAGCGGATCCATCCTGCCTTAGCTACGCAAGATCCCGCCTCTTGGCATTCGGCTGCTTCGGAAGTGAATTATGGGACACCCGGCTATAGAAACTCGCAATATGTGGATATCACCTCTTCCCCTCAAAACGAAAAACGACTTTGGCTTGAGCCCGAAGCCTTTTCTCCCGACAACGACGGGGTGGACGACCTTTGCCGCATCCGCTACAAGTTGGAAGAAGCCGGCTATACGGCCAATGTTTTTATTTTTAATGCGCTCGGCAATGTCGTTTGCCGGCTGGCTGAGAATGTATTACTCCAGTCCGAAGGCGTCCTGTTGTGGGACGGGCGTACGGAACAAGGGAGGAATGCCGATTCGGGAGTGTATGTCGTATTTTTTCAGGCTTTTAACTTGTCAAATGGGAAACGCCTTGATATAAAATTACCTTTGGTGCTTTCCATGCGTTGAATTTTGAATTATTAACATCATGTAATTCATTAAATCAGCTATCTTTGCAACCTTGAAAAAAAAGATTGTTTTGTAGCATTTTTATCTTAATACTTGCTTTTTGATGGCTTTGCTGCAGGGCATGAATTGAATCCGGGAATTTATTTCACTAATTTTCATCCTTCGGAATTACTTTAAGCAATTTTTTTGAAACATAAATATGGACATGAATAAAATAAGCTACGCCTTGGGCCTGAGTTTGGGAAACAACCTCAAAAGTAGTGGTGTTAAATCCTTGGTTTATGAGCGTCTGTCCCAAGCGATACAAGACGTGTTGGAAGACAGGCCTTTGGCCATGACTGCCGAAGAGGCGCAGGGGGAACTGGATGCCTTCTTTCGGGACTTGCAGGCCTCCTTGTCTCGGCAAGCCAAGGAGGAGGGCGAAGCTTTCCTTGCGGAAAATGCCAAACGCCCCGAAGTTGTAACGCTCCCCAGTGGTTTGCAGTATGAGGTACTCGTAGCGGGAAAGGGAGCCCTTCCGACGGCTTCGGATACGGTTAAGGTGCATTATCACGGAAGTTTTATCAGTGGCGCGGTTTTCGACAGTTCACTGCGCCGCGGCGAGCCGGCTACTTTCGGCGTTACACAGGTCATTAAAGGTTGGGTGGAAGCCCTTCAGCTGATGCCTCTCGGTTCGAAGTGGAAGCTTTTTATTCCCTCCGACCTTGCCTACGGAGCTCAGGGGGCAGGAGCCTCCATACCTCCTCATTCGGCCTTGATTTTTGAGGTTGAACTTCTCGAAATTATCTAACTCATAACAAGATACTGATTTATTATGAAAAAAATATTCTTGCTCCTGCTTCTTGTTGCTTTGCTGCAGCTACCGGCCGAAGCCAAATGGAAAAAGAAGAAAAAATCTAAAAAAGAAGAAGTGCCTGCCTGGACTCTGAGTAACGAGGTAGACTCCATGAGTTACGCATTGGGAATAAATCTGGGAACTAACTTCAAGGAGAATCTGAAAGCGATTCCCGGAGGCCGCTCCAATGCGGAATGGCTTATAAAGGCTTTTGCGGCTTCGTTGCGGGGAGACTCGGTGCTGATGACCAAGGAAGCTGCCAATGAGTACTTCGGCAATTACATCGCCAAGCATCAGGCCCTCGATACTGAAAAGCGGAAAGCGGAAGAAGCCGGTTTCTTTGCGGCAAATAGAGAAAAGGAAGGAATTGTAACGACTGAAAGCGGTTTACAATATCAGGTTTTGCGGCCGGCCGAAGGTACTAAACCCTTACCTGAGGATCGTGTGAAAGTGCACTACGAAGGTTCTCTTATTAACGGTACTTCTTTTGATAGCTCCATAAAACGCGACAAGCCTTTGGTAATCACCCTTAATGCCGTGATTCCGGGTTGGATAGAGGGCTTGCAGTTAATGTCTCCCGGTGCGAAATACCGCTTCTTTGTCCCCCATCACCTCGGATATGGCGAACATGGGGCCGGAGATATTATTCCCCCTTATTCCGGTTTGATATTTGACGTGGAACTGCTCGAAATTAATCCCGAAAACGAATAAATATTTAAAACAGATTTAATATAAAAACAGAAAAGTATTGTAAAAATGAAAACAAACAAATTGATTTTGGCTCTCTTGACGGCAGCAGCCTTTGCTTCCTGCGGAAAGACCTATAAGGTGCAGCAAGTAACACTTAAAACTCAAAGCGATAGTGTGAATTATGCCATGGGAGTATCCTCGGCAGTTTCTTTGAAGATGGCTTTTCAACAAGAAGATTCTACCGGAAAACTGCAACAAAAATTTTTCAGCGAAGTGGACAAGGCTTACAACAGCTCTATTGCCCGCATGAGCTCCGAAGAAATTCAGGCTTATTTTCAAGGAAAATCCTTGGGAGCTAACATCAAAGCGCAACCTTTCTTTGGTGATTCGGCTCTTGTGGTGTTGCCTAAAGTAGCTCAAGAGGCTATGGAAAGCACCCTCTTGGGCAAAAAACTCAAAATATCGGTAGAAGATGCCCGTCCCGTTGTGGACCGACTGTTCGCCAAGTTTAACAACGACTCGTTGAAGCTGAAACCCAGCAAAGAAGAATTGGACAGCCTCAACTACGCAGTGGGGGTAAGCAGTGCAGCCCAGATGAAGGAATATTATTTCGCTTCCGATTCGAACCTTGTAGCTAGCAAAGCCTATTTGAAAGGTCTGGAAAAAGGCTTGACACAAAAGGAAAAAAGCGGAATCTTGATGCAGGCCGAAAGCCTCGGGATAGGACTTAAACAAGCTTCTTCGGGCGCCGGTCTGTTTGGCGACTCTACTGTGATGGCACAAAAAGACCTCTTCCTGCAAGGTATGATAAATGCCTTGGCAGATGCCGACAGCGTCTTTAAGACGATAAACCCCCAGCAATATGTTCAAGAGGTGATTCGTAGGCAACAAGAAGCCCGGGTTAAAGAACTCTACGGAGCCAACAAAGTGGCCGGAGAGGCTTTCCTCGCTGAGAACGCAAAGAAAGAAGGTGTTGTAAGCACCGAAAGCGGATTGCAATACAAAGTTGTGAAAGTCGGCAAAGGCAAAACTCCTCTTGCCACCGACCGCGTGAAGGTACACTATCACGGAACGCTTATTGACGGAACGGTTTTCGACAGCTCACTGGAGCGCAAGGAGCCTTCCGTGTTTAATGTTGATGGCGTTATCAAAGGTTGGACCGAAGCCCTGCTGCTTATGCCCGTAGGTTCGAAATGGACCCTCTACATTCCGCAAGACCTGGCATACGGATCGGCCGACATGGGGACTATTAAACCTTTCTCTACACTCATCTTCGATGTAGAGCTTATCAGCATCGAGAAGAAATAATTTGCTCCGCAGGCTTCTCGTTATATGCAGCCTGAGCAAGGACACACAAAAAGCAGCCCGGAAATTTTCAGATCCGGGCTGCTTTTGCGACCTGTATTATTTTAAATTACGATTTTTCTGCTGTCTAAAATCTAAGTACAGTATTTAAAATTAATTCATTAAACACTTAATTTTTTTATGAAAATAAATTCTCTTAAACTATTTCTTATTGTCATAACGATGATATTTGTATGTGCTGCATCGCTTCGAGCTGAAAACTATGGCTTCGAGATTTGCGGAGTAGCTATCACCTCGGATAACTATCAAGAAATTGCCACTATTCCCGGAGTGAAAAGCGGTAATGTCAGCTACCTGCCCTCGACTCAGACTCTCACGCTTGAGAATGCTGTGATAGAGTCTTCCAAGACGGCTATCTGGAACGATCATGTTAAAGCTCTGAGCATTGTGTTGAAAGGTGATAACCGCGTACAGGCAGATCAAAGTACAGCTATCTCCAGCCACCTCGGTACCCGGCTAACCATAAAGGGTAGCGGCAGCCTGCAGGCTACAGGGAAGAAGGCGGATGGTCTTTGCGGCATTCAGGCTTGGGGGGACTTAAACATCATCGGTTGCCGGGTAGCGGCGATGGGAGATGTCGGTATTTACAGCGAAGGTACGATACACATTGACAATGCTGAGGTAAAGGCTACGGGTCGTACATACGGTTCCATTGAAGGGAAGAGCAATGTTAAGTTTATACTTACTAACGGACAGATTACGAAGCCCGCCGGAGCGGTTTGGAATAGCCATAAAAAAGCTGTTTGCGATGCCGGCGGAGTCGATGCCAAAGCCATCAAAATAGAAGTGGTGATTACGGCCAAAGGGACTAATTTGCCTGATTTTAAGTCTATTGGTCTTTCTTTCTTCCCCAATCCCGTACGGGATGTGTTGTACATTCGTCCCGCAGAAGCTGTCGAAAGTATCCGTATCTACAACATCTACGGTGCGGAAGTTGCTCATGCCGAGCACAGTGCAGCTGTCAGTATGGCCCATTTGCCGGCAGGAGTGTACAGTGTCCGTATAGCTACTGCTTCGGGTATTGCCACACAACGAGTACTGAAGCGATAAGCCGAAACAGACTAAAGAGATAAGAATAGAAACAGCTCGGAAAGAGAGAGTTCCGCGCTGTTTTTTTTGATTCCTTTCCCGAAGCCACTCCGGAGGCATGATTCAAGACCTACTTCTTGTCAGTGGAGGACAGCGGTATCTCGTAAACCTTTGTTCTCACCCATTGCGCCCATTCGTAGAGGCTTTTGCTTTTATCGAAATGTTGCCAGGGAATGGCTTCTCCAATGTGAATGCGGTGATGCTTGCCGCGCTGTTTGGCGAACTCGTCGGCAAGGTAGAGGGATTCGATATTGGCTTTTATGCCTAAAAACTTACGAAAATTCGATAAGTTGTAAAAGAAGTTGGAATTGCGCCCTTCGAAATAAATGGGCACAACGTCTCGCTGATACTCTATGGCTTTCCCTATAAAGTTCTTCTTCCACTCGAGGTCTTGTATGCGTCCGTTTATTTTTCTCGAGCAGGTTCCGGCCGGGAAAGTGATGAGGTGTTTGTCGGATCGGAAGAAATTTTGGGTTATTTCGGCATTCGCTTTTGCTTGTCCGCCTGTTTTGTTTATCGGAATAAAAAGGTCGTTCAGTGGTTTTACAAACAATAGCACATCGTTGGCATAAATCCGGACTTGGTCGTTATAGGCCCGGCCGATGTAATAGGCCAGACTTACGCCATCCATCCCTCCGAGAGGATGATTGCTTACAAAGATATAAGGCCTCCCGTCCTGTGGGAGCCGCTCCTGTCCCAGTACGGTCGTTGTGATCTTGTAAAAGTCGTGTATCCCTTCGATAAAGGCCATATTTTTCTTCTGGCCGTGTATTTCCATAAAGTTATTCAGCTCTTTTTCGTGGATAATCCGGCGCAGATAGCTGACGATGAACTTCGGAATACGAGCTTTGGGAAACTTCTTTTTCAGAATCTTGGCGACATCAAATCGCAGTTCTTCTTCGTTGTACATGCTGTTTTATTTCGGGAATTTACACGACTTCTCCAATTAGGGTGGCCGACGATGCCGAGTTTATTTTTACCCGGATGATTTCTCCGATTCTTCTCCCTTCTCGGGGGAATATGACCACTTTGTTTTGTGACGTACGACCGAAAAGCTGTTCGCGCGAACGTTTCGAGAAGCCTTCCACCAGTACTTCGAATGTTTTTCCGATGTCTTTGTGGTTGCTCTCCTGCGACAGTTCGTTTTGGAGTGCGATAATTTCGTTTAGGCGGCGTACCTTGGTCTCTTCCGGTATATCGTCGGGTAGGCGTCGGGCTGCCAGCGTTCCCGGCCGCTCGGAGTATTTGAACATGAAGGACATATCGAAAGCGGCTTCGCGCATGAGCGAGAGTGTTTCCTGATGGTCGGCTTCCGTTTCGCTGTGGAATCCGCAGAATACATCCGTCCCGATCGACACTTCGGGGATAATGCGTCTGATGGCTTGTATCCGTTCCAGGTATTGCTCCCGCGTATAGCGCCGGTTCATGAGGCGCAGGATGCGGTTGCTTCCCGATTGCACGGGCAGATGGATGAAACGGCAGAGGTTCGGGTATCGGGCGATGACCTCAAGGCTTTCGTCGCTCATATCGGTAGGATAGGAGGTTGTAAAGCGAATGCGCATTTCCGGGGCGGCCTCAGCAACAATGCGGAGTAGATTGTGGAAGTAAAGCGTTTCCCCCTGCCATTCGGTTTTGTAGGAGTTTACGGTTTGACCGAGCAGGGTTACCTCCTTGAAGTTCTTTTCTTTCAAGTCGTCAAGTTCCCGGAGGATACTGTCCACGTCGCGGCTTCGTTCCCGGCCTCGGGTGTAGGGGACAACGCAGTAGCTGCAAAACTTGTTGCAGCCCCGCATGATGGACAGAAAGGCTGAGATGGGATTCCCGATACGCGCCGGAATAACATCCTTGTAAGTCTCGGTTTTGGAGAGTTCCACATTTATGGCTTTTTCGCCTTTCTCGACCAATCCGACCAGATTGGGAATATCCAGATAGGCGTCCGGGCCCACTACAATATCGACACCGTGGCCGGTGATGAGCTCATCCTTTACCCGTTCGGCCATACAGCCTATTACTCCGATGATGAGTTCTTTGTTCTTGCGTTTGAGCGACTGCAGGTATTTTAAGCGCTGGATTACTTTTTGTTCCGCATTGTCGCGGATGGAGCAGGTGTTTACAAAAATAGCGTTGGCCTCTTTAATCTCTTCCGTCAAGGCAAAGCCGTCCATCTGCATGATGGATGCGACCACCTCGCTGTCGGCCACATTCATTTGGCAGCCGTAGGTTTCGATAAAGAGCTTTTTGTCGTTCAGAACAGATTTAGAGTCTGCTGTTTCGACAGTAGGGCTTTGTTCGTTCATCAATTACTGTTTACGTGTTTGTATTTCGCTGCAAAATTACATCTATTAATTTGAACAGAAAAACACTCCCCTGCGTAGCTTTGTTGGAGGCGTTTGAGATTTTTAATAACCGAAGCTTATTCGTGTATTCAAAATATTTCTGCGATTTTAATATTTTTTTGCTATTTTTTGTTCTGATATATTTGTTGGAGTAAATAATTATTCTCAACTTTGCTGACGTAAACAAACAGATAGATTTTTCATAGTTAAGGTTTAGGTTAAAATGGTAATGGGTGGCTGTGAAGTTGCCCATTACTTTTTCGCTGTCTGTGAAATAAGAAATGTCCTGCATCTGATAATAATTTTTTATCTTTGTAGCACGTAAAAGTTTCTCCCTTATGGACGATTTAGGAAATATCATTTATGTGCTTTTGTTGCTTGTCGGCTTGTTTGTAAGCGGGCTTAGCAAGATGAAAGCCAAAACTAAGCCCAAGAAGGTACACGAGAAAGGTTCACCGTTTGGTGGTGAATGGGAGGAGCTGCGGGACATTTTCGAGCAAGCCGGTCGTGAAGAAGTTGTTGAGTCTCTTCCCATACCGGTGCAACAAACGCAGGAAGTTACTCGGCCCCCCCGGATAGAAAGCTACGAAACGGTCGCAAACAATGCCGATTTAAGAGTGAAAAATCGCTTAAAAACCGCAAAAAAAAGTTTTGAAGAAAATCTGAGGACGGAGGACAGTTCGGATCTTGCCGACGAAATAAGCCTCAGCACTCCGGAAGAAGCACGGAGGGCTTTTGTCTACTCCGAAATTTTTGCAAGAAAATATTGAAAATTAGTAGGAACATGTGAACACACACTGAGTCCTTTGTAAGAAAAGGGCAAAAGAAATGAAAAATACGGTTGAAAGAAGAGAGTTCCGGTTTGTTTTCTCCGGAATTCTTTTTTGTTATTAAAAAACTAAAGAGAATGTAATTATGGCGACAGTTTATATGACCGAAGAAGGTTATAACAAGTTGAAAGAAGAATTAGCAGAATTGGAAAGCGTACAGCGCCCTGCCATTTCGAAGCAAATTGCCGAAGCTCGAGATAAGGGAGACTTGTCGGAAAATGCGGAGTATGATGCTGCAAGAGAGGCACAAGGCTTGCTCGAAATGAAAATTGCAATTTTGAAGGATAAATTAGCCTCTGCCCGTCTGATTGATGAGTCGCAGATCAATGCCGATGAAGTGCAGATTCTGACCCGTGTGAAAATCCGAAATACCAAGAATGGTCAAGAGATGGTTTATACCATCGTTTCGGAGAGTGAAGCCAACTTCAAGGAGGGTAAATTGTCGGTGGAAACACCTATTGCGAAAGGTCTGTTGGGGAAGAAAAAAGGAGATAAAGCAACAGTGCTCGTTCCCTCGGGGCAGATGGAGTTTGAAATTATTGATATTTCGGTAGGTTTGTAAAATAAACAATCGGAGGAAAGAGATATGGCAAGTGTTTTTAGTAAGATTGTGGCTGGGGAGATACCCTGTTACAAAGTGGCTGAAGATGCCGAGTTTTTAGCTTTTTTGGATATTAATCCGATGACTCCGGGGCATACGCTGGTTATTCCCAAGCAGGAAGAAGATTATATTTTTCGCCTGGATGATAGCAGCTACCTGAAGCTTATGGCCTTTGCTAAAAAGGTAGCTTTAGCCATTGAGAAAGCTTTGCCTTGCTTACGTGTAGGGCTTGCTGTTATCGGATTGGAAGTGCCTCATGTACACATTCATCTTATCCCCATCCAAAAAGAGGCGGACATGAACTTTTCAAATCCGAAACTCAGCCTGTCTGCCGACGAGATGAAGAGTATTGCCGCACAGATTGCCGAGCGTATGTAAAAAGAACGTTATTTCTACATCAGCTGAGGGACTTCCGAAAGGATATGTCCCTCTTTTTTGTCCGGTGATTCTCAGGCTTTCCTCTGGCTTAGGGGAGCATGTCTGGGGTTGCGATAAACGAAAAAGCAGCTCCGGAAATAATAAATATCCCTCCGGTTTTTTTAACCGGAGGGATGGGGTGTTACAAACAGATATTGCACGTCTTTATTTATACCTTAGTTGTGCCGTTTTTGTGTTTTAGCGGGATCGTGGAGAGCTTGAATTGCTTCGCGAAGAGTGACTTTCTCCGGAGCTTCTTCCGCTTGTTGAAGATCTGGGAGAAGACTCCGAGCTGCTCCCTCGTTCCATGTTTCCGCCGGAAGATCGATTGCTTCGTTGAGAATTATTTTCAAAATTTGTGCCAGAATTTCTCTCGTTGTTGCTCCGGGTTCTCGGACTTACGCTTGAATTTCTCGGCGCTTGTTGATTCATTTCGGAAGAGCGGCCCGATGAGCTGCTGCGAGGAGACTCGGCTCTTTCCCATTTTTGCTCGTAGGAGTCGCTTCTTGTACTTCTTGTTGAAGATGAGCGAGAAGATGTTCCGCTTCTACTCCGGTCGTATTGTCCGGAAGAGGAGCTTCCGGAGCCCATTCTCGATTCCGATTTGCTGCTGCGCGAACTCCGATTCATCTCTTCGGAATGATTGTGGCTTGATCGTGGAGATGCAGAGTAGCTCCTGCTATCGGAATTCAAGCCGGAAGAGCCGTAGCTACCCGAGCGGAGGTCGCGTGAGTTAATAGCATTGGAGTTTCGATTCTGGAAAGAAGCCTCGGGACGGCGTGTTTCGTAATCGTTCCGGCTGATGCTGTTGAACATTCTTCGGCCTCTGTCGCTGTAGTGAACGGTATTGGTGTAGCCGTAGTAATGGTCGTGGTTGATGTAATTGTACACATTTTTTACATAGACATTTACCGGAGTCGGGCGGCGGTAATGGTAGTAGGCAGGATAGTGCCCCCAATAGTAGGGCGACTGCCAAACTACGTAATACCGGCTCCTGAACATGCGATAGATACGCGGTGTTACTACAAATACCGGTTCTATAACATAGTTGACGCCGTATAAGTAAGGACTTCCGATAATCTGCACCCGTATTTTGTTCCAACGCTTCCGTTCTACTACGATACTGGCTACGTCTTGATATACGTTGTCGTCGAGTACTGCCTGAATAACGATTACGTTCATTCTGTTTTCATAGGACTCCACTACCCGCAAGTAATCGATATAGCCATCGTCGTTTAAATCCAGGTTGGATAGGTGGTTGTCCGGATTGTTTAATTCTCTCTCAAACTCTTCCAAATTATAAACATTGGAGAATAATGTGGCGACAGCTTCTAAATCGAGGTTATAGCTTATGTCATGGCTTGTGGTTTCGATGCTGATTCGATTTTGTCCTCCGGCCGCAGCAGCCCCCAGAAGAATGAGGCTTAGTGATAGAATGCTCTTGAGTTTCATAGTTTGTTTTTATTGTGTTTTTTACCCTGTCCAAGCTTTGTCATAAAGCCGGATTTCTTGTAAATGTTTCAATTATTATGCCAGAACCATCCTGTGGCTCATAACCAGTCACTTACACAAAGAGTAGGGGTGTTGTGAGAAAAGGGGGAGTTTAGGCGAGTAATTCTTTTCCGAAGAAGTTTTCGGCAGCTTCGAGGGCATCTATTTTTCCTACGTCAATCATGCTGAAATGATCCGGTGTGAATCCTTTTATGCTGTACTTTTCAGCCTGAGACAGGTATAAGTCCATGATGGGGAAGCGTTCGGGGAATCCTTCCAACAAATTGAAAATCTTGGGAGAGACAACTTGAATTCCCGAAAAGGCCAGTCTGTGACAGGATGCCACATCCTGGAAGCCTGCAGGCTTCACCTCTCCCGTTTCCGTGTGTATCCAAGCTCTTAGACGCTCTTCCGCATCAAAAAGAAGATAGCGCTTCGTCTCACGCGGGCTGACCAAAAGGGTTGCCAGGCTGTTCTTGTCGTGTTGACGGTAGAATGCTCCGAGGTCCGCGTTGGAAAGAATATCCACATTGTGCAAGAGGATCGCCTCATCCCCTTGAAGCCAAGTTGCAGCTTTTCGCAGGGCGCCTCCCGTTTCGAGCAGGCAGTCCCGTTCGTCGGATATTCGGATGTCGATGCCAAAAGAATCTCGCTCGGCTATAAAACGGATGATTTGATCAGCAAAATGGTGTACGTTTACCACGATGTGCCGAAAGCCCGCAGCTTTCAGTTTCAAGATTAGCTGTTCGAGCAGTGTTTTCCCGCCAACGGGTATGAGGGCTTTAGGGATGCTGTCGGTCAGCGGTCGGAGGCGGGTTCCAAGTCCGGCAGCAAAGATTAAAGCTTTCATGTATTGCGATAGTTGCGGGGAAGAAATATGTTTTCGATGTTTTGTTCGCGATGCACCAGCTGTACTTCTATATCGAATTTGGCGTGTATATGTTCGGCCATTTTTTGCGCTGAGTAGACGGAGCGGTGTTGCCCGCCGGTACAACCGAAGGCAATCATTAGGCTCGTGAATCCGCGGTCGATGTAACGCTTTACGGAAGCGTCGGCCAGCGCATAGGCGTGTTGCAGCAAGCTTAGGATTTCGCCATCTTCTTCGAGAAACTGTATTACGTTTTCGTCCAAGCCGGTGAAGTGTGCATAACGCTCGTATTTTCCGGGGTTATTAACAGCCCGACAGTCGAATACAAAGCCTCCTCCATTGCCGGAGTCGTCGTTCGGGATGCCTTTTTTATACGAGAAGCTGTATATTTTTACAACGAGAGGCTTCCGGACGGAGACTTCACGGAATTGCTTCAGCTCGGTCATTTTTGATAATACTTCTCTTAGGTAAGGATATTCTCTCAAGCCGTCGCGTAAGATGCTGCGGAGGTTTTCGATAGCAAAAGGTATGCTTTGGAGGAAATGAGGCTTTTTCTCGAAATACCCCCTGAAACCGTAGGCTCCCAAAACCTGCAGAGTCCGGAAAAAGACAAAATGTTTCAGTTGTTTTCGGAAATCCGCCTCATCAACCGGTTTTAACTTTTTCAGGGAACTGAGGTAAGTTTGCAGGAGTTCCTCTTTTAGCTCCGAGCTGTATTGGGCCTTAGCCTGCCACAGAAAAGAGGCCACATCGTAGTAGACCGGTCCGCGTCGGCCTCCCTGAAAATCAATGAAATAGGGTTTCTCGTCTTTTATCATTACATTCCGGCTTTGGAAGTCGCGGTAGAGGAAAGCGTCGTGCTGTCCGGCCAGCAACGTGCGTGAGAATACTCCGAAATCGTTCTCCAAACGATCCTCCTGAAATTCGAGACCGGCCGGTTTCAGAAAGCAGTATTTGAAGTAGTTCAGATCCCATAAGATGGAACGTTCGTTAAATTCCGCTTGAGGATAACAGACCGAAAAGTCGAGGCCTTCGGCGCCTCGTATTTGGATGTCGGCCAGTTTTTCGATGGTTTTTTTGAGCATATTCTTTTCACTCTCGCAAAATACACCTGTTTTCCGGCCTTCGGCGATGTAGTCGAACAGCAAGGTATTTCCCAAATCCTCCTGGATGTAGAAACGGTCGTCCTCACTGGCCGCATAAAGCTGTGGAACGGGGAGTCGCTGTTTGTAAAAATGCTTAGCCATAGCCATGAAAGCCCTGTTTTCCTCCACGGAAGTGCCCTCCACACCGATAACGGAGGTTTTCTCGCCTTGCAGGCGGAAATATTTACGGTTGGAACCCGATGCCGAGAGCTCCGTCTTGGACAAAAGACGGTCAGCGGTGTATGCCTTGAAAAGTTTCTCTAATTCGTTCATAATTGATTTTGCATCCAGCAGATTTGCAGTGTGAAGCGCGTTCTTTCGCTTTGCTTTTGCAAACTTACATAAAAAACAGGAATTATTGCCTGTGCTTAAAAGCGAACTCCATCCAATAGGTTGATGTATAGGTCTATAGCTTCGGATATCTCCTCAGGGATGATGTATTCATCGGCCGTATGGGAACGAGCCGAATCGCCGGGGCCCATCTTTAGACTAGGAAAAGGCATCAAAGCCTGATCGGAAAGCGTTTGGGAACCGAAAGTATGTCTCGACAGGGCAATGCCTCGCTTCACTATCGGATGGTCTGCAGGTGTGGCAGAGGAGCTCAAACGGGTGGAACGAGCCTCTACTTCGCATTCGACCTGCTCTTTGATGATTTTAAGAAGTTCTTCGTTCGAATACAACTCGTTGCTGCGTACATCCACAACAAAGCTACAGGAGTCCGGGATGACGTTGTGCTGTGTTCCGGCATTGACCTGCGTTACCGACATCTTGACTGCGCCCAAGAGTTCTGATTTTTTAGGAAAGTCGTAACTACGGAACCATTCCAGAATGGGGAGGGCTTCGTAAATGGCGTTGCGGCCTTCGTTGCGTGCGGCGTGTCCGGCAATGCCTCGCACCACGCAGTCGAGTACCATCAAACCTTTCTCGGCGATGGCCATGTTCATCAGAGTTGGCTCTCCTACTATGGCAAAATCGATTTTCGGCAATTCGTCCAGCAAGCTTTCTATGCCGTTTCTACCCGATATTTCTTCTTCGGCCGATGCGGCAAAGATCAGGTTGTAGGGCTGATTACGCTTTGTGAGCAGGAAAAAAGCCTGTAGCAGGCTGACAAGCGAGGCTCCCGCGTCGTTACTCCCTAATCCGTAGAGCTTACCGCTATCCGTTAGCGCTTCGAAGGGCGGGCGCGTCCAACCCGAAACGGGTTTCACCGTGTCGATGTGGGAGTTGAGCAGTAGGGTCGGTCGGGCTGTGTCGAAGCCCGGCCCCATCAGCCAGAGGTTGTTAGCTTTCCGGGATACGCTGTAACCTCGTTCTTCGATATAGCGCTCCAGAAAATCGCAGGCATTTTTCTCCTGCTTGCTGAAAGAGGGAATACTGATTAGCTGTTCGAGCAGTTTGATAGCGTCTTGTGCTGCTTCGGAAAACATAATACTGTTTGATGTAAGAGACTAAATATAAAACAACTGATTCGGTATAAAGGTTGAGAGGGAGCTTATCGATACTCATCCCAACTTTTTATTTTTATATCGGCTAATGACATAGAACAGAAGGCATGGATGAAGGCGCTTGCCAATCGGGCATTGGTTAACAGCGGGATGTTGAAGTCAATGGCCATGCGTCGGATCGTATAGTCGTTTTCCAGTTCTCGGTTGCTGTTATCTTTCGGAATGTTGATGACGAGGTCGAATTTTTTCTCCGAAATCATTTCTTTTACATTCAAATCGCCTTTTTCGTCGGGCCATTGTACCGCTGTACTTTTTATTCCGTTATCTTGCAGGAATTTTTGTGTCCCTCGTGTAGCATAGAGTTCGTAACCTTTTTCCTGCAACAAGTGGCAGGCATCAAGCAGATCGACTTTCGATTTCGTTTGTCCGGAAGATATGAGTATGGTTTTCCGGGGTATGCGGTAGCCTACCGATAGCAAAGACTTGAGAATGGCTTCGGAAAAGTCATCGCCGATACAACCCACTTCACCTGTTGAGGCCATATCTACCCCTAATACGGGATCGGCCTGTTGCAGACGGGCAAAGGAGAATTGAGAGGCCTTGATGCCTACATAATCCAAGTCGAAGGCTGATTTTTCGGGCCTTTCTATCGGGATTCCCAGCATTATTTTTGTCGCCAGCTCAATCAGGTTGATTTTGAGTACTTTGGATACGAAGGGGAAGCTTCGCGATGAGCGTAAGTTACATTCTATCACCTTGATGTAGTTGTCTTTGGCCAGAAACTGTATGTTGAAAGGACCCGATATTTGCAGGGATTTGGCAATTTCGCGGGCGATATTTTTGATGCGCCGGATGGTTTCCACATAAATCTTTTGTGGAGGGAATTGTGTCGTGGCATCGCCCGAGTGTACGCCTGCAAACTCCACATGTTCGGAAATGGCATAGGCTACGATATCGCCTTTTTCGGCCACGGCGTCTATTTCTATTTCCTTACAGCGTTCGATAAACTCCGATATCACTACGGGGTGTTTTTTCGATACCTCGGTTGCCAGTTTTAAAAAATTCTCGAGTTGCGATTTGTCGTGACATACGTTCATTGCAGCACCTGAAAGCACATAGGATGGGCGCACAAGAACGGGGAAGCCAATGCGGTCGACAAATTCATTGACATCGTCGAATGTTGTCAACTCCTTCCAGCGTGGTTGGTCAATACCCAAGCGGTCGAGCATCGAAGAGAATTTATGGCGATCCTCAGCCATGTCGATGTGCTGAGCCTGAGTCCCTAAAATTCGTACCTGAGCATCGGCTAATTTCAGTGCGAGGTTGTTGGGTATTTGTCCGCCCGTAGAAACGATTGTCCCCATTGGGTTTTCCATTTCGAGGATGTCCATGACGCGCTCGAAACTCAATTCGTCGAAATAAAGCCGGTCACACATGTCGTAGTCGGTCGATACGGTTTCCGGATTGTAATTAATCATCACCGAGCGGAGTCCTTCTTTACGAATGGTGTTCAAGGCATTGACTCCACACCAGTCAAACTCAACCGAAGATCCGATGCGATAAGCTCCCGATCCGAGTACAACGACAGAACGATGATCCCCCAGATACTTCACGTCGTTTGTGCAGCCGTTATAGGTCAGGTAGAGGTAGTTGGTTTGCGCCGGGTATTCACCGGCCAATGTGTCGATTTGTTTTACTACGGGCAAAATACCCCGGCTCTTGCGGTAAGAGCGGGTTTCTTTTATGGCTTCGTCGATGAGGTCGTTGCTGCATTTTTTTACCAGACGAGTCAGCTGGAAGTCGGAGAATCCACATTTTTTGGCTTCGCGGAGTAATTCGTCGGGTAAGGTTTCGAGGCTGTTGTAGCTCTCCAGCTCGTGCTCCATCTCTACAATGTGCTTCAACTTGTAGAGAAACCATCGGTCTATCTTGGTAAGTTCGTAGAGTCGTTCGATGGAATAGCCTTTGTGGAGGGCATTAGCCAGATAAAATATCCGTCGGTCGGTGGGCTTAGCCAAAGCGCTGTCCAGATCGGCAACGGCAAAGTCTTTGTTTGCTACGAAGCCGTGCATGCCCAAGCCAATCATCCGGAGACTTTTCTGGATGACTTCTTCGAAACTCCGGCCGATGGCCATGATCTCGCCTACGGACTTCATGCTGCTTCCCAGTAAACGGGATACGCCTTGGAACTTACCCAAATCCCAGCGAGGCACCTTGCAGACAACATAGTCGAGCGCCGGCTCGAAGAAGGCAGTGGTAGTCTTCGTTACCGAGTTTTTCAATTCGGGTAATCCGTATCCCAAGCCCAATTTGGCAGCAACGAAAGCCAGCGGATAACCTGTTGCTTTGGAGGCCAGAGCCGACGAGCGGCTTAGGCGGGCGTTTACTTCAATCACCCGATAGTCTTCCGAGATGGGATCAAAAGCGTATTGTACGTTGCACTCGCCCACGATGCCGATATGGCGAATGATGCGGATGGCCAATTCGCGGAGGCAGTGGTACTCGTCGTTTGTGAGTGTCTGAGAGGGAGCCACTACAATACTTTCGCCGGTGTGTATGCCCAGAGGGTCGAAATTCTCCATGTTGCATACCGTGATGCAGTTGTCGTACTTGTCGCGCATCACCTCGTATTCAATCTCTTTCCAGCCTTTGAGCGATTTTTCTACCAGCACTTGAGGGGAATAGGAGAAGGCTTTTTCTACCGTTTCTTTTAATTCCCGGTCGTTGTCGCAAAAGCCGCTGCCGAGTCCGCCCAAGGCGTATGCAGCCCGGACGATAACGGGGTAGCCCAACTCGTTGGCTGCTTTGATGGCATCGTTTAAGTTGGTTACGGCCTCGCTTTTGATGTATTTGACATCTATTTCAGACAGTTTTTGGTTGAATATTTCCCGGTCTTCGGTGTCGATAATGGCCTGTACGGGAGTCCCTAAAACGCGTACTCCGTATTTTTCGAGTACCTTGTTTTTGTAGAGCTCCACACCGCAATTGAGCGCCGTTTGTCCCCCGAAAGAAAGGAAAATGCCGTCGGGACGCTCTTTTTCAATTACGCGTTCTACAAAGTCGGGCGTTACGGGTAGGAAGTACACGCTGTCTGCAATGCCTTCGGATGTTTGTACCGTGGCTATGTTCGGATTAATGAGCACGGTTTGTATGCCTTCTTCTTTTAAGGCTTTCAGAGCCTGCGAACCGGAATAGTCAAATTCTCCCGCCTCGCCTATTTTTAAAGCTCCCGAACCCAAAACGAGTACTTTTTTGATGTCCCGTATCGAAAAATCGTCGTAGCTGTGTTGATTTTTCTGTCTGGATTGTATTTCTTCCTCAATAAGATTTGTTACGGATCGTCTGTCGCCTGCCAACATGCGGATGAAAACGTCGAAGAGCAATTTGGCATCGGTAGGCCCTGAGGTGGCTTCGGGGTGGAACTGAGCAGAGAACCAAGGTTGCGTTTTGTGACGGATGCCTTCGTTGGAGCCATCGTTCATGTTTACGAAGAGGGCTTCCCAATCTTCTCCCAGGCTGTTGTTATCTACAGCGAAACTATGATTTTGCGAAGTAATAAAAGCTCTTTTGCTTCCGGTTAGCTGTACGGGTTGGTTGTGGCTGCGGTGACCGTATTTCAATTTGTAAGTTTTAGCTCCTCCGGCTGTGGCCAGGAGTTGGTTCCCCATGCAAATACCGAAAATGGGCTTTCCCGTTTTCATGAAGCGCCGGATGTGTTCGACGGTTTTTTGGCAGTAAGACGGGTCGCCCGGCCCATTGGAAATGAACAGTCCGTCGCAGTCCAGTGTGTTGAAGTCGTAATCCCAGGGAACGCGTATGACCGTGGTGTCTCGTTGCAACAAGCAGCGTATGATGTTGTGCTTAACGCCGCAATCTACCAATGCGATGCGGTATTTGCCTGTCCCGTAGTGTATTACTTCGCGACAACTTGCTTTTTCGACTTGATTTTCGCTGTTGGGGTCGCTAAAAGCTATGTCTTCTCCGTCCGGAAAAACAAGTTTGCCTTTTAGGGTTCCTTTCTCCCGTACAAGCTTGGTGAGGGCCCGGGTATCTACATCGAATATACCCGGAACCTTGTGCTCTTTTAACCAGTCGTTGAGACTTTTTGCCGCATTCCAATGGCTGTACTCAAAAGAAAAATCGGAAACAATCAAGGCGGAGACTTGAATTTTTTCCGATTCGTAAAATGAAGAGAGTTGATTTTGGATACTGTCTTCCGGCACGCCGTAATTCCCGATTAAAGGATAGGTGAGACAGAGCATCTGCCCTCGATACGAGGGATCGGTGAGGCTTTCGGGGTAGCCGACCATGGCGGTGCTGAAAACCACTTCGCCGGCGACGGCTTTTTCGTAGCCGAAGGATTTACCTTTGAAGACCGTCCCGTCTTCCAATATCAAATGAAAGGCTTTGAATTGCTGCATGTTGATTAAAGAAATATTCGTCGTATTTTTTTTTGAGTCTTTGTCTTTGTTGCAGCGGGTAGCCCACCGTAGTTAGCCCGTCGGTCGACTGCCCGCTGTATGTTCTGTATTTATCCTGATCGGGAGCTTGCTTTTACAAAGCCGCACTTTGTCGTTACTTGGCTTGTATGGCGGCAACGATTTTTTCTCTTAGCTCTTCCATCAGTTCGGGGTTGTCTTTGATGAGGTTTTTTACCGCATCGCGGCCTTGGCCGAGTTTTACTTCACCGTAACTGAACCACGATCCGCTCTTTTTGATGATTCCATGCTCTACTCCTAAATCGAGAATTTCGCCTGAGCGGGAGATGCCTTCGCCGAACATGATATCGAACTCGGCTTTACGGAAGGGGGGAGCAACTTTGTTCTTCACCACTTTGACACGAGTCTGGTTTCCAACGGCTTCTTCGCCGTCTTTTATCTGGCTGATGCGGCGAATATCGAGACGTACCGATGCATAGAATTTCAAAGCATTTCCTCCGGTTGTGGTTTCCGGGTTGCCGAAAGTGATGCCTATCTTCTCGCGCAGCTGGTTGATAAAAATACAAGTCGTGTTGGTCTTGTTGATGTTGGCCGTCAGCTTACGGAGCGCCTGCGACATAAGGCGAGCCTGAAGTCCCATTTTCGATTCGCCCATGTCGCCTTCCAACTCGGCTTTTGGGGTAAGGGCTGCTACCGAGTCGATAACTACGATGTCGACGGCTGAGGAGCGAATCAGTTGGTCGGCAATCTCAAGGGCTTGCTCGCCGCTGTCGGGTTGGGAGATGAGCAGCTCATCGATGTTGACACCCAGTTTTTCGGCATAAAAGCGGTCGAAGGCATGCTCGGCGTCGATGATGGCAGCGATACCTCCTGCCCGTTGTGCTTCGGCGATGGCGTGAATGGCCAAGGTGGTTTTACCCGAGGATTCGGGGCCGAAAATTTCGATAACACGGCCACGCGGGTAGCCGCCTACCCCCAAGGCCAGATTCAGACCAATGGAGCCTGACGAGATGACGGCAATTTCCTCCACGTTGCTGTCACCCATCTTCATGATGGTGCCTTTTCCGTGGTCTTTCTCTATTTTGTCCATTGCCAGCTGCAGGGCTTTTAATTTTTCCAGAGAGGGCTTTTTGACTTCTTTGCTGTTTTCTTCCGACATACTTTGTCTTAATTTTAGGCTTTGTTTAAACGTGCTTTAATTTTCCCCACAAATGTACGGCATTTTTTGGAATATATCGATAGGATTTCTCTAATTTGCTTGCCGAGAGGGAGAAAAAGCTTCCATCGATTGGGAGAAATTCTTCCGAAATCCGTATTTTTGCTGCTGGACTGCCGATGTAGTCCGGTAACTCATTTATTTCTGAATTAAAAAAAAGAGCGTATGAAACGATTTATTTTGGCTTTGCTCTCGACTTGTTGTGTTGTGGCAAACTATGCCCAAAGCGGCGAAAAAAACTTTATCGACCAAAATTACATCGAAGTGTCGGGCAAGGCCGAAGCCGAAGTGCAACCCGACCGGATTTATCTGAAAATCATTCTGGATGAGAAGGATTTCAAAACCAAACAAAGCCTCGACGATATGGAAAAGCGCATGCTTGCCAAACTACGTGAGTTGGGCATCGATGTGGCAAAAGACCTCTCGCTGCTCGACTTTGCGAGTAATTTCAAATCCTACATTTTCTCCAAAGACGTAGTTTTAATCAAGGACTTTCAGTTGATTGTGCGGGACACGAAGACCTTGCAAGCCGTTTTCTACGAGTTGCGTAAGCTCGGCATATCGAATATCTCGATTGAAAAGACGGAATACTCTGACATCGAGCAACTGCGTAAGGATGTGAAAGTGAAAGCCGTCAAAGCCGCTCGTGAGAAGGCCGGACTCTTAGCTGAGGCGCTGGGACAGAGTCTCGGGCGGGCGCTTTACCTGCAGGAAACGCAGTATATGAATCCGGAATTCGTATCGAATGCCTTTTTAAGAGGCGCTTCCTCCGGTATTAAAATGCGCGGCGCCGTTCCCGAACAACTTGATGTGACGTATCAGGATTTGGAGTTCGAAAAAATCAAGGTGGAGAGTAGCCTGCTTCTGCGTTTCGAGTTGAAGTAAGTGAAATATCAATACCTAACAATACATGAAAAAAGCTATTATTGGAGCAAGTTCCGGTATCGGAAAGGAATTAGCACGCACCTTGGCCCGAGATGCTTATCGGGTTGGCATCACCGGACGTCGTGAATCTTTTTTGGCAGCTTTGAAGAACGAAGCACCCGATTCGTTTCTCCCTCAAGTGCTGGATGTAAGCGATACGGAAACTTGTATTTCATAGTTGGATGCCTTGGTTGAGCGTTTGGGTGGGTTTGATTTGATGGTTATTTGTGCCGGTACTCCGATACCGGCAGGAAATCCCTTTCGCAACATAGTTTGATTTGATGGTTATTTGTGCCGGTACGGGTGAGATAAACGATGACTTGCTTTTCGAAATTGAACGGGAGACCATCGCTACCAACGTGCTGGGATTTACCTGTGTAGCCGATTGGGTTTTTCGCTATTTCCGTCGGCAGGCTTTGGGAGGGCATCTGGTTACTGTAACTTCCGTGGGAGGTCTTCGTGGCAACCGCCGTGCACCCCGCTTACGGAGCCACAAAAGCTTTCCAAATTAATTACAGCGAAGCATTGAGGCAGTTGGGCTTGCGCAGTAATCCGAGAATTTTTGTGACCGATATTCGTCCGGGTTTGGTGGATACGGCCATGGCCAAAGCTGAAGGCCTGTTCTGGGTTATGCCGGTGAAGAAAACCGTTGCCCAGATGTGCCGGGCTATAAAAAGGAAACGTAAGGTCGTCTATGTAACCAGACGCTGGGGCTTTATGGCCGCTCTTTCGCGACACATGCCTCGTTTTATTGTCGATAGTCTATAGAGAGGAATCTAAAGATCACCCCTTTGACTCTTTGCTGCCGTATGATTTTTACCGGGTCTCGGCTTGACTCGAAGTCGAGATCCGGTATGAAATGCCCTCCATATTTATCGGCCTTAAAAAAACTTATTTATCTTCTTCCCGTTTTCGCTACATTGAGCGGATGGATTTATTTTACTATCTTTGCCCTCCTCTCGAAAGGGAAGACGAGCGCAGTCAGAATGCCTCTAAGGCTGTTTGTGCTGCCTTAAGAACAGTAAATTTATTATAGCGGAAAAAGTTTTTATGGGAAAAATTATTTCATTGGCTAACCAGAAGGGCGGAGTAGGAAAAACCACTACAGCCATAAATTTGGCAGCCTCTCTTGCCTCGTTGGGGAAGAAGACCTTACTCGTCGATGCCGACCCGCAAGCGAATGCCTCTTCCGGTTTGGGCTTGGATGTGCGCTCGCTCAGCGCTACCATTTACGAATGCCTTATCGATGGCTTGGATCCTGCACAAGCTATACAACCCACCGAAGTGGAGGGGCTTTTCCTCCTTCCTTCGCACATTGATTTGGTAGGAGCTGAAATTGAGATTCTTAATATGGATAACCGCGAGCGGGTGATGCAGAACCTGTTGAGCCCCCTCAAAAACAATTACGATTACATACTGATCGATTGCTCTCCCTCGCTCGGACTGATAACCGTCAATGCCCTGACGGCTTCCGATTCGGTCATCATACCCGTGCAATGCGAGTACTTTGCCCTCGAAGGTATCAGTAAGCTCTTGAATACCATAAAAATCATCAAAGGCAAGCTGAACCCCTCCTTAGCTATCGAAGGTTTTCTGTTGACAATGTACGACAATCGTCTCCGCTTGGCAAATCAGGTTTATACCGAGGTGAAAACCCACTTCGAAGGCATGGTTTTCGACACCGTTATTACACGCAATGTCCGCTTGAGCGAAGCGCCCAGCCACGGGAAGCCGGTCTTGCTCTACGATGCCGAGTCCAAAGGAGCCAGCAATTACATCGACTTAGCCAAAGAACTTATTGCTTCGGCAGTAAAAGCATAAAAAATAAAAAACATCCTAAATACTAAAAACAACCTATGGCAAAACAACCCGGATTAGGACGCGGCTTGGGAGCCCTTATCGATACCACTCCCGTAACTACGAGCGGTTCCTCCTCCATCAGTGAAGTAGAACTCAGCCTCATCGTGGCCAATCCCAATCAGCCCCGCGCGCATTTCGACGAAGAGGCTCTCACGGAACTGGCAACATCCATTCGCGAATTGGGTGTGATTTCGCCCATCACCTTGCGCAAAAACGAAGACGGAACTTATCTGATTATAGCCGGAGAACGCCGTTTTCGCGCCTCTAAAGAGGCAGGACTGAAAACCATACCGGCTTACGTAAAAACCGCTGCCGACGAACAGGTGATGGAAATGGCCCTCATCGAGAATATTCAGCGTGAAGACCTCAATGCCATCGAAATTGCCTTGTCCTTTTCGCGGCTGATAGAAGAATATCAGCTCACACAAGAGCGTTTGAGCGAACGTGTGGGGAAAAAACGCGCTACCATAGCCAACTACCTCCGTTTGCTTCGCTTACCGGCCGAAATACAAATGGGTATCAAGGACAAAAAACTGGAGATGGGACATGCTCGCGCTATTTTGGGGCTCGACAACCCTGCCGCACAGTTGCAGATTTACGAAAAAATTCTGGCAGAAGCTCTCTCCGTACGAAAGGTGGAAGAACTCGTGCGGCGTTACTCTGAGACCGGTAGCTTTGACGAAGCCCGCATTCCGACGAAGGCCAAAACACCGCCTGCCCATCCGGCCCCGGAAGCCGAAGATATCCGGAAACAACTAAACGACCTTTTCGGAACGAAGGTGCAGTTTGCCTGCGATGCGAAAGGTAAGGGGAAAATAACCATACCCTTTGCCAACGATGCGGATCTGACCCGAATCATGGAGTTGTTCGACAAAATACATGCAGAGTAAAGCAAAGCATAAAATTCTGTGCATCTTCGGTCTGTGTCTGTTTGCATTTTTACCGCTGTGCGCACAATCCCCCGACAGTTTGCAGATACTCCCTGTCCCGGATAGTATTGCTGCAGGAAGGGATTCCGTCTTCTTTCTGGGAAATGAGGGATTTGTCCGCTTGGACAGCTTGTCGCAGAAAGAAGATTTTAAACCCGATCCCGGCCGCGTATTGTGGATGAGCGCGATCTTTCCGGGCTACGGACAGTTCCTCAACCGGCAATATTGGAAAATTCCCATCGTATATGCCGGATTTTTGGCTTGTGGTTATGCCATATCGACAACAAACATGCTCTACCATAACTATAAGATAGCTTATCGGGACATTATCGACAGCGACCCTGCAACAAACAGTTTCCTCGATATACTCCCGCGAGGCTATACTATTGAAAGTATCGGAGGAAAGCAGCAATACGCCACCTTGCTGAAAACCCGGCAGGATCAGTACCGTCGTTTCCGCGATTTGAGTATCATCGTATCCATTGCCTACTACGGTCTGACGATATTGGAGGCCTACGTGAGTGCACAGCTTTTTGAATTTGATATAAGTACCGATTTGTCACTTTCTGTAAAGCCGGCTTTGCTTCCGCAGCATCGGCAAAACATACCCGGAGCTGCTCCGGGCATGCAGATTTGTTTTAATTTGAAGTAGTGTATACAAAACTCGATAGAAGAAAAATGAATTATTATATCGGCTTGCTGCTGGGCTTATGCGTAGCTATCGGTAGCCAGCAACTTTGGGCTCAGTTGCCCCCGGTTAAACCGCAGACAACGAAATCCGAATCGGATTTGGAAGAGGCATTTAACGAAAAAAATGCCGATATTGATACCATCATGCCTCGTCCTTCGGATTTTGACGGACTCTTGGACAAGGCCGCCGAGCCTCGACCCGAATCGGATAACGGTATCTCGATGCCACCTCAGTTTTCTGAAATGCTCGATTTTTTGACGCACTCCTGGGCCGTAAAGAGGAGTCGTCCGGTCGACTGCTTCCCCGATGAAAGCATGTTGCCCCTGCTTCCCGATTCGGTTTATAAGGAGCGTTTGGCCAAGCTCCCTTGCGTTATGGAAATGCCCTATAATTCCTCGGTGCAGTCTTTCATCAACATGTACACCGTGCAGAAACGCCGGCAAGTGGAATATATGCTGGGTATCGGGCGGTATTACTTCCCTTTTTTCGAACAGGCTTTGGCTGCTAACAGTATGCCTTTGGAATTGAAATACTTGCCGGTAATAGAGTCGGCTCTCAATCCCAATGCTTATTCGCGTGTGGGAGCTGCCGGACTGTGGCAGTTCATGATAGGCACTGGGCGCGTTTACGGCCTGGAGATAAACAGTTTGGTTGACGAACGCTTGGATCCGGGCAAAGCTACCGAAGCTGCGATTCAATACCTGAAAGAGCTTTACAGCATTTACGGGGACTGGCATTTGGTAATTGCTGCCTATAATTGTGGCCCGGGAAATGTACGCAAAGCCATCAGCCGCTCGGGAGGAAAGCGGGATTATTGGGCTATTTATCCCCATCTGCCTCGTGAGACACGGGGATATGTTCCCATCTTTATTGCGGCAACCTATACGATGGAGTATGCTCGGGAACATAAACTTTGCCCCTCTTCAGTGGAATTTCCTGTTTTGACGGACACCATACACGTAGGTGAAACCATTCATTTCGAACAGATAGCAGGTGTTATCGGTATTTCGGTAGAGGAGCTTCGTTTTCTGAATCCCCAGTACCGCAAGAATATTGTGCCCGGTCAGTACAAACCTTACCCCATCCGCTTGCCGCATCACTACCTGAATCCTTTTATCAAGAGGTATAAGGAGATCGTGGAACATCGTGCCGATGAACTTATTAATAACCGTCGGAGTGAAATAGAGGTCTCCCGCTCTTCTTACAGCGGTTCCGGAAGGGTTGTCTACCACAGCGTCCGGAAGGGAGAGACCTTGGGTCAAATTGCTCGTCGCTATGGTGTTTCGGTGAACAAGCTGCGACAATGGAACCGTTTGCGCGGAAATACCATCCGTGTCGGACAGCGTTTGAAAATAATGAAATAATCATTCCCTTTGCCTCCCATGCAGAAACTCTATTACTCGATATCCGAAGTATCGGAGATGCTGGGTATCAGCCTCTCGAACTTGCGTTTTTGGGAAAAAGAATTCAAACAACTGAAACCCAGGCGGAACAGTAAAAATACGCGTTTTTATAGCGAGGAGGATCTGAAACTCATCAAGCAGATACAGTTTTTGGTAGATGAACAAAAGCTTACTCTGGAAGGTGTTAAGCAGCGGCTCAGCCAGAAGAAAGACCGTGTCGGACGACAGCAGGAGCTGGCTGAGCGCCTTAAGGCAATAAGACAGGAGCTTATCGGCATCTCCAAACAATTGGAATGAATCATTCACTCCTTCGGAAACTTACTAAAAACAAGAACATTGACAGAAGAAAGCACCATACATCCTCCTGCAGGCGATCAGCGAATTGAAATTTCGGGCGCCCGTGTGCATAATTTGAAGAACATCGATGTGTCTATTCCGCGGAATGCGCTCACTGTTATCACGGGGTTGAGCGGTAGCGGTAAGTCGTCTTTGGCCTTCGATACTATTTTTGCCGAAGGGCAGCGGCGCTACATCGAAACTTTCTCTGCTTATGCCCGTAGCTTTCTCGGGAATCTGGAACGTCCCGATGTAGACGAGATACAAGGCCTGAGTCCGGTTATCTCGATCGAGCAAAAAACGACCAATCGCAATCCTCGCTCTACGGTAGGTACGAGTACCGAAATTTATGACTTCCTGCGCTTGCTGTATGCGCGTGCCGGAACGGCCTATTCTTACATCACAGGCGAGAAAATGGTGAAGTACTCCGAGGAGCAGATTGTCGATTTGATTATAAAAAACTACGATGGTCGGAAGACAGCTCTGCTTGCTCCTGTTGTACGTGGCAGAAAGGGGCACTACAAGGAGCTTTTTGAGCAGATACGTAAAAAAGGTTACTTGCACGTACGTATCGATGGCGAGATGAGGGAGCTTGTGCCGGGTATGCGTGTGGATCGCTATAAGATTCACAACATCGAGATGGTAATCGACCGTTTGGTGGTGAACGATAAAGACCGACGTCGCCTGAAAGATTCGGTTTCCAAGGCTATGCAGCAAGGTAACGGTGTGCTGATGACCCTTGAGATACCGGATGCCGGAGCTGCTGCGGAGCCTCGTTATTACAGTAAGTCGTTGATGTGCCCTGGCAGCGGTATTTCCTACGATGAGCCTGCACCTCATAACTTCTCGTTTAACTCGCCACAAGGGGCTTGCCCACATTGCAAGGGCTTGGGCTATGTCCATCGTATCGATTTGGAGAAAATAATTCCCGACAAATCGCTGAGTATTTATAACGGCGCCATTCTTCCCTTGGGTAAATACAAAAATACTACTATTTTCTGGCAAATCGAAGCCATTTTGGAGAAGTATGGCCTGAAAATCAAGCAAGCCGTTTCGGACTTGCCGGCGGAAGCCCTTGATGAAATCATGAATGGTACGACGGAGCGCTTGAATATTAAAAATCAGTCTTTGGGTAACTCCAACTACTTTCTGAGCTACGAAGGTATACTCCGCTACATCGAGATACAACAGGAGAACGCCACCTCAGCCAGCGAACAGAAGTGGGCGAGCCAGTATTATACTACATTGAGATGTCCCGACTGCCAAGGTACCAAGCTGCGCCGGGAAGCTTTGCATTTTCGCATTGCCGGAAAGAATATTGCCGAACTGGCCGCCATGGATTTGAGCGAGCTTGCGGCTTGGGTGCAAAGTGTAGGAGAAAGCCTGTCGGGCAAGCAACAGGCCATAGCCAGCGAGATATTGAAAGAAATTGCTACACGCCTTTCTTTTCTTCTTGATGTAGGCCTTTCTTATCTTTCTCTCAGTAGGAGTTCGCAATCGCTTTCGGGCGGAGAGAGTCAACGCATACGCTTGGCCACACAAATAGGCTCGCAGTTGGTGAATGTACTTTATATCCTCGATGAGCCGAGCATCGGCTTACATCAGCGCGACAACATGCGGCTCATTAATTCCCTCAAACAGCTCCGAGACATCGGGAACTCGGTAGTCGTTGTGGAACACGATCGGGATATGATGCTTGCCGCCGATTACGTGGTGGATCTCGGCCCGCGTGCCGGTCGTCTTGGCGGTGAGGTCGTCTTTGCCGGAACGCCCGAGCAGATGCTTGCTGCCGATACCCTTACCTCGGCCTACCTGAGGGGAACGAAGCGTATTGAAATACCCGAAGAACCGCGTCGTGGGAATGGCTGCGAGATTATTCTCTACGGCGCACGAGGGAATAATTTGAAAAATCTGACTGTTTCCTTTCCGCTTGGGAAGATGATTTGCGTTACCGGAGTTTCAGGCAGTGGTAAATCGACTCTTGTCTCCGAAACGCTGCAACCCATTCTCAGTCAACATTTCTACCGTTCCTTACAAGATCCCTTGCCCTACGACCGCATTGAGGGCTTGGAACATATCGATAAAGTAGTAGAGGTCGATCAGGCGCCCATTGGACGCAGTCCGCGCTCGAATCCTGCCACCTATACCGGGGTGTTTGCCGATATCCGCAACCTCTTTGCCGCTCTTCCCGAGGCAAAAATGAGGGCTTACAAACCGGGGCGTTTCTCTTTTAATACGGCAGGAGGCCGCTGTGAGGTCTGCTCCGGAAATGGCTACAAAACCATCGAAATGAATTTCCTGCCCGACGTCTATCTCCCTTGTGAGGCATGTGGCGGCAAGCGATACAATCGGGAGACGCTCGAATTGCGCTTCAAAGGAAAGTCCATAGCTGATGTTTTGGACATGACCATCAATCAGGCTGTCGATTTTTTTGAGAACCAGACAGCCCTGCTGAATAAGATAAAGACTTTGCAGGAAGTTGGTTTGGGGTATATTAAACTGGGACAATCGAGTACAACCCTTTCGGGCGGAGAGAGCCAGCGGGTAAAACTGGCTACCGAGTTGGCTAAGCGTGATACGGGAAAGACCCTTTATATCTTGGATGAGCCTACTACCGGACTGCATTTTGAAGACATACGCGTGTTGCTTGCCGTTCTGAATAAATTGATTGACAAGGGGAATACCGTTATCATTATTGAGCATAACCTTGATGTGCTTAAGGTTGCCGATCACATCATTGATATCGGCCCTGAAGGAGGGGCCGGTGGTGGCAGACTCATTTGCGCCGGTAGCCCACGTGAAGTGGCCGACTGTCCCGAGAGTTTTACCGGATATTTCCTGAAACAGGAGTTTGAGAGGCCTGTTCAGGAGAAGCCCTAAGTTATGCTCTTTATAAGCTTATACCGCGTATAAAGTTATACTCAATAACGGCAAATTATTACATTCGTTTTTAGAAAAATATCAAGAGGCCTGTCGAAATGTTTCGACAGGCCTCTTGATATTGTATTTTTAGGATGCCATCTTACCAGATGGCTACACGCTTCTCGGCAGCTACAAAGAGCGGATCACTTTCATTAATACCGAAGGCCTCGTACCAAGCTGTAATGTGCGGTAAGGCTCCGTTTACGCGCCAGCGTCCGAGGGAATGAGGATCGGATTTGGTGCGCGACAATATCTCTTCGTCGCGAATGTTGCCTGCCCACACGTTGGCGTAGGCCAGGAAGAAACGCTGTTCGGGACTGAAACCCTCTTTCGTGGGGAGCGGCTTGTTTGCAGTAGCTTTGCGGAAAGCCTGGAAGGATACTTGCAGCCCACCATTATCGGCAATATTTTCTCCAAGGGTAAACTTGCCGTTGGCATGTACGCCGGGTGCCACCTCGATGCTGTCGAAGAAAGCTACCATTACTTGTGCCCGTTCTTCGAAGCGTTTGGCATCATCGGCAGTCCACCAATCGGAAAGGTTACCGTCCTTATCGAACTGTCGTCCTTGATTGTCGAATCCGTGGGTCATTTCGTGACCGATTACGACCCCTATGGCTCCATAATTAAAAGCATCATCGGCCTCCATGTCGAAGAAGGGGTACTGGAGGATACCGGCCGGGAAGCATATTTCGTTGGTGGTAGGGTTGTAATAGGCATTCACGGTTTGAGGGGTCATGTGCCATTCGTCCTTGTCAACGGGTTTACCCAGTTTGGAGAACATGTACTCGTGCTCGAAACGGCTGGCTCGCTGTATGTTGGCATAATACGAGTCGTCGGCTATGTGGAGGCTGCTGTAGTCGCGCCATTTATCGGGATAGCCGATTTTGATATGGAAAGCAGCGAGTTTTTCCAAGGCTTTGGTCTTGGTAGAATCGCTCATCCATTCCAGTGCCTCGATGCGTTCGCCCAAGGCTGTTTGCAGGTTCTTAACCAAGGTAATCATGCGAGTCTTAGCCGCTTCGGGAAAGTGTTTCTTCACGTACATCTGTCCCACGGCTTCGCCCAATACAGCGTTGACGGTACTCACGGCACGCTTCCAGCGAGGTTGAGGCGCTTCGCGACCCGAGAGACTGCGGCCGTAGAAGTCGAAATTCTGGAGAAATATATCGTCACTCAGGTAGGAGGCCGCTTCGTCAATGAGTTTCCAGCAGAGATAGGCTTGATGGTCGGCAAGACTTTCGCTTTCCATCAACTTGCTGACGGCAGCTATAAAGTTCTTTTGGCCTACGCTCAGCTGCTTGGGAGCTTCGATGCCAAAGGCTGCAAAATAACTATCCCAATCGAGAGCAGGAGCAAGTTCCTTCAATTCGGCAAGACTCATCTTGTTGTAATTGGCCTGCGGATTTCTCAGTTGTACGTTGTCGAAAGAGGCTTCAGCCAGTTGAGTCTCGATGCGCAGGACGGCATCGCGCATATCTGCAGCTTCGGAAGGCGTATGACCGGTGAGGAGGAACATCCGCTCTACGTGCTTGCGGTAGGCTTCACGTATCTTACGGGTATGATCGTCGTTGTCCAGATAGTATTCGCGTTCGCCCATGCCGATGCCCCCTTGATAGGTTTGTAACAGATACTCATTGCTGCTCCTCGGATCTACACCGACGTAGAGGATGAAATAGGCGCTTACTCCTTGCAGTGCCAAGCGAGGAATGAAGCTCGCAAGTTCTTCTTTGCGTTTGAGCGCTTTGATGGCGGCCAGATCGTTGCGTATGGGGGCGTATCCTTCGGCGTTGAGCTTGCTGCTGTCCATCGCCAGTTTGTAGAGGTCGGCTATCTGCTGTTCTACCGATCCGGGACGGATATTCTCCATTGCGGCGATGCCGGCTATGAGTTCGCGCAACTGGGTGCGGTTATCTTCCGCCAGCTTATCAAAGCTCCCGAAACGCGCATATTCGGGTGTGAGTGGGTTACGCGCCATCCAACCTCCGCAGGCGTATTGGTAGAAGTCGCTGCGGGGCGAGGCAAGCGTGTCGAGATTTTCCATTCGGATACCCGCCGTTTGAGGGGCGGATTTGTTACAACTGATCATAAATGTACTACTTAAGATTAAACCGAGTGCGAGACTCAGTAAATTACACGTCATTCTTTTTGTTTTCATATGCGTAGTTATTAGGATTTATGTAAGATTATCAAGAGATGGCTTGTTTTACTTGTTACCTGCGGAAGAATTCAATTCTCCGGGTTCGACCCGATCTATAATATCGAAAAGTTCCGCGAGGGTCTCGGCACGTAGCATAGCGATACGCGTATCGCGAAAGTTAGGAATGCCTTTAAAAAGAGGCGATGCTGCCAAATGGCGCCGACTGTGGATGATGCCTTTGAGGCGTTGATGCATTACCTCTTCGATGGGCGTATCTTCCGCTAGATCGAGCCAATAAATGGCTCGGATGATGTATTCTTTCAATACGGCCTTCTGTTCGTCAAAACTCAGGAAGGCGTCGTTCTTGCCTGTGTCGAGAAAATGCCGCATTTCAGCAAATATCCATGGCCGCCCCAGGCTAGCCCGTCCTACCATCACGGCATCTACTCCGTAAAGTTCGAAGCATTGGAGACAGCCTTCCGCTGTTGTCACATCTCCGTTTCCGATAATGGGGATGTGCATTCGCGGATTGTTTTTTACACTCCCGATAAGACTCCAGTCGGCTTCTCCTTTGTACATCTGTGCCCGTGTACGTCCGTGTATGGTCAGCGCTTGGATGCCGCAATCCTGTAACCGTTCCGCCAAATCGACAATGTTTTTTCGCCCTTCGTCCCAGCCTAAGCGCGTTTTTACCGTTACGGGCAGGCGGGTGGCAGCTACTACCGCCCGAGTGATGCTCAGCATCCGATCCGGGTCTTGCAGCAAACCGGCTCCGGCGCCTTTACAGGCTACTTTGCGTACCGGACAGCCAAAGTTCAAATCGATACAGTCGGGATTCGCCTCTTCGGCTATGCGTGCTGCCTCGACTAAAGTATCTACATCCCGTCCGTAGAGCTGGATGGCCACCGGACGCTCTGCTTCGAGGAGGGTTAGTTTCTGTTCCGTACGCTTTACACTCCGTATTAATGCATCGGCCGATACAAATTCGGTATAAACCATGTCGGCTCCAAAACGCTTGCAGAGCAGGCGGAAAGCAGGATCCGTTACGTCTTCCATCGGTGCGAGGAAGAGCGGCCGGTTACGAAAACTAATGTCAGCTATACGCATAGGGGTTGGCATGCAGAGCATCGGGGGAATACTCCCCCTTCTTGGGGATGCAAATATCTGTAAAGTTTTTGAAATGTACAAGCCTTTCGCAGCGCTTAGCGTCTTTCCTCGAGCCGAATAGATTTGTGTCTGCCTTGCTACAGCACGGGCTTTTGAGAAGACTTATAGCTTCAAATCAAAAAACGGAGAGCATGAAAGCCTCGGTCTAAGTAATCGAAATTGCGAAATGCTTTTTTACTCTAAGACCCTCTTAGCCCTTGCCATACACAAAAAAAGGCTTACCTTTGTGGCGAATTTTACAAGCGTTCATTACCGTTCTATGATTAATCGTACTTTAATACGGGTCAAAGCCCTGCAATTGCTTTACGCCTACTACAAAAGCGAAGCTAAAACCCTCAGCACACTCGAAAAGGAACTTGCCTTTAGTGTCGAAAAAACCTACGATCTCTATTTTTATCTTCTCTCCTTGGCGGTAGAAATAACCCGATATGCCGAGCAGCGCATCGACGCACGCAGGCATAAGTTACGGCCGACATCAGAGGATCTCAATCCCAATACCCGTTTTATCGACAACCGCTTCGTAGCGCAGCTCTCGAACAACGAAACCCTGAATAGCCAACTTGCTCAGAAAAAGCTTTCCTGGGCCGACCGCGGTGATATATTGAAAGAGCTTTTCCTTGAAATCGAAGCTTCGGATTTTTATGTCGAATACATGAGCGCCGACCCGACCAGCATCGACTATTCGGCCGACCGGGAACTCTGGCGCAAGATTTACAAGCGTGTTATCTTGGCAAATGAAAATCTCGACGATACTCTTGAAGAGGAAAATATATACTGGGCCGATGATGTGGAGGTTGTTATCAGTTTTGTAATCAAGACCGTTAAACGCTTCGATCCCGCCGCCGGAACCCAACAGGAACTGCTGCCCATGTATAAAGACCTCGACGATGCCGAGTACGGCCGGAAACTCCTTCGATATGCTATTGAAGACAGCGAAGAGTCGCTTCACCTGATCGATAAATACAGTCGTAACTGGGAACTTGAGCGCATTGCTTTTATGGATACCCTTATCATGCAACTTGCCTTGGCAGAGCTGAAGCACTTCCCGACCATACCCGTCAATGTTACCCTGAACGAATACATCGAAATTTCCAAAAGCTATAGCACCGATAAAAGTGCTGTTTTTATCAATGGAGTACTCGATAAGATTGTACAGGATTTGAAACAAGAGAACAAACTTATCAAAGCTGTTGTGTTCTGATTTCCTTTCGACGAAAGGGAGTGTTATCCAGTCGTCTGCTTAGCGCATCGTCTCCATGCGTGCTGCGTCCAGGCGTAGCAAGATGAAGAGCAAGATGGTAAAACCCCATAGCGAAGAGCCTCCGTAGCTGAAAAACGGTAAAGGTATCCCGATGACCGGTATCAAACCTACTACCATCCCAATATTTACCAGCAGGTGGAAGAAAAAAATACTTGCCACACAATAGGCATAGACTCGTGAAAATGCCTCGCGCTGTCGCTCAGCCAGAGTTAATATCCGCATTAAGAACAGCCAATAGATAAGCAGCACGAGAAAAGAACCTACAAAGCCGTGCTCTTCACCTACGGTGCAGAAAATAAAGTCCGTATCTTGTTCGGGGACGTATTTCAATTTTGTCTGTGTACCGTTCAGGAAGCCTTTCCCATAAAGTCCACCGGAGCCTATGGCGATTTTTGATTGGTTTACGTTGTATCCTACACCAGCTGGGTCGTCTTCCATATTCAATAAAACTTTGATTCGCATTTGCTGGTGCGGTTGCAGTACTTTATTGAACAGATAACCCGATGAGAAGGAGAACATTACAAATACCGCTGCAAACAAGGCAATCAGCCAGTAAGCTTTATGCCGGAGCAGTACTTGTATCGCCAGACAGTAGAGGCAAGAGGCCAAAGTCAGGCATATGGCCACGTAGTTATAGTTCAAACTCAAACCGGCTAAATTTAAACCCCAACAAAGCAGGCAGATTATCGTTATTCCACCCAGTAGCCACAGAGCTTCTTTTACGTGTTTTCGGAAAAAAGAAATGTAAATCAGCTCCAAAATCAAAATAATTCCCATGGCCAGTATCATGCCTAAGCTACCTTGTCCGCCGAATATTGCAACTTCACCAAAACGTATCACTACAACGAACAAAACAACCGCCAGCATACCCAGTAGCAGGATGAGTCCACTCATTCCCTCGCGGTAAAATACCAGAAAGAAAGCTGCAAATACCAAAGCCGATCCCGTTTCTTTCTGAAGTACGATAAGGGCAAAGGGAATGAAAATAACCAAGAGTAGAGGCATCATGTCTTTGATGCTTCTTAACTTGTAGTTGTACGCACTCATGATTTTTGCCAAAGTAAGCGAAGTGGCCACTTTCGCCAATTCGGCGGGCTGGAAACTTACGGGACCCAATACCAGCCAGGAACGCGAGCCTTTAATGTCCGGAGCCAGAAAAATGGTAGCTATCAGTAAGAGGATACTTGCTCCATACACCACATAGGCAAAAAGATTGTACATTCGATGTTCGACCAAAAGCAGCATGCCTCCTATACCCAAGGCCGTGAGAATCCAGATAAACTGTTTTCCGGCCCGCTGACTGAAATCGAAGATGGAGGTACTGTTTTCCAAATCGTAACTTGCTCCGTAGATGCTGAACCATCCCATTGTTACCAGAATGAGGTAATAGGCCACTGTCAGCCAGTCCAATGCAAATTTGATCTTAGTAACGTTTTGCATGAGGATTCAATACTGTATTTAACATGTGCTCCAGCATCCAAGTTCGCTCGATCTTACCTGTGAGGTACTGTTCGATAAGCAGGCTGGCGATGGGGGCAGCCCAAGTTGCTCCGAAACCCGCATTTTCCACAACGACGGCTACGGCTATTTTAGGGTCATCTTTGGGAGCAAAACCAATGTAGAGGGAGTGGTCCTTTCCGTGATTGTTCTCCACCGTTCCTGTTTTTCCACATAAAGCGATGCCCGGGATGTGTGCATAACGTCCCGTACCGAAAGTGCTAACGCGCTCCATACCTTCTTTTACGATTTGGAAATGCTTCTTATCCACTCCAACGCTGTGTATCCGTTGTCGCATCGAATCCGAACGGTTTATGTGCGGAGTGATGTAGTAGCCTTCGTTCGCAATGCTTGCTGCTACGTTGGCTAACTGCAGAGGGGTGACTAAAATTTCACCTTGCCCGATAGCCAGCGAGCGGATGGTCAGACTGCGCCATGCCGTTTTTTTCAGGTAACTTCGGTCGTAGAATGAGGTATCCGGCACATATCCCCGGCCTTGTTCGTAGAGGTCGGAATCCGGAAAGCGCTTTCCCAAACCGAAGCGCTTTAAACCCTCGCTCCAAGCTGTATATGCTTCGCGGAAGTTGACGTTCTCGTTCCCGTATCCGTTCTTTTCCAAACTTGAACGGAAGGCGCCCCAAAAAAAAGGATTACAACTTTGTTCAATGGCATTCAGCAGGCTAACCGGCGAGCCGTGGAAGTGAGTGCAGGAGATGGGCAAACTGCCTTTCCCTCCACAAGGGAAGTAAGATTTCTCGGTAATTCCACCCATCTGCAGGCAGATTAAGGCTTGTAAGGGTTTGAATGTAGATCCCGGGGAGTATTGTGCCTGTGTCGCACGATTCAACAAAGGCTTCATCGGGTCGTTAACCAGTTTTCGGTAGTTTTCCGAGCGTTGCCGTCCTACCAGTATCGATGGATCGAAAGTCGGATTTGATACCAAGCTGAGTATTTCTCCCGTAGCGGGTTCGATGGCCACGATGCTGCCCATTTTTCCGTCCATTAACTTCTCGCCCAGCATCTGAAGCTGTATGTCGATGGTTAGTTTCAGGTTTGAGCCTATTTTGGGTGCCAAGTCTTTCTTTCCGTCCTCGTAGCGCCCTTTGATGCGTCCTTTGGCATCGCGCAAGAGTATTTCTACGCCCTTTTCGCCTCTTAGCTGCTTTTCGTAGGTGTATTCGATACCGTCACGTCCGGCGTAGTCGCCCTGTTTGTAGTAACTGTCCTGTGCGATCATTCGAGGCGATACCTCACCGATGCTTCCCAGCAGATGTGCCGCCGCCGGGTAGCTGTATTCTCGCAGTGTCCGATTTTGTATGTAGAAGCCCCGGTATTTGTAGATAAACTGTTGCATGGTCGCTATGTCCTCTGCACTCAGTTGTGTCATGAAAACCTGTGGAGTATAGGAGGAATAGCCTTTATTTTTCTTGCGATCTTTAATCTCGATCAGCCTTTGGGCGAAGTATTCCCGGGTAATATTGAGGTCTTTACATAAGGATAAAGTGTCCAGATTTTCTATCTCACGCATGATAAGCATGATGTCGTAAGCCGGTTTATTATACACAAGGAGCTTTTCATTCCGGTCGTATATCAGCCCTCGAGGCGGGTATTGGGTTTTGTATAAAAAGGCATTGCTCTCGGCTCCCTCCTTATATTTGTCGTCTAATATCTGGATTGTAAACAGACGGACGATGTAGATGAGCACCACTGCCGAAATGACGACAGCAATGATATACCTCCTGTTTTGAAGCGTATCGTTAATCATGCTCGTTTACTCCTTTTTGAGAACTTGTATGGCAAGCAGCAGCAATACGCTCACCAGCCAGCTGAGCAGCATGCGAAGCAAGAGATTGCTGAAATCGATCCAGTTGAAAGCCTCCATGCCGAATAGGGTGGCATGATGAATCAGCACGAGAGGAAGCATATATTTTAAATAATCGGCAATCCCGAATGTTCGCAACGAAGGGCTGTAGTTGCTTCCTTCTTCGTGCAAAGAAACAAAAAGCTTGATGGCAGGCTGTCTAAGGAAGGCCATGAGTACCGTGGCAAAGGCATGCAGCCCCATTGTATTTGAAAATATGTCGATGCTTATGCCCAATACGAAAGCCAATATCAGCTCGAGCCAGCGCGGCGTACCGAGAGGCAGGGAAAGGATAAAAAGAACGTACAAATATGGACAGATGTATCCTAAGAAATGAATGTTGTTCAGCACCAATACCTGTAAAAGTACGAGTGAGACGAAGCGTAATATGTTTTGTAGAATTACCGGCATTTATTCTTCAGCTGTGTCTTCTAATTTCTTTTGTTCCGTATAATTCAAGTAGCGGATAATATTAACGTAGGAGATTGTACGGAAATTAACCGCGAGTTTTACCGAGATATTGAAGTAAGGGCTGCTGTCGTCAAGTCTGTAGTCGTCCACAACTCCGACCATGATTCCGGCCGGAAAGACTGAAGTCAAACCACTGGTTATGATGGTATCGCCTTTCATAACATTCACGTGGCGAGCAATGTCTCCCATGTTGGCATAACGGTAGTCCTCGCCTTTCCAAACGAGGGGACCACTGTAATTACTGCGTTTGAATTTGACGTTCAGTTGCAGCATGGGATTTAAAATCGGGATAACTGTTGCAAAATGCTTGCTCACCGTTTTCACAATACCCACAACGCCGTCTTTATTAATCACTCCCATGTCCGGACGTACCCCTTCTTCCCAGCCTTTGTTCAAGGTTATATAGTTTTGCACCCGGTTCGTCGTGTTCCCAATTACGTTGGCCGAGATGTACAGACATTCCTGCTCGGGAGGAATTGTTATTGAGGAGTAATTCTCCTGTTCGATTGAGGCAAGCCGTGTTTGAAGTATTGAAAGCCTGTTTCTCAGCTGGGTGTTCTCTTGGGATAAATCCCGGTTGATTGAAGCTAAGCTAAAAAACTCTTCAACCGAGCTGACGGCTTGCAATAAGCCGGAAACAAAGGAATTGCTTGATGATAGAAACACGCTACGCTGGTAGCTCCGATTTTCTATAATAAGGGCAAGCGATGCTAATTCCAAAGCAATAAAAAGAAAAACAACGCTGTACTTTATTAAGAAATTAATCAGGTTTTTCATGCCATTCCTGCCGAAGTGTCTTGAGAGAATATGACGAGCAGCAGATGAACGATTTCTTCTGCTGCTTTTATTTTCTCATTTTAACGGATTAAGAAGGAGAAACGGTCTGCATTTTTGAGAGCGATTCCCGTCCCGCGGGCAACAGCGCGAAGCGGATCTTCCGCGATATGGAAATCGATATTCAGTTTGTCGGACAAGCGCTTGTCGAGTCCTCGTAAAAGAGCCCCGCCTCCGGCCAGATAAACGCCTCGTTGGACAATATCGGTATAGAGTTCAGGAGGTGTTTGTTCCAAGGCGCTCAATATGGCTGTTTCGATTTTCGAGATGGATTTCTCCAGACAATGGGCTATCTCTTGATATGAAACAGGCACTTCCATCGGTAAGGAAGTCATTCTGTTCGGTCCTCGAACGATGTAGTCTTCAGGGGCATCCTCCAGATCGGTCAGCGCGGATCCGGCATTTATTTTTATCATCTCGGCGGTACGCTCTCCCACTTTCAGGTTGTGCATACGTCCCATATATTCAATGATATCCATCGTGAAGTCATCTCCTGCGATACGTATCGACTTGTTGGAGACGATACCGCCCAATGATATAACAGCAATCTCGGTAGTACCTCCACCGATATCCACAATCATACATCCGGTAGGGGCTTCTACGTCAATGCCGATACCAATCGCAGCAGCCATCGGTTCGTAAATCATGTACACTTCGCGTCCTCCTGCGTGCTCCGACGAGTCGCGTACGGCACGAAGTTCCACTTCCGTACTGCCCGAAGGGATGCATACAACCATTTTCAGCATGGGGGAAAAGAGGCGGTGTTTGGAAGGAATCATTTTTATCAATCCGCGTATCATCAGCTCGGCCGCATGGAAGTCGGCGATCACTCCATCGCGCAAAGGGCGTACGGTGCGGATTCCCTCGTTTTCCTTCCCCTGCATCTGCCGCGCTCGTTCGCCGACGGCAATCAGTCGGTCAGTGCGTTTGTCGAGGGCGACCACGGAGGGTTCATCGACTACTATTTTGTCGTTATGGATGATGATGGTATTGGCAGTTCCTAAGTCGATGGCTATTTCTTGTGTGAATGAAAACAGTCCCATAAATATTGTTGCTTTGTGTTAGATTGTAGTTAATGCTTAAAATGGCGGTATCCGGTTACGGCCATCGAAAGTCCGTTTGCGTTGCAGGCATCGATGGATTTTTGATCGTTGATGGATCCGCCGGGCTGAACGATACTCTGAATACCTGCTTTCGATGCTATCTCCACGCAGTCGGGGAAGGGGAAGAAAGCGTCCGATGCCATTACTGCCCCTTGTAGGTCGAATCCGAAATGCTTAGCCTTGGCAATGGCTTGTTCCAAAGCGTCTACGCGGGAGGTCTGTCCCACGCCACTGGCACACATTTGTTTGTTCTTTGCCAATACGATAGCGTTTGATTTTGTGTGCTTTACTATTTTGTTTGCAAATAGCATGTCTTCCTGCTCCCGCTCCGAAGCTTGGTGTTCGGTTACATTTTTCAGATCATTGCGGGTCTCGCTTTGTCTGTCTTTGTCTTGCAGCAGCACCCCGTTGAGTACGGAGCGGAATTGAATCTGCTTGTGCGGCTCATTTTTCTGTATGAGTATGATACGGTTTTTCTTTTGAGAAAGAATTTCGAGAGCTTCTAAATCGTAATCGGGAGCAATGATGATTTCAAAGAAGATTTTGTTAATCTCCTCAGCCGTTTCCTGGTCTATTACGGCGTTGGTTATCAATACGCCCCCGAAAGCTGACACCGGATCGCCTGCCAAGGCGTCTTTCCAGGCTTCGAGTATGCTTTTGCGGGAAGCTATGCCGCAGGCGTTGTTGTGTTTGAGGATTGCGAAAGTTATCTCGTCTTCGAAGTCGGCAATCAGGTTGAGGGCAGCATCGATGTCGAGCAAGTTGTTGTAGGATATCTCTTTGCCTTGCAACTGTTCGAACATCTTTTCGAATTCGCCAAAGAATATGCCTTTTTGATGAGGATTCTCTCCGTAGCGAAGTACCTTGGCATTGTTGGCTGCCACCCGCAGGGCGGAAAACTCTCCGTTGTCGAAGTAGTTGAAGATTGCGGCGTCGTAACGAGAAGATACAGCGAAAGCTTCTTTGGCAAACCAGCGGCGTTCTTCGAGTGTTGTCTCGGCTCCGTTTTCGCTGAGAATATGCAGAAATGGCTCATATTGGGCTTGTGATGCTACGATGACTACATCTTCAAAATTTTTCGCTCCGGCACGGATGAGGGATATGCCCCCAATATCGATTTTTTCGATAATATCGGCCTCACAAGCACCCGAAGCAAGCGTTGCCTCGAAAGGATAAAGATCGACAATAACGAGGTCTATCTCCGGAATCTCGTAGTGCCCCATTTCGTTCCGATCATCGGAGGAAGTGCGGCGTCCGAGGATGCCGCCGAAAATTTTCGGATGCAGCGTCTTCACGCGTCCGCCTAAAATGGAGGGGTAGGAGCTTAGATCTTCTACTGCCAAACAACTTATTCCGAGGGATTCTATGAAGGCCTTTGTGCCGCCGGTGGAGATAAATTCAACTCCCGCCTCGTGGAGTTTCTTTACTATAACGTCTAAGTTCTCTTTATGATAGACGGATATGAGAGCTCGTTTTATCTGTTTTTTCACAATGTGCTTTCTGCTTGTTGTTAGTGAAGTTGCAAAACTACAAAAAACATTCGTTTCGTCCAATAAGCTAACTTGTGATTTTCAGTAAGAAAAGGAGGAAATACTGGGTTGAGGCATAAAAAACGGGCAATAAGTCTTACTTACTGCCCGTTAGAATGCCTGTAGCTTGTTTTTTTAACATTTATTTCTTGGCTTCGCCTCTTTTAGCATAGCGATTCAAGAATTTGTCTACCCGTCCTGCCGTATCTACCAGCTTGGATTTACCGGTGTAAAAGGGGTGCGACGAGTTTGAAATTTCGAGCTTAACCAAAGGATAGGTTATTCCGTCGATTTCTACAGTTTCTTTGGCTGCTACGGTAGAACGAGAGATGAATGTGTCGCCGTTGGACATGTCTCTAAAAGCTACCGGACGATAATTTTCGGGATGAATTCCGCTTTTCATATGATTCTGTTTTTTTGAGTTACGTTTTTTCTTCCTGTTACTCTCCTGTCCCGGAGAACCGGCCGACAGAGAACTACCTGCTGTAGTTTTGGGCTTGCAAAGGTAGAAAATCTATTTTAATAATCAAAATGATTCTTGAAAATAGTATGAGTAAGAGCTTTAACTTTATCGGATTTGGATTGCCGGAGGGGCTTACTGGCCGTCTGTTGTGTCTTTCGCATTGCAGTTTAAATGCGGACTTTGGAATCCTAAGCGTTTTAATCCCTTTTGTACGTCGGGATGACTCATGAAGAGCTTCCAAAGTAGGCCCGAACGGTAGTTTTCAATCATTACTGCTATGGGGCCCTGGTCGATGGCTAAGTAACGCTGAGGATACCAGTGCTGCGTTTCGCTAAAAGCATCGTAAAAGCCGTATTTTCCCCAAAGCAGCTCTCGTTTCTTGTACAGATAACGCATTACCTGCATGGACTCTTGGGGTGTATATACAATGGAGGAAAGGGCTGCGGTAGGGCTTATAACACCCCAATCGTCACTTTCGTAGGGCTGATGTGCTGCATAACCGTTGATTGAATAGCTGGCGGAAAGCCCCCAGCAGTCTTCGCCGTATCCTTTGTACTGTTTCGGGTTGCGAATGCAGTAAGCCCGATTGACAAGGCTGAGATTTTTCATTTCTTCGAAGTAGTCCGCATAACGGTCTTTCAGCCCATTGGGATCTAAACCCAAGAATGAATAATGTGCCCAAAACAGCGGCCCCGAACCGCTTATGCTTTGATAGCGTAGTTGTAGAGGGAGGTCTTCCGCTTCGTGTGCATCCAGTAGCTTCCCGCTTTCGGCCCAGCCTTCGTGATAAGCCTCGGCAGGGATGGGGTGAGTGGGGGAGGATGCCGCCAATATGTAAGTTATAAGGCATTCGTTGTAGCCTCGTATCGGGAAATTCATTTCCCAGGTATGCTCAGCGCTCCAGTGCCAGTAGAGTAGATTCTCTCCTTTGCGATGCCAATCCCAATCGACTTTGCGCCAAAGCTGTTCGATTCGAGAGGCAATACTCCTCTCTCGTTCGGAATCGTTGCAGTACTGCTGCACACAGAGCAGGCCTTGAAAGAGAAAAGAGCTTTCTACCAGATCACCTCCGTTGTCTTTTTCGCTGAAAGCCCGTACCTTTCCTGTTTCTCCGTTCCACCAGTGTGGAAAAACTCCGTGGAAACAATCGGCTCTTTCAAGAAAATCCAATACTTTCTCGAAGCGCTCCATAGCTTCTTCACGTGTGATATAGCCTCTTTCCACTCCTGCAATAATGGCCATAAGCCCAAAACCGCTACCTCCCGATGTTACAATGTGATAATCGTTCTTCGGATAGATGCCGTCTATGTGATAGCGTTCGCGTGCCAAGCCGCTTGAAGGCTCTGCTCCATCCCAAAAATATTGAAAGCTCCGGTATGCTATGCTGTCCAGTAGGGCTTCGTCGGAAATTTCATTTTCCGTATCTCCGGCTTTTTTGTTCGAAGTGCATAAAAGCAGCGAACTTACAAGTATAAGAAGCAGGAAGTATCTGATGCTTTGCTTCATGTTTTTAGTTTTCTTTTAACTCGAATTTTGCCGTTTTTACATCGCGGCTGTTAGTCCCGATCATTATCTCAAAATCGCCCGCTTCGGCAACATGCTTCAGATCATAATTGTAAAATTTTAGCATTTCTGCCGTAACAGTAAAGCTCACCTCCCGGCTTTCTCCTGCCTGAAGTGTAACTTTTTGGAATCCTTTCAGCTCTTTCACCGGTCGGGTAACACTTCCTTCGCAATCGCGTATGTACAGTTGCACCACTTCGCTTCCGGCAAACGAGCCGCTGTTGCGCAGCACAATACTTGCTGTGAGTTGATTGTTGAAATTCATCTCCTTGCTGCTCAGCCGGATCTCGCTATACTCGAAACTCGTATAGCTGAGTCCGTAGCCAAAAGGATAGAGGGCATCGTTGTCCACATCCAAGTAGTTGCTCCGGAATTTCTCGAACCACTTTCCTGTCGCCAACGGTCGCCCCGTATTTTTATGATTGTAATACAGAGGTATCTGTCCCAGATTCTTAGGGAAGGTACAAGTCAGTTTCCCGCTTGGATTTACCTCGCCGAAGAGGACATCAGCAATGGCTTCTGCTGCTTCACTTCCGCCGAACCACACGTTTAAAATCGACTGGACGTGGGCATCCTCCCAAGAGAGCGTAAGCGGTCGTCCAGTAAACAGAAGCAATACGACCGGTTTGCCTGTTTTGACCAATTCCTTTAAAAGCCGTTGTTGCGCATCGGGGATGTCCAAATTGCTGCGTGAACTCGACTCTCCGCTCATTTCTGAAGACTCGCCTAAGGCGGCAAGAATCACATCGCATCGTTGAGCCGTCTCCAAAGCTTCTTTTAGGAGTGTTTCGTGGCTCCGGGAATCTCGTCCTAACTCCCGTCCGAACATTGTTGCCCGTGCTTCCAATTCGGCATCTTCCGTCAAATTGCTACCTTTGGCGTAGTGAATCTTACTGCTGTCTCCGATTGCTTTTTGGAGGGCTTCGAGGAGTGTTGTGGGTTTGCTCAGGTCGGCGGCAACGCTCCAAGTCCCGGGCATATTCGACCGAGTGTTGGCTAAAGGCCCGATTAGGGCTATGGAAGCCTGCTTCTTGAGAGGGAGCAGCCCGTCTTGGTTCTTTAAAAGAACGAAACTTTCGGAAGCTATTCTGCGTGCTTTGTCTCGATGTTCCTGAGTATAAATGTTTTTTGATCGACGTGTGCCGTCGCAATATTTGTAAGGGTTATCAAATAGTCCCAACTTGTATTTGGCTTCCAATATACGCCGGCAAGCTTTGTTGATGTCGTTTTCGGTTATTTTCTTTTCATCCAAGGACTTTTTTAGTGTACTTAGAAAACCTTCACTAACCATATCCATGTCAATACCGGCTTTCAAAGCACGCGCCGATACATTTTGCAAATTCCCGATCCCATGTGCGATCATTTCGCTGATGCCGGTGTAGTCGCTTACGACAAATCCCTCGAAACCCCATTTCTCACGTAATACCTCCGTCATCAGCCATTTGTTTCCACTGGCCGGGACGCCGTCCACCTCGTTGAAAGAGGCCATTACAGAAGCAACTCCGGCCTCGACTGCAGCTTGATAGGGATACATGTACTCGTTGAACATACGCTGGCGGCTCATATCCACAGTGTTGTAGTCGCGTCCGCCTTCAGGAGCCCCGTAGAGGGCATAGTGTTTCACACAGGCCATGATGTGTGTCGGGTCGGAGTAGCTGTTGTCTTGCTGATAGCCTTTTATCATGGCTTTGGCTATTTGTCCGCCCAGGAAAGGGTCTTCTCCGTTACCCTCGGAAACACGCCCCCAACGCGGGTCTCTCGATACGTCCACCATCGGACTGAAAGTCCAGCAGATACCATCCGAACTTGCCTCTATGGCTGCGATGCGTGCGGATTCTTCTATTGCTTCCATATTCCATGAGCAGGATAATCCCAATGGAATCGGGAAAACGGTTTCGTAGCCATGGATTACATCCATACCGAAAATGAGGGGGATTTTCAATCGGCTTTCTTCTACGGCAACACGTTGTATCTCACGTATCTTTTCTACCCCCTTTATATTGAACAACCCTCCTATTTGTCCCGATCGAATTTTCTCCGCGGTATTGGAGTTACGGGCTTGTCCGGTTACAATGTCTCCACCTCCGCTGAGGTTAAGCTGACCGATTTTTTCATCTAAAGTCATTTCGTCCATTAACTTGTTGACAAATCGGCTCATTTCGGAAGTTTCTTTTTGTTGTTGAGTGCAGGCTATTGCCCCCAAGCTGCAGAGTAATAGCAGGGGAAATATTTTTTTCATCGTATAATCTGTTTTTGGAGAAGTCGTTTTTATGCTGCAGGGCCTTGTTTCGGGAGGGTGTCCTGTCTTTTTTAATATTTCGGAAAAGGAGAAATTGCCGGGCAGGTTTAAATTTCTCCTTTTCCGAAAAGCGAATTTATTGTACGACTATCTTAGCATTCCCGCTTTGAGTGGATACGAAATAGATACCTTTCTGCAGTGTAACGTCAAAGATTCCGTTTATCAACTCACCTTCAGCTATATTGCGTCCTGTTGTGTCGAATATTTGCACCTTTCCGTTTATGTTTCCGGCAAAAAGAGTGTTGTCGCTGTAGTAAACCGAAATAGCTTCTAATTTAGAGCTCCGCACCGAAGAGTTCTTTGCTTTTAAGTAAGCTATGTCGTCTATGTAGAGCGTGTGTTCGACATTGTCGGCTTGATCTTGAGAAAAAAAGACGCCTTTCACAGACTCTTTGTTGGTAAAGCTGGCATTTGCAGCCCAAATATCAGCCAGAGGAACAAAAACTTCCGTCCACGTTTTTGCTGCCAAATCACTATTTAAATAATTGCCGAGTTTTACTTTGCCCGTTTTGTTGGGGTTTCCTGAGGTAGCTTCCAGATAGATTTGGGGTAGATCTTTTTTAGCTAATGCGCTGGGCGAATAAATCCAAAGACGGAGGAAATTCTTGTCCAATAGGTCTTTCCCTTTCCAGTTATTGGTGGCAATAGCAGCCCAAGAACCTCCTGATGCGGATTTCCAAGTAAGCTCCAAGGCATTCCCGCTGCGACTAACTGCGGTTGTACAAGGTATTTTGCCGGGTTTTCCTTCGGGAGCCTTTAAGGTGCTGGGCGCTTGTACGTTTGCCCAGCTGGCATCGAGATAAGTGTTGTTGGCACTGTTGTCGAAGAGGGTGATCACAGGCTCTTCCTCAACTACCACGGAGGGGTCGTAAATAACTTCAATATCATCGATGTAAACGACTGCCTTGGCATCAATGGGAGTGTAGAAGTCCGGTTGTAATCCCAATCCGGTTATTTTACTTTTGTGTAAGTCTTTCTTTACCAGATCAAAAGTCAATAACTCCCATTCATTTGTTTTGGAAGCAGGCGCTTCAGCTAAAAACTCGTTATTGCCTCCGGCAATGCAGTTGATACGCATTTGCGAAGTTGAATTTTTACGCAAATACTTAATGGTTATTTTGGCATATCCTCTTGGTATGGATTTTTTAAGCTGGCTGTAGAAGCCCGCCCATATTTGATTGTCTCCGGTATCGTAACGCTTCCATTCCCATACTTTGTTGCTGGTGTTGATACCGGCTTTTTTAGGATTATCCACAATGGCTACGTCGAAAGATGCCCCCGGGTTGATGTTTACCTGTTCGGTAAAACCGACCGTGTTGTTTTCGAAGTTCTCCAATACAAAAGATGCTAACTGAGCTCTCAGACTCATTCCTGCGCTTATCGTAAGAGCAAGGGCAATAGATAAAAATACTTTTTTCATGATGCTTAATTTTAAAAGGATTATACAAGTGTTTAGTTATCGAAGTCTTACTGCCAAGGAATATTTCTTTCCATCGGGAGTATTCATTTTTATCGTGTAGTTTTTTCCGTTTATAATATCTTTGTGATCAAACGAATATTGGTTTTCTCCGTATTGCGAATATTGGTTCTCGGAGCTGATAATTTTATTTTGTTTGTCGATGATCTCGAAAGTCGTGTTTCCGGCTTCTTCGCAATAATATTCCAGTTCGTAGCGTTCACGGTCGGGGTGGCGCATCATGTCGTAGCTTCCCGAGAGCGATTCCGGCATTACCCTGATGAATCCCTGTTGATACTTAGGAGCGCTGATGCCTGCAGCTGATAAGCCGCGTTGGATGTGTTCGTTTTTCATCAGCAGCTTCCAAATCAAGCCGCTTCGATAATTCTCCATCATAACTACGATGGGACCTTGATCGATGGCCAGATGCCGCTTTTCGGAGCTTTGAGTTTCGAGGCAATAGGAGTCTCCAAAACCGTACTTCCCTGTTAACCAGCTTTTCTTGCTCAGAGACAATAAGACCTGCGTGCTGTAAAAAGGAGTGTAAGGAAAGGAGCTCAGAGCTGCCGTAGGGGCAATGACGCCATCGTCTTGTTGAGGGGAGCGTGCCTTGTATATCCAAGGTGGACGCCCTCCGTAGCAAGCCGTCAGTCCCCAGTTGCTTTCGTCATAGCGGAAGGTTTTGGGAGCCTCCCTAAGGCAATAATGCCGGTTGATAAGTGTGTGTGCCGTATTCTGCTCCCAGTAATTTAAGTTCGCATCGGCTACGAGTTTGGGGTCGATACCTAAAAAAGAATAATGGGCGAAAAACAGAGGACCTCCGTAATCGGGGCCGAGAGGAAGCTTGTAGCCAAAAAATTCCCGGTTCGGATGCAGGTAAGCTCCGTTTCGCATCCATCCGGAGTTGTATTGCTCTACTGTGATGTTGTGCGGATCCGGAGCGGCCAAAGCCAATACGTAAGCGATCCATGCTTCATTCCATCCGCTGATGTCGAGCTTAAAACGCTTCTCTTGCGAATACCAAAGCCATTTAAGACTATTTCCTCCGGCGGTATAAAAGCGCCAATCCACGGTTTTCCAAAAAGATGCTACCGAGTCACGAACTTCTTGCTCCCTTGTGTCGATGGCATTGAAATATTCCGAGGCGCATAGTAATCCGGCCATCAAAAAGGCGCTTTCGACCACATCGCCTGTTTTTACCTGATCGCCGAAGGGATGTGCCGTCGCATCGGGATTGTACCAGTGTGACCACATTCCTCTGAAGCGTTCTGCTTGCCCAAGGAAACGAACGATGGAGAGCATCCGCTCCAGAGCCTCTTCGCGGCTGATCCACTTGCGTTCTATCCCTACAATCAAGGACATGATGCCGAATCCGCTTCCTCCCGATGTGATAACTTCTCCCCGTTCGTTGCCTTCCAAAGCGAGGCCTGTGGGGGAGGCTCCGTCGTAAAAGAAGCGAAAACTGCGTTCTTGCCATTCGTCGAGCAAAGGGCGCACAGAGGCGGGAGTGTAGGTCTTGTCCTGTTTCTGAACGATGATCGTCTCCTCCTCTTTTTGCCTGCAACACTGCAGGATCAGTACTACTATGCCTAAGCTAAGCAAGATATGCCGTTTCATTTCCTTGTTGTAATCTGTCCGTATGCTTTCTTTCAATAGCCGGGATTTTGTACGATGACTCCCTCCGATCTGTCAATTTCTTCTTGCGGGATGGGGAAAAGTTCGTGCTTGTTGGGTACAAAATTAGGAATAACGTCTTTGGCGATGCCCCAGCGCACCAAATCGAAGAAGCGTTCGAATTCCAAGGCTAATTCAATGCGTCGCTCCTGCCGGATCTTTTCACGGAGTATGCTGCTTTCACGCTCTGTTATTTCGGGTAAAACGGAAGGATTGCCTCCTCGTGCCCGGCTTCGTACCATTTCGAGTTTTGTCAAAGCTTCGTCGATATTACCTGTTTCAAGTGCTGCCTCGGCATGCATGAGCAATACATCTGCATAGCGAATGATACGGATATTCATCCAATAGCCTTGTGAAAAGGGCGGTCGTCCGAAAATGCCCCGCTCGGATGCTCGTACGTAAGCTTTCTTATTGAAATAGGGATAGCTACCGGCCGCTACTTTCACTTTTCTGTCGTCCAGCATATCTCCGTCTGCAATTACAGTTGCTTCCTTTCGCGGGTCGCCTGCTTCGTAAGAGTCCATTAAAAGCTGACTTGGTGCGTTAAAACCCCAGCCCATGTTCGGAACTCCCCGGACACCTTGTACTTGAGCCCATTGGCTTCCTGCTTGTATTTTATCGTCAGGTTTAAATTCGCAGTTCACTTCGAATACGGATTCCGGCCCGAATTCGTTCGCTTCGGTCCAAATATCAGCATAAGCTGTTGTGAGAGCATTGTCGCCCGAAGCAATGATGGCAGAAGTCATACTGAGGGTTTCGCTCCATTTGTTTTGATACATGTAAGTCTTGGCCAATACAGCCCGGGCTGCGTTGGCAGTTGCTCGGCCTGACCTCCCTGTAGCGATGAGGTTTTCACGGGAGGGTAGGAGCGGAATGGCTTGCAGCAGGTCTTCTTCAATGTGCTTCCAAATTTCTTCTCGCGAGGAGCGAGCCGGTTTTTTAGCTCCCGAGGTCAAGACTTTATCCATGTAAGGAACTCCTCCGAAAGCCTGAGCCAAGCGATAGTACATTACGGCACGCAGAAACAAAGCCTCGGACTTCAGCACTTCCATCGATACTCCCGATTCGGACAGTAAATTGATTGTTTCCAATGCCTCGTTGCTTTTGCTGATGGCTTTGTAGCAAGCGTTGTAGAAATTGACAATCTGCGCTGTAGATGCTCCGTAGCTCATAGGTTTAAATTCGAGGGCTCCGCCACCGCCGTCGTTCGGAAGGCTCCCTTTTTCCGCATCGGGAGTGGTGTAGTTGTGCATCCCCAGAACCGGAAATATAAAATGATAATCGCGTAGCGATTCGTATGCCAACACAACGTAGGACTCGGCAATAATTTCCGAAGGAATGCTATCCGACGGTTTGTAGTTTCCGGGATGGTAGTAGCCTTTAGGGTAGCGTGTGAGGAAGTCGTCGGAACAACTTAGCATCAAAGCACTTGAAATTAGAAATACAAAAACTTGTTTCATGATAGCTGATTGTTAGAAGTTAAGGGTTAATCCTGCTGTGTAGCTTGTAGGTATGGGATAGGTGTCCCCGTTGTCCACACCTCCATCGAGAATACCTCCTCCTATTTCGGGAGTAAACCCGGAATTACGTTTGAAAGTAAGCGGATTTTGAGCGTTGATGAACAAGCGAGCCTTTTTTATATTCAGGCGCTTCAGTGTGTGTTGAGGCAAGTTGCACCCGAGTTGCACGCCGCGTATGCGGAGGTATGAGCCGCTCTCGATTAAATTTGTAGATGGGATGAAATTGTGAGCGCGCGAATTATCCAAAATCGGATGTTCGTAGGACGATCCCTCTCCCGTCCAACGCTCCAATGCATAGCGGTAGTAGTTGAACTGTGTAAAGGTAGATAGTTTTTTTGCATTAATTATACTGTTGCCTGCAACACCGTTGAAGTCGACTGATAAATCGAAGATCTTATAGCTGGCATACAAGTTGAATCCGTAGGTGAAGCTAGGAATAATCGAACCGATGTAAGTGCGATCTTTGTCGTCTATTTTTCCATCTTCCGATAAATTTTTGTAGCGTATGTCACCCGGTCTCGATTTCCATGGGGCGGGAAAATAATTGTCTATTTCCTGCTGGTTTTGAAAAATACCATCCTGTACATAGCCGAACAAAGCGCCTACCGGATAACCAACCATTGTTTTATGGTAAGTTTTTATGATGGGTGCATTGTTGTTGCTGAGTGAGAGTACTTTATTGTTAACGCTGGCTCCGTTCAGGCTTATCCCATAGGAGAAATCCTCCAGTTTGTCTTTCCATGATAAGACAAATTCGAAACCACTGTTGTGTATGGAACCTACATTGGTGATATTGTAAGCTTTAACCCCTGCTGGGACAACCGGATAGGCCAGTAAGTCGGATGTCTCTTTGATGTAGTAACCTGCTTCTAGCGCCAGGCGTTGCCCGAAGAAGCGTCCTTCGACACCGGCGTCGAAACCCGTGACAATTTCCCAATGTAGATTTGGATCGGGAAAGCCGTCTTGGGTAGGGAGGTAATAAGTTACGCCGTTGTAAACGATTTTAGCTCCTTTGGGATTTATCTTCGGGTATTGCAAGTAATTGGGAATTTTGTCGTTTCCCAGTTTTCCCCAAGCTGTTTTTAACTTTAGAAAATCGATTGCTGCGATATCTTGCATAAAAGCTTCTTCGGAAATAGCCCAGGCAAGTCCTACCGACGGGAAATAGCCGATCCGATTACGGCCTCTGAATTTCGAGGATTGATCGGAGCGGAAGGTTGCAGAGAGGATGTATTTGTCCCTAAAAGAATAGTTCAGGCGGCTTAAGTAGGAAATGAAAGCTTCGGAATCGTAGGAATCTGTGTTGTTGCGGGTTTGGCTTGAACCTACGCTCAGCATCCAGAAGTCTTTATCTACGTCCCATTTGTCTGCGCCGACCAGCGTATCGGCCGAGGCTTCAAACCTTTTTGTTTCCAAAACCCGGGCGGTGTAACCGAGCATCGCATTGATGCGATGTCCTTCGATTTTCTTGTTGTAATTCAGAATAAAATCGGCCTGGTATTTCGTGTATTCGCCCGTGTTACGTGAAAATCTTGTCGTTTCGCTTTTGTGGGACGAGCTGGATGACGCATTATTCACATCGAAGCGCGGCGTGTATTTACTGCCCATGTTAATACCTACATCGGCATATCCCGTAGCTTTGAACGTGAAATCTTTTAGAAAATTAAACTCGGCATAAACATTTCCTACTCCGCGATAACCGTAAGCTTCTTCCTTCCCTTTCATAATTTCCATAGCTGCAACCGGATTGGGAATGTCCTTTTGGATGCTGGGCGAAGGCGTGTAAAAAGATCCTAAATTCTTCGGATCGTGGTCGGTCTCCGGAGCATAAGGCAGGTAAGTTGGGAGGGCTCGTACGGCATTTTCGATGCTTGCAGATTTCGGTTCCTTATCCCATTTCGTGAGTGTAATGTTTCCGCCTGCTTTTATGTATGGGGATATGTTATAGTCACCCGCCCAGCGAGCATTGAATCGTTGATAGGATTCGTATTTTATGATACCGTCCTGTTTGAAGTAACCTCCCGAGAATATGGATTTGCCTTTCTCCCCGGCATTGCTTATGGTTATCCCGTGGTTGGTAATCAAAGCCGGGCGAATAATCCAAGAAAGCCAATCCGTTCCTTTTCCCAGTAAATCGGGGACCCAGTCGGGTTCGAGAGGATTCTGATTTTTTATTTGCTCGTTGTATAACGTAGTAAATTCCGAGGCGTTAGTCAGATTTACCCGGTCTCTTTGATGCAAGATTTGAGAACCTCCATAACCGTCGTAGCTTACCGAGAGCTTGCCTGATTCGGGAGAGCGTGTAGTGATGATGATAACCCCATTGGCTCCTTGTACGCCGAATATGGCCAAGGACGAGGGATCTTTTAAAACCTCAATGGAAGCGATGTCATTCGGGTTTACAAAGTCGATGTTGTCCACAAACATTCCGTCCACGATATAGAGCGGATCGGTTTTGGCATTGGTGGTAGCTACTCCGCGTACTCGGATGGTCGGACTGCCTCCTGCAGCACCGCTGTTGGTGATGGATAGACCCGGCACTTTCCCTTGTAGCGATTTTACCGGATTGTAGTCGGGTGAGGTTTTTAGGCTTTCTCCACTGAGAGATACAATGGAGCCTGTCAGGTCTCGTTTTCGTACCGTACCGTAACCTACGACAACAACTTCATCCAAATCTTTCGATTCGCTTTCGAGCAGTATGTTGATGTCTTCATTACCTTTTATTCGATAACTGCTGTTTTTCATCCCGATGAAAGAGAACTCCAAAACGCTGTTTTCAGGGATGTTGCTGAGTGAAAATCTGCCGTTGAAGTCCGTCATCGTTCCAATGGTGGTCCCTGCAACCTTCACCGATACGCCGGCAAGAACTTCCCCGCTTCCTCGCTCCCGAACACTTCCGCTGATGTTTGCTTTTTCCGCAACTACTGCTTTCGGGACTGTCTCTTGAGCTTGTAACTTCCCGGCAGAGAAGATGATGCTTGAGGCAAGGATGGCAATGGATAATAAGGCTTGTGTCTTTTTCATAATTAAACCGCAATTTATTAAATAAAAAGGCTTTGTTACTAATGTTTAAGGATTAAACAAAATCCGAATAAGGCAATACAAAGCTATGAGGACTTGAACGTCTATCCAAGCAAAAGCCTACACTTCTACTACATGGTCTGCTTTTTTAACAGAAAGTAGACCTCATTGTTACCTCTTAATCCTGATTAATAATCAGTATATCAGATATTAATGTAGATTTATTATGAAGTCTGTCAGATTTTGCTGAGCTTCTAAATTGAGTTTTTTTCGTAGGCGGTAGCGGCTATTTTCTACAGCTCGTACCGAGATGTTCATCAAGGAGGCAATGTCCTTGGAGCCCATATCCAGCCTCAGGCAGGCACAGAGACGCAGGTCGTTGTTGCTTAGATTGGGGTAAGACTCCTTCATCTTTTTGAAAAAATTCGTATGCTTGGCTTCGAATTTGATCAGAAAGAGTTTCCAGTCTTCGTCCGTATTCAAGTTGTGTTGAAGCAGGAGGTTGAACTTCCGGTAGAATTCGGTCATTCGGACGCTTTTGTTGTTTTGGTAGAAATCCTCGATGGTGTTTTTCAGCTTGAATATCAGTTCGTTCTTCTGAATAAGGAAAGAGGCTTGTGTCATGAGTTCCGAGTTTTTCCGCTCTACCTCCAGTTGCAAACGTTCGTTTTGCATCTTCAGACGCTTGGATTCCAGTTCTTTTTCACGTTTCCGTATGAGCCTGCCGTAGCGTCTTTTTACCGTTATCCAAATAATCGTAACAATGCAGAAAGCAGCAAGGACGTACAAGAGATACATCCCTGGAGACAAAAACCAAGGAGGCCGTATCCTGAAGCTGTATGCCAGTTCTTCGGAACGATTACCCAAGTTGTCGACGCTTCTTAGAAGAAAACGGTAATTCCCTTGAGGAAGGCGTGCGTATTGCGCTTGGTTCTTCTTTTCTGGAATCGACCAGTCTTTGTCTATGCCTTCAAGCTTATACTGTATCAGCAGGTTGCGGGCAAAGAGCTGTTTCCCCGAAAAGCGGAATTCGGCATTATTGCAACTGTAAGGGATGGATGGGGTTTCAGAGTTCGATTCGTAAAATCTGCTTTTTCCGCTCAGAGACGAAAAAATGATGCCGGTTATCTGAGGTTCGGCTATCTGTTTGCTGTAGGTACTCAAAGCCTGATGACTGTTGTAGAGTAAAAAACCGTTGTCGAGGCAGATAAGATTGAGCGAGTCGTTCAGAATCGAGATGTTTTCGTAAGCGTGGATGAGCGATAGATTGTTCGCAGATATGTTGTAAGCTTCCCGGATAGAGGCCTGATAGCCGTTGTAAGAGAATTTGAATACCGATGATGTGTTTAGTGCCCAATAAAGATTTTCCTTGATGGGGATAACTTGCTTGATGTCTTGAATGTTTTTAAAGCATGTATTCAGCACCTGATCCGGAACAATTCGATCCATAACGTCGTCGTAAGTATAAAAAAGACCTTTCCTCAGAAGCACTATCCGTCCCCCCACCTTAAAAATTTTCAGTTTAAGACTCAGATTGTCGCCTTGGGCGTCGTACATTTTTATTTTTTTTAAAGAGTCTCGGCCCGTATTCAGTTTGCATCTGTAAATCCCTTTGTTGGCATGTTCAATCCACAGATTCCCGAGATGATCCATTTCGGTTTTCGACAGCGGTTCGTTTATTTGCTGAGGAATAGTGATTGTCTCTGTCTCCGGTTCGATAATTCGTAAACCCGAATACGAGGAAACGACTCTTACCGGACTGTCATCCACTTTATAGCTGGCCATGTGTGTCGTCCCGATGGAGGATATCACATCTCTCACGCTCAGATCCGGGCCGATCTCTTTCAATCCCCGGTTGTGGTTGCAATAGAGCCGTCCGTCAATCACTTTAAAGGCCCATACCTGACCTTGTGTACCCGGTATCAGTTGCATGTTACAGAGACCTTCGGATTTTCTCAAGTTGCTTTCGGGGATGTGAAAAACTCCTTGATTGCTACCAAGGAAGAGCTTCCCCTGCCACAATGCCGCGTCGTAAATGGCACTGGCGCTGCCTCGTGAGCCTGCGAAGTAACTCATATTGCCGAGGCGCTGTATGCAGGAGATGCCTCGGTCTAAGCCGGCCCAAATGTTTTGTGCGGCATCCTCGAAAAGAGCCAGTACCGTGTTGTCCGGGAGCAGGTTCTCTGCATTCAGGTGGTCGACTATTTCGCCCGAAGGAGCTATTACGTAAATGCCGTCGAGTATTGTGCCGAGGTAGTAATAACCGTCCTTTGCCAATAGACCGCTGTTGAGCTCTTTCGTTTGCATGATGCGGGATATGTCTTTATCCCACTTCCGGAATGTGTCGCCATCGTAGAGAAAGAGTCCGTTCATGGCTGTTCCGATCAGATAACTGCGTTGCCCGTAAGGGAGGATAACACGTACGTCGGTGTCGCGGAATATGTCACTGTGTTCGATGTAAGTCAGCCGGTCGCCTTGTAGGCGGTAGAGTGCCCCTCGCATCTCTTGCACGATAAACTCTTCCCGTACTTGATTGAGAAAGAGGAAAGTCTTGTTGCCTGTCGGAAGTTTTTTAACCTCTTTGTAGTTGTAGAGGAAAATCCCATTGAAGGATTGGAAATATACTCCATCAGGGGCTATCCGTATTTTCCAGAAATCATCGTTTTTAAAGAGCTTTCTGTCCACTTCCTTGCTGAGCGAATTGTATTGCCATTTGCCGGACGGATGGCTTTCCCAATAACCGAATTCTTCGTAACCTCCGGTGAAAATTTTATTGGACGATACTGCTGCAACGGAACGTATCAGGTTGTGTCTCTCTACGGCATTCAGCTCCCATTCCACTCCGTCGAAGCAGAGCAAGCCGATGTCGTTACCGAAATACATTCGCCCCAGCTCGTCTTCGCCGATAGACCAGTTTTTATTGCCCGCGCGGTACATCTCTTTTGTAAAGTTGGTAACAAAAGTTTTGTTGTAGACTCCCGACCGGAGCGTGGGTGCGGGGCATAGGAGCAGGAAGAGGCAAAGGTAAAGGTAAAGGTAAAGGTAAAGGCGTTTCATAGTATTGATGTTGTTTGTTTTCAGAGCTTCTGATGCTCTCCGTTGGCGACCATTGTTCCGACTGTATTACTTGCTGCTTTTTGTAGCTCTTGGGTCATCTGCCGGAGCATTTCGGATTCTGTCCCCGAAACGCAGAATTGGGCTTGGTGGTAGCTTGCTTCTCGTTTGCTCAGTCCTTGCACTACGAAATCGCTCAACGCAGTAGCATCGAGTCCGGCCAACAGAGGGCGTTCGTTTTTCCTGTCGGCTTGCAAGCGTTCGGCCAGCTCCCGTGCCTCCCAGCGGAGGTATATGGTATATCCGCAGGCATTCATATAGTCCATGTTGTCGGCAAAGCAAGGACAGCCACCGCCGGTAGCTACTATGATTCCCTCGAGCTTGCTTATGCTGCGGAGCGCTTTGCTTTCAATCCGGCGGAAGGCTGTTTCACCCGAGTCTGCAAAAATCCGGCTTATGCTTTTGCCTTCTTGTTTTTCGATGTATCTGTCCAAGTCAAGGAAAGCTGAACCGAGTCGATTCGCCAGTATTTGGCCGAGAGTTGTTTTGCCGGCTCCCATATAGCCGATTAGAAAAACAGGTTTGTTGATGGAGGCTGTCTTCATGTGTCGGAATTTCTTTTGGAAAGCCAAAGTTACATTATTTTTTTTATTTTGCTTTGAAGTGAGGCAAATCTTATGCAGACACTAAAGATGAAAAAATTACTTCGGACTAAAAAGTACAGAGACTGCTACTCCCGCATAAGCTCTGGAAAAAGACGAAGGGGATGTGTCGGGATTTTCCCTCTGACACACCCCCTTTGTTTTGTCGTTTTATTTTCTTTCGCCTTTGAGCTTCGTTTTTTACTTGGCGTAACTTACTGCACGGGTTTCGCGGATAACGGTGATTTTTACTTGGCCCGGGTAGGTCATTTCGTCCTGTATCTTTTTGGCGATATCGAAGGAAAGTAATTCAGCTTCTTTATCGTCCATTTTCTCGGCACTCACAATCACGCGCAACTCGCGCCCGGCTTGTATGGCGTAGGTCTTGAGTACTCCGGGGTAGGATAGGGCCAGACTCTCGAGGTCGTTGAGGCGTTTGATGTAGGCTTCCACAATTTCGCGTCGTGCTCCGGGGCGTGCTCCGGATATGGCATCGCAGGCCTGTACGATGGGAGCGATCAGGCTTTCCATCTCTATTTCGTCGTGGTGCGCCCCGATGGCATTACAGATGTCCGGTTTCTCTTTGTATTTTTCGGCCAGTCGCATACCCAGTATGGCATGTGGCAACTCCGGCTCGTCGTCGGGCACTTTCCCGATGTCGTGCAGCAATCCGGCTCTTTTGGCTTTTTTGGGGTTCAGTCCCAGCTCGGAGGCCATCACGGCACAGAGGTTGGCTGTTTCTCGTGAGTGTTGCAGCAGGTTTTGGCCGTAGGATGAACGGTATTTCATTTTTCCTACGAGACGTATCAGTTCGGGGTGCAGACCGTGTATCCCCAGATCGATGGTAGTTCGTTTACCTGTCTCGATAATTTCTTCTTCCACTTGACGGCGAATCTTGTTTACAACTTCCTCTATACGCGCCGGGTGGATGCGGCCGTCGGTTACCAATTGGTGGAGGGCCAGTCGGGCTATCTCGCGGCGTACGGGGTCGAAAGCCGAAAGAACGATGGCTTCGGGTGTGTCGTCGACGATAATTTCCACACCGGTAGCTGCTTCCAAGGCACGAATATTCCGTCCTTCGCGTCCGATGATGCGTCCTTTTATTTCGTCCGAGTCGATGTGGAAAACCGTTACCGAGTTTTCAATGGCGGCCTCCGTAGCTACGCGTTGTATGCTTTGGATGATGATTTTTTTCGCCTCTTTATTAGCTGTCATCTTGGCCTCTTCCATTATGTCGTTTATGTAAGACAGGGCATTGGTTCGAGCTTCGTCTTTGAGTGATTCGATCAATTTCTCCTTGGCTTGCTCGGCCGAGAGGCCCGATACGGCTTCAAGCTCTTCCTGTACTTTTCGTGTAAGGGCTTCGAGTTCTTTTTTGCGCAAATCAATCGAATGAAGCTGCGACTCGAAGTTTGCCTTGGCGGTCTCCATTTCGTTTGTTTTCCGTTGAATCTCGCTTTGGCGCTGGTTAAGCTGTGTCTCTCGTTGTTGCAGGCGTGCTTCTGTGGATTGAATTTTCGAGTTACGCTGTTGTACCTGTTTTTCGTGTTCGGCTTTTAGCGCGATAAATTGCTCTTTTACTTCGATGAGCTTGTTTTTTTTCAGTATTTCGGCTTCAGCGGCCCGGTCTTTAGCTGTTTTCCGGTTGTAAACCAGAAAAACGGCGCTTGCTATGCCGGCTCCGGCCAGCAAAGTAAGGATAGCTATAATGATACTTGTAAGCATGAGTTTCTATATTTATTTTGTTAGTATGTTGTAAAAATCCAAGTTCTGTGCTATTAAAAAACGCATTACGGCAGTAAGACTTGCCTTACTGTCTTGTAATGCGGGAAATCCGAAAGAAGTGGGACTTTCTGTCAATCTTTTTCGGGCTTTTCGAGTAGTGCTTCCAATTCCTTACCCAAGGATTCGATACGCTCGGCCAAAGGAAGTGTACTCTCTACGAAATCACGTTTTTTTAGTGCCACAGCCAGATGAAAGGCTGCTATCAACATCAACTCTTCGTTTGTTTTGTGTTCGTACTTGTGTCGATATTTGGCGTGCAGGGCGGATAACATTCTTTCGGCCTTCCGGTAGATTTCTTCATCTTTCCGGGCTATGTCAAGTGGTAAGCGCCAATCGCCAAAACTTACGTGTATCCTGAAAATCTCGTCTTCTGTCATGCTGTTCTGCTCATTTTTTAATCGGTTAAAAGAGCCAAACATTTGTCGATTTCCCGTATCAATTTCGTAATGCTTTCTTGGGCTATCTTTCGTTCTTCATCGTTTCCGGATAAGCCTCGTGCAATACGCAATTCGTTGTAATTTTTTTGAAGCGTCAGAACGTCCCGGTGAGCTTCCATCAAATCCCGATGTTTGCGTTCCAGTTCTTCTTTCAAGCTAGCGTTTTCCGTTTGCAGTGAGCGGTACGCCGACATCAGTTTCCGAAGTTTCTCCTCGAAGGCGGTAATTGTGGCTTCGTACTGGTTTACCATGCTTCAAAAAAATATGGACAAAAGTACGGAAATGCTTTGAATTAATGAAATGCTAATGGAAAAATGTGCTCAGGAGGCCTCCAAAAAGACCTACAGGGCTGCCACCAACCTTGCTTATGTTAGCGACAGCCCTGTGGCCAATTTCTTTTCTAAGGATTGTTTTTTTAGAACTTGTAGGAGAAGCCTACACCTAAAATTTCCTTAAACTGTATTTTGGCTTTGTCCTCCAATGTTCCATCGGCTTTCTTCAGCTTCACATCAGCATCGTAGAGCAGGTGCGTGTTGAAGTTGATCGATATGTATTGGTTTACTTTCAAAGCAATGAGAGTTTCCCAGCTCACATCGATATTCTGCGGATCTTTCAAGTAGTTGGAGAAGAGGTCGAGTTTCGTGGTGATGCCTACATTCTTGAGCCATTCGTTTTTGAAGTCGTTCTTGGTGAAGTTTACGCGCGCATAGCCCCCGAATTCCATCTTGGTCGATTCGCCGGCTTTCAGACCATAAGATTCTGCGAGGGTGGGTTCTCCAACGATGGTGAGACGTCCTGTGGCAGGAGCCAGATAAGCACTGAAGTAAGGTGCCGGTTGGTAACTCAGACCGACAGCAGCCAAGGCATAGGCCGGTGCGAGGAAGTTCGAAATCATTGTCGGTGTTGCAGCTTTAGGGTCTTTGTAGCCGGGTGCAAACTGGGTTTTGAAGTTGGCTAAAGCAGCGTAGTAGAAATCGTTGAAAGCTTTGCGTCCGTATTTGGAAGAGAAATCGATTTTGTCGTCGGTTTTCATCCACAAGTCGCCTTGGTTCAATACACCGTATCCGATGTCAAGAGTATTTTCCCAGGTGTTTTCTCCTTGGCGGTAGTTGGCGAAAGCACTGAAGATACCGTTGAGAGCAAGTGAATTCTCTCCACCGGCAGCCCAGTTAACAAGGGCTGTTTGGGAGAAGTTCAACCCGAATATCGAACCCAGCTTCCAGCCGTCTTCGGCTTGTTTCGATTCGGCCTTGAGGGCTTTTTCTCCATCGGTTACTTGTGCGAAAGATGTTGCTGCCAGGCAGGCTGCCAAGCAAACAGCTAAAAATTTTTTGTTCATAAATTCTCTCTTTTTTTATTAGTGGGTTAAAAATTGGTGCTTAGGAATAATTTGTACATATAACGTCTTTTTTGACTTTTTGTTTTTTTTAAGTCAAAATAAAGCTGAACAAATTCTGTGCTAAACTTTTTTCCCCGCTCCCTTTTGCATCAGATACATGCTGCAAACATAGGGGAAGAAGCGGTGGTATTTTTTTAGGATGAAGCCTTCTTGCTGCATGATGGAGATGAGCTCCTTCCCGGCAGGGAAAGCTTCCATGGAGGCGGTGAGGTAGGGATAAGCTTTTTGATCTTTAGAGAGTAAGCGCGCTGCCACATATACATATGCGTGGATGTAAATGCGGTAAGCCCAGCGTATGCAACGAGGAGGTTCGTTCATTTCTATTATTAGCAAATGACCTCCGGGGATGAGTAAGCGGTATATTTCGCGTAAAGAAGTTTCCAGCTTCTCAAAATTCCGGATGCCGAAGGCGATACTTACAGCGTCGAAGGCTGCGTCGGGGAAAGTCGTTGCTGCGATATCCTGAATGTGCAAATCAATTTTGTCTGCGAGGGAGGCGGCTGCTATTTTGCGCCTTCCGACTTCCAGCATCTTTTCCGATATGTCGATGCCCGTAACTCGGTTGGGGGCGAGGATGTCGAAAGCTTTGATGCACATATCGGCTGTTCCCGTAGCAACGTCGAGGAGTTGTTTCGGCTCATAGCCCTTGAGTTCGGAGAGTGCCTGCTGCCTCCAGCGACGCGCCATGCCCCAAGACATCAGGTCGTTGAAACGGTCGTAACGTCCGGAAATGGTGTTGAACATGCGTGCGAGTTGCGCGGTTTTTTCTTCTTCCGGATTGTAGGGCTTTACTTGATTGAAATCCATGCTTTGAAAAAAGAGCTGCTTGAGGGTTCGAGGGCAGAATCGACTGTTTCTTTTAATCCTTACTTACCTTGGATTGTCTCGTTGCTCTGGTTGTTAGCCATAATCCCCATATAATCAAAGGGATACTCAAATATTGTCCCATGTTGAGCAACAGACCCGATTCGAAGTCCTTCTGGTCGAGTTTGATAAACTCAAGCAGAAAGCGGGTACCGAATATTCCTAAGAGGAATACCCCAAAGATAAGTCCCTGTTTGCGTTGAGCATCTTTTTTCCAATACATCCACCAGATTATCGCAAAGGTTATCAAGCAATAAAGCATTTCATATATCTGTGTGGGATGCATGGCCTGAGTTTCTCCGGCGCGTACAAAGATAAAGCCCCAAGGTAAGTCCGTTACTCTTCCGTATATCTCGGAGTTCATCAGGTTGCCGAAACGGATGAAAGCCCCGCCGATGGCAACTCCAATCACCAGACGGTCGAGTATCCAGATGTAGCCTTTTTTACTTACGTTTTTGTTGTAGAAATACATGGCCGTGAGAATACCGATTGCGCCACCGTGACTGGAAAGGCCTCCTTTCCAGATAGCGAGAATTTCCCAAGGATGCGACAGGTAATAATTGCCGTATTTGAAAGTGATACCTAAGAAACTGACCGGCTGAGGCAATAAGTCCCATTCGTAGAAGAGGCAGTGCCCGAGCCGTGCTCCCGCTATCAGGCCGACTACGGTATAGAAAAATAGCTTGTCCAGCCAGGCCTCAGGCTGTTTCTCGTGCTTGAACATCTTTCCGACAAGCATCCAGGCCACATAAATAGCCAATGCCCACAGGAGTCCGTACCAGCGGATGTGTATGGGCCCTATTGAGAATATTTCGGGATCTACATCCCAGACAATAGACAATATATTCATCGCTAAAACAGATTGTTATGTTGTTCGTTCTTTGTGCTCTATGCTCCGTGGCAATTTTTGTATTTCTTTCCGCTACCGCAAGGACAGGGTTCGTTACGGCCAACTTTTTTCTCGACTCGTATCGGTTCGGGGCGTTGCCGCTCGCGGGTATCTTGTTTGCTGGGGTCGTTGTTACGGGCGGCTTCGTCTTTTTGAGTTTTGTATTTGCTGTAGTCTTGGCGGTGTTGTTGAGCAGCCCGGACTTGTTCGGGTTCGCGCATCGGAAGCTGACCGCGCATCAGTATCGAGAGCGCTTTACGGTTGATGTCGTTCACCATTTCCTTGAATAGCCCGAAAGACTCCAACTTGTAAATCAACAACGGGTCTTTTTGCTCGTAGCTGGCGTTTTGTACCGAGTTGCGGAGTTCGTCCAGCTTGCGCAGGTGTTCTTTCCATTCGTCGTCGATGACAAAGAGCAGTATTTGTTTTTCAAATGCCCGTACGGCTTCTTTCGATTCGGAGTTATAGGCCGCTGCCAAATTCACGGAGATGTTGTACACCCGTTTCCCGTCGGTGATGGGAATGAGAATGTTTTCGAACTCCTGTCCGCGTTGCTCGTACACTTGTTTGATAACGGGATGAGCAATGCTGGCTATTTTGTCCATCTTGCGCTTGAAAGTAGCGACCGCTTCTTCGGCTATCCGCTGGGAGAGCTCTCTGTTGCGTCCGGAGCTGAATTCCACTTCGCTTATCGGAGCATCCATTGCAAATATCTTGCGGATACCGTCTTGGAGGCTCGAATAGTCGGAAAGGTCTTTCGCATTTTCCACAAGGGCTTCGGTGCTGTCGTAAATCATGTTGGTGATGTCCACCCCGATACGTTCGCCCATGAGTGCATGGTGGCGTCTGGCGTAAATCACATTCCGTTGGGAGTTCATGACGTCGTCGTACTCCAGAAGGTGTTTCCGAGTACCGAAGTGATTCTCTTCTACTTTTTTCTGTGCCCGCTCGATGGAGTTGGAAATCATCTTGTGTTCGATAACTTCCCCTTCTTCGAAGCCCAATCTGTCCATGATTTTGGCAATGCGTTCGGATCCGAAGAGGCGCATGAGGTCGTCTTCGAGGGAAACGAAAAATACGGAGGAGCCGGGGTCGCCTTGACGTCCGGATCGTCCGCGCAACTGACGATCGACACGGCGGCTTTCGTGGCGTTCGGTACCGATGATGGCTAATCCGCCGGCTGCTTTTACTTCGGGCGACAGTTTAATGTCGGTTCCCCGACCGGCCATGTTGGTGGCTATTGTTACGGTTCCACTCTGTCCGGCTTCGGCTACAATTTCGGCTTCGCGCTGGTGTAGCTTGGCGTTCAGTACATTGTGTTTTATCTTCCGTCCGGTGAGCATGCGGCTGAGCAACTCGGATATTTCTACCGATGTGGTTCCGACCAGCACGGGGCGTCCGGCCTCTACCAGACGTACGACTTCTTCGATAACGGCAATGTATTTTTCGCGTTTGGTTTTGTACACGCGGTCGTCCATATCGATACGGGCGATGGGCTTATTGGTGGGGATGACCACTACATCAAGCTTGTAGATATCCCAAAATTCACCGGCCTCGGTTTCCGCCGTACCGGTCATCCCGGCTAGCTTGTGATACATGCGGAAGTAGTTTTGCAGGGTGATGGTGGCGAAAGTTTGGGTGGCGGCTTCGACTGTGACGCGCTCTTTGGCTTCGATGGCTTGGTGCAGACCGTCGGAATAGCGGCGTCCGTCCATAATCCGTCCGGTTTGCTCGTCTACTATCAGCACCTTGTTTTCGAGCACTACGTATTCTACGTCTTTTTCGAAGAGGGTGTAGGCTTTCAGCAGCTGGTTGATGGTGTGTACACGTTCGGATTTGATGGCGTAATTTTCTAGAATCTCATCTTTTTTACTCTGGCGTTCTTCGTCGGAGAGGCTGTTGTCCTTTTCGAGTTCGGCCATTTCGGAGCCGACGTCGGGCAAAACAAAGAAGTTGGCATCATCACTGTTGTCCGTTATCAGGTCGATACCCTTATCGGTCAATTCGATGGTGTTATGCTTCTCGTCGATAACGAAGTAGAGCGGGTCGGTAGCAATGGACATGTTGCGGTTGTTTTCCTGCATGTAGAACTCTTCGGTTTTCAACATGGCGGCTTTTACTCCCTGCTCGCTCAGGTATTTGATGAGAGGTTTGTTTTTCGGCATCCCTTTGTAAGAACGGAAGAGTGCCAGAGTACCTTCTTCGCGGACTTTCTCGTCGTCGGATTTCATCTGGTTCCGGGCATCGGCGAGGTATTTGGTAACGAGGGTTTTTTGTGCATTTACCAGACGCTCTACTTTAGGACGGAGCTCTTCGAAAAGCTGGTCTTCGCCTTTAGGTACGGGGCCGGAAATAATGAGAGGAGTACGAGCGTCGTCAATCAGTACGGAGTCCACCTCGTCGACAATGGCAAAATTGTGGCTGCGTTGTACGAGATCGAGAGGGCTTGTGGCCATGTTGTCGCGCAGGTAGTCAAAACCGAACTCGTTGTTCGTTCCAAAGGTAATATCGGCGAGATAGGCTTGGCGGCGTTCTTCGGAGTTGGGACGGTGTTTGTCGATGCAATCTACCGTTAGTCCGTGGAACATATAGAGGGGCCCCATCCACTCGGAGTCGCGTTTGGAGAGGTAGTCGTTGACGGTAACCACGTGTACTCCGTTTCCCGTGAGGGCATTGAGGAATACGGGCAAGGTTGCGACAAGGGTTTTTCCTTCTCCGGTTGCCATCTCGGCTATTTTGCCCTTGTGCAGGACGGTCCCCCCGAAAAGCTGTACGTCGTAGTGTACCATGTTCCAGGTGATGAGGTTACCGCCGGCTATCCACTGACTCTTGTAGCGAGCTTTGTCGCCTGCTATGGATACGAAATCGTATCGTGCGGCCAGATCCCGGTCGAAGTCGTTGGCTGTGACTTCTATTTCCTCCGACTCGGCAAAGCGCCGTGCGGTATCCTTCATGATGGCGAAGGCGTCAGGCAGTATTTCGTCCAGTATTTCGTCGAACTTTTTCGTGATGTCTTTTTCGACTTTGTCTATTTCGTTGTATATCTTTTCGCGCTCTTCTATTTCGGTGCTTTCGATGCTTGCCCGAAGCTCCTCTATGTGCTGGCGCTCAGCCTCAACGTGTTTCCTGATTTGTTGTTTGAGCGCTTCTGTCCGTGTACGCAATTCGTCGTTGCTCAAGGAGACGATTTGTTCGTAAACCTTTTTTACTTGTTCGACGATGGGTTCTATTTCCCTCAAATCGCGTTGGGCTTTGTTGCCGAAGAGTTTTTTTAAGATGTCGTTAAATCCCATATGCTTTATCTTATTTTGTTTCGCTTAACGCTGTGGGTTTTTGTTTTTTTTCGATTAAGTTCGCAAAGATACTTATTTCGCAGCAAATGCTTGGTGGGGAATGGTTAATTAATCGAAATTAGATGCTTCGATTCGGAGGGAAAAAGGCGGCGACTCGTTCTCCACCGCTGACGTCGCATTCGCTGTAGACGCTTCGGTGTTTAAAGGATTAGCATCCGGAGTTGACCTCAGCTCAGTTCGTAGTTGAGTGAGCGCTTTTGGCGGTATAGCCGGGCAGGACCTGCCAAGACGTCCGAGAGCATTTTACGGGAGATGCCTTGCCTGCGGCTGTAACTTTCAAAACTGTCGGTATGGAAATTGAAGCCTTCGCGCCAACAGAACTTTGGAGATATGTAGCAGTAAGATGAGTCGAATATGGCCGCACGCAGATTTTGCCCTTCCGGTGCGCACAGTTGCTCGTAAGAGGGAGCAATACAGCGTATTTTTCGAGCTTGGGCTTCGCTCTTCAACCTTTCGATGACCTTTATGTAGTTTTCAATCAATCTTTCGTGGCTGTAGTTGTCGTAGTCGGCTTTGCCGATATTTTCGATGGGGCGTAGCTGGAGGGTGTCGATTTCCATATCAGGGAAATGCCTGAATAGCTCTCCCAACTCATCCAGATTGTCGGCATTGATGGTGTAGTTGATGCGTATGTTGAGACCCGATTTACGTCTGGCTTCGGAAAGGAGTTCGATCACCCGGCAAAATTTTTCGTAGCTTGCATTTTGCATGAAACTTTCGTAGGTTTTTTCGTATACTCCATGCATCGATAGGGTTAGTTCATCCAGTCCTGCTTCGATATATTCCTCAATTAATTCTTCCGTCAGCAGATTCCCGTTTGTGGTAATGGACACGAAAGGCACTTTCTGTTTTTTAGCGAGGGAGATGACTTCGGGTAGTTTTTTGTATAGAGTGGGTTCGGCTCCGCAGCCTATCTGCACTTTCAGAGCACGATGGAATAATGCCTTTGCTATCTGTCGAAGTTCTTCGATAGGGATGGAACCCTTTAGCTCTTTCCGATAGTTCTCATCACTGAAATAGCACATTCGGCAACGGAGATTGCAGGCCAGTATGGGGTCAAGAAAGACGCCCAGGTAGCACTGTCGAGCTATATGCAAGAGAAACAGCCCCAGCAGTTTCAAGCGAGGGCTGTTTATTCTTGCTGCTTTTTTCAGCAGATCGTAAACATCCATCTTTTAGAGTTTTCGTGTGACGGCGTAAGTCGGTATGCTCTCGTGCTTGTAGCGATTTACTGAGGTTACCACAAAGGTGTAATAGCCTTTAAGCGAGGGTTGCTGTTTGCTCAAATCGAGGCATGTTTCCGAAGTGCGGGCAATGATATTGGCCGGATTGTTGAGGTCCCCTACACGTTTGCCCCGGAAGGCATATATTACATAGTAACGGGTCTTGTATCCGCCTTCGTCTTCGACAGGGTCCCAGAGGAGGTACTGCTCCCGTCCGTCGCGTACCACATGCAGGTTTGCCGGATGCTCGGATGCTTGTCCCTTGATATTCCGATTGACGGGGGAGAGTGCGGGGTATTTGTAGAAGTGCGTCTTTAAACTATCATTGAATCCTTGGAGGTTGCGTACAAACTGCTTGGCACTGAAGAAAACGCTGCCATCTACTTCGGGATAGCTCAGGTTCAAATTCATCTGGCGGGTTATTTCGTTGGGTTTGTTCCAAGCTGCAGCTTTGTTGCTGCCTAAAGCCGATACGTAGTGTCCTACGTAGAAATTCTTGCCGTAGGAGTTCCGGCTCCACCATCTAACCAGGGTTTTGTAGTCGGCTACTTCTTTGCCTATTTCCCAGTAAAGCTGCGGCACTACGTAGTCGATGGACGATTCGCGCAACCATTTAAGAATGTCGGCATATAAGTCGTCGTAGTTTTGTATCCCGGCACGTGTGGCCGAGCCGTTGGGGTCATTTGCTTGGTTACGCCACACACCGAAGGGGCTGATTCCGAACTCTACCCAAGGTTTTATTCCTTTGATGGTTTGTTGCAGTTCGGCAATAATCATGTTGACATTGTTACGGCGCCAATCGTTTTTTTGATGCGCTTCGAAGCCACGAGGGTTGCGTACGAAGGTCGAGTCGTCGGGAAATTTCTCGCCGGCTACCGGATAGGGGTAGAAGTAGTCGTCGAAATGTATCGCATCGATATCATAGCGTTCCACGATGTCTTCTACCACTTTGTTTAAAATGCGGCGTGTTTGATCCAATCCAGGGTCGAAGTAATAACGTCCTCCATATTTCACGAAGAGTTCCTTGTGGCGGTAGTAGAGGTGATTTTTCGATAGCAGGTCGAGGTTGTCGCTATTCAATACCCGATAGGGATTGAGCCAGACGTGTACATCGATACAGCGCTTGTGTGCTTCTTCGATAGCGAACTGCAGCGGATCGTAGAAGGGTTTCGGTTTTTCTCCCTGCTTGGCTGACAGCCAGTTCGACCAGGGTTCGTAGGGCGAAGGGTAGAGCGCATCAGCCGTGGGGCGTATTTGCAGAACGATGCAGTTAACTTTGTTTTCGGCCAGTTGGTTGAGCAGCGTACGCATCTCGTTGCGTTGCTCGTAAGTCATCAGCCCCGGCCGGCTCGGCCAGTCGATGTTCGATACTGTGGCAATCCAAACACCACGCATCTCGTGCTTTTTATGTTGCTGAGCGCTCACGCCGATGCTCGAAATAAGAAAGAGAAATAGTAGCAGTTGTTGAATTTTTTTATTCATGTTTGTTGTAGGATTATGTTGATTTATACGCTATTACAGTCGGATTGTTCCAAAGAAATCCGGACGGTGAAAATCCGGTTTCTCTGTATCTATCGGGTTCCACGACAGGTAGTGCGGTTTCTTGCTGGCATCGGCACATTTGTAAAAGTTTGCATACAACTCCTCGGGCAGTTTCTCGCAGTCTATATCGAGCAAGGCAAAGGGTATCTTCACGCATAGCTCCCATGAAGTAGCTTGTGGTATTTCGCTCAAAGGCTTCTTGCCGAGGCTTGCGAAGCGTTCTATTTGCTTTAGCTGACTCTCCGGGTATGGTCTCAGTCCTTCTTCCCGCGATTGACGGGCGTAGGCCAAGCAAGTCCCGATACAATTAAATTCGAAGTGGCGGTAAAAATTTTGCTCGGGTAGTCGGCAGAAAAATTCTACGCAACTGTCTTGCCACACAGGATCTTGATCCTGTGTATATTGAGCATGTGCGTATTCCTCCGTTACGGCGAAATGTATAAAAAGGCTTTCTTTAGAGCGGCCTATGGCAAAATCTGCTTTGGGTTTGTAGGGGTAGTCCGCCGGCCAATTTACCCGATCTATTGCATGGCGTTTATGAGCGCAGCTTTTCAGTATATCGGCAGCATCTTCTATGCCGAGGGTGTCGAGCTCGGCTATATATGCTAAGTCAAGGGAGTTCATCTGTTACTTGTTTTTGTATCTGTTTACGATTGCTTGCATGCCAGCAAAATGCTCCTCTTGGCTTTGCAAAAGTTTGAATTGGGCTTTTGTGCGTTGCAAGTTGTGTTCGGGATGTTGTATTTTGTAGTAAGTGTCACCGTTCAGGTAGTCGGTGAAGAAGCGTACTGTTTGCATGTAACTCAGTAGTTTGGCTCCGAAGGCGAGGTATTCGATTTCGATATCGCTGAGAAAAGCGGCATTCTCCAAGTAACCTTTCGCATAGGCTTCGAATATTTCGAGATTAATACCCACTTTTGACAGGTCGCGGTCGTCTTCGGCACCGGTATTAGCTGCTGTGCGCATAAAGTCCCCAAAGTCCGAGAGTACCAGTCCCGGCATTACGGTATCGAGGTCTACGATACAGATTGCTTCTCCCTGCTTATTGAAGAGCATGTTGTTTACTTTCGTGTCGCAATGATTGATGCGTCGGGCTAACTTTCCTTCTCTGTAGAGGCGTTGTGGGAGACACATCGCCTCGGCTCGCTTTTGTATTTCTTTGATGTAATACTGTGCTTCGGGATTTAAAGCACGTCCTGCTTTGTCGAGTTTGAGCGCTTCGTTAAATTCCTCAAGTCGGAATTCCATGTTATGGAAGTTGGGAATAGTCTCAATAAGCTCTTCTTGAGGCAGATCGGATAGCATGGCCTGGAATCTTCCGAATGCACATCCTGCCTTGTAGGCCAACCCCGGAGTAATGGTATCGAAGCTTTGTGCTTCTTCTATGTTGATGTACATTCGCCAGAAATTGCCTTCTGCATCCTTGTGGTAGAGTTTATCGCCTGTTGTTGTGATGAGCTGAAGAACTTTGCGATCAAGATCCGTTTCTCCGGCCTCGCTTAACTTGCGTCGCAGGTGGTCTGTTACCAGGCTGATGTTTTGTTGAAGTCCTGCAACATCGCGGAATATGTGATGATTTATCCGTTGAAGAAAGTAGGAGGGATGTCCTTCTTTCTTATTCCTGATGATATAAGAATCGTTGATGTGCCCAATCTTGAGAGGGCTTATGCTGTCGACTTCACCTTCGATTCGAAAGTGTGCAACAATGTCCTGAATGTTTTGAGTGTTTTGCATAAGGCGTTTTTTTAAGTGTTTTGCAAAAATACAAATTTCTGATTGCTTGCTCGCTTGTTTTTTTGATTTAAAGTTTATTCTTCTTCATTTCTTGCGAGATGCAATTGAGCTCTTTCAATGGCTTCTTCGATATTGATGCAGATTCCATCGCTTCCTATAAGTTCCTGTATGTCGGCTCGTTGTAATTCTTTTCGTACCTCAGTATTTACACCGGATAAGAATATCTTTATCCCTTCTTTTTGCGAAGACTGTATCAGGTTTCTCAGGTTGTGAAGTCCTGTTGTGTCGATAAAGGGAACTTTCCGCATGCGTATGATGCGTACCTCAGGTCGCTCCGCAATGTTTTTCATCACTTCTTCGAACTTATTTGCTACGCCAAAGAAAAAAGGCCCTTCTATTTCATATACTTCTACGTTTTGAGGCAGTTGCAACTCATGCTCCTCGCGTTTTACTCCGGAGTCGGTCGCTGTGCTGATGCGGTCTTTGAATAAAGCCACAGAAGCTGTTTGCGACATGCGTCGTGTGAAGAGCAGTATGGCCAGCAGGAGGCCTACCTCAATGGCTATGGTCAGATCGAAAATGACGGTGAGCAGGAAGGTAGTGATGAGAACAAGTGTTTCGGAACGCGACGAACCAAGGAGCGACTTGAAAGTTCGCCACTGACTCATGTTGTAGGCTACCACAGCCAATACGCCTGCCAGACAGGCCATGGGAATGTGGCGCGTGAGATTGCCGAGAAACAGCAGGATGAGCAGCAGCACTGCTGCATGAATGATGCCTGCTACGGGGCTGCGTCCTCCGTTGTTGATGTTGGTCATTGTTCGGGCTATTGCTCCGGTAGCGGGTATGCCTCCGAATATCGGTGTGATGAGGTTGGCTATACCTTGTGCTATAAGTTCGGTATTGGAGTCGTGGCGATCGGCTATGGCTCCGTCGGCCACCGTTGCCGACAAAAGTGATTCTATCGCCCCCAATATCGCTATGGTAAATGCCGTCGGCAGGAGCATGCGTATTGCCTGAAATGTGATGGGGGGTGTTTCGGCCGTGGGAAGCGTGGGATCAATACTAAAGCGATCGCCGATGGTTTCGATGGCGTTTATGTCGAAATAGTGACGCAATACAGCCGCTATGATGGTAACTACAATTAGAGCGATTAGAGAACCGGGGATTTTCTTCGAAAAGCGCGGCGTTAGAGCAATGATGGCAATGGTGAGGATGGATGTGCCTGTAGCCCATGGGTTTATACTTCCGATATTTTCGGCGTAAACAATCCATTTCTCGATGAAATCTGCCGGAAGAGAGCCGGTTTGCAAGCCGAGAAGGTCTTTTATTTGGGAGGCCAGTATCGTAAGGGCTATTCCGCTCGTGAAACCTACGACAACGGGGTAGGGAATAAACTTGATGACCGAACCGAGACGCAGCAGTCCCAAAGCTATCAGCATCACTCCGGCTATCATCGTAGCTATAATCAAACCGGTGATACCGAATTGTTGTATGATACCGTATACAATTACGATGAAAGCACCTGTCGGGCCACCTATCTGCACACGACTACCTCCAAAAAAGGAGATGAGAAAGCCGGCTATGATGGCTGTAAAAAGTCCTTTTTCCGGTGATACGCCTGAGGCAATCCCAAAGGCTATGGCCAAAGGTAGCGCTACTATTCCTACAATGATACCGGCCATGAGGTCAGCATAAAACTGTTCTTTGTTATAGCTTTTGAGTGTTTCGAAAAGTTTGGGCCTGAAAACTGTCTGCATGTCTTTTTATTGTCTGTATCTGTTTTTTTATGTTATTGCGGATTTCTTCGGACTGTTTAACCACGCCAACAGTAGGGTAATCTCCGTATTTGAAAACTCCTTGCTGAGAGCCTGGTATTTACTTCCTGTTTGCTTATTTGCCTCGCTGATTAAGAGGAGGGCGTTCCGGCATCGCTCTTCTTCGATCAGCTGCTTGATGTCGAGCTCTCCCGATCGGATGAAGCGGGCCAGATGTCCAGCAACGGTGTTGATGCTCAGATTGCGCTCTGAAGCAATACTTTCGATGCTTTGGCCGGCTTCGAACATTGCGAGGCTTTGCCGATAGGTCTCACCCGGGTTTCGCTTAGGCTTTGCAGCAGGATCCTTCGAATTCCCCTTTACCTCCTGTATGCGCGATTCGAGGCCGTTTTGTGTGCAGTAATCGGCAATGACTTCCAGAAAATCAGCACCGTATCTTTCTGTTTTTACGGGACCAAATCCTTTTATGCGCAGAAGTTCTTTAGAGTTTTGCGGCAGATATTCGGCCATCTCAACTAAAGTAGAACTTGCAGCGATCAGGTATATGGGTAAATTACCGGCCTCAGATAAGGTGTTTCGCAGCCTGAAAAGCTGTTGAAGCAGTTGCGGATGGCTCGAGCCTGCTCTTTGTGTGTTGTTTTTGGCATAAGAACTTTTGCGGAAGACCGGTGTCCTGAAGCCATTTTTTAGCTTAAAATATGTACCCGTGTCGAATCCGTCTTTTATGCCAGCAATGAGATGTTTCTTTTGTTGCGTAAGAATAAACAGCTCTTTAAGGCTCTTGTCGTAATGTTGTGCATGCTGGTAGCTGTCTGTTGAAGCCGATGATTCATTGATACTTTCGCTTAGGACGCTCAGCTTCTCGCTGAAATAAGCGGCAGCCGCCTCCAACCTTTCTTGTATCGGCAGCTCATCCGTTTGGCTGATTCGGATGAGTTGATCCTGAAATTTTTGTCCTATCTGCTGTATCTCATTGATTTGTTTGATTATACCTTGAACAAAACCTGCAGTATCGGCGTCAAAGGAGCTTGCTGCATCTTGACAGCTTTTCTGCCAGCCTTGAGCCATGCTTTGCAGGGTTCTGAAGTCGAATATGCTCAGCAGCAAGCTACGTTGAAAGTTTTGTTTGGCAAGATCCAACTGCTGCAACAGGTTGACGGAGGAATGTGCGTATTTTGAAGAGAAGCGGATGATTTCCTGATCGCTTTCGAGCGAAACCTTGTTTATCTCGTTCAGGAGCACTAAACCGTCTAAAGAACGGCAACGGCTGAGAGCAACGTATACCTGTCCGGGAGCGAAGGCTTCTCCCGCATCAATAATTGCTTTATCGAAGGTTAAACCTTGGCTTTTATGGATGGTGATAGCCCAAGCCAGGCGCAGGGGGAATTGTGTGAAACTGCCGAGTATCTCTTCGTCTATAGTCAGTTTTTTCTCGTTTCGTGTGTAGCGTATATTATGCCAGGTCATCGGCTTTACCTCAATGTTTTCTCCGTCGCCGCATTGTACCGTTATGCTTTCGCTGTTTAGCTCTGTAATCTCTCCGATTTTTCCGTTGAAAAAACGCCGAGGAGTTTCCGTATCGTTCTTTACGAACATGACTCTTGCTCCTTCTTTGAGTTCGAGATTTTCTTCCATGGGGAAGCTTTTTTCAGGAAAGTCTCCGCTTATTTTAGCTTTAAATGTTTTTGTTTTACCTTTTAATGCACTCAGTTCGTCGGCATTTATCTGATCGGCTTTGTAGTTATGCGTGCTGAGAGTGATGTAGCTTTCGTGCTTTGGGGCTATGAAGCCGGGCTTGTGACGGCTCTTTAGCAACTGCAAACCTTCTTCGGAAAGCTTGTTGTTCCGGATTTCATTCAGAAGCCGGATGAAGCTCATGTCCTGCTGGCGGAATATCTTTTCGAATTCAATATAAACCACCTGCTCTTGCAGCAGCACTTGACTGTGAAAAAAGTAAGGACTTCGGTAAAAGGATGAGAGAATCTGCCATTCATCAGCTTTTGCTACGGGAGACAGTTGGTAGAGGTCGCCGATGAAAACGACCTGTACGCCACCGAAAGCTTCGTTATGACGATAGCGCAGATGACGCAGTATGCAGTCTATAGCATCCATCACATCGGCGCGTACCATGCTTACCTCGTCTATTACCAGCAGCTCTAAGGAGCGAATTACTTCGCGTCGCTGTGTCTGCATCTTTAGCTTGGCGATCAGGTCTTTCCTGCCAGCTTCGCTCGGTATAAAAGGACTCAGAGGTAATTGAAAGAAAGAGTGAATGGTCGTCCCTCCGGCATTGATAGCGGCTACGCCCGTAGGAGCGACAACTGCTATTTGTTTTTCCGTACTTTCGCGCAAACGTTGTAAAAACGTAGTCTTTCCCGTTCCCGCTTTTCCGGTCAGGAAGATGTTGCGGTTTGTGTATTGTGTGAATTGATGAGCGAGCTGCTGTATGTCTGAGTTCTGCGTCATTTTTGTTCCGGCTGGCGGTTGCTGTTCTGCACGGAGGTTTTGGAGCGGGAATTGTGTTTTACTTGTCCGTTTCTTTTGTTTCTTCTGCTTCCGTTTCTTCTGCAAAGGTTAAGTCCTTGGCTTGTACTAATATTATAGATGTTTTGCTTTTATTCAGTATGGTAAATTCGTAGCCTTCGGCCTCCAGTTTTTCGTTGATTCCGGGTATTCTTCCGAATTTATCAATCAGGTATCCGGCCAGGGTGTCATACTGTTTCTCTTTGTCTATGGAGTGAGGCAGCTCGTTGTTAATGTCGTTGAGCGCTGAGGTGGCAAGTATGGAGTAGGTGTCCTTGCCGGTTTGCTCGACAAAAGGCGTTTCGTTGTCCGATTCGTCTTGAATCTCACCCACGAGTTCCTCCAAAATATCTTCCATTGTAATGATTCCTTCGACGCCGCCGTATTCGTTGAGTACGATGGCTATTTGTTGACGTTTTATCTGGAACTCTTTGAGTTGCTGTACAATGCGCTTGCTTTCCGGTATGAAGGAAACGGGGCGTATCAAAGGTTTGATATCAAGAGGCTTGTCTTGTCTGAGGCTTTTCAGAATATCTTTCAGGTAAACTACACCTACGATGTTGTCGATACTGTCCTCATAGCAGGGAATACGTGAAAAACTTTCTTCAATAACGTAGTCAATCGTCTTTTTGTCGTAGTCGTTTATATCAATGGCTACCATTTGGGTACGAGGCACCATGATTTGTCGGGCTGTTCGCTCCGAAAATTCAAAAGCATTTTTAATGATGTCGTATTTTGCCTCTTCGACTATATTGTCACTCTCGCTTTGTCCTTTTGCCTGGTTGATCAGGTATTTCAACTCGTCACTGGTATAGGATTCCTGCTCCGAAACTGAGTGAAGACCGACAAGTTTTAGTATGAAGTTTGCAAATCCGTTGAGTGCCCAAATGATGGGACGGCAGATCCAGTAAAATAATTGTAAGGGATAGGCCACAAAGAGGGTTGTTTGCTCCGAACGCTGTATGGCTAAAGATTTGGGAGCCAATTCGCCAAATACAATGTGTAAAATGGTGATGATGATGAAGGCTATCGGCAGGGATATGGTATAGGCTACTGATTCACTGATTGACACGTCGAATAGCTGCATGAATCCGATGATGAGTTTGGATACGACCGGTTCACCGATCCATCCTAAGGCTAAAGAGGCTAATGTTATGCCTAACTGCGTGGCTGCAAGGTAGGCATCGAGGTGTTCGACGATATGCTTCGAAAGAATGGCGGAGCGGTTGCCGGCCTGTACTTTCAATTCGAGCTGGGAAGAGCGCACTTTGACGATTGCAAACTCTGCAGCAACGAAAAAACCGTTTAGGAAAACAAAAAATAATGTTATTAGTATATAAATCAGCATACCTTGTTGCGGGTGATGAAAGTGCAAATATACGGAATTAATTCCAGAGCTTCAAAGAAAAATATTTGGAAACTAAATACTTAATTTCAATGTTCTGCAAAAGTTTTTTGCCTTCGATCCATCCGGTAAAGCTCAACGCAGACGCTCGTGTGACTTTACCAGAGCCTCGTCCTTCTTTATGGCCGAAAGGGCTAATAGGCAAAGAATTAACGAAATCCCGGGCAGGACTGCTGCATAACTCAGACTCCAAGACGCCCCGTGACGTTCGATGGCGGCAGAGAGATAGGCATAGATGGATGCGTAACAGAATATGATGTTTACGATGCTTACGTAAATGAGCTTTATTTGCAACTTTCTGTTTTTAAAAAGGAAGGTTGTTAATAATGCAAGGACTATACCTGCAACGGCAAATGTTGTAATACCCCAAACGGGTGATAAGAAGCTCTCTATATCGGAGCTTAGCTGGTAAACTCCCTTGTAATTTAACAGGAATGAGTCGCCTCCGTTCGTTAGGTAGGCCGTGGGCAGACAAAAACCAAGACAAAACAGCAAGGCTGTCAGCAATAAATAAAGAGATTGGATTCGTTGGAGCATGAGATTTAATTATTTGGGTTCTAAGATAAATTCTACTTCTTCGGGTGATAAGCGGATGTTGGAGATATAGCTGTCCGGGCAGACCGGCTTCAGGCGCTGTTTGGCGCTTCCTGCTTCTATTTCGTTGTAATCCAAAATAACTTTGATGTTCTCTGTTTCGTTAAAACGGCTTAGGCCGACGTTGAATTTTACGTTTACCGAAGTCGGAAAGGTCCGAACCATCAGGTTACCCGGACAATTGATGCAGGTAATCGGGAGTTTGATGTCTTTTTCCGTAAACATTTCCGATACGATATGGATGTCCGCTTCATGAGTCGAGAAGCGTAAATTTTCCTGAGGGTTGAGTTTAATCCGTTTCGATACCGTGTCTTGTATGTCTTTAAAATCGATCTCTTCCGTTCGGATGAAAGTCAGTGTGTCTAGGATGTATTTAGGCCCAAAAACGGTAATTTCCGCAGGCTCTATCCGAACTTCCTCGTTCAGGGTGTATTGCTGCGCCAATTCGATGTTTCCTGAAATCCGTATCGGCACTACGCGCTGGCTTAACTTTTCGTATTGAATAAAGAGGGTGTCGGGTGAGATGGACTGTATGACAGTGGTCGGCAGTGTTTGTTTCGATACTTTGGCAAGCAATTCATCCGAGGTAATCATGATCGAGCCTTTTTCATAAAAAGTTCGATTTAAATCAATCGTTACCGGGAGTGTTTTTTTGCTGTAATAGTTCAGTAAGTTAGCTCCCTTGTCTTTTATCGAGAGGCTTAGCTTGCTTTCAGGGGTGTTGGTCAGTTGGATGTTTTTCGGGATGTGGGCGTATCGAATGGGAATGGATAGGGTGGTTTCGCGCTCTTTTTCCAGAGTGTTGATAAACCAAAACACAGTAGAAAGGGCCAAAAAGAATATAAAGCTTAAAACATTCCTCGATAAGAAAAATGTTTTAAGCTTTGTCCAGTAGATTTTTAAAATACGTATTTGCTTATAATCAGCCATAAGACCGGATTATTTTGCGGCGGTCTGTATGTCTTCGGCCGATGGAAATACGGAATTTTTATCAACTTTGATACGTACGTTTTCAGCTACTTCGAGCAATACGGTGTTGTCCGATAGTTCTTTTACTTTTCCGTAGATGCCTCCTGAAGTTACAACCCGATCGCCGACTTTCATCGCTTGGCGTTGTTTTTCTATTTCTTTCCGGCGTTTGTTTTGAGGCCGTATTAAAAAGAAGTAGAATACCACAACGATTAATACCATCATGATGATTCCGGAATAGCCCCCCATAGGATTTGCTTGCTCGGCTCCGGCCGCTTGTAATAAAATGCTTAATAAGTTCATGTTTCTTTTTTATTGATTGGATTTTACAAAATGCAAATATAGTAAAAACTTGTTTGATGGCAACACCTCTCTTTTCCTTGCGTGAAACTTTGGGAGTAGGAAAAACCGTGGAGTGATTCTTTGCACCTCGATTGCGGGTGTTTCGCGAATTTCGCACGGGAATCACTCTTCGTTTAAACTTTTTATTTAAAAGTACTTCGTTTCTTTTCCTTCGATGGAGCTGAGCAGGTTGTTGGCAAGGCGGCTTGCTCCGAATCGGAATAGCTTGTTGTTCAGCCAGTCTTCTCCTAAAATTTCCTTAACTAAGGTGTAGTGTTTTACCGCTTCTTCTGTTGTTGAGATGCCTCCGGCCGGTTTGTAACCTATTTTCAGGTTGTTTTTTTCCTTCCATTCTTTTATGGCATGACACATGACGTAGCTTGCTTCCAACGTGGCCGAAACAGGTACTTTTCCGGTGGATGTTTTGATAAAATCGGCTCCGGCTGCCATGGCAATAAGTGAGGCTTTCTTGATCTTTTCGGGATGCTCCAGTACTCCGGTTTCCAGTATTACTTTGAGGTGAGCGTCCCGACAAGCCGCCTTTATCTCGCTCAGCTCTTCGTAAACTTCTTCGTAGTCTTCTTCCAGAAACTTGCCGATAGAGATGACTACATCTATTTCAGTGGCTCCTGCTAAAACAGTCATTGCCGTTTCGGCTATTTTTACTTCCAGAAAGCTTTGCGATGCCGGGAAACAGGCGGAAACGGCGGCAATGCCGATCTCCTCGCTTAGATGCTCTTTTACCGTCGGGACTAAAGATGGGTAAACACAGATGGCAGCAACATTATCTAGGTGCGGAAAGTACTTTTTGAAGTTGTTTACTTTTTCTGTCATTGCGACAATTTCCGACTTTGTGTCGCTTCCGTTGAGTGAGGTTAAATCGATGCAGTTCAAGCATTTTTTATACACTTCAGCCGTATTGTTCGCATCGTAATGTGCTTTCAGAATTTTTTGGATGTCTTCCTGTACGGCTCTGAGGTCGAGCTGAGTTCTGTAAGCCTTGAACAGTTCCGATATGTTTGGCATAGGGCTATTTTTGAGATTTCGTATTCAGTTTTGGATTGTTATGATGGCGCTGCCTGTCGCGGAGCGTTTTTTTCTCGAAATTCTTCTTTAATGCTTCGTTGAGATCGACACCCGTTTGATTGGCGAGGCAGAGCAATACCCAAAGCACATCTGCCATCTCATCGGCTAAGTCCTTGTCGGTTTCCGACTCTTTGGAAGACTGTTCTCCGTATTTTCGTGCAAAAATACGGGCTAACTCTCCAACTTCTTCGGTTAGGATGGCAAAGTTTGTCAGTTCGCTGAAATAACGAACGCCGTATTGCCGTATCCATGCGTCAACCTGCTGTTGTGCTTCGCTGATGGTCATTGTCTATTCGTTCAGGCGTGCAATTATAGTCTCGTTACCGACGGTTTTTTCTCCCATCTTTACATAAATTTCGGTGTCCAGAGGGAAAAATAAATCTACGCGTGAACCAAACTTTATGAAACCCAAGTGCTCGTTCACATGGCAGGGCTTTCCGGGGTGGGCATAGGTTACAATGCGTCGCGCTAAGGCTCCGGCTATCTGGCGAAGAAGAATCTGTGTTTTATTAGGGGTTTCGATAACGACCGTTGAACGCTCGTTTTCAGTGCTTGACTTAGGAAGGTAGGCTACGTGATGTCTTCCTTCATGGTGTGTCGACTTTATAACCGTTCCCGTAACCGGATACCAATTGGCGTGTACGTTGAACACGGACATGAAAATAGAGACTTGTATGCGTTTCTCTCCTCCGAAATATTCGTGTTCTTCAACAGGTTCGATTGCAACGATCGTACCGTCGGCCGGAGCTACCACCAAGCTCGGATCGTCGATTTCGATTATGCGCGAAGGGTTGCGGAAGAAATAGGCAAAAAAAGCAAAAATCATTGCCGAAAATACGGTATTGATTGCAAATGTTTTGCCTGTGTATTGGATGAAAATTATCAGGTTGAAAACGAATAAGATGAATAATAAACTTAACAGGATGAACTTTCCTTCTTTATGTATTCGTATGTGTCTCATTTCCGCTGCTTTGTTTTTCCTCTTTGAGTCGGTTTTTTGTTGCCTCCCCTCTCGAAAGGGATTTTTTTAATAAGGCCAACAAAAGTACGTAAAAAGATTTAGTACAACAATATTTTTCCGGGATTGCCTCTTGTCGCTTGCAGATTCTGCTTCTGTCTTTAAGCCTCGCCTCCGCCGAATCCCATGGGCATAGAAGAAGCCGGATGATTTTCGGATAGTTTTATTGTTCCGTTTTGTTGTTCGTATTTTGCAATGTTCTCTTGAAGGGCAAAAAGTAAGCGCTTGGCATGTTCCGGTGTGAGGATGATGCGCGATTTTACGTTTGCCTTCGGGGTTCCCGGCATGATGCGGATGAAATCCAGTACGAATTCCGAGCTGGAATGAGAGATGATAGCCAGATTGGAATAGGTGCCCTCGGCCACTTCGGCGGAGAGTTCAATGTTCAGTTGGTTTTCTTGTGTTTCCATTATATATGTTCCTGAGTTGAGAATCGTTTTCTTCTGCCTGAATAATTACTGTTCAAATAAAGAGTTCACAAAGTTTTTGCGGTCAAATACCTGCAAATGATCCATACCTTCGCCCAGCCCGATGTATTTTACCGGAATTTTGAACTGATCCGAAATGCCAATTACTACGCCTCCTTTTGCCGTTCCGTCCAGTTTTGTAATGGCGAGGGCGCTTACATCGGTCGCTTTGGTGAATTGCTTGGCTTGCTCGAAGGCATTTTGCCCTGTGGAGCCATCTAAAACCAGTAAAACCTCATGTGGGGCGTTGGGAACTACTTTTTGGATTACATTCTTTATTTTCGTGAGCTCGTTCATAAGGTTGACTTTGTTGTGCAACCTGCCCGCCGTATCAATGATTACCACATCGGCTCCGTTTGCTTTTGCCGAAGAAACCGTGTCGTAGGCTACCGAAGCGGGATCGGCTCCCATTTTTTGTTTGATGACGTTTGCCTGCGTGCGTTCGCCCCATACAACAAGCTGCTCGACGGCAGCCGCTCTGAATGTATCGGCTGCACCTAAAAAGACCTTCTTGCCTGCTTTGGAAAACTGGTGCGCTAACTTGCCGATGGTTGTTGTTTTGCCCACACCGTTCACACCTACTACCATGATTACGTATGGTGTTTCCTGGAGCGGATCGGAGAAATCAGACGTGGTGGACGAGTTGTTTTCGAGCAGTAGTTCGCTGATTTCGTCCCGAAGGATGCTGTTCAGTTCATCCGCATTCAGATACTTGTCCCGTGATACTCGCTTTTGAATGCGTTCGATGATGCGAAGTGTCGTTTCCACACCTACATCGGAAGTGATGAGGACTTCTTCGAGGTTATCCAGCACCTCGTCGTCTATTTTTGATTTTCCGGCAACGGCTCGCGTAAGTTTTGAGAAAACGCTCTCTTTCGTTTTCGACAGACCTTGGTCTAATACCTCTTTCTTTTCTTTGTTGAATAAATTAAAAAGGCCCATAGTTGAGTTTGAATGTTAAATTTTACCGAGGAGGATTTTCCCGTTTTGACAAAATTGCAGAACAAAGTTACGGCTTTTTTGCGTCCTAACAAAAATCCCCTCATTTTAATTAAAATGAGGGGATTTTTTATGTCGTCAATGCTGTTAAATGGCTGTGTTATTTCGCCAAAACATCTTTTACTTGTTCGTTGAGAACCATTTCTTCCTGGAAGACGTATGCTCCGTTCTTGGGTGACTTCACCATCTTTATAACTTTTGCATAGCCACGTCCTTCCCCTTTTGTTCGCAGAGTCGCAACCGCTTTCTTTGCCATAGTCTAAATCCTTTTTATTTAATTTCTTTGTGTACCGTTACCCGCTTCAGAATCGGATTGTATTTTTTGAGTTCCAATCGTCCGGTTGTGTTTTTTCTGTTTTTTACCGTGATGTAGCGCGATGTGCCGGGCATGCCGCTTTCTTTATGCTCTGTGCATTCCAGTATAACCTGTACTCTTGCTTCTTTTGATTTTTTTGCCATTTCGTGCTCCTTCCTTTATTTATGCGTATAAATACCCTTTTTCGGCTGCTTTCTTAATGGCAGCATCCAAACCTATTTTGTTAATAGTGCGTAGTCCGGCAGCAGAAATCTTTAAACTGATCCACATATCTTGCTCAACCCAGTAAAACTTTTTAGTGAAGAGGTTGACGTCAAAAGTTCTTTTTGTGCGGCGCTTCGAGTGTGAAACGTTGTTTCCTACCATTGCTTTTTTGCCGGTGATTTGACAAATTTTTGACATTATCGTATATCTTTATTTTGTTGTTACTTTCCTTCTCGAAAAACAGTTTGCAAAAGTAGGCTTTTATTTTTGTTTATGCAAATTTTCGGGTGAATTATTTTCGTTAAGTCTTGTGATTTAGTCTTGTTCCGGCTCTTATAGCTCTTCTGTCTGACTTTGTAAATAAGCCTTCTGATGGGAAATTTGAGCTTGGTGGAGAGTTTTATTTAAAAAAAGCGGCAACTTCCTGCTTTCGTAAATTTAATGACTGCTTATCCCCATCCTTGGGTATTTGCTGATGTGTATAAGAAGGAATATCCTTATTTTAAGATGTGGGATATTGTTTAAATATCTGATTTTTATAGTTTTGTTGTTTCTTTGGATCTTATCCCTGAAAACTTTTTGCAATTGCAAATTGTTTTTCTAAAAGATTATTTCTGCTGCTTTTTTATGGAAGAAAAGTTACAAAATTGCTCCCTTTTTAAAGGCATGGGCCTTTCGGAAATCGAGGCTGTGTTACAAGAGTATCCGCACAAATTGACAAGGTTTCGAGAGAAGGATTTTGTTTTTCTACAAAACGATCCTTGTAATAAGTTGATGATTTTAGTCGAAGGTTTACTGCAGGCCCAAATGGTGGACTCTTCGGGTCGGCAGATTATTATCGACGAGTTACACGAAAATGACTTGCTTGCTCCTGCATTTATTTTTCCTGACATCAACCGCAGTCCGGTGAGTTTGTATGTGTTGCGAGAGGCTGTAGTGCTTAATTTTACCCGTTCCGTTTTGCTGGATATGATGCAGGAAAATCAGCTGATTTTGTCGAACTTCCTTACTGTAATTTCCAATCGATCGCGTTTCCTTTCGGAGAAGCTTATGTTCCACGTCTTTAAATCGCTTCGGGTTAAAATAATTCATTATTTGTTGGATGAGTACAGGGTTGAAAAATCTACTCACTTGAAATTGCGCTATACGCAGCAAGAATTGGCAGATCGCTTTGGAGTAGCTCGTCCGTCCTTAGCTCGGGCTTTTTCCGAGCTGGAAAAAGAAGGTTTTGTGGAAATGAGCAATAAATCAGTTTTTCTGAAAGATATGCAAGCTCTGAAAGTTGCTTTGGAATAATGTTTTGTGCCTATTTAAGAAACAAAATGCCCGCCTTGTAACATTCGATACAATTTTTGTGCTGGTAATGTTCTACTTTTGCTCCGAACTTAAATATATTTACGATACTTATGACTGTAGATTCAATTTCTGGAAAAAATACAGTTTGCGATTTGAAAGAGCAAATTGAATATTCCGAGGGCGGTATTGTTAGCAAGCAAATAGTGAAGAATACTTCCGGTAATGTAACTCTTTTTTCTTTTGATAAAGGCCAAGGTTTGAGTGAGCATACGGCTGCTTTCGATGCTTTTGTACAAGTTCTTGAGGGAGAAACTGAGATTCGTATTGCTGGATTTCCTCATCTTTTGAAAGCCGGTCAGGCTATTGTTATGCCGGCTCATGTACCTCATGCCCTGCATGCCGTGGAGAGTTTTAAAATGTTGTTGACAATGATAAAAGTCTGATGTCTATGAGTGAAATAATTAATAATTCCGAAAAACGGAAAGAGATGCTTAAGCATCTGATTCTGCAATTGCACCGTGGCGAAGCGCCTGATATCGTACGGAAGCGTTTGATCGAGTTGTTACGCAGTGTGCCTTATGATCATGTGGTGAAGGTCGAGCAGGAACTTATTGCTGAAGGTCTTCCCGTTGAAGAAATCCTGAGCCTTTGTGATATTCATACCTCCGTGCTTGATGGACATATCGATACCTCAGCTGCTCAGGAAGTGCCTCAAGGCCATCCGGTAGATACCTTCAAGCAAGAAAATCGTGCTTTGGAGGCACGGATTCGACAGCTCAGGATGCTGTTTGAGCAGCTCCCGAAGGTAAAGGAAAACGAAATAAGAGATTTCGTAATGCACATCCGAAGCCTTTTTAATGAGTTGGCTGATGTGGATAAGCACTATCTCAAAAAAGAATATTTGCTTTTCCCTTTTATGGAGAGGCAAGGGATAACCGGGCCTCCGAAAGTGATGTGGGGAAAACACGACGAAACGCGTGAGTTCCTGAAGGCTGCTCACGAAGCACTTCGCGAAGAGACGATTGGTAAACATGAACTTGAGGGGATTATTCCTTTACTTTTATTACCGGTTTTGGATGCTATCGAAGGTATGATTATGAAGGAGGAGGAAATTCTTTTACCGATGTGCCTGGATGCTTTAAACGAGCAAAATTGGCGGCAGATTTATGAAGAGACTCCTGATTTTGGATTCTGCCTTTACGACCCGCAGGTTGAATGGAAAGGAGACTCGAGGTCGCTTATCGGAGAAGGAGAGCCTGCTTATTCTTCCGGTGGGCCAATACGTCTCTCGTCGGGTAGTTTCGATGTGCACGAATTGGAGGCGCTTTTCCGTTTACTGCCGGTGGATATAACCTTTGTGGATAAGGACGATAAGGTGAAATTCTTTTCACACAGCCCGAAACGAGTCTTCGAACGCAACCGCTCCATTATTGGTCGGGATGTTCGCATGTGTCATCCACCGCATAGCGTACATATCGTCGAGCAAATAATTAGTGATTTCAAATCCGGCAAAGAGAACAGCGCAGCCTTTTGGATATCAAATTTCAAAGGGCGCTTTGTCTATATCGACTATATTGCATTGAGAGGTAAAGACAATGAATATCTTGGAGTTGTCGAATTTACGCAGGATATAACCGATTTGCGTGCTCTACAGGGGGATCAGCGTTTACTTTCTTATACCTCGAAATAATTCCGATACGATGCAAATAGATATTCATACTAAGGTTGCAGCAGTTTTGGATGCTTATCCTCACTTGGAAGCCTGTCTGATAGATCTATCGCCTGTGTTCTCTAAATTGCAAAATCCGGTGTTGAGGCGTAGTGTGGCGCGGGTTGCTAGCTTGGAACAGGCAGCAAAAATTGCCGGCCTTTCTCCGGCTTTTTTGGTACAGCGTCTGCGTCAGGAGGCGGGATTAGCTCCTCTCGAAACCTGTGAATGCCAATTCGAGAATGTCGAAATCGAAAGTAGGCCCGATTGGTTTGAGGAGGCTCGTGTTACTATTCGCTTCGATGCTGGACCGATTATTGAATCGGGTTCCAGTCCGATGCAGCAAATTTTGTATCAGGCAGAGACCTTGCCGGAGGGAACTATACTTGAACTTTCGGCCCCGTTTAAGCCTGTCCCCATTATAGATTTACTCCGACAGCAGGCTTTCTCCGTATGGCATTCGGATGGAAAAACTTATGTTTATCGAAAACCTGCAAAAAGCTAAAAAAATCGTCATTGAATAAGATACAAAGGCGGAAGCGGAAAAAGAAGATAATTAGTCGCCCCTTAAAAAACCACATATTGTTTGATATTCAGCAAATTAATCTTCGAAACCCTTTGATAAATCTGCAAGTTTTCTTACCTTTGTAACAGGAAACTTGCAGATTTTATGATTAAAAAGCCCCATAATAGCCCTTCATTATTCAGCAGTCTATCAGAGATGCTGAATTCATCGCACCCACTCTACCAATTGGCCGACAAAATAGATTGGGAAAAATTCGATACGGCTTTCGAGCCTTTGTATTGTCAGAACAATGGTCGCCCTGCTAAACCCATTCGTCTGATGTGTGGCTTGTTGATTCTCAAGCATCTTCGCAATCTCTCAGATGAATCCGTTGTGGAACAATGGAGTGAAAATGCTTATTATCAGTACTTCTGTGGCATGCAAGAGTTTACACCCGGTGCTCCTTGTGCTTCTTCCGAATTGGTGCATTTTCGCAACCGCATTGGGGAAAA
>BDEJ01000002.1 GCA_001653155.1 Porphyromonadaceae bacterium H1
GGCGCCGCTGCGCTTGCGCCGATTGCTCCCGGGGGCGCGGTCAGGCGGGCCCGGGATGGGGTAAATCTATTCTTCCGATTTGCAAGAGAAAATATCCATAATCGGCGTTTCCACAATTCCAACAAATTGATAATCAACCACCGTTTTACCCATTTCATAGGTAACGGTATCTAACGCCTCTTTGAGCGTACTTGCTTGTGCAAGCACATTAACCATCTGCCGTTTTTCTGTTCCGCTTTTTTCATCAAGCGAGATAAACGCCAGCCGTACACTGTAATATCTATCCCCGGTTTTCGATAAAAACGTTTCAGCGAAATTTCGATGTCGGATTCCAGAAACCTGAAATTCGCCGGATATAAACGGTTTCATTTGCTCTACAATGCGAGCTTCCGCCTCGGTAAACGAGAGCGCGTCCACCAAATAAGGCTCGGTAACGGTTTTTATTAGTCCGTTTTCCGTCGTCTTATCATATCTTACTTTACATTCAAACCAGTTGTGCATAATTCAATAATTTATAATTCATAATTCAATTACTTTCTTCCTTTTTCGGCTCTACGAAGAAGGTCTCGTCCTGCACAACGCTAATCCCGCATTTTGCAAAAAGTTCTACCGTTTCCGGAAGCTCGCGATCGGCGAGGAGCTTGTCTTTAGCCGGCTCTTCGCTTATGCGCACATAGCCCGGCAGGAACTCTTTTAGCAGGTTCGTTACAGCGCCCCAGGTAAAGCCTTTTAAGGTTTTCAATTTCGGGGTACCGGTACGGAAACCGATAACTCCGTGCGTGCTTTCGTAGCTTTTCTTTTTCGCAAAAACCTCGTCGCGATTTTCCATCGCCCAGGCTTGCATTACGTCGAAGGCTTTGTCTTTCGCCTCGCTTAGCTTGCCGATTTCGTCCGCATACTTGTCGCGAATTTCGGTAAATTTTACGTCCATGGTAGCGTTAATTTTCGCCAGCCGGGCATCGGCCGTTGCGTAATCGCTAAAAGCTTGCTCCATTTCTTCGCTCGTTACGCACGTGTGGACGATTTTCTTTTCTCTTTTTGCCATAATCTTTATTTTTTAAGGGTTAAAAGTATTGTTATACAGTATGCTATAGTAATTATCGCGATGGGGATAGCGGGTATCCACAGCGGCGCAAGTACCCAGCACCAAGGCCAGTCGATAGCACCCAGCAATCTCATCGCGACAAATACGGCCGAGAGGCCCAAAAAATACCCCGTTCCGGGTATGTTTTTAAGTGTTTTTGTAATCATATTTTTTTAGTTTTTAATTGTTTATAAAAAAGCGACAAAGATTCTTATACCGAAGTAGGCGGCCGCCGCAAGAAGCCCAACGAGACAAATACGCGTGTTGGCCGGATCGCTTAACAGGCGATCAAATAAGACGTACAACAAAGTTTTCATATCCGAAATCCCTCCACAAATTTGGCCGTATCGACCCCACCGCTGTGGCACCCGTACGGTTTTCTGTAAGTCTTTATAGCTATCTTCGCCTCGATAGCATGCAGTTCCCGCACCACCTCTCCGAAATCGGGGGAAAAGGCGGAAAGCTTAAGCAGCTTGCTCCGCAAGGCGTCGGCCCGAGCGTTAAGCTCCTTTAGTTCTTTTCTTTCTTCCATTAGTTTAAGGACTTTATTTCGTTTATCTTTTCGTTTGCTGCCTCCCAGCCCCGGCGCACGGTCTTAGCCTTTTTGCTAAACCCGGAGTAGATTGCGCGGAGGTCTTCGAGCCCGATTCGGTTAAAGCTGCTCGCCTGTGCCGCCCGGCAGGCCGTACCCTTTACCAAATCCATATCAGCATTAGTCCCTACCGCGTTAAAATAGTCGAACAGCGCCGCGATTACCCGCTTGCGCCATGTGTCCAGTTCTGCGGCCTTGGGGTTGCTTAGCTTATCCAGCGCGTTGCACGCCTCGAGAAGCTCGTATGCGCTCAACTCCTTTGTACTCGTTACCCCATATCCGGCGAGGATCGCTTCCTTGCCGCTTTGCCCGATACCCGCCTTCCCCAACAGGGTGTGAAACTTTTTAATAAGCTGCTTTTGCTGTCTGTCTAATAGTGTTGTTGCCATGTCTGTGTTATTTAGTTCGTTAATTTTCTAATTCCGAATAATGGGGGGGGGCAAACATATCATCCGAAACGCAATATCCCCGCCCAATAAGCTCCGTAAGCCATCGCTGCTCGATGGGCGACACTTCCACCGCCCGCTTAACCACCCACCGCTCGCGGGTGCTAAGGGTATTGCCCTTTTTTCGCAAATTGTAATGCAGCTTATAAAGCCGCCGTTTTTGTTGCGTTACCATTTCTGTGTGTTTTCGTGTGTTTGTTTTTTTAACTGCGCTATTTCATTTTCGAGCAAAGACAAATTGTGTTCTTTTTCTTTTAGCTTAGCCCTTGCCTTAGCTAATACCTCGTCTGTATTTTCGTCAAAGAACATATTGTTCCGGCCCTCGTAATTTATATACTGCTCAATTGCATTTTTCACTTTTGTAACTTGCGCCTTTGCAGACACATACTTGCTTAATAGAGTGTTATATCCTAACTCCAAGCCACTTTTTTTGTCGTAAAAATAAAAACAGCTTGAAATGTGCTCTCGGGGATATTTACATTGCCAGTAAGCTATTCGCCACCTGATAACCCAGTGATACTTCTCATAAATTTCGCGAGGCAAATCGTACCTATGAAGCACTTCCGCTGTTTTTCCTCTTTTTTCGATAGAAATGTAGACATATCGAATAACACCCATCTCTCTCTCAATTTTTGCCTCCAATTTTAAAGCATCCAAGTCGCTTTTTGTTACCATATCCGTGTGTGTTTATTTTAATCCAAAACCTCCCAGCCTTCATCGAAACAGGCGCTCGATCGGTCGCCCCAAAATATGCCCGCATATATGGAGTACCCGTCCTCCGTATATATCATATCGCCCTTTTCATTAGAGCTAATCCACTCCCCGGCTTGAAATAGTCTGTGTTTTACTCTTTTGCCGTTCATCATTGCAAATTGCGCCTCTATTCTTCTCATAGTGTGTTTATTTATAATCCCAATAATCAGCTGCCCCTTTCTCCCATATCACAAACTCCCTGCCCCCACCGTATCGACTCTGTGGGAATGCCTTGTAACCTTCTACATAGATTTTTACAAAAGCATCGTACTTGACCGATTTACCCACATTACCGCGCGGCTCGCGTCCCTCTGCATGGGAGATAAAAATAAAGAGCTTGCCGCGAAATTTGTCGCGTAACTGCCTGTATTGGGTATAGGATAATCCGGTATACTGCAAACTGTCTATTATTATAATTTTGGGGCTGTTGGGCTTCGCAAGTCGCTCCTCCAGTTTGTCGATAGGTTCTTTGTCGAGAAGAACAAATCGTCCTTGTATTCCAACCTCCAGAATGGCGTCTTTCATCGACTTACTCAGCCCCTCCTCAAGCGAATTATAAGCCACCCGTCCGAATTGAGTTAGGTACTTCGCCAGCTGCAGGGCAAAGCGCGTTTTGCCGTTTGCCGATCCTCCCCAAACAATCCATGTCCCGGTCAGCTCCGGTGTTCCGATCGCTTCTTTCCATTCGCCCTCAAAACCGAGTTCAACCGGCTTGTAACTCCGAATTTCATTAACGGTTAACGCTCTTTTAATCCGCATTTAAACTTTGTTTAATCGTTCACTTTTTTGCTTGCTATATGGGCATGCACCATTCTTTTTACGCGCCGAAGATCGCCCTCGCTGTCGCGTATTATCGTGTCGATAACGCGGCTCTCCGTTACTCCGTTATCCTCGCATACGGCAGCAATATCCGCGGCGCCTACGCCTTTAAGCTCGATACATTTTCGGCCGATACGGCTCCATATCTCGTTGTAACCTTTTTTATTTAGCTTTATACCTCGCTTGAGCCTCTTTTCGAGGTGGTTAGTAGCTGTAAGAATAATGCCGCACTTGTCCTCGAGCTGGTTGTACATCGTAATAAAAAAGTAAAGCACCTGATCGCTCAATTTGTCCGCCTCGTCGAGGATCAATAGCGGCCGGTCTTTCTTTTTTAAGAAGCGCATAGCCTCGTACATCATCTCGCCAACAGTATATCCGATATAGTCTTTTCCTATGGCCGCCAATAGCTCTGAAAGGAATAGCTTGCGGTTCCAGTACTCGTTGCAGCAAAGCAGGTAAACGTGTTTGTTTTTCTCCGAGAAATGCCGCATTGTAAAGGTTTTGCCACTTCCGGCATTGCCTGTAATAGCCATAACAAGGCTGTTCTCTTTCGCATCGACCAACAGGCGGGTAATAATGCGAAAATCCCGTGTTTCAACCGCTGCCCAGCGATCTGCCTTGTAGTCGATTTGGCTTGCCACGTTGCGCCACATTTCGTCTTTTATCAACTCCCAGTTGCCGTTAAGCATTTGGCTTACTGTTGCGGAACTTACACCTTTGAGCGAAGCAGCCGCGCGATTTTGGCTATCGTAGCGTTCGCAGTAATTCCGCAATCGCTCTACAATCTGTTGTTTTTGAATTTCGTTCATATCCGTGTGTTTTATAATTAATATTAATACATTCCGAAAATATCATCGTCCCCGTCGTCCTCTCCTACGACCGGAACGGGAGTAATACTTTTTTGCTTGATTGCTTTTTTGTAATTCTTATGCTGCCCCTCACTGTCGGTTATCATCAGCTTTCTGTAAGTGTCGAGCTGTAGGTTCCGGTCGAACAACTCCCGCACGGTCGCTTGTGCACCCGATACGGAAGCCGCGACTTTCTCCTCCAGTTGCCGGTTAAACTCGCGCACGCGCTGTAACTGCTCACTATCCCCCTCCTTACGGTCTTTAAGGGCCATGGGCTGTATGTACTTTTCTTCAAGAATATACTGCAGACTTTCGTCCTCACTCACTGCCAGCACTTTTCGCAGATCGTTCGGGTCGTACCGAACTTCCCAATGCGTGGAGTAGTGGTCGCGGAAGGTAATGTCAAAGCAATCGTAATCGCGTTTTTGCCCCAATATTGTGGGGTGTAGGCCACTGCTTTGCAGTAATATTCTGCGTCCGGTGCTCTCTCCGAAATGGAGCAGGTATTTTTCAGGGGAAAGGGGCAGGCGGTCGGCCTCTTCGGTTCTTGCCCACAGTTCCATGTATGCTGCTTGCTTGCTTTCGCGCTCCAGGCGTATCATTTCGGCAACCTGCGCACATACGCCCTCGAAATCCGGCAACTGCTTTTTAATACTGTTCAAAAAGTCGCTGTTAGCCTGTTTCTCCTTGTCTGACGTAATGCCGAAACCCGACCAGTTCGGCTGCATTTGGCAATAGGTTTTATTCAAGTGTAAGAAGTAGGGTTCAATTACTTTTGCTTTTGCATTTTTCACCTTGGCTGGGGTTACCTTATCCCCCATCAAGGAGTAATACGGAAGCATCTGCTTCATCGCATAATGGTCGGATTGTATTTGGTGTGCCCGGTACATTCGTCCGAACAGCTCCTCCGTGTGCTGCGCGGCGTTGCGCAGAGCGGCCTTTATCAAGTTTGCGCTTTCGTTGGTTCCCACCGCAAAGCCGAGGGGATATTTTACGCACGGGTCAAGGACTACTACCACCGTAGGTCGGTTGCTGTAAGTTGTTACGCTGTGTCCCGATTTACGCATCTGCCTTTCCTGGTAGAGCAGCTCCACATCCCAACCGTCAAGGGTAAGATAGTAAAGCGGGCGGGTCGGTGCCGAGCGTTTTACCTGCATCGTTTTTGTGTTTCGGAATGCGGAAACTCCCCGGCGGCGTGCATAGGTGTCGGTCTCGAATTTTTCCCTGTAAGCTGCCACAATACCGCGAGACACGGGCTTCCATCCCATCGGCTCGGCCATCATGTTATACATCCGTGCCACCTGCATATTGTCCATATTTCGCGGATCGGATATAAGTACTTTCAGTACGCTTTCTTTCTCCTCGTTATCCACCGGCGAGGCATTTACATTTTGGTAATTTTTATGTATCAAGCTCTCGTAGCCCTCTTTTTTGTATCGCTTGTATCTATCTTCCAGTCGCCGTTCGTTTGCCGGCAACGAGTGAGGATATTTTGTCCGGTCAAGCTCCTGTACCCCCTCGGATATTTCCAACCATTTACGGGTTGCTCTCCCCCCTTTTGCCCGTTTATTTGCTTTTTTATCTATTATTAAGCGATGGATAGCCTCCAAGATAATAGCATTGGCGTAGTATTCGCGCTGCACTTCCGGCTTCAATTTCCGGCCGTCGTCCAGTCGGTAATCCTCAAAGAATGTTGTTGCCTCCGCACTGTGCTCCACACGAATTTCAAGCTGCTTTACTCGCACTTTTTCGTAGGGGCTACAGCCTAAAACGTTTACAATCTCACGCTTAAACCGATCCGGCATGCTGTCGTATGCCACTAAGGCGGAGGTGCCGCGACAACCGCGCCGTACCACTTGTATCTTGTGTCGCCGTTGCAAAGCCTCGTAGTTGCTCTCGGTCATAATACCGTTACCGATCAGCCCTCTTGCCTCCACCGTTAGTATATTGTTGTAATATTGCACCATAGCGCTTGTTTTTTTTATTGGTTCCCGGGGCAACAGCCAAGTCACTCCGGGCGGCCGTTACTCTCCGGCCTGTCGCGGCTCTTTCGCCGTTGTCATTGCATTTTTTTGATTAACTTTGTCGCTGTCAAACTTTAAAAATCAAACAAAAAATGGAAAATGAAATTGTTAACTTATTAAAGGACTTGCTCGCAAGGCAAGTTGTGCTCTACAAAAAGCTGGATAGCATCGAGAGAAAATTAAATGGTTCTACACGCTTTGCAGATATTCAATCATACGCCGATGAGCTTACCCGCGAGTCATCCAAGATTAAAAATTAATCATGTAATCGCTATAAAAATCTGCTCCAAAATTCAGTGGCATGTAAAGCGTTTTTCTGTAAAATAGAATGCCGAGAAATCGGTATTCTATTACCACGCGGCTAACTTTCATTTCTTTTTTGCTCTTGTCTGCATCGGAATAGGAAACCATCCCAACGGGAATAATTTTTTTTGTAATCATAATACGTTAATTTTAGTTATTGCTTTTTCTTTTATCGCTTTCCTGTTATTTATTTGGTTATTAAATTGCCCTATATTCTTTTCCGCCGTTCTTCAGTGCTGTTTCTCGTATCCTAAGCGCGAGCGGAGTGCTGCTTTTCCCGTTCAGCGCGGCTCTTACTGTCGGGTAGGTACACCCGTGTATCCGCATTATCTTTTTTCGAACAGAGTACCCTACTTTTATTTCCGTTTTTTCCATAAAAAAATTGTTACTAACTTTATAGCGTTTTTCAAATTGAAACACTTTGCAAAGATAGTACACAAATTGAAAACGACAAAACTTTTACGCAGTATTTTTTCACAAAACGAAAACTTTATGGATAAGAGGCTGATTTTGAGCAGAATTAAGCAGGCGCATAAATTTAAAACCGATACAGAATTGTCTAATTTTCTCGGCATTAGTAAATCTACGCTATCTAATTGGCGAGTGAGGAATAGTGTCGATTATGATTTATTGTTTTCAAAATGTGAAGACTTGAATCTGAATTGGCTTTTAACCGGCAGGGGTGAAATGCTTAAATCAGAAGAAAAAACAGGGGGTAGTATTGGGGTAGTACCCCACACGCCTCAAAAAACGCCGGAAAGTGCCCCATACGATATTAAAGCCTTTACAGACCTTATATCCGGCTTTACGAGACAAATTGGAGACCTCCACGAACAACTCGGAACACAGATTAACGAAAACAGGCACCTCCACGAAATAAACATGCAACAAGCTACCCGCATCACCGAATTGGCGCAGGAAATTGAAAATCTCGAAGAGAAGGTTCAAACGCTTAAAAAAGAAAGTGAATCGATCGAACGCATACAGAGTACTGCTTATCTCTATGCCGCAGAACCTGCGCCAGCCTCCTTCGTGAAAAAGCAAAAAAAAACCGGGGGTATCCCCGATTTTCACCCCTCTCCAAGCAACCCGAAGTGCCGAAAGATTAGATAAACAGCACACAGGCAAGCACTTTTCAAATTATAAAAACACGCAACCTTCTCAATTACAGTGATTAATACCACTTAAAGCCCCTATGCATTATATATTTATGGGGTCATCATTACCCATATTTTAACTATATTTTAACCAAATTATATCACATAAGCCCTCAAAAGACCTTTGTTTTTTACGTTATTTTGCCCGCCCATTTGTCAACCCAATTGCCTACCCATTAGCCTTTCACCTCTCATTTTACCACTTCGCCGCAAGGCATAAAAAAAGCCCCATTTTCGGGGCGTTTTTTAAGGGTGTTATTGGGAGCGTTTTGCCTTTTAACCGCTTATAGGGCTGTTTTACGGCATTTTTGGAGAGAATTAAAGAAGGTATGGGCTTATATTAAAGCAGCATTCAAGTAATCGTCTTTTTTTATCCGGAAAATTAAAGATAAACTCAAGCAAATGTACAAAGTGTTTTTTAGCGCTTTTTTGTATGTTGCTACATATCAACATTTTGCATTTTTTTATTTTGTACTTTTTGTTTTTACCCCCTTA
>BDEJ01000003.1 GCA_001653155.1 Porphyromonadaceae bacterium H1
ATTGAGGGGCAATTCAATATATGCACTTTTGTAAAAAAACACAAAAGCCTTGGTTCACAGCGATTTTTAAGAAATGGAATGATACGGTGAAGTGGTAAAAGTATGGTAATATTGCGGTGGAAAAGCGCGGTTTTAAACGAGTCTGAAGGCACTTTCGCGGAAAACTGATGGTTAAAGCAAAAGTGCTTATTTTGTTCTGCAAAATGATAACAAAGCGTTATCATCAATATACGCACTTTTAACAGTTGAAAATGATAACGAAAAGTGCGTATATTGAAACAGCAAATTTTGGGCGCGTTTTAACGGTTTTTTTAACTCCTCTTCAAGGTCAAATTTCCAAAAATTTGGAGTTTCTCAAACTCTCCGAGGGTTCGTTCTATGTCTCCTGTTAAGTCTCCGAGGTAGGCTTCAAACTCGTAATTTTGCGTGTGATAGTTGATAACCGGTTCGTCAATAATGTTCTCGGATACGAAGCGTAGAGGAGAGGTTTTTCCCAATCGTGTTCCTTCGAGTATTTCCTGCAGGGTTATGTGGTACAAAAAACGTTTCATGCCTTCTGTTCTATGTGTGGATACGCTGGATGCGTCGGGTAGTTCGTCGGTAACAACATGCAGGGTAAAGCTTATCAGGCGGGGTTTGTTCCAGCCTTGACCTTGCATGCTATAGTCGACAAAAATGGCAGGCGTGGAATAGTACTCGTAAAGTTCAGGCTGAAAAGGTTGAGAGCGATATATGTCTATAAAAAAATCGGAAGGCAGTCTACGTCTCTCGAAAAGTTCGTGACTGTCTGCTATTTTTTTGTAAAAGTGGAAAAGAGGTTGTAACATAAGATTAAGATTTTAAAGCCCGCGTAAATTCTGCGGCGATGTGTAATTCGATACGTCTGCTTAAGGTGTAGCTTCCCCCAATAAAAGGGCGTGCAGGCAGGTTGAAGTTCTGTTTTCTGCTGTGTGCGGATACTGTATGGCTTTTTACGATCTCTTTACGGCCTTTTCGGGATCTGCTGTGTGCTGCGCGTTTGTGTGCTTTTACGGAAACGGTTCTCGTGCCTTTTGCTCCTTCGTTGTGCGCTTTTGCATAAGGCACGTCAGTTCCGATGACGACCTGTGTTGGTGTTGCCGAAATCTTCCTGATGCTGCGTTTTAGTCTTCCGGTGTCGACGAGTAGAGTCTGGCTTCTTCCTCCGGGCCTTTTCCTTTTTCGTGGCTTCCATACTTCCTTTGTCTGATCGAGCCAGGCCTGATCACGGAAACGTTCTTTGCTGAAGTTTACTGCAATGGCTGCAACTGTATTGGGTATCTTTCGGCTGGCATTGGATAGCGCTTCGAGTTTTCGGGTAAAATCCCGCATGTCTACTTTATTTCTCATTTTTATTGAGCGATTTCGGCACTTCGGACTACGCGCATAAACATCTCGTTGATGCGTTTTTCCAGTTCTTCGATGCTTAGATTATTAATGCTTTGATGTGTGGGTGAGAATTGCTTGATAAAAGAGTCTATGTTTATCGTGATGTTCTTCGTTTGACTGCCCCCGCTTATTTTTCGGGCATCCTCGCCTCCGGTAGGCGTGTTGAAGTTTTTGGGGATTGTCCCGCCTTCCGGCACTCCGGAGAAATCTCCGGATTCAGGATCGTTGCTGTCGCTTTTAATGATGATGCGTTGCTTTATTTCGTCAAGATCCGGCATTTTAAAATTTTCGATGCGCTCTTTTAGGCCAGATATATTGAAGCTTGCCAAGTCGAGAAGGAGTCCTCCGATTTCAGAGAGCAGCTCCTTTATGTATATAAGGTATGGGCGGATGATTTTGTAGATACCGGATATCCCGCTCTCGATACCGAGTAGCTTGCGGACAAATACATCTTCTATGAGAGCGCCCAACCCGGTTATGTATCTCCATAGCTCTTTAATTATATGTATCATTGTTTTGGCAGGAATTATAGCCAGGTTGAAAGCTACAGAGAAAATGCTGCCCAAGGCAGATACTACATCCTGGAGAAACTGACTATTTCGATAAAGTTCTTTCACGTAGTTTATAAGCCCTAAAATTTTGTTTCCGACCACTTCTACAATAGGTATAAAGAGTTGCCCGAATCGGATTGCTGCCGCCTTAATGCTGTTCATTATTATTTTCCAGCTATCGAGGGGTGTTTTGGCGTCCTCGTAGGCTTTGTTAAGTGCTCCTTGCGAGTTGGTTGTTGCGTTTATTGTTTTCTCCAGTCCGGCTACGTCTTGCATCATGGTGGAAAATCCTACTGTCGCCATTTTGTCGAGACCGAGTTTGTCGAGCTTTAGCATGCGATCTTTGTCGGAGAGTCCTTCCATCGACTTGTTTAAGTCTTTGATAATGTCGAGCAGAGGTCGCATTTTCCGAGTTTGCTTGTCGTAGATGTCTATCCCGATCGATTTAAATCCGCTGACGTATTTCCCAGTTGACTTGTCCAGTTCTCCGAGTGCGATTCGTTGCGAGGATAGAGCATTCATGATGCCCTGTAGTGCTGTGGTGGATTGTTCTGCAGATAGTTTTGTTGTGAGTGAGGCGTAAGCTCCAGCCGTCTCCTCAAGTTCGAACCCTGCGTTTCGGGCTAATGGTATAACTTTAGGCAGATATTGTGCAATATCTCTAAATTCTGCGTTCCCCTCTTTTACAGTCTCGAAGAGAATGTCGTAAACTCGAGTTGCAGCCTTTCCGGAGGACATCATAACCGATACGGCAGCAGAGGCTACTGTTTCTGTGTCTGTAAATCCGGCTTTGGCTGCCCGTAGTGTTGGCTCGAGGGTTTTCAGAGAATCGTTTACGCTCAGTCCTGCAGATATGATGCGGTTAAAGGCCTTGGGGATTTCTTCAAGCGGAGCCACGTTGCGGCTCCCGATTTCAAGGAGTTTGTCGGATAGCCTGTCGAGCTGTTCGGGGGTTTGCTCGGCTGTTACATTTATCTGGGCCATTTGCGCCTTCCATTCCAATGCCATGCCTGTGGCCTTGACTGTTGCTGCTCCGAAAGCGAGCGCTGCTGCTGCCGCGGCGCCGTATGGATTGGCAAGGAGGCCCAGAGCACGCGAGGCTCCGGGGATTTCCTCTTTTATTGTATCAAAGAGTTGAACATTGCTTGCTTTTAAGCTGTTTAGCTTCCCTTGCATATCTCCTACAGCGCTATTTACCTGCTGTTTCGCTTTGCTAAGTCCGGCGCGAAGGTTATTTTGCAGGTCGATTAATAATTTAAGTTTTGCTGTTCCTGACATTATTTTTTGTTAAAATTTTTGCTGCTCAGAAAAATATTGTATCTTTGTGGCGTCCAGGCTTGCGGGCCAGGGCTCCCAAGGGAGGCGGTGATTTCGGTTACTGCCTCCCTTGCTTTTTGTAAAGTCGTAGTTCTGTTTCATTTAACAGGTATATTTTTGCATCTGTATCTGCATAATATTGTTTTATATGACCGTTTACAATGCGATAAGCATCGTCTATGCTGACTCCGGACGGTATATGTATGAATACTGTGTCGGCCTGCTTTATGCCATGCTCTATGGCGTGCTGTATAGATCGCTTGCTTCCTCCCGGGACTTCAATTTCGGCCAGACTCTCATTTATTTTGATGTCCGGGTTTTTTAATGGGAATTTCTGCAGGTATTCTTTTGGTAAAAATCTACTCCTTATCTCGGCATCTTTTTCTTCTATGATCGGCATTATCTGTATCCGGGCATCCGGTTTGTATTTAAGAAGCAGGTCGACTGCATCTATGTTTTTTTTCAGCTCTTTTTCTCCGTGTAGTGGATGTATATCTACCAGTTTATCGTCTCCAAAATCCCAGGTTAAGAAGGTGTTTTCCGGAGGTAGCCAGGCGATGGATTTTCGAAGTTCGGACTTAGGGATACCAACGTAGTAAGGATGATTCTTTGGAAAGATGATCCCGGTTTTCGCAAAGTTTGTTTGAAACATCGACGGAACAGGTGATGCCGGCAGGTTCTCGGTGATTCGTCCCTGTCCGCGAGGGGACTGTAGGGCCTCGCAGCGACATCCCCATCCGTTCGGCGGGTAATGGGTGTCCCAAAATTCGTCGTCTATGGGTCGAATGATCCCATCGAGCACTTGGTGTGATGCTCGCACATGATCGTCACCGACAGTTTGATACTTGAGGTTTGGGATGCTGTCTGCATCGCGTTGAAACTCTACCCATCGGGCCGCAGATGTAGCCCCGGCTACACTCGAGTTATATTCTGTGCGCATCCAGGTTTTGTTGTATTTTACCCCGGTTTCTTCTACGGCTTTTACATAATCGTCCCACTCCCGGAGTTTGCCTTCTTCGTTACGAAGCGCAAGGGTCATGTCGCGTAATTGTTGGTAGTTTTTGGCTGCACTGAACTGCCAAACATCGCGCGTAAGGCGCGTGATCATCTCGGCATCAGAGGTACTGAAGTCGCTTTTCGCAGCCCGGTAGTCCTCGCTGACACGACCGGAAAGGAGACGTCCTGTTGATAGCAATATGCTATCTCCCGGGGCTTTACCGGAAAATACTTGCTCAATGGTTTCTTTGAAGGCTCTTTCCATGTCGCGATCGTAGTTTTCTGGCAAACCCTCGGAGGCCACAGGTTGCGATCTGCGGCAATTCGGGCAAATGTCGGCATATAACAGGGAAGCCAACCGTGCCGCTGGTTGCTTCCCTATCGAAAATTTGCGGCAAATCCCTCCTGTTTCGGCTCTTTTTTCCCGATTATTTTGAGATTAAAGCGCTTTTCGATATCAGTTGTGTCAAGGTCAAAATGATTCAGGGCTTCGTTGGTTATCTTCCACTCTTGTTCTATACTGAGGGATTCTGTTTCGTCGAAGCTAAACTTCATTTTTGTGTTGTCGAAAGGTAACCCGAAGCGCTGCAAAATCGGGAAAAGATGATCGTTTATGATAAAAGCAACCATGCGGCGGTCTGTTCGTGCGATCTTATCATCGAGTGATTCGGCGTGTACTTCCGTTTGCGACCGGTTTGCACCTTCATCGACCATTGTGGTAGAACTGAGGAAGCGTTTTGATACCTGGTTGTCGTGAAACTTTGCAGGATCGAGGTAAACCTTCTCAGGATTGCCGGCATTCGAGAGAGAATGTACCTGTATTTGCGATCCGAGCGGTAGCACTCCCGTTCCCGCTTCTCCTAATTCGCGCAGCGCTTTATGTATCCGTTGCGCATCAGCTCGGTTGGCTGTCATGGCGGTTATGAGGGGCATCCCGAAGCGCTCGGAAAACTCTGCATCGGACTGTAGGAGGTTGCGCTTCCAAATTAGGTTTGGAACGATATCATTGATGATTCCAAAATCTGAGCTGTGGAGTATTTCGATAACATCCTGCTCGGCAGAATAATCAATGTATCTGTCGCCGTCTGCCTCAAGGTAAACTCTTTTTAGTTGTGTGCAGACGTTCCGGCGCGGTATCTTGTCGAAACTGATATTTTCCCCTTCTCGTTTATACTGCAGCAGGGTGTGATGAAAATATGTTGCTTCGAGGTATTGTTGTATCGAATCGAAAAACCATTTTTTTTGGAGCAGGTTTGTTTGTTCTTCGAGACTCTCGCCTTTCAGGTCTGTAACATAAAAAGGGTGATTGAGCGTGGCCGAAGATCGCAGTTCCATAACAGACCCGAGGTGTCCGTCGGTGAGCAGATCGGAAAAGATATCCTGCAACAGAAACCAGCGAGGATTCTCCGTGTCCTCGGCTGCGAGCATCCCTCGGCGCCACTTTCGGATGTCTTTTCGACTCCGGTCTTTTACTTGTTGTATTACTTGAAGGATAATTTCTGCAGATGCGCTTTTGTTTTGTTTTGACATTTTAAAAATCGTTTAAAAAATTACCATTTGTGATTTTCAGGCTTACGACTGGACAGTAAGAAATCGCTGTAGGCGTCCCCTGTTTTATCGTCGATAAGCTCGGGCAAATCGGCTGTTGTTTCTCCGTTTCCTACATCCTTCAGCCAGTCGATGGCATCCTGGTAACGCTGTGACCGGTGCTCCGGAACGTCTTTGGATCCTGTTTGGCTGTAAAGATGATACAAGGCAATATCAACTGTGATGGTTACGATCCACTGATCTCGATTATCCTCGGAGGTGGCCTCTTTGAAAATTTCTGCACAGTTATAGCGCTTGCCTATTCGGTTCCGTATCTGTGCGATGGCCGTCTGCTCGGCCCGGATTAGTTTTTCCGAGTTAAACCAGCCCGCCTCGTTCGAAGTGATAAGGCGTATTATTTCGGCTTTGATCTGCATTGCGTAGTCGGATTCTTTTATAAATCGTGCCATCTTTTTTTTATTTTCTTGTTCATAAATACCGGATGTGTGTTTTGATGCGTAAGGCTATCGTACAGGCAATGCTTCGAGAGGATTCCCGTTTCGGTTTTGGGGTCGATTATTCCGCGATGCTTTAGCAAATTGATGTTTTCTTTGCATAGACACAGATAGCGTCCGTTTTTTCCATGGAAAACGCGAAACCGTCTACCGGTTTGGGCTCTTAGTTCTTCGGCCAGCTGACAGGCTTTCCTGAAACGACAGAAATTAACATGTAAGCTTAGTTTCGCCCAAGTGCGACCGAGCAGATAAATAGGGTTTAATTTTTTCATTTTCTTAAAATCTATCTTTTTCAAATGTTGAACGTGGTGTCGTTATAATGTCAAATTTTCCTATAAAAGAGAGCTGGTTTACTTCTGTTATGGCCCCGTGCAGGGCGTCGAGAAAGTCAAGCGGTATCTTGGCTCCTTTCTCGAAGGCAAGATATGTTTCTTGCGCCAGGACGGTGTCGGAATTATCCTTTTCCGCTTCATTCCAGAATACGTTTCGGCGTTGGAAATAGCCGGACATGCTCTCGATACGTCCTTCTTTGTCGCTCTTGGGGCGCTTCGATGCTACAATGGGTATATAATACCCTCGGTTGTCGCCTTCCTCGTCAAAATCGTTTGAAAATTCGGACATGGCGAAAAGGCCCTCAAACATATACTGTATGGATTTTCCGCTTAGTTTCTTGTCTTCGAATGTGTCGTAAAGCCATATCGCTGCATCGGCCCGCGAAGTTTGTCTGAAGAAAGTATGCAGGATGTGAAAATCTCGTCCTATTTTTCCAAGAAAAACAATGGATTTGTGGCAGGCCTCGTCTTGCCACGACAAGTCTCCGTATGCAACTATAGCATCGTATTTGTCGTAAGGAAGTATTTTGGTAAACTGAATCCATTCTGCCTTGAAGATTTTGCCTTCGGCTATGTGTGTATTCATGAACTCGCGCATGAAAGACCTGTAAGGCATGTCCTCAAACTTGCGACGCCAGTATTCGGCACTGGTTTTCTCGGGCCAGTTGGGTTCGAAGCTGTTTATGTCTTTTACGGCATCGACACGGAGATGGAAAAAGTTATGTTTGCGACCTTTCTCTTTCGCCTCTTTTATTTTCTGCTTGAAGTAACATACAAGTCGGTTTGTTATCGAGTTCTTGTGAAAGTTGTTATTGGCATAAATGAAACGCTCTACGGCGTCTTCGTCGGCATCGAAAAGACCCCATATTTCTTCAGTTATGTAATCTGTTCCTTCGCTCATCAGATCGCTGTTCTTAATATGCTTCTTGTTGTCGATATCGTCGACAGCTATATAATCCGGCCGATCTTCTCCCTCGCGGGCTCCCCGGGGATTCATACCGAAACCTATAGCCATGAAGCGTACGCCGTCGGCAGTTAAAAACTCGCCTTCCGCCCAGTCCCCTTGACGGAACTTGGATCCATAGTCGTTTATGATGCGGTGGTTATGCTCAAGCTGTGCCTGTATTCCGGAAAGGAGCTTCTTGGCTTTGGGATGCGTCTCTCCGACAAGCATCATAAATTTGAGCTCCCCGATAGCAAGATATAGATACATGGGTATTCCCAGGTCGATGTGTACGGATTTTCCGGAGGATCGGTAGGCTTCCATCAGAGCCTTTATTTTCTTATTCTTTATAATAGCATTGGCCAGTTTTTTGTGGAAGGCAGCTGATTTTTTCTTTGCATAATTCGGAAAATAATACTCAAACCAGCGTATATAGTCCTTCTCGAGCAGGGAAATGCGCTTTATTTTGTCCGCATGATTCTCGTTGATGTCTATTGATGTGGCCTTGGCGATACGCAAACAGTGTTTGTCGTAGTCCGAGAGTAATTTTATATAGCTGCTTTTTCCTGCCATTTTTATCCTTCCTGATTGATTTTGTCTTGCAAGAAAAGTTTATGATATTTCGTAAACTGATAGGCGGTTTTGGGTTCTATCCCTGCCATCCAGTTGTCGAATTCTACGAATACATCGCGGAATACTTCGGGGGATAGTTTCTTGCTCATGTAGTCGTATGCTTTCATGATTTTGCTAAGCGAGTCTGCGTCTATAGGGCGCAATGGATTTCCGTCTTTATCGAGTCGCTGTTCGCCCTTGGCTATTCGTGTGGCTTCTTGCATGAGGATTTTACGCAACTCCGTGGGGCCTGTTTGTAGTAGCTCCCGGGTTTCTTCCCAATTCCCATTATCGCGCCACTTGTAGATGGTTTTTATGTTGCGCCCCAGCTCCTCCGCTATGGCCTGGGGAGACATCCCGCGTTCTACAAAAAGCATCTCTGCGAGGTTGATTTCTGCTTGTGAGGCTTCCTTCTGTCGTGTTGTTGTTCTTTTTGCCATTTTTAACTGTTTTTTACAGACAAAAATAAAAATAAGGGAGGGATTTTCGGTCTTGGGCAATAAAGCGGCTTTATGATTTTATAAAGCCACTTTATAATTCTATAAAGCGGCTTTATAACTTTTTTGGTTTGTCAAAAATCCTCTTATAGTTTTGCGGCATCGAATTGCAGTGTATAGCAAGGTTGCTTATCTGTCTCATTTCCGAGTGTTTGGAGGTTCGACCCCTCCCGCTGCAACAAAACCTGAAAGAGAGATGGAGCACCTGAAAGGCGGCTTTGACTGATTGCAAGCAGTCCGATTCGCTTTCTGTGAAGTACAAGCAGATAGGGTGCTCCTTAGATGTAAAATTTAATTAAAATGAAATACAGAAAATTAACACCTAAACATGCCGAGTCTCGTCTTTACGGAAACATCGGAACATGGTTCACGAATGGCGATACCTTCAGCTCCTTTCTTGAACAACTGGAGGCTGAGGGTTTCGAACAACTGACATTGCGGATGCACTGTTACGGCGGGTCTGTATTCGAGGGAAATGTGATGGGTAACGCCCTGAGCAGATCCTCGATGAAAATAAACGTCGTAATCGACGGTCTGGCTGCTTCAATGGGTTGCTTTATTCTTAGCTCGCTGCCTCGTGAGCAGGTTGTTATTGCATCAAATGGCTTTGGTATGGTACATCGTCCGGTTTCCTTTGCCGGAGGTGATGCGGATGACCATGTTGGTGAGGCGAAATTGCTGCGCGACATGGAAAACAACTTTATCGAAACCGTGTCGCAGCGAACGGGAAAGACTAAATCAGAGGTGAAAAAGATGTGGTTTGATGGCAAAGATCATTGGTTGAATGCTGAAGAGATGGTGAGTTTCGGTTTCGCCTCGGCAACGGTGTCCCCGGTTGCAAAATCTATGCAGGAACTGGATAAGGATATCCTGGAGAATGCCGGCATGGAAGACATTTACGCCCGCTTTGAAGCGGCCCTTAAGGATGGCAGTAATATGCACAAAAATAACAACTTAAAACAAAAGAAAATGAATGTAGCATTATGGATTTCGGCCTTTGGTTTACAGGGCCTTACAGCGGAAAGTACAGAGGAGTCCGTTGTCGCCGCTTTGCAGGCGAAGCTAAAAGAACAAAACGATCGCATTGCTGCGCTGGAAAGTGAAGCAAAAGCGAGGGACGAACAAGCTCTCGAAAGCGAGCTCGACACCGCGGAAGCACAGAGGAAATTCGACGGCGTTCCGGGGAGAACAGCGGCTCAGGTACGTGCGTCTTACAAAGAAATTGGAGAAAAAGTCGGTCTTGAGGCAATGAAAACAGCCCTCGCTGGTATTCGCAGCAAATCGAGTATTGTTTCGCAAATTTCAGGAGGAAAAGGAGCTTCAGCTGCATCCGAAAAGAACTGGAGTTGGTATCAGGAAAATGATCCAAGAGCCCTCGAAAAAATGGTCGAAAGTGATCCCGAAACCTTTCGGGAGCTCTACAAGGCTGAATTTGGAAATTATCCGGCAGAGTAAAAAAGCATCATAAATTTAACGTAAAAACAAAAAATAGAAATGAAAACTAAATTCGCATTTAAAACAATTATGTCGCTTGCCTTTGCAGCGATTATGGGATCTGTGTTGTCAGCGGCGGCCGCTTTGCCCGCCCTCCCCGTGATAGGTGGGCTTGCGGTCGTCTCTTTTGTTCCTAATCTTTTGCCTTCCGGCGTAGCCTTTGCGGGTGTTTATACGGAGGTTTGGACAAATGAAGTAATAAAGGCTTTTCAGATCGGGTTAAAAGACACCTTCTTGGACGGGGTGCGGGATTATTCGCGCTATGTGGTCGGAGACGATGAGGCGCAGGTGATACATTCGACCTACTTCGGTGTAGAGCCTGATGTTTTAATTAACAATACAACTTATCCGATTGCTGTTCAGGAGTTAAATGGAAGTGATATCGCTATTAGTCTTGATAAATATCAAACCAAGGCAACTCCGGTGACTGATGACGAGCTTTACGCCTTGTCTTATGATAAAATGGCGCTCGTTAAAGGTGCGCACGCCGATGCCCTGGTGCGAAATCGTCTTAAGAAAGCGGCTCATGCTTTTTCCCCGGACGGACATACGGACGAAACTCCGGTTATACTTACCACCGGCGAGATCGTAAATGGTCGCAAACGCATGAAATGGGATGACATTGTATCTCTTAGACAATCTTATTCCGACGCCGGTATCGAAATAGACGGCTTGCGTTTAGTGCTCTGTGCTGACCATGTTAATGACCTTCTGTTGCATGATACGGCTTTCCAAAAGACTTATGTAAACTTCAAGAGCGGTACAATAACGAATCAGCTTGGTTTCGAGTTCCGCGAATTTTCAGCTAACCCCTACTACACAGTTTCGACAAAGAAAAAACTGAGCTTTGGGGCGGTACCCAACTCCGGAACCGATTCGCAGGCTTCCTTTGCTTTCCCTGTGCACAAGGCGGGCAAGGCTAACGGAAAGACGAAGATGTACTTCTCAGAAGCTAAAAACGATCCATTGAATCAGCGCAATCTCGTGAACTTCCGCAATTACTTTATCGCACTTCCTCTTATGAAAAAAGGATTCTCCGCAATCGTTTCCGCGAAAGGATAAATGGATCGACCCGGCTTCCTTTGGCGGTTGCCGGGTCGTTGTTCAAAGTCTTTTTAAAAACATTTTAAATTTTAAACACAATGAAAGTATCTAAAGAAATAAAAGAAAAAGCCCTGACCCTTGGCCGCAAACATAAGGCCTCTCTGGTCTTTGTAAACGAAATGGGCGAGGTGTTTACAGAGGAACAGTATGCAAGAGCATCTGTGGGCGGCGATAAGGGCAAATATGCAAAAATTGAAGTTGCTGCGTCGGATGCTTACGACGAAGTTGACGAAACACTCAAGGGGAGAAAGTCTAAATCATCTAAAAAGGAGGCTGATCAGGGCAAAAATAAGGACTCCGGAATTGATGAAATTACCGAGGGCGATCAGGATTCTAAAGGAAATGGGACTCCCGGATCGAGCAAAACAGGAGAGGAAGAAGAATAATCATCCGCAAGCGGAACAATTAGAAAAATTATGAGCTTACGTGGAGTAACAATTAAAGAAGGCGGCATCGGCTCGAATGTTTCGAGTGACAGTCGCGAATTCGGTCTCGTTGCCGGAGCTGTAGCTTCGGGCGAGCTGCAACACGGAAAGGTTTTGACCTTCCGGCGTCTGGCTGACGCCGAAGCACTGGGTATCACGGATGAGTACGACAAGAAAAACGATGTGCGTCTTTCCAGGCACGTAAAAGAATTTTATCGCCTCGCCGGAGACGGTAAGAAGCTGCATGTTGTTCTCGTCGCTCCGACTACCTTGCCGGCTGCAATGGTGACAGCAGCTAAAATGCTTGTTGTAGAATCAGGCGGAATGATAAGCGATATCGCTTTTGCTTTTAATCCCGGATCTGAGTACCAGGATCAGATTGTCGATGGGATTAACAGTGATGTAAAAACTGCAATTCCGGCCCTGCAGACGTTTGCAGAATGGGCGGACGAAATGGATATGCCTCTGCATGTTATCCTTGAGGGTCGCGGCATATCGGATACCCTGTCGGCCCTGGCAGACCTTAGAGCTTTGAAAAATTCCGGGAATGCGCTCTCGGCGCACAAGGTTAGTCTTGTTGTCGGACAGGATTGGATTTATGCGGAGACACTCTCGGAAAAAGGCAAAAAGTTCGCAGATGTGGGCAGCTTCCTCGGGGTCGTTGCTTCGCAGAACTGGAACAGGAATCCGGGCGAGGTGGAAACACAAAACCTTAGCAATGCGAGTCGGGGTATTTGGCTTGTGGGCGGCTTGTCGAATCACAAAAAATACAGCGAAATTTACGAAAGTCTCGCATCACTTGACGAGAAGGCTTACATCTTCCCGATACGCTATCAAGGTCTAAGTGGTTATTGGTGGAACGATGGGCATTGTTGCGCCCCGGTTGTGCTTGATGCTTCGGGAAAGATAAACCAGCACGCGATCTACTACAGCCATACGATGGACATGTGTAAACGGGCTTTACGTGCGGCATTTTTGCCGGAAGTGAAGAAGCCTGTTGATCTGGAAGGCGGCAAGCTGCCACAGGCTACTGTGGACTATTACAATGCGGTAGGTAATGCCGCCTTCGAGCGCCTGGCTGCTTCGGGACTTATATCTGATGGCTATACCTTTACTGACCCCGATAGCGATCTGCTGGTAGAAAAAGTCTTGCGTTTGCAGTTTGCGGTTATACCGACCGGCTGCATAAACGAAATTGTCGGAACTATTAATCTAAAAAGTAATTAAAAAATGGCACGCATACAACGAATGGGCGAAGCGTATTCCTCCGGAGATGTGGTTGTTTCCGTGGCGGGCATGTTCGACGTAAATCCATCTTCAGTGGAATACGGTTACAGTTATACGCACGAATACCAACGCGGCATCCGGCGGGATCCTCGCGCCTGGCGCATGGGAGCAAAGGAGTTCGAGGGAAGTATAACCCTCCCTTTGGACGTGGTCGCAGAATTTGAAAAAATTGCACCTCGAGGCGATATCGCAAAGATTCGTCCTTTCCCGATTAACGTCGTGTTTTTCAATGCCGAAAACGAAATGATACGCGACTTGGTCGTGGCTAAATTTCAGGGCAACAAGCGCAGCGTAACAACAGATGGGGAGCTTGAGAATCAGTTCGACTTGTTTATTCTCGACATACAGCTAAACATCAGATAAAGCTTCCGGAGGCTCAATCTGGGCTTCTGGTTATTTTTAAAAACCCTTTTAAATTTTTAAAATATGAATAAAGAAGCATTACCGCAAGGAATTACGGCGGAAATGATTGCTGAGGCAAAAGCCAAATACGGTGAAAATAATGTAAAGATCCTACTGCTTCCACTTGATGACGAAGGACACGAAACGAAGGGGGTTTTAGCCCTCGTGCCGAGTCGAAGCGTTGTAGGGCAATTTCGGCGCTGGGCTGATACAGATCCTAAAAAGGCGGATGAAATTTTAGTGAAAAACTGTCTGCTTTCGAGCAAAGACGAAGTGCTTGCAGATGACGGTTTGTTTTACGGCGCCCTGTCTGGATTGGCAGAGCTGATACCTGTTCGCAAGGCGATCGTAAAAAACTGCTAACGCAGCTTCCGGATCTGAAGCGGATAAAGGATCTGGGAAGTTGCGCAGATGAGGAGAAAATAGATGTTTATGCAGCGATGATTCGATTCTTTTTCAAGGAAGACCCCGATATCCTGAGCGATATAGAGTTCGCACGTCGTGTAAAAGAGCTGGTCTTTCTTGCTGAAGAGGGCTTTTTGAGAGGAATTAAATTATGAGATTCGATTTTACGGGACGTTATCAAGCCGCATTCGGCTACTTGCCTGCAAATGTAAGCAAGCGCCTCGATGCAGATGGTTTCGGAGAAATACAGTCTGATACCCCTTCCGCACTGGCTGTCTATCTGTCCGATTCCTCGACAGCTTTCGACGAAGTAAGGCTGCATCGCGACGTAAACGGGAGCAAGGAGGAATATCTCTTTGCTTACCGATCCCTGGCGGGTGAAGAAGGTAGTTATGCGGGTGTGTTTGCAACGCCTCCGGCTTTGAGCTTGAGTCGCCGCAAACGCCTCGTAGTAACGCCTGTCGATAAGAGCGACATCGAGGTTGTCGAGCGCTACGCTACAGAGCCATGGGAGATGAACTGGCGCGGCTTGCTCATTGATCTCGAAAATCATGAGTTTCCTCTCAGGAAAATGCAGGAGTTAAACCGGATTTTTGAAGTGAACGGGGTTTGGAATGTTGATTCTGAAATCCTGAACCGGGTTGGCGTGCAAGCTCTCTATATAAAAGATATTAATCTTGACTTTGTGGAGGGCTACGAAGACACGATCGCTTATACCCTTGTAACGCGATCTATCCGGCCACTTGAGTATCAGATTTTAAATCGGTAGCGATATGATGATTTTCTCGAATATGTCCTCGCGCGTAAGTCTCGGACGGGTTTTGTTGGAGCATATCTCGCGTGTAAGTATTAGCGAAAACATTCTCGAGTTGTCGAATACGGCAAAGATTACAATCCCGAAAGCTTATGCAAAACTGCTCGGAAAGTCGGTGCTGGAGCTGTTTGCAGTGGGCGACCCGGTTCGCATCGAGCTCGGTTATGACGATCGGCTGAAGCTGGAATTTTCCGGATACATACGCGAAATTGAAAGTGATGCTCCGGTTGTGGTACACTGCGACGACGAAACTTATCCCCTTAGACGGACAAACTACGTGCGCAGCTACCGAGATGCGAGTCTTCGGCAAATCCTTGCAGATATTATCCCCTCGGACGACATGAAGATCGACTGCCCGGATGTACACATCGGAAAGTATCAGATCGACAATGCGAGCGCTTTCGCAGTGCTTCAGGATCTGATGCGGAATTTTGGCCTGTACAGTCGTTTGCAGAATGGCGTTCTCCGTGTTGGGCTGGCTTACGATTTCGGGGAGCGCAGTGCTACACATAAGTATGAAATCGGGCGAAACGTGAAGAGTGTTGCTCTTAAGTACAAGCGCAAGGAAGATTATAAAGTCCGATATCGGGCTATTTGTAATCATCCGAACGGCAAGAAAACAGAGGTTATCGTTGGTAATAAGGAGCGCGATGCCTCGGAGCGCACCTTGAATTTTGCCGGCAACTTAAGTCCGGATCAGCTTCGGGAGCGAGCTCTGGCCGTGATGTCTAAAACAACCTACGATGGCTATTCGGGGAGCATATCCGGGTTTGGCGAGCCTCGTACCCATGCCGGAGATGCACTCGAGATAAGTGACTCTCTACAACCTGAAAGATCGGGGCGCTACCTGATAGAAAAAGTGGATATCAGCTACGATCCGGATGCGGGTTTCAGGAGGGAAAATACTTTGAGCTATAAAATTTGAGTTTTACGGCCTTTTTTCGGGTTTGTCGGGTACTTGTACAGGGTATCGGCAGATAATTAAAAACAGACGATTTTAAACGCAGTTTAAACGAGTAAAAAGAATATGAGTGTAGAGCGTGTTATCGAGGAAGCTATCAGGGTGCAGGTCGACCGGTTGCAGGTAAAGCAAATTTTGACCGGCACGGTGGATGAAGTGGGTAAAACAGCCTGTCGTGTGCTTCGCGATAACGCGCCTGCTCTCGAAGATGTTCGACTGAATGCTATAACGGGGGATCTGAGTAGCTTCGTGACCCTCTTTCCTGCCCGGGGCAGTAGCGTCCTGGTGGGTGTTATCGAGAATCTGCGCACCGAGGCTGTTTTGCTTCGCTGCTCGGAGGTGGAGCGCATAGAAATCTGTATCGGTGACCGAAAGGTTCGTATCAGCAAAGAGGGTATTGTTATCGACGAGGGTGGAAACAAGGGGCTTGTTAAGCTCTCGGAGTTGACGCAGAAATTAAATGCTATTGAGGCAGATATAAACAGGCTGAAGGCAACCTGTGCTGCTTTTGTCCCTGTTCCCATGGATGGTGGGGCAGCCTTCAAGCTGGCCCTGCAGCCTTGGGCGGCACAGCAGCTTCGCATAACACAAGAGTCTGAAATAGAAAATAAAAACGTAAAACACTAATATGCAGGGCATACGTATCGACGAAAACGGGGATCTGATCATCCGGACGCATCGCAACGAGGTGGGAGAAATTCAGAGCGGACTGCTTGTCGACGAAAACAGCTACCAGTGCGCTGCCTTGGTAGTGCTTTCGCAGAAAGGCGAGTTTAAGGAGTATCCAAGCCTTGGCTTCGGTGTCGAAAACTGGAAGCATAAGCCGCAAACCGACTCCGTCCGGCTGGCTTTCGAGAGCGAGCTTTCTATCGAACTGAAGGCTGCGGGTTTTCCGAGTGCTCGCGTACGGACAAACAAAAAAAACATGTTAGAATTTGATGTAGAACTATGAGAACGATTAACAAAATTATCATTCATTGCACCGCTACTCCGGCCGGTCGCCGGGTAACGGTTAAAGACGTGGATCGCTGGCATCGTGAAAGAGGTTTTAGCGGAATAGGTTACCACTATCTTATAGGTCTCGACGGGGAAGTCTGGAAGGGGCGCGAAGAGTGGAAAGTCGGTGCGCATACGGTCGGACAAAATCAAACGAGTATCGGTATTGCTTATGTGGGTGGGCTTACGGCTAACGGGCGGTTATCGGCAGACACGCGTACGGAGAAGCAGAAAGCTGCTCTCCTGAATCTTATATGCGCTCTTGTGCAAAAATACCCAGGTGCGAATGTATTTGGACACAATGATTTTGCAAACAAGGCCTGCCCCTGCTTCGATGCAAAAGGCGAATATGGAGATCTGAAATAATGTGGTACGAATTTATATCGCTCGTCTTAAACCTCCTATTGGGGGGCGGGCTGGTTGTAACCCTCGTTACCCTGCGTGCGACTCGCAGGCAGGCGGATGCCAACGCCGAAAAGGCGGCCGCGGATGCGGTATCTACCGAGCTCGAGAATGTCGGATCGGCTATCGAAATATGGAGAAAGCTTGCAGAGAATCAAACCGAGCAGTATAACAAGGTTTTGGAAGAGCTCGACAAACTACGCCGGGAGGTAAGCCGGCTAAATCGCATAAACTCCAAAATTGTGAAGCTGCTCGATAAGATTACACATGAGAACATGGAGATTATTGTAGAACAGATAAAAAAAGAATTGCAGGATGAAAACAATACTACACTGCCTCGCTCTCGCGATACTGCTCCTGACCTCTTGTAAAACGACCCGGCGAACGATAAAGAGCGAATCGGAGGAGCGTGTTTCAGAGCAGATCGACCGATCCGGAGACCTCATTCGCTCTGCTATCTTGGATGTGCAGATGGATATAAACGATAGTATAAAAATCGATGAAATAATAGATCTGAATTGTACTTATACGAAGTTTAGCAAGCCCGATTCCGCAGGGCATCAGTATATCGAGGAGACAGGACGTTTTGAGGGAAGAAGGCAAAAAGCTACCGAGTCGGGACGCTCTCTAAAGGCAAAGAGCAGATCTATGGAAAATGTAAAAGAGCATAGACGGGAGCGGGGGAATATCAAGAACAAATACACAAACAAGGCTATTGAAGAAGAAAATTTTCGGGCATCCTGGTGGAATTTGTTTATCCCGATTGTCGCCTCCTTGCTTGTTGTTTTAATAGTAATTCATTTCTTTTTCAAGTCGTAGGATGAGCATTAAAGTACTGCAAAGTCAATCGCTTATCGATTTGGCGATACAAGAGGCCGGATCGGCAGAGGCAGCCTTTGCGCTCGCAGCACAAAACGGGCGGTCGATAACCGACGAACCCGCTACAGGCGAAGAGTTGTTGTCGGTTCCTGTTTCGGATCGGGGAATACGGGATTATTATGCAAATAAAAACCTTCGCCCGGCGACAGGGCTATGGGCAGAAATCGTTACCCCGGAAAAGAGGATTTTTACAAAAGAGTTTAACGCTATATTTTCGTAAGGGAATGACTGTAAAAGAGATAAAAAAAGAAATAACGGATGTTTTTATATCCAACGAGGCTGTAATAGAAAAATACGGACTTCAGCCCGGTAAGAGCTTCGAGGAACAATTTTCGATCGTGAGTTTCGAGAGCATATTCTTCTATGTGCTTGCTTTTGTCTTTTGGGCGAGACAAGCTTTGTTCGAGGCGCATGTGAAAGAGATTACAAACCTGATCGACAACCTGAAGCCACACAGCCGTCGCTGGTACGCTAATAAGGTTTTGGCTTTCCAGTACGGATTTAAGTTACTTCCCGGAAGCGATACTTTCGACAACAGCGGGCGTAGCGACGAGGAGATCGAGGCGAGCAAAATAGTAAAGTTTGTTTCAGTGCGGCAGCAGGACAGGCGTTTGCTTATCAAAGCGGCACGGGAGGAGAACGGCGACCTGGCTGCACTGCTGCCCGAGCAGCTTACAGCCCTGACAGCATACATGGAAGACGGAGGAGTGAAAGATGCAGGGGTGTTCCTCGAGTTCCTGAGCGATGCTCCGGAGCAGCTTAAACTCCGCATCGATATCTACTACAATCCTCTTGTCCTTAACGCGCAGGGCGCGCGTATCGATGGGACAAAAGAAACTCCTGTAAGCGATGCGGTACGCAACTACCTTAACACAATCGAATTCGACGGAAGTGTCGTGCTGGCTTATCTTACCGATGCTTTGCAGAATGTGCCGGGTGTTATTATTCCCCATGTCGCGTATGCGGCATACAGGTATGGAAGCCTCGAATGGATGCAGTTCTCTGTACTCCGGCAGCCGCAATCGGGCTATATGCGCATCAAGGACGAAGACTTAACAATTAATTACATACCTCGTAATGCAGCGCAATGATGAGAGTTTTTAATGTCGATTTTGAAAAACTGCTTCTGCTGCTTCTTCCGAGCAGCATCCGGAGGCCTGTTGTCCTGGCTTTCCTGAAAGCTGCAATAGCTCCGATTGTACGGGAGAAGGCTCTTTTTGACCGTGTGCGGCGTGATAATCTTTATCGACTTGGCATTACACCACAGGTTTTTTCTCTCGAAAAGATGCTGAACGACCGCTATGATCCTTATATGCGTCGCATACGGATTGAAAACGGATATCTCGCTAAACAGGAATACATTTACCGTGCTGCAGAAAGCAAACCCGTCTATTTGCATCGAAAAACGGAAGGAAAGCGCTTTTGGTTGCGAACAGACTTGGAAAACCGATCCGGAGGCATCGATTTCTTTGTAAAAATACCAGCCTCGCAGGAGCTGCCTCGGGCGGAGCTTGATGTACTCATCGATATGTACAAACTCGCAGGAAAGAAACACTCAATTAAATTAATATAATCATGATACATAAAGGTTTTGATTTTACACAGCTGGGAGGATTCCCTTTTACACAGGATACGCTTGCGCTTATGCAGGATGCCGGGGGAGACCTATCTGCCGCCATCGCAGCGCTCGTTGGCAATAACGTAATTATCACGGGGGTGGAACCTCAGGATACGCAGCTTACTCCGGGATGGATTGTTTATCAGGAGCAGCTTATACCTTTCGCGGGCGGCGCAAATACGGGATTTATTAAAGTTGTTGAGAATAAAACTCGATTAACTTTTGAAGATGGAGTGTCGAGAGAGGTGCAGTTCCAAAAGGTTGCTGAGCCGAATCTTAGCGGTATTGCGCTTCGGGATTTTAAACGCCTGAGGCCTTATCGGGAGATAAGTTCGCAGTTTGGACGACAGGCTCGCTTGATAAAAACTGACAGCGAGGGCAATTTTTTTAAAATCGTCCGCATGCTCGACGACATGGTGCATGTTGAAGCAAAAATTAAGCTCTCTGCTGAGGAGCTGAACGCCGGAAAGGATTATAAGATCGAGGGTCTTCCTTTTTCTTTCGGGCAAGAGGACGACAATCTGTCGTACCAGCTCGTTCTCGTACCCGGCACCAACAAGCCGCTTGCAATTTATTGCAAGATTCAGGCAGAGAGCGATTTTATTCGTGTCAGGGGTATAGATATCCCCTCTATCATACAATCATTTGACTCCGAATGTCATATTGTTTTTTCGGCGATGTTTTTCGTGGATTCTACTGAAGAATAAAGAATTATGGCTACAATTGAACAAGCAAGAAAGAAATGGCAGCACATCGGCTCCCGAACGGCCGAGGGAAGCATTACTCCGTCTATGCTGGACGAGGCCGGACAGCAAACGCTCAATGCAATTGAGAGCGCTGTGCCTCAAGTTGGGGGCAGTGGAAACTGGGTTATAAATGGACAGGATAGCGGTGTTAAGGCTACTTATCCGCTGTTGCAGGATGCCGGAGATCGGGAGGATGCGGCCATGTCGCAACGTGCTTGCACGGCACTCTTTGCTCTTAAAACACAACCTCCCAAGCCAGATGTGGCGGACGTAACACTTAGCTCCGAGCATCCTACTTATGCTCCTGAGGACGGGGGCCCGCAGCATGTAAGCATTTGGGCGCGCGACGAGGGTTGTTCCGTATCGCTGCCGGAGCTCTCCGCATCCAAGCAGGTAAATTTTACTATCAGAGAAGGGAGCAAGAACATAACAATAAAGGGCGTTTCCTATCCGGCTCTTTTGACTGTCTTTTGCCGCTACAACCGAGTTCGAAACGAATGGACGGTTACCAATACGCTTACAAACAACATCGTTAACTTGCCCGTTGATGCGGATAACGTACGAGTGAAAAAAATGCTTTCCGAAAATGCGCCTATTACGCAAATTGAGGGTTTGTTTTACGAGCATCCGGGTGTCTCTGGGCTGCTCCCCGGCGAGCTGATTTTTCTGTCTGCACAAAACAGTAAAAGCGAAATAGGCGTGTACAGTTACGTGTCCGGGAATACGATACAACGTGTTTTCTCAGGTACGCAGCTGGATGTTGTTCGTGTCGATCAGGGTGGTGTGTTTTATTCACAGTACGACGGAAAGAATCTTGACTCCTTGCGTTTTATTCAAATACCGGGTAGCGTAAATCTTGACAGTATGCTGCTCAAGATTGCGCAAAACCTCTCACAAGAAGAAAAAGCGCAAGTGCTCGTGAACCTCGGCATGACCGAGGAAGTCGCTTACCTACGCAGGCAAATAGCGCGTTCGGTGAAGAAACAAACAACTTCATCGAATGACAATCATCTGAATATAAGCCTGAACGTTGATCGGCAGCGGCACGTAAATACTTCTGCAAGCACATCGAGTGGAACTCTCATTGCATCTTTTGTTCCCGATCACGATACACAGACGCTTGTAACATACGTGAATAATACCGACACAACAAAGACGCTTGTTATCCCTAACGGATCTTCGAAGTGGTTCGGTGAGAAAACGATTAACTACACGTGGATCAACTTAACGGACGATGCAAAGATTGTCGTCGATCCCGGCAAGGATGTTGAAATTATATGCGTTGTCGAGAAACTGCCTGATGCGAGCAATGGGGAAGGTAATGTTGAACTAAGGATCACTGCTAAACCAAGGACGATATGAATGTAGCTGTAAGAAGAAGGCATCTGGGGAGTAGTTATATAGAGCTAACTGCAACTACAAAAAAGAATGTTGTTATAGAATTTGAGGTTAACGGGTGTAAAAAGGTTGATTGGGGGGATGGTGTGCATGAAAAAAACTCTACTATTAATACAACAAGCACATTAACGCACGAATATAACACAGATAAAGTTAGAACTTTAAAGTTTTATGGAGATTTAATAGTATTTGTTTATAAAGAAACGAAGGCTCTAACAATTTCCTCTATAAAGTTTATTGGAGTTAAAAGTATAAATTATTTGAGGCTTTCTGGCTCTAAAATACCAAGCATTGATATTTCGAATCTTACGGAGCTTAAAAAATTATTTCTTGCAGATTGTCTTCTAACAGAAATGAATTTAAGTAATAATACAAAATTAGACTCTGTTTATTTGCAAGGAAACAGATTGACAAGTATAGATGTTACAAATCTACCGGATTTAGAAATTCTTTCTATTTATTCTAATCGAATAGGGCCTACCGTTAATATTCACAACAATAAAAAATTAAAAACTCTTTGGATTCAGCGTATGCAATCAATGAAATCAATAGATTTATCAGAAAATTCGTTGATTTCTAACTTGGCAATGACAGATTCGGGGTATCAGGGAACAGTTGATTTGTCAAACTTGACGGAACTTGTTGTTTTTCAGGCGTATGGTTGTACTGAGATTGACAATTTTATATTAGGGGAAAATGTGGTTTATAACAGGATGGTTAAATTTGCCATTTCAGACTCAAATGTGTCTGAAATAGACCTCTCCAAAATGACGAACTTAACCAGCTTTTCTTCTTGGAATTGTAAAAATATTGTAAACCTTGATTTTTCGCAAACTCCCAAAATTGAGGAAATAATTATAACAAATTGTTCTCTTCCTACGATAAACGTTGGGTCTTGTACGAAATTAAAATCATTAAGAATTTCTGGAAATCCATTGACAGACTTTATTATTCCTAATAATGTTGAAACATTAATTGTTGGTAAGCAAGACAACCTTCAAATGACTGATTTTGATGTTAGTAATTTTGAAAAACTCAGAAGGTTTGATTTCGGAGCAAAAGAAACTCGTGTATCGTTGCCTTTTTTGGTAAACAAAAGGTCTATAAATCCTCGTTCGGACTACGAAAGTGATTTTGTTTTGTGTTTAGGAAAATTCATTTACGACAAGGATGTAGCAGCAATTAGTGAAAATGATATTCCTATGGCTGTACGATATATCGCCGAAAAAGTGAAAGAGTTGTCTTTGTATCAATATCCTCAAATGTTTCTTATAGGGAGGAAATTGACAGTACAAGAAACAAGAGATTTATACGAAGAGGTAAAAACTATTTTTTATAATACTATTATACTGTGCGGACAAGAAAGTGCAGCAAACATATTCCCATCATCTCAATTTGAAGTGAGTTTCTTGTCTGGACAACTATACGAATACAAAGAAAGTTTTTCTGTGAAATGTAAAGCTGATGCTGAGTTTTTCATATACCCTCAGTCAAACGGGAGTTTGCGGTTTGACAAAATGAGTAGAGTTTTGTACGAAAAAGGAACTATAAAAACCAAGGGGGGGGCAAAAGCAATAAAAAAACAAACTCTGCCTAATAATGAAATAGAGTTAGAGGTAGCTTTAGAGGTAACAGATAAAAGAAATTATTGGAGGATCGGAATATTTGAAAACAAATATCAATCCGAAAGTGATCAATATGTGAGCAAAGTAATTGGTGTACAAAGAAAAGAGCAATGAAAAAATATTACTATTTACACAAAGAAGAAATATTCGAGCTCGAAGCTTCTCTTCCGCCCGGATATGCGGTGTCACAGAATGTCGAAGATCAGGAAACACATTACGTTCTGATAAGCAATGCAGAAGCCGAGCGCCATTTGCGAGAAGAATCCCCGGATGCTTCAGTGGAGCTAACGGCAGAACAGCGACGCGAACAGGAATACGAACGTCGCATACCGCGACACCTGCTCGATGCTTATATAAGCTACCTCGCAGAGGGAAAAACTGATGAAGCCGATACGATCGCACGGCAGATCGCCGAAATAAAGCAAGAAATCCGGCTTGAAATTCCGGATTAGGGGTGCAATGCTGTTTAAAGAAAAAGCCCTCTTGTGAGGGCTTTCTTGTTATTTTACTATAAACTTGCCGGATGTGTTTCCATAGCTGTATAAGTAGCTTCCGGGGCTGTAGCCTGAAATGTCGAGCCGGTAGCTGCCGCGGCCGGATGGGAGTATAATGCGTTCTACAAGGCCTCCGTGGCTGTTGGTTATCTGCATCTCGACAACATTATCTACGTCGTATTCGATACTTACCATGTCTCTTGCCGGCACGGGATAGGCTTTCCCGTTTTTCTTTACAAATACGGGCTTGGTGCTGTTCAGGCGCCCTCCGATAGCATAAACCCGGTGGTCGTATATGAGCTTTCCGCCTTTTTCCGTAGTTTTTACTGCTACGAACTTCTTGCCGTAGATCAAGGGTTTATATTCGTCAAAATGTATCCGGACAAACTCGGTATCTCCAAGGCGAAGCTCGTATGTCCGCTTTCCGGATAACATTCTCTCTACTATAAGCTCATATCCTAACGTTAGTCCAAAGTATTGATAGGATGCGCCTACGATTCGCTCGTACTTTCCGAGTTTGTTGTATGTGTCGATGATATTGAAATCCGCATCGTATATCTCTACCGTCCCATCTGCCTTGTGCATGTAGAAGTTAGAACTGTTGACGATCGGCATGAGGCCGTCGCTCCCGCCTTTTATTTCTTTTAGCAGGTCGCTTGCCTGCAGTTGTAGTTGAGAAACAAAAAGGGTAATGGCGGCAAAAAGTACTAATTTTTTCATATTCTTTGTTTTTTAAGTTGTTATTAAAAGCCGTTTAAGGATTTGGAAGCAGTCCTTCTTTTGATATGTTTATTTCTGCCCCGAGGGCTTTACATATCTTATCGAGGGTTTCCAGGTTTGCGTTTGCGCTTCCGTTCTCGATCGCGCTCAGGGTAGTCTGGCGGACGTTTGCGAGCTTAACAAGCTCTGTCTATGCCTTGTATTGTGCGCGGGTAAACAATCTGTGCGCCTATTTTTTTTCGCTGTATTCATGTTTTTTTTGTTTTTTCGCTGTAAATATGCGGTAAAATATGCTGTTTTTAGCGATAAAGGCACATAGATTTAGTTTAAATTAACAATGTGCGGTATCGAAGCGCTTTATTAGCCTATACACCGAGCTGCTGACCCAAAGGCATTTGGTTGGCGTTCGAAGGCCGTATCGGTTAAGCATTTCGGCAATCGCTTTGTAAGTTTTACCCTCTTCCCGCAGTCGCTTTGCAACTCGGAAGGACATAATATTTTGAGGGTTTGTTAGCGACTGCATCTTTCTTGCAAGTGCACCCGCCCGGGCGCGCTTTAGCTGCTTCTCCTTCTGCTTTTTCTCGCAGTAATTTTTATGCGTCCACCGCCCTAATTTTACGCCCTTGGCTTTAAGCTGCGCGAGGGCGGCCTTGGTGCGTATGCTTATCTCAAGCCTCTCTTTTTCCGCAAAAGCAAAAAAGAGGGTAAGCATAAATTTGTCCGCATTCCTGCCTACATTACAGAAAAATACCCGCTCCGGAGACATTTCCTCGACAAGTTCGAGCGCCTGCCGCGTGTTGCGCAAACGGTCTGTTTTTGCAATAACGAGTACAGCGCCCTCGCGCCTTGCATGCTCTTTAGCGAGTTGCAACTGCGGCAGGGCGTCCGTATTCTTGCCGCTTTTTACCTCCTCGTACCAGCGCAGAATGTCGGAGCTGCGCACATTGTGCTTTATTATCTCCTTTTGCGCTTCGAGGCCGAGGCCGCTGCGACCCTGGCGCTCGCTCGATACTCGTATGTAAGCTATGTATTTCATTTTAACTCCATTGCCCCGCCCGCAAGGGGCGGAGCTGGTGCGATTAATAGATTGCGATACCTTCGCAGCCGACAATGCGACCTTCCGCATCGCGGATTTGTTTTCCGGGAACGAAAATGTCTTTGCGGCGTGGGTTTTCTTCGAGCGCGGCCTTGGCAGTAATTGCAGAAACTACAAGCAAAGTGTCTTCCTGCTCCTCGGGGAGGTCGATAACCTGCCCGAATGTGGTGCGAAACACGGGGATTGCCCCGTACCCGGTAAGCTCTGTTCTTACCAGTTTGGAGGTTTCACTTACGCGGGCGATGCCCGAAGATTTAATTTCTACGCTGTTAATGTTAAGCGTGTGCGGGGTTAAATTTAAAATTTTCTTCATTTTTTTATTATTTAAATGGTTAATAAATTCCATGTATGGTGCGATTAAAAATTACAGTTGTAATAGCGGAAATTCTCGCCTGCCCATTTGTCGCGGTACCCGATTTTCAGGTGGGGATAAGCGGATGCGACAAGCTCTAAGTTTGCCAAGAGAGTTTCCCTGTTTGGCTTTCTCCAAGCTACCCCCTTTACAGGATTGTAGCCGCGGACAGTCCAGAAAACTTTGCTTATATCGTTGTTTAGCGATATAAGCTTGGCGATTTCGAGCATGTCGTCGATGGTGGTATCGGAAAACACGCAGGTTCTAACATCTACGAGTATGCCGCATTCTTTTGTTAGAAAGCTTTGCACGCGCAAGGAGTTTTCTAACATTTTTTGCCCAAGCGCGGGGGATGCCAGCCCCGCCCTCTCGGAGAACTCCGCCCCCGATGCGGCTTTGAGGTCGATTGCGGCGTATTCGAGATAGGGCGCAATCTTTTTTACAAAAGCCGGGGAGCTACCGTTGTGGGCGATGCTTATCTTTTCGCCCTTTTTTGCAAAAACGGTTTTCGCTATTGTGAGCGAGTCGTTTATGTGCATGCAAGGGTCGCCGCCGGACAGCCGGATGCGGTTGTCTGTTTCTAAAACAGACCTCAAAACCTCGTCAAAATGAAATTTACGAGAGGTATATATATTGCCTTTGTGGTCGATGTACTGTCCGTCGCGTTTGCAATAAGGACAGTGGAAGTTGCACGATCCGAAGGACAAGATGCTCATATTCTCGACTTTGCGAGAAAAAGCTTTGAGAAAGTGGGCTTTCCGGACTTCTCCGAGGGGGCGGTTATTGAAAGGGATTAGTTGCATATTTTTGCCCGTCAAGCCGATAGCGCAGCTTTTAGTTAATAGTTATAGTATTTAAATATCCATTTTTCTCCTTTTTTCTTTAGATATCCGGGTCTAAACCCGTCTTCGTCTACGACCTCAATTGGGCTGTCTTTATCTGAGGATAGTAGAGAGTAAACTGCTTTACAGCCTTTTAGATGATATTTTTTTATCTGATTTTCAGATAAAAAATCATCAATTGATTGATATGCTATCGTTCTCATAAAATTATGCACTAAGTTCGTGTCGTGCGCAACTTTAAGTGTGTTATTTCAAAGATTTGTTGTATTTTTCTACCGCATCATCGACTGCATCACAGAGCAGTATGTCAAGCTCAGAGAAATCGTACCCGTCTTCATCTTTTGTAGCGAGGCCTCTTTTTACGAGGTCATCGCATTCTTCTTTTGTCGCATCTCCTTTGACGAATCCATCTCCGAACTCGTGTAGAGCTGGAAGATCGTATTTGTCGTAGATTTCTTGCAATTGATTTAGATATATCTCTTCAAAAGCATTCGTTTCTTCGTTGTTGATGACATTTCTTTTAGCGTTATTCATTCTTTCGATAAAAAAGTAAATCATATTTTTTTTGCCCGATATTACACCGTCGTTGCCGCGTTTAGTTTTTAAAATTTTGGGTGTACAAATAATCCTCTTAAATACTCAAGAACGTTCTTGAGCGTTGTTTCACTTAACTTGTCAAGGTCCTCTTTACAGCTGATAAAGAAACAGCCCGCGGGTGCCATCATCAGATCTGTTTCAGAGATGTGTTTGTCTTGAATTGCTTTTAATATTATTTCTTTTGTTGTCATTTTCTTTTTTGCCCGATATTGCACCGTCGTTGCCGCGTTTAGTTTTTGTTTTAATTTGATGATGCAAAGATAAAGCGATAACTTTAATCTCGCAAGTCTTTAATTAACTTTTAACTTTAATTAATAATGTGAGCTTTTAGGCTATCGCTTTAATATGCTACTTTTGCATCAAGTTAATAAACAAAAAATGGGA
>BDEJ01000004.1 GCA_001653155.1 Porphyromonadaceae bacterium H1
ACTTTTGCTGATGCATCATCGCAACGGAAGTCTATATATACTTAGTTAGCAATGCCAAATATGGGATAAGATCGGATAGCCATATCGGGCGAGATGAATTTGAAGTTGAATCAACCAAATGCGATATGGCAAAGAGTAATGAGCAGATAAAGAAGGTGTGCGAGTGGTGTGGAGATGTTTTCTATGCCCAGAAGATTACAACTCGCTATTGTAGTCATACATGTAATAGTAGAGCTTATAAAGCGAACAAACGAAAAGAACGTGTTAAGACTTCCGAGGCTTTGACTCATAGAGTTATCCAAGAAAGACCCATAGAGCAACTAAGAGATAGACCTTTTCTCTCCATTGCAGAAACAGCGACTCTATTGGGCTTATCCCTCCAAGGAGTGTATAAGCAAATCTATGCTGGTCGCCTCAGAGCCTCCAAGATAACAAGCCGTCTTTCTGTTGTAAGGCGTGAAGACATTGAGCAGATGTTAGCGGAGCGGCCTTATGAGAAGCGACAACCAAGAGATACAATCGTAATCACTGATCTATATACGACAGACGAGGTCTGCGAGACCTACAGTATTGCTCGTTCTACACTCTTTGCGATAGCTAAACGTGAGCATATTCCTCGCACTCATAACCGAGGTAAGACCTATTGGAGTAAACGGCACATTGATGCCTACTTTGCGAAGAAAGCCCCCGATGCGTCTATTACAGAATGGTGTACAGCCGAAGATATATCGACTCGCTTTGGTATGAGCATTACAGCGGTCTATAGCTTCGTCTTTGACCGCAACATTCCCAAGAAAAAGGTCAAGGGGAAAAGTTATTACTCTACACAGCACGTGGAAGAAGCCAAAGGAGTAATCGAAGCCACAGCACCAAGTTACTACACCGTCAAAGAAGCGATGGCTAAGTATGGTCTCACTCGTGACCAACTCTACCACTACACCAAGCAACACAACATACCGAAGGTGAAGCAAGGGCGTAATATCCTCATCTCCCAACGTGAACTTGATGAAGCATTACAAGCACCAAGCATCATTCGATAGGTTATTTCTCGGTGCTTTATCCCACCGAAAGAACACTGATTTCCTTTGCTGACAAATAATAAGTATCACCCACTAATCAATAGAAGTATGAGACATACATGTACGAAAGTAACATTGAGACAGCGATTGTATGATAGCGGAAGGGTCTCGCTTTATTTGGACTACTATCCGGCTATCCGTAATCCCGAGACAATGCAAATGACAAGACGGGAGTATTTGGGCATCTATCTATACGCCCACCCCAAGAATGAGATGGAGCGTTCGTTCAACAATGATATGCTGAACAAAGCTGAGGCTATCCGCTGTATTCGTGTTCAGTCGCTCATCAATGAACAGTTTGGCTTCCTTGATAGGACCAAGATGAAAACCGACTTCCTTGCCTACTTCCTGAAGATGTGCCGAAAGAAAGACCAAAAGTGGCGCATCGTCTACCAACACTTCTACAACTATGTGCAAGGACATTGCACCTTTGGAGATGTGACCATAGAGCTCTGTCAAGGCTTTAGAGAGTACCTCCTTGATGCCAAGCAACTCAAGCGAACAGGGAAGGTGTCCGTTAATTCGGCAGCGGGCTATTTCTCCACCTTTCGAGGGTTGCTGAAGATAGCTTACCGAGACAAATGGTTGAGAGAGAACATCAATGATTTCTTAGACAAGATAGAGGCCAAGGAAGTCAAGAAGGAGTATCTAACCCTTGATGAGGTAAAGCTGTTGGCACAAACACCTTGTGAACATGAGGTTCTCAAACGAGCCTCCCTCTTTTCCTGTCTTACAGGATTACGTATCAGTGATATTCTGAACCTCTGCTGGGAAGACTTTGAACTTGCACCAGACCAAGGGTATTGCATTCGTATCAAGACACAGAAAACTTCGACCGAAGCCACTCTCCCTATCAGCTACGAAGCCTATGAATTGTGTGGCGAACCAAGTTCGGGCAAAGTCTTTAGAGGCTTACAACGAAGTATGATAAACTATCCACTAAAGAAGTGGATCAAGCAAGCAGGGATTACGAAGCATATTACCTTTCACTGCTTCCGCCATTCTTACGCTGTGATACAAATTTCATTAGGTACAGACATCTACACGGTATCCAAGATGCTAACGCACAAGAACGTCTCCACGACACAAATCTATGCTGATCTTGTGAACTCGAAAAAGCGTGAAACAGCTGAGAAGATTTCTCTAAAGTAGAATTCCCGATTCCCTTTCTTTTCCCTATACTTCCTGCTATTTCCCTAAGTAATGAATGGTGATGAATACTTGTCTATGTTTGCATCAAAACATAGATAAGTATGAAGCCATCAAGCACTAACGATAACTACATTCCTCAAACAATCACCCTCGGGTGTATTGTCCTATTTTCCCTTGCCATTCGTTCCGCTACTTTGAGTTGTGGAGCGGACGGCTTTACTGCGTTCTGCGTTTTCCTTATTTGTTCCGTCGTATTCTTTTTGCTCTTTCTGGCGGTGCAATCATTGCTTGAAGATTTCTTCTGGCATATCTTTAGACATCAGGAGAGAGCGGTCATCGAACTTCCGAAAACAACTATTCCAATACCATCACCATCAAACTATGAACAGTTTCGTCAAGAGGCATTTCAAGTAAAGGCAAGAGAAGAGCAAAAGAAAATGGAAATCGTCACCTCCTATACCCAAAGAACATTTGCAGCCTATATGAGTGAGGAAGAACTGACAAAACTTTGCGAACAGATCATTCGCTATCTATCCTCTGAATGGAGTATCGAGAATAGCCAAGATATCAAAATCTCCTCCCAACTCAAGAGCATTGATCTAATGCACTTCGGATGGAACATATCTCGCCCTTTCGGAAAGAAAAGAGAGGATATAGCCCTTTTCCTCAAACACACTTTTGCCCATACCTTGAGAGATGTCGAGGTGAGTTCTATCCAACGAAAGCTCACCAATACAGAGGGGAAATACCTTATTCCCCTCTGTAAAGACCTTGTCATTGATGAGCATTCAACCCCATTAGAAAGTTATCCTAAAGTTACTTGAAGGTGTTGTAGTGCACCGAGAGAACACCGATTTCCTTTGCTCGCAAATAATTACGAACCGCAGGTGTTACCTGCATAAAACCAATTTGCGATATGGATAAAGAAATCACTTTTGATAGGCTACCCGAAGCGGTAACTTATTTGACAGAACAAGTCACAGCCATTAAAGAAATGATATCGGCGCTACACCCTTCTATACCTGAAGAGAAGTCTCTCATTGGTATAGATGAAGCGTGCGAAGTCATTCAAAAAGCAAAACCTACCATCTATGCTCTCGTCCGTAAGGGGATTATCCCTGCTTACAAACGTGGCAAGAAGCTCTATTTCTACAAAGAAGAGCTACTACAATGGGTAGAAAGCGGACGTAAAGGTATCCCTTATACGCCCTCCTCAGAGGAGCAATTATCCTCCATAAGAGCAGGCATCCGACACAAGCCTAAATCATTCAAAGGATAATGGGCTATGGGAGAACAAACAATCGTGCCAGAAGTCCTGCTGGATAAAGCCATTGAATTAGGGTTGTCATTCTCAGACTCTGCTTTTCCCATTGGCATCTTTCCCTCTGAGATACGAAACATTATTGCTGAAGTCCACGAGTGTCAAGGTTTTCCTATCGACTATATCGCATCGGCAATGCTGGTAGCTATCGCTGTTGGCATCGGGAATACGCACCTTGTCCAATTCAAACGAGGTTGGCGAGAGAGTGCAATGCTTTATGTGGCATTAGTCGGACGCCCCGGCACGAACAAAAGTCATCCGCTTAGCTTTGCGATGAAACCTTTTCTTGACTTTGACTATCAGGAGAATAAACTCTACGAACAAGCCTTCTCTGAGTATGACAATGTTGTGCGGATGAGCCGTAAGGAGCGTATAGAGGCTGGTCATTCAGAGCAACCTACAGAGCCTATACGAAGAAGGTTTATCGTCTCTGACATCACACCCGAGGGTTTGAGTTTTATCCATGCTCAGAATAGGCGAGGTCTTTGTTTGTGGACAGATGAGCTCTCAGCTTGGTTCAAGAACTTCAATCGCTACAATAGTGGTTCCGAGGAGCAATTTTGGCTCTCAGTATTCAGTGCCAAGGCAACCATCAGTGATCGCAAGGGAAATCGGAGTTCCATCTTTATCAAGCGTCCCTATATCTCTGTTGTAGGTACCATCCAAAAGAAAATACTCGGAGAGCTATCCAAAGGAGAACGCTCCAGTAACGGCTTTATAGACCGCATTCTTTTTGTGATGCCCAATCTACAGCAAAAAGCACGATGGAGCAAAACAGAACTTCCCGAAAGCACTGAAGGACGATGGTCGAGTATCATTCAGCAACTTATTGAGATGCCTTGTTCCAAAGACGAAGAGGGCGAATTACTTCCTGAGATTATCCCTTTTGCCGAGGATGCCAAGGCTCGACTTTACATGTGGCAGGAAGAGCATGCCAAACTCTGCGATACCGAACCCAACGAAACTCTCGTCGGAGTCTACTGTAAGTTGGAAGTGTATGTTATTCGCTTTTGCCTTGTCATCCAAATGGCTCGTTGGGCGTGTTCCGAGGGTGATAAGACCGAAATTGACCTTGTTTCTGTGGAGCGTGCTATCACTCTTACCGAGTATTTCCGCCATTCAGCACAGCAAGTGCACTCAGAGATTACAGGTGTTCAGCTCACTCAGCAGCAGCAACAACTCCTTGCCGAACTGCCGGCATCTTTTCAGACCGCCGAAGCCCTGAGTATTGCCGAACGAGTGGGTATGAAAGAGAGGGCTTTTAAGGATTTTCTCAGTCGCAATATCGGACACCTCTTTGCTAAGGAGCGACACGGACTTTACCACAAGCTCAATGTTTAACCCAGTGCACTTTCTGCATTATCAACATTTCCCTACTCCTGATTAACCCGAAAATGCACAAAATGCAGATAGTGCAGCCTTCAAACTACATCTACCAATAAACAACTATAGATTCAAATTAGAACCATACAAAGGTGTGCGTACACGCTACACCTGTCCAGCCTGTGAACGCCCTAGATGCTTCGCTCGCTACATAGATACTGAGGGGACAATCGAATTTCCCGACAACATAGGACGTTGCGACCACGAGCAGAGCTGTGGTTACCACTGCACTCCCAAAGATTACTTTGCCAAGCATCCATTAGCGAAAGAAGACTTGTATTCGTCTGATAGACTCGACTACAACAAGCAGATACCTGTCATTCTACCGCCATCCTTCATAGAGCGAGCTACGATGGAACAGACCTTAAGGGGATATGAGCATAACAATCTCTATCGCTTTCTCTCCGAACAACTGGGAGAGAACGAAGCACTCCGATTGATGTCACGCTACCTCGTTGGCACATCCAAGCATTGGAGTGGGGCTACTGTCTTTTGGCAAATAGATAGAGATGGGTATGTGCGTACGGGTAAGGTGATGCTCTACAATGCCGAGACGGGCAAGCGAGTAAAGCAACCGTTCAACCATATTACATGGGTACATAGCTTACTCAAACTGCCAAATTACAACCTAAGCCAATGCTTTTTCGGGGAGCATCTTCTTGATGCTGATAAGCAGAAACCAATTGCTCTAGTTGAGAGTGAAAAAACGGCACTCATTGCCTCTCACTATCTACCTCAATACTTGTGGCTGGCAACTGGCGGAAAGAACGGATGCTTCAAAAGTAGTAATCTTAGTCCCCTCTTCGGGCGTCAGATAGTACTCTTTCCCGACCTCGGAGCGACAGCTTATTGGGAGGAGAAGCTCCATATGATGCAGAGACTCGGAATGGAGGTACAACTTTTCGATTATTTGGAGAAGCACGCTACTCCCCAAGACCAGCAAGCTGGATATGATATAGCGGACTACCTCCTCCAAATCAAAACACAAAACAGTGCATTGAAAGACCTCATTCGGCAAAAACCCAATATCCAACTTTTGATCGATAAACTCGGTCTTCGGGTCGTGAAGGAGCAAAGATTTAATGAAACACTTCCACCGAAGAAAAGACTACGTCATTAGGGAAGCAAGTTTGTGTTTTGGGTTACCCAAAACCTCCTCAACGCCCATCAGACAGGGCGAAATAATCCCGATGGTCTCATCAATATCAAGAAAACAACAATGGCAACAGAAGACAAAAAGAAAGGAGGACGTCCTCCAAAGAAACTCTCGGAGAAGAGACGTTACTCCGTCTTACTCAAACTAAATACAATGGAATACTTCACACTCAAAAGTAAGGCTTCGGAGGCTGGTATCAACAAGAATGAATTTCTGAGAATGCTCATCTCTGAGGGTACGATTAAGCCCAGAGTTACACCTGAGCAGATGCGAGTGATACGCCAGCTCGCAGGCATAGCAAACAATATCAACCAAATCGCTCATCGCCTGCACACCTTTGGCATCTCCACCGTCCCTACCGAGCTACGAATGCTCAAACTTTTAGTAGATGAACAACTCAAGACCTTGAAGTCATGATAGCCAAGATTATCAAGGGAACATCCTTTTCTGGTGTACTCGCCTATATCCTCGGCAAGCAAGAAGGCAAAGCTCGTATCCTCCATGCCGAGGGTGTTAGGCAAGATGCTTTACCCCACGAGATAGCCAATGATTTTGCGCTACAAGCCTCGATGCGTCCTACTGTGAAGAAACCTGTTTGTCATACCATCTTGAGCTTTTCGGCTGAAGATGCTGAGAGATTAGATGATAAGACGATGAATAACTTGGCTCTACAATACTTGCAGAAGATGGGCTACGGAGATACACAGTACCTCATTGTTCGCCACCTCGACAGAGAGCACCCACACCTGCATATCTGCATCAATCGTATAGGTAACAACGGAAAGTCCATCTCCGACAGCAACGAAAAGTATCGCTCCACAAAAGTCTGTAAAGAACTCACCGAGACTAATCAGCTGAAATGGGGCGAAGGTAAAAAGGCGGTAAAACGCCATCGCCTAAGAGGGAATGACCAACTAAGGTACACCATCTTCGATGCTGTCAAAGCCACACTACCGCTGTGTACGAACTGGCAAGAGCTTTCCTCCGAGCTGCAAAAGCAGGGTATTGAAGTCCAATTCAAAACAAAAGGGCAAACAGAGAAAGTCGAAGGAGTTATTTTCTCTATGGATGGCGTCAGCTTTAGCGGTTCGCATATAGACCGCTCGTGTAGCTACACCAAGCTCACCTTCGCTTTAGAGCAGAATGCAAAGCAAGTTCTTACGTTACCTCCACCCTCCTCTGAAACAGAAAGTTTTATCGGAGAGTTGGGAGAGAGCATAGAAGACTTCGCTGGGAGCCTATTCGACAGCAACGCTCCTGCCGTAGATGTCGCTGAGCTCGTATTCCAACGTAAACTTAGAAATCAAGCTAACAAGAAACCAAAACGCAGAAAATTATGAATGAACCAATGAACATCCTCCTCGAAATCCTCGAGGAAATCAAGCAACAGAACAGAGAACTCAAAGCGAGTCTAACAAGTCTGCCGACGACTGCAACACAACCAAGCGAATGCAATCAACAAGCCCATATCGAGGGCTTAGGGCAGAAACTTGAGCAGCAGATACGCCACAATGATGAGTTTAAGGGAGAACTTATCAGTGTCTTAACTAAGCTCGGGGCTCGTATACACGAGATGAAATCTGGCATTGCCGAGGTGCGAATAAGCCAGGACGAGGTCACCGACAGACTTCTGACAAAGCTGCAAACGAAACAACCCTCTCCCGAAGTTAAGATCACGAAATACTACCTGTTTGACGCCAAACGCTGGGCTGAATGGCTCGTATGGGGGATAATGATCGCTGTCCTTGGCTGCGTCATCGGCTGGGCATCTCACCTATATGGAGTCAATCAAAGCCTAGAAAGCTATGCCCTACGTTACCGAACTATCCGTATGGAACTAGGACAGAGCGAACCAAAGATTGCCGAGCTTAATAGCCTCTTCTCTTCCGAAAACTCGGACGACAGCATCCGCAAGCTCCGCTTTCGCGTCACGAACTACGAACTCGCCATCGAACGCCAAGCAGAACTACAGCTTCAGCAACGACGACTCACAAAAAAACAGGAAGAATTAAGTAGAAAAATGAAACGATAGAAACAAAGATTTTGAGAAAACAGTAGAAGAGGCAAGCACGATCGAGTAAAATCTTTCGTGCTTGCCTCGTTCTCTAAATGAGGTGCTTGCTCATTTGTTCGATGCAACGGCGCTTCTGGTCTAGATTGGGGTGAACGTACAAATCCAAGGTAGTACTGATATTCGCGTGCCCGAGGAGAACGCTCACGGTTTTGTAATCACATCCACTCTCTATACAGCGTGTGGCAAAGCTATGTCTCAGCCCGTGAAATTTAATCCGGGGCATATTCAGTTCCTCCATCAATGCACGGTAATACTCGCGATAGGTACGAGGTTCGGTAGCCTTGGACTCATTGGTCAGCACATAATACTCAGGATTGACAACCTTACAGAATGGCTTGAGCATCCTCTTCAATTCTCGGCTCAGAGGTATTTCCCTCAGAGAATTACTGGTCTTTGGAGTACTCTCTACGACCTTAGTTGTTCGACTACCATCCGCCCCAATCACATAAATACACTGCAGCGAACGACTAACACGAATAACCCCCGCCACCCAATCCACATCCTTCCACTTGAGTGCGCAAAGCTCACCGATACGCATCCCTGTACTCAGACAAATGAGGATGCCTAGATTACGAAACGTGAAATGCTCACGCACAAACTTCATAATTTTGCACTGACATTCCCGTGGGAGCACCTCTAGCCCCGAAGACTTACATTGGCTTGGATATTTAAGATCCCACTCCACGTATTGCCAGCCAAAGTGCTTGGCACCAAAGCGCTGTATCATCTTGAGTGTGATGATTAAATCCTTAATCGTCTTCAAGCTAAGCCCTTGTCCTATTTTCTGTAGAATAAATGCTTGGCATGCCTCTTCTGTCATATTATTTACATTTGAGAAATAAGGCAACAGATGGTTCTCTACCTGCAAGGCATAGACGGAGTAAGTCCCCTGCTTAACATACTGAACTTTGTCCATCAGCCAAGCGCGAACCACTTTTTCAAAAGAGTTTATGCTCATAATATATCTCTATTAGGATTAGTACTTGATACCTTGACAAGATAACTATATTTAAGAGAACAATAAACTCCTCAATTGCCCCCCTTTGCGCTTCCCCGAGTTCTCCGATGAATGTATTTATAACCATAGAACAACCAAAACTAATCAGAAATATCCGAGTG
>BDEJ01000005.1 GCA_001653155.1 Porphyromonadaceae bacterium H1
CTCTTTCTTGCCACGATAACCTCTGTCGCCCGCAAGTATTTTGATCTTTCTTCGTGTAAGACGTTCCACTTGTGCTAACGAGGCTGCTATCGTGTGTCCATCATACTCATTCTGAAAAGATTGGGCTCCAAGGATAATGCCCGTAGCCGAACGTATGATGGATACCTTATTACCAAATTCGTACTTCTTGTGTTCTTTGCCCTTACTGATACATTGCACCTCGGGTTCATGAATGGAATAAATCTTTTTCCGGCTGTTACGTCTTTGTGAAAGAATGGCTT
>BDEJ01000006.1 GCA_001653155.1 Porphyromonadaceae bacterium H1
TAATCCGGTGTAACGAGAATCCGCTCCAAGATTACGCTTGAGTTCTCGAACTAATCTCCTCGCTATGGTCCGCAATTTCTTGTCTGATTTCAGTACCTTCTTGCAGTTCTTGGGATGATTGCGGAAACTCTGGTCTCGATAAATGCGCTTCAAAACAAAGGTATATTCTGGACGATCTCCAGAACCTTACGGACGATCTTTTTATGCAACTTGGCATCAGTCGGAAAGGTGATATTCTTCTCTTGAACGGTAGAATCGATAAAGGCAGTATCATGATGATGCTCATCATCATCTTCGTTATTGACACGAATGCTTTCCTGAAAAATGAGTTCTATGCCCTTTTCCCCAATGCGGTTGCGAAAATGCACCAATTCGGAAGAAGCACAAGGAGCACCGGGTGTAAACTCTTGCATGCCACAAAAGTACTGATAATAAGCATTCTCGCTCCATTGTTCCACAACGGATTCATCTGAGAGATTACGAAGATGCTTGAGAATCAATAAGCCACACATCAGACGAATCGGCTTGCCGGGGCGACCATTGTTCCGGCAATACAAAGGCTCGAAAGCCGTATCGAATTTTTCCCAATCTATTTTGTCGGCCAATTGGTAGAGTGGGTGCGATGAATTCAGCATCTCTGACAGACTGCTGAATAATGAAGGGCTATTATGGGGCTTTTTAATCATAAAATCTGCAAGTTTCCTGTTACAAAGGTAAGAAAACTTGCAGATTTATCAAAGGGTTTTGCAGATTAATTTACTGAATATCAAACAATATGTGGTTTTTTAAGGGACGACTATTTATTTTCAGTTGTTAATCAATCAAATAAAATGAAAATGCACGAGAAAAATCCCCGAAAATTTTCCGGGGGTGGGAGGGAAGAAAGACGGTTAGGGCGGGTACGGAAAAACGGAACGAGAGGGGGGGGAAATTATGGCTGCTCTTCAAAGAGAGAGGTGAGGGATTAAAAAAACAATCCCCGATAATAAGAAAATTGGGGATTGTCACCACCCTTTCCGCGGGGGTGGATTTATGTAATCAAAAAATCAAACGAGTTTGACTGCGGAAAGCTCCTGTCCCACGCGATGCAGCGTGGTTTCGATTTTGCTCATCTGCTTCTCGCTAATGTACTGCCCGGCTTTGTATTGCCGCATAAGTGATGCATTGATGCCTGCCCACTTTGCAAATTGTGAGACGTTGATGAATGAATAATAATCGAAGAATGACGCTAAATCGTATTTATAAACAAAATCGATATTGTTCAAGTCCTCGGGCAACTGTTCACCATTTTCGGTGTATGCCGCGATGATTTCTCGCACGGAATTTTCAAAGTCAGCTTTGGCTTCTGCCACCGTTTTTCCTTCTCCGATAATTGTACTTTCGATATGAGGAGTGAATATCCCGAAGGTGCCGTCTTTGCCTTTTTCTATTAATGCTATTGTTTTCATATTGCTTTGTGTTTTTTTGTTTATAGATAGGGCTCTCACAGCCCTATCTGCTTTTTAAGTTTGTTGAACGTTCCCATTTTAATTTCTTCCGATCCGTGTCGACCGATTTGGATTGGGAAATTTTTGTCCGGATGTCGGTAGATGTCGTGCGAAGCACCGTTTCGGTAAAGATACCATCCGTTTTTCTCGGCAATTCTTCTTAGTTCGTTCCATTTCATATGTGTTTGTTTTTTGATTACGCTACAAATATATTGCATTATTGTTATATGTGCAAGTGTTTTTACTTTTTTTTAGAAAAAATCCCCTGCGCCAAAGATGGAGGCAGGGGATGGGCAGAGGTTATTTATTTTCAGTTGTTAATCAATCAAATAAAATGAATCTGCCGTAAATCTTCAGCAAACTTATGCAGAGATTGCTGTATTTTTTCTGCCGTACGTACACTTGGTTTACGATGCCCTGTTACATAATGACTTAACTGTCCTTGCGATACCCCCGTAATACGGGATAATCCGGCAAGTGTCAAGCGGGTGCGGTAATACTCCAAGAATGAAGCTACATCATAGTTATACTCAAACTCATATCCGTCCGGCATTGTTTCTCCTTTTGCCAAATAGGCATTAACCACATTAATAAAATCTTCCTTTGCTTCGGCTGCAGTAGTTCCTTCGCCTATTGCTCCGAAATTTAACGGCGAATCTGCTATATATGCAGTATAGAAGCCGTCAGAAGCTCGCTCGATAAATACTTGTATCTTTTTCATTTTATTTTGTGTTTTGAAAGATACGGGATTAAATCCCCGCATCTCTTTTGATTGACTTTAATGTTCCTGTTGCTACTTCTCTTGCGCCGTGATTGCTCGTTATAAACTTCTTTCCTGTTATCGGACTGTACCACTCCGGGTGTCCGGCTACTTGCTCTCCCGTTTCATAACATCCGGCTTTTCGTAGCCATCTGTGTAATTCGTTATACTTCATTTCTTTTATCCGATTGATTAACGATACAAAGGTAATGATATTGTTTTTAATATCAAAATATTTTTGATATATTTCCCTAAAAAACAAAAAAATCCCCTGCGCCACCGCCGGCGCAGGGGAGGGATTGGCACGAGGGAAACTTCGTCAAAAGAGTTAGCGTGAAACGCTGAACGCACCAATCTTTTTCGATATATCTTTAAAAGCCCGGTTAAGGGTATCTAATTCGTCATCGGTAAAGGTAGCGGGTTTGCCGTTTACGTGCAGCCCGTTAATGCGCTGACTGAGCCATGACTTCGTCTTATTAAAATAGGTTCTGGCAATGTATGACATGGATATAATCTCAGAGATAGACTCCATTTGTTCTTTTATCTTCAGCTCTTTGGCTTTTGTGTGGGTTTTTCGCATACTTGCGAGGACGGCTTGCTCGAAGCCGACGGGGTCGCTGTCGGCAAGACGTGTCATCTCTACCTGTATAGCTTCAAATTCGGAATCTTTTCGGGCATTCATTTCACGCTGTTTCAATAGCTCAAACTTTTCTTGTGTTGTCATAATTATTTTTTTAGTCCCCTCTCACTCGGGAGAGGGGATTTTTAGGTTAGATGTCTGATTTTAGTTCTTCGACAATATCATTTATTAGCTTGTCGAATTCGCTTTTGTGGCTGAATCGCGCTAAAAAAAGCGATAGTTTCGCAAATACATTAGCAACTCTTTCTCAACTTCTCTACGTTTTTTTGTTAGATACTTACTCATGGTTTCCGTTTTTTATATGAATAACTCTTTTGACATTGCAAATGCAATAAACATTTGTTTATTGCACAAGTTTCCATATATTTTTATTGTTAAATATTATAAAAAAAACCGCCCGATTTTCACAAATGGGGCGGGCTAAAAAACTATAAACCAAATATATGAAGAAAAAATCAATCGATAAGTCGTCTGATCATATCAATAAGCCCCTCACGGCGCGAGAGACTAAGATTTTCGAACAATCCGCTTTGCTGTATAAATTCCGATGCTCCGAGCTTCTTCCGTACTGCAACCATCGTACAGCGAGCGTAACATAGCTATAATGCCGCTCGGTATCGCAGCGTTGCTCCATCCATGTAGTCTCAGTTTGCCGCCCGGACGGAGTACGGCAAAATAAGTCCGGCTTGTGCAGGAGTGTATGCGGTTGTTCGATGTTTTTAGCTCATCCGGCATGGGCGGAAGCTGTTCGCCGAGCTCAATCAGATAATTAAACCGTTCGGCCCAAGTTTCAAGGGCTCGAAAGTTCTCTAAAAATTCTTGTTCTTTTGCTGTCATAATTCCGTATGCGAATTTTCGAATAGTGCCGTCCAGCCCGAATTGTCGAAGAAGGTCTCCGAATCGACGGGCAAGATTTCGGCAGGGAAATTAATAAGTCGTCCGAGTCCGCAAGCCTCCAACTCTCCCTGATCCGCGGACATTTGTCGCAAGATGCGTGTCAGTATGTTGTTGGAGCTTTTTTATTTCATCTTTCCGTTCGATTTAGTGTATTATCCGGCTCCATATCTCTGAGGGCATTCAGTCAAATAAATTATGTAGCACATCCAGGGAGCGAAGCCCTCGGAATTCGGGTATGTGCAGTTTGTAAAACTCAATAATGGCATTGAGCAGTCGCCTCCTTTTTTCGCGTGTGAGGCTGATGTGATCCATGTCTTTGAAATCCGTTGCAAGAAACTCCTGGAGAAGGAGAGCGTATTCGGTGTCGAGGTAGTTTTCGTGCCTGGGTCTGTTCAGCGTGAAGCTTCCTTCCTGCAAATCGAAATAGGCTGTGTAAGGACTGTCTCTGTTGGGCTCGAAGCCCATATAGCGCGTTAGTTTTAAAAGAAAAACCAAATGGAAATTAGCGTTTGAACTCTGACTGTCGTTCAGGTAAATTACGGCAGATTCGATGAACTTATACAGCTCTTCGTCTGCGTCTGTTTGTGTTAGTATTCGGTATAGTACTTCGGAAAGGAAGAGTGCTAAAGCGCTTTTTATCGGGTCGCATAAAATGTTGATCAATTGTTTTGAAGGGCGTATGTCTTTGATTTGTTGCAGCTCTTTCGAAGGGAGGTGGCTGACGTCCATTTCCACCAGACAGAAAGGTTGGAGGAAAGCCGATCGGTATCGGGATTTTTTCTTTCCCATGCCGTAGATGCTGTAGGACACTCGCCCGAAATGTCGTGTGTAGATAGAAACGATGGTAGATGAATCGTTGTGCTTGATGCTGTGTAGGACAATCCCGGATGTTTTTTCTTGCATTTATGTTTCCGCTCTGTTTTCTCTCGTTTGCTGAGGCAAAGATAAAAAAAATGAGAGGAAATTATATGCAGTTCTTTTGAAATGTGGACTCGAAACTGTGCTTTGATGTGTCGGTCGGAGTGTTTTTTGAAAAAATCTGTATCCTGTGTAATAGGATGTTATATTTTTGTTTGAGTTTTTTTTTGCAAAAGTTTTGCTCATTCGGAGAAAGGCTGTATATTTGCAGCCGCAATTGAAGGACAGGATTTCACATTCTAAACTTTAGCAGTCTTTCAAGGCCCATTCGTCTATCGGTTAGGACGCAAGATTTTCATTCTTGAAAGAGGGGTTCGATTCCCCTATGGGCTACAAAAATAACGACATAAAATTACCAAACAACAGAGATGGCAAATCACAAATCATCGATTAAAAGAATACGTCAGACAGAAAAGAGAAAACTGCACAATCGCTATTATGCGAAGACGGCGCGTAATGCCGTTCGTAAATTGCGCGGAACTACGGACAAGGAAACAGCTGCTAAGTTGTTGCCCGAAGTATCTTCTATGCTTGATAAACTGGCCAAACGCAGAGTTATTCATAGAAATAAAGCCGGAAATCTGAAATCGAAGCTGACGCTTCATGTAAACAAATTGGCCTAAAAAGTCGAGAAGATAAATACTTACATAAAATATAGAAAGGCTCTTTCATTTGAAGGAGCCTTTTTTATTTGATATCAGCTGTTTGTTTGAGTTGCTGCTTGGGCTCAGTAGAAAAATCGTGGGGATAATATCTCTTCCTGAAATAAAATGCTTTACTTC
>BDEJ01000007.1 GCA_001653155.1 Porphyromonadaceae bacterium H1
CAACCCCTCCCCCCCAAACACTACTAATTAATAGGTAGTTTATAGCTCAAAAATACTCACTTTTAACGATTGTAAACACTGTTCATTAATTATAACTTTGCAACTAAAAAATGTATAGATATGGATAAGAGAGTCAAACTGACAGGATACATCGGAATTGCGGCGAGCCTGCTGATGTTCGCCGGCGATATGTTGCTTTACTTTACGACGGAAAATTTCACCGGCAGGCACAACGAGTTGCTGCTATCGATGGGCAATGTCTCTTTCGGGCGATTGGTGGCGGGCGGTTTGCTCGGTCCTCTGTCCGCCGTGCTCTACATTGTGGGATTGTATCACCTCTATCTCCGCACCCAAGAACCCTACCGGCGTTCTGCACGGGTGATGTTTGCTATCTTTATCGTAGGCTATATGGTCGATGGGGCGTATCACGCCTTTTTCCCTGCCTTCGGCATTGTAGCAGCACAGGGGCATCCCGAACTGATAGAGCCGCTTGTAAAATATGTCGGCTATCTGGGTATGCTCTTATTCGGATTCCTGGCGGTGGGTTGGACGATGTTCACCGTCATCACACTGCGTCGCCGCAACGATTATCCCTTGTGGATACTTCTCTTCAACCCGCTACTGACCGCATGGCTCAACTTCGTATGGGTGCAGCTGCCGGCGCCTTTCCAAGTGCTGATTGCCGGAGGCTGGTACAACCTTATTCACACGCTATTTTTTGCCGCATCGCTATTATCATTAAAGAAATCAATTAAATAATATAAATATATGGAACTCTCTTTTTTTACAACATTCGAAATCGGTTGGCTGAATGGATGGATACCGTCATTCGCCATGTTGCTGGTGCAAATTCTTTTTATGCTGCTCTTTCCTCAAGGAGGCAAACGTGCGGTCGACACGTCGTGGTACACACCTCAAGACCGTCGGTACGCACTTCTGAGTTCGGTAGCTCAGGCAGCAGTGCTGATAGTATCTGTTTTTGCGCCGTTTAAGTTCGGTACCCCATGGTTTGCTGTCGGTACGGCTGTTTACCTGATTGCATTTGCCCTGTTCGTATGGTCTTTCTTTTCGTATAAGGCAGGTAAGGCGGGCGAAACGATTCAGGGAGGCATTTACCGTTACTCACGCAACCCGATGTACTTCTTCTTCATGCTCGGCATGCTGGGCGTATGCATCGCCACGGCTTCGCTGTGGATGTTTATAGCGATAATACCGTTCTTTTTCTTTACGCACAGGCTGATTATCGGCGAGGAGCGTTATTGCGAAGCTACTTACGGCGAAAGCTACCGGAAATACAAAGCCGACACACCACGATATTTTTTAATTGTATAAGGCATTATAGGTGTTGGGTACTAGGTATTAGGTTTTGGGCGGCTAACACCTAACACCTAACACCTAACACCCAAAACCCCAAAATAAGAAATCAATAAATAAAAATAATAAGTATTATGAGCATTACGAATTTTATCAACAGCGAAACAGGCACCATCGTACAGGGTGTAAATGGCATACGCCTGTGCCGGGAGTCGTGGATGACCGAAAGAGCCATGAGGCGGGCAGCACTTTGCAAAACGGGCACGCAGCCCATAAAGGATGTGCTACAAGAAAGTGAATGTGTTACTGATAAAGACATAGCTCTGCGTATATGAAACATAAAATATTTTTTACTCTGGGTGTTTTACAGGTCTGTTTCTGTATAGTATTGCCCTCTTGGGCACAAACGGCACGCATTACCGGCGTGGTGATCGACGCCGAAAACAAAGAACCGCTTATCGGTGCCAGCATCTATATCGAGCAGTTGAAACGCGGTGAAGTTACCGGGCAGAATGGTACGTTTGTCCTCGACAAATTGGCTGCCGGCACATACACTACTGTTATTTCGTATATGGGCTACCATTCACATACAGAGACAGTCGTCCTTCGTGAGGGAGAAAGCCGAAAGCTGGTCGTTCGCCTCAAAGAAGAAGCCCAGTCGTTGGGTGAGGTTACCGTTACCGCTAAGGGCGAAGCCCGCAAGCTACGTGAGCAGGCTATGCCGATAGCCGTTATTTCCATGAGCCAGTTGCAGGGCACGGTCAACAGCGTTTCCGATATATTGACCAAGACGGTGGGCGTTACCCTGCGTTCGTCCGGAGGAGTAGGGGGTGCGTCGCGTATTTCGGTACGCGGACTCGAAGGTAAACGCATCGGTTTCTTTCTTGACGGAACGCCGATGAGCGACAACACCGATTTCATCGACATCAACGATATTCCGATTGATATGATAGACCGTATCGAGATATACAAAGGCGTTGTACCGGCTAAGTTTGGAGGGTCGGCTATGGGCGGTGCTGTCAATCTCATCATCAGAGAATACCCCGACCGTTATGCCGACATAAGTCATTCGTTCGAGTCGTTCAATACGCACAAAACGCAGTTAGTTGCCAAGCGAAACCTAAAAGAGAAAGGACTGGTGTTCGGGATGGGCGGCGGACACACCTATTCCGACAACAACTACGTGATGGAGTCACCTTACGTAAAAGGGCTGAAGATAAAACGCAACCACGACCGTTTCCAAAAGTGGGTTGTAGGTGGCTCTGTCAGAGCACGCAAATGGTGGTTCGACGAGGTCGAAATCGAACCCATTTTCATAAAGACCGACCGCCAGATACAAGGCATAGAGACCGATATACGCAGTGCTACCATTAGCTCACACGTTTTGGGACTTGCCACGAATATAGAGAAAAAAAACTTCCTTGTCGAGGGATTGGATTTCGAAATGTCCACAAGTGTTGCCTATTCGATATATAATCTGATAGACACTGCAAAAGTCTGGTACGATTGGCAAGGCAATAGCTATCCCACGACTTCGCCCTACGGAGGCGAGTTGGGCACCCGCTACGCTTCCAATTCGGACGACCGGAAGATGGTGCTGCTGCACAAACTGAACTTCGAGTATCTGCTACACAAGCAGCATTCGCTCAACTTCAACTCATTCTTCACCCTTGCCAACGGATATCCCAAAGACGAACTGCGTACCCAAAGCATCGGCAAGCAGATAGTTTTCGACTCACGGATGCGTAGTTGGGTAAGCGGGCTGACCTATGACCTCCGTTCGAGCGACGATAAGTTCCTCAATTCACTTACGGGACGATACTATCTCTATACGATGGATACCCGTCAAGCCGATGTGTACGGCTACAACATCCGTCCGATACATACCGTTAAGAGCAGTTTCGGAATAAACAATGCCTTGCGGTACCGCTTCCTCCCCGATTTGATGGGCAAATTCTCAGCCGGATACGATGTGCGGCTCCCCTCCGAAACCGAATTGTTAGGCGACGGTTATTTCATTACACCCGCCGAATCGCTTTTGCCCGAACGCAATACCAGTGTAAACATCGGCTTGCTCTACGATCTTACGGGTAAGAAACGAAGTAATCTGCAGGTAGAGGTAAATGCCTTTTATATGTATCTCAAAGATATGATACGTTTTACGAAAGGTTTTCTGGGAGCACAATATCAGAATTTCGGCGAGATGCGTACATTGGGGGTAGAAACCGAGATAAAACTTGACATACTGCCCTGCCTCTACGGATATGCCAATGCCACGTATCAGGACCTGAGGGACGCACGCCGATTCGAGGAGAACAGCACCGTGCCCAATCCGACCAAAGGCAAGCGGATGCCCAACATTCCCTATCTGTTAGCCAATGCCGGACTGGAGTTTCATAAAGAAAACCTCTTTGGCGGACGCGGGCAAAATACCCGCATCTTTGCCGATTGCTCCTTTATCGAAGAGTATCTGTACGATTTCGAGATGACGAGCAACCAGCGGCGCATCCCTCGCAGTACGACCATCGATTTCGGTTTCGAGCACAGCTTCCTCAACAGCCGACTGTTCGTCTCCGGTAAAATCAAAAACCTGACCGACGCCCGCGTGCTGTCGGAGTTCAACCGTCCGCTGCCCGGACGCAGCTTCGGCGTGAAACTCAGGTATATTTTCAAATAAATAACCCACTAAACAACATATTTAATAACATTTATAAATAATAAAACGTATGAATAAAAAAATGATTTTGGCAGCTTGCGTGGCTGCATGTGTGATGACCGGTTGTGAAAAAGAAAACAACAACCAGTCCGTTGCCGACGGCGGTATGGGTAATATCCTTATTGAAACAACCGTAAAAAACCCGGATGGCCAGAGCGGCTCGTCCTATATGCAGTTGATACCGTCGCTTTCGGGTAATGTGGATAATTCCAATGCGATACAGTTGAGTTTCTCCTCGCCGATAGAAGTAGTCGGCAATGATGTCTTTGTCTTATCAACGATGGGCAGCGATGCAACCCACGAAGTGATGAAATACACCTATCGGGCGGGACAAACGCTGGGAGTGCCGCAAAGACTTGCCTTGCCGCCCGCTTCGATGGCAGGCAACATAGTCGCCGTAAACGATCAGAAAGCCTATATCCCCCTCTATTCGATAGGTAAAGTATGGGTTATCAACCCCAAAACGATGCAGAAAACAGGCGAAATCGACCTGAAGAAGTATGCACACAAAGATGCAAATGTCGATCCGGCTTGCGGGCTTATCCGCGATGGCTACTACTACCTCGCCTTGAATCAGATAGATGCAACATGGCATCCCTATCCGGATTACATGCAGGTGGACGTAGCGGTTATCGATGTAAAAGCCGATACAGTCGTGAAAATTGCTTCCGAGAAAACCTCCGGGCTGATATTCCCCACACGCCCGATGTTTAAGAATATGATTTTTACCGACGAAAAAAACGATATGTATATTGCCTGCGCCGGTTACTTCGGATATTTCCCGGGTAACAGGAAAAACGGATTTGTGTGTATCCCTGCCGGCAGAGACGAGTTCGACCCTGCCAGAACGTGGGATGTGTCGCAAACGGTAATCGAAGGAACAGCCGAAAACTACAAACCCGCTTCCGTCTATAACTGCAAATACCTCGGAGGTGGTAAAGTGGCAGCCTTTGTCTGCATACAGGAGTTGAACGGAGAGAATGCATACACCGCACGCAACTCAATGGCAGTACTGATAGACTTGAAAGCCAGAACAATCCGGAAAATAGACGGTATTCCGTTTACAGACGGACACAGCGTATTTATCGAAACCTATAAAAATCAGATTGTCTTTAGCTCTTACGGCAAAGATAAAGTCGGATTTTTCACCTGTAACTTCGATGGTAGCAATGTGCAGTTTACACTCGGTACCGTCGGCAATCCCGCATTTATGCATTCGTTTGAATAAAAGGTGTTGGGTGTTGGGTTGTAGGCAAAAGCAACCCGACATCCAATACCCAACACCCAAAAAGTACAACCCGCCCTTTCGGGGGCATAAAACAATTTATATTATGGCAGTATTTTATAACAAGATGCAGCGGAAGAATCCGTCGAAGCCGGCGGAACCCGCCAAATGGTATCCGGTATTGCGCCGGGTGGAAATGATGAAGGAGAAAGACGTAGCACACCACATCTCCGACGAGACGACCCTCAACCCGAAAGAGGCCGAAATGGCTATTTCGCAGTTGAAGAAAGTGCTGATTGCTGCGCTGCTCAACGGACAAAGCGTACAACTGGGCGACTGGGGTACGTTTCATCTGACGCTCAGTAGCGAAGGAGTAGCGACTGAAGCCGAAGTATCGTCTGCTCAGGTGAAGAAAATCAACATCCGTTTCCAGGCGGGAAAAGAATTGCAGGAAGCCATCGATAAAGCACAGTTTATAGAGGCATCTTCGCTGAGCAAGTAAGGTTGTTTGGGCGTTGGGCGTGGGCATGTAGGGGCACCTGTGTGTTCGCCCGATAAAATGATAACAATAGGAAATGGAGATTGTTGCAATGTAGAGACGCAATTACTTTTGCGAGTAAGCGAGAGCAGAGCCGAATTTATTCGAGCTATGCCGAGCGTGAGCAAATTGTTAAAATTGCGTCTCTACGATGAGATGCCCCCCAAACCCAACCCCCAACACATCCCAATGCCCGACTTGCTTTGTTGAGACGGATGTCTCGGGAGAACAACTCCGCCGTCTCAATAAAATGAGTCCGCCGTCTCGCAACATCAAGACGGCGGACTCAATAAAACGGTTCTTCGAGCCTCTTGTGTCGGGACGGTTCAGTCGTCAAGGTCGCAGGGAATACGCCAAGAACACAAAGAAATAGGATGATAATGAAAGATAATCTTGCGACCTTTGCGAAAACCTTAGCGTCCCTTGCGGTAAAAGAATAAACCGCTAAGTACGCAAATGAATGATTAATGACATAATAGATTGAATGTTATGAACGAAAAAATAGAAAACAAACTGACCGAAATACCCGAAACGATGCTTATCACGCTTTGGGCAAAGGCAACCGAAACAGGCCGTCCCGATGCTCTGCTGCACGACGAAAAGGCGGTCGAAATACTCAGCCGGATCGATTACGATTTTACCAAGTTCCGCAAAGCCAAATTCTCGCAGGTGGGATGCTGCATACGCACCGGCCTTATCGACCGCGAAGCGCAAGACTTTCTCAGCCGTCACCCCGATGCCGTAGTTGTACAACTCGGAGCCGGCATCGATGCCCGCTACGAACGTCTTAACTATCCTGCAGTAACCCACTGGTACGACCTCGATCTGCCCGAAGCCATCGACCTGCGACGAAAGTTCCTCCCCGAAACGGAACGGAATACATTCATCGCCTCCTCGCTCTTCGATGAGGAGTGGATGGAGCAGGTACAGTCTCACCGTAAGCCTGTGCTGATACTTATCGAAGGCGTGCTGATGTATTTCGAACCCGAACAGGTACGTGCCTTTTTCGACAAAGTTTGCAGTCGCTTCGACGAAGCGACCATCGTCTTCGACATGCTTGTTTTCGCAGCCGTAGGGCACTCACGTCAACACGATTCGCTCCGCAGCATGAGCGACAAGGTGGAATTCAAATGGTCGCTGCTCCATACAAAGGAGATGGAGACGTGGAACGGCCGTATAAGTCTCGAAAGAGAACATTATCTGAGCAATTACGCACACGGGCGTTACCCTTTCATTGCGCGAATACTCTACAAAATACCCTATTTCTTCCGGCGATTCAATCAGCGAGTGGTCGTATTGCATATCGGTAACCCTCAAAATTAATAAGTCATGCAAAAGAACGCCTACAGCAAACTGATGAACCGCTACGACGACGTACTGACCGGACGCCGCTGGTGGTCGCATATTTATATGAAGTACCTCTGGCGGACGGACGACAACGCCATTGCCCGCGAGGTGCTGGCGATGATTCCGGACGATTTTCGGGGGAAAATACTGGATGTACCCATCGGTACGGCTGTCTTCACTGCCGACAAGTTCAGCAGATTGACCGATACCGAAGTCGTCGGGCTGGACTATTCCGATGAGATGCTTGCCATTGCCGGCAAACGTGCGGCGACGATGCAGCTCCGCAACCTTCGCCTCGAACAGGGCGACGTGGGCAAGCTGCCTTACCCCGACGAGAGCTTCGACTGTGTACTGTCGATGAGCGGTTTCCAAGCCTTCCCCGACAAACCGAAAGCATTTGCCGAAACCTTCCGCGTGCTGAAACAGGGCGGGCTTTTCTGCGGATGTTTTTATGTTACGGGGCAGCGTCCGTGTGCCGACCGCTTCGTGCGTCACGTACTCGACCGCAAAGGGTTGTTCGTACCGCCTCACCTCACCCGTACCGAAGCCGAAGACCTGCTTCACTCCCTCTATGGCGATAAGGTAACGATAAAAATTTACAACTCAACGCTTTTATTCAAGTGTATTAAACAAAAATCGAATAAATGAAAGGTATAACATGCATATTGCTCATATTTTTCGGAACAATCTGTATGAAAGCAAATTCACAAAACGAAAATACAATGGTGGAGCTTAGAGATACGATTGAGATAAACACCACAATTGCTGCTGTTGCCAATTGGTTCGAGAACCTCGATACCAATTTTGTACGTTGGAACAAACGGCATACCGAGTTTAAATACCTCACCGGTGGCAAAGAGATAGGCGACAGAGTCTATTTCGCACAATGCGTGGAGGGTGTGTGGTACAAGATAAAAGCAGCCATAGTGAAAAAAGAGATAAACGACGAACTTTTTCTGCTTACCGTAAAATCGACAACAGGATTGGGCATCATAACCTTCCGGGCTAATAAACTATCCGACAGCACAGTACGGTTTATCCATATCGAATGTTTCGGCAAACGGAAATCGTTCTTTGGTAATATTATCAACGGACTTGTATTTAAAATCCTGTTTCCAAAGATGGCAAATTGGGACTTAATACAACAGGATATGAAGGAAGACGATGCCAATCTGAAAAATATTTTGGAAGGGAAGCAATAATATAAGAAGAATCAAAACAGGTGTTGGGGCGTTTCTACAGTGGGATGGCAAAATATTAGAATGAAATTGCGTCTCTACGAATGGAGAAAATAAACTTTGTTATATGGAAATAAAGGTAATCACAGAAAATAAGAAACAGTTTTTGTCGCTGTTGTTACTGGCAGACGAACAGGAAGATATGATAGACAAATATATTACGGACGGAACAATGTATGTTTTAGAAGATAATGGAGTTAAGGGAGAATGCGTTGTCATCGATGCAGGCAACCGAGTTCTTGAAATCAAGAATATTGCCATTCGTCCCGATTGTCAGGGTAAAGGATACGGAAAAGCCTTAATCGATTTTATTGTTAGAAAATACAAGGGGGAATATTCCGTATTGCAAGTCGGAACGGGAGAGAGCCCGCTTACCATTCCTTTTTATGAAAAATGTGGCTTTGTTCGTTCGCACAGTATAAAGAACTTTTTCACCGACAACTATGACCAACCGATTTATGAATCAGGCATTCAATTGGTGGATATGATTTATTTGAAACGAAACTTATAAATTATGAAGTTGGTGAAATCGAATTGCAGATTGACCGATGCCGAAGTCGTAGGGCTGGACTATTCCGATGAGATGCTTGCCATTGCCGGCAAACGTGCTGCTCGGATGCAACTCCGCAACCTTCGCCTCGAACAGGGCGACGTGGGCAAGCTGCCTTACCCCGACGAGAGCTTCGACTGTGTACTGTCGATGAGCGGTTTCCAAGCCTTCCCCGACAAACCGAAAGCATTTGCCGAAACCTTCCGCGTGCTGAAACAGGGCGGGCTTTTCTGCGGATGTTTTTATGTTACGGGGCAGCGTCCGTGTGCCGACCGTTTTGTACGTTACATACTCGACCGCAAAGGGTTGTTCGTTCCGCCCCACCTTACCCGCAACGAAGCCGAAGACCTGCTTCACTCCCTCTATGGCGATAAGGTAACCTTGCGTAACGAACGCTCGATGATGATTTTTAAAGCAACAAAACCTTAGCGACCCTTGCGGTAAAAAACTTAAATTGCCAAGAACGCAAAGGAATACGCCAAGAACACAAATAGACATTATGATAATAAGGAAACTTTCTTGCGACCTTTGCGAAAAACTCAGCGACCTTTGCGGTAAAAAGGATTAACCGCTAAGAACGCAATAATATAGAATAAAACAGATACGATATGACGGAAAATGAAATAGCAAAAGTGATATTCGACAGTGCTTTGGAGGTTCATAGAGCATTAGGTCCGGGACTGCTTGAAAGTTCTTATGAAGAATGTTTGTACTATGAATTGACTGGGAAAGGATTATATGCAGAGAAGCAAAAACCTTTACCTCTTGTTTACAAAGAAGTTAAATTAGATATTGGTTACAGAGTTGATTTGCTGATTGAAAGAAAGGTGATTGTAGAAGTCAAATCAGTCGAAGCTCTGAATGACGTTCATTTGGCGCAGATACTGACCTATCTGAAACTGTCCGATTGTAAATTAGGCTTGTTGATTAACTTTAATGTTACATTGTTGAAAAACGGTGTGAGGAGGGTAGTCAACCATTTGTAAAACCCTCTTTCAACCCTTGCGGGTAAAAAGGATTAACCGCCAAGAACGCAAAGGAATACGCCAAGAACGCAAATAGACATTATGATAATAAGGAAACTTTCTTGCGACCCTTGCGAAAACCTTAGCGACCCTTGCGGTAAAAAACTTAAACCGCCAAGAACGCAAAGGAATGATAAATCCGTAGTTGATGAAAGTAAAAGAAGGTATAAATAACATCGGTTTCGAATTTGTATTCTTGAAGAAAGTAGATTCTGAAAAGAAAAATAGATGAAGCAAAATTTTTGGACATACAAACAATAAAACTTATGACAGAAAAAATTAGCATTATTTACAATAATAAAGAAGTAAAGGCATATCGGTTAACTGTTTCTTCTCACATTGCCATTGATGCGGAAAAAGCTTGGGAACTGGTACAAACCAGTGCTTTGTTGGAATTTGTTACCAAAGGGAGAGTAAAATTTAAACCTATCGAGGGAACATTTCCAAAGATTTGGACACAGGGAAGTTTCGTGCAAACCAAGATGCTGCTTTACGGATGGTTACCTTTTGGCGGAGTGCATAAGCTTTACATTGAAAACATTGATAAAAAAAACAAGATATTATCGTCCAGAGAATCTGATACTATCTGCAAGGTTTGGAACCATACGATTTTCATTGAAAAGACTGACGGCAAGAGTATTTATTACACAGACGAAATCGTTGTATATGCAGGGATATTCTCCCGAATAGTTGTTTGGTGGGCAAAGCAATTTTACACTTACCGACAAGGAAGGTGGAAAAAGATCTCTCCAGAAAACAGACAGAATATAAATTTAAACTAACAATATAATGAACACACTCAAGAAATTCAGAACCTACATGGGCGACCGTAAAGCGTTGTTGCCTCTCTCTTTAATCTGTTCGGGGCTTAGCGGCTTGCTGTCGCTCTTGCCCTTTGTGTTTATCTGGCTGATTGTTCGCACGCTGCTCGGCAGTGGCGGGCTGGCAGCCGATACGCCTGTATTCGCCTACGCATGGTGGGCTTTCGGTACGGCTTTGGGAAGTATCCTGATTTATTTTGTCGCCATTATGATGTCGCATCTGGCAGCTTTCAGGGTCGAAACCAATATGCGTCGCATGGCGATGGGCAAGGTGGTCGATATGCCTCTCGGCGTTTTCAGTAAGGAGACAGGCGGGCGGATGCGTAAGATTATCGACGACGATGCCTCGAACACACACTCCTTCCTTGCCCATATCCTGCCCGATGTGGCGGGCAGCATCGTGGCACCGCTGTCGGTCATTGTGCTGCTCTTCGTCTTCGACTGGCGTTTGGGCATTGCCTGTATGATACCGCTTATCATCGCCTTTGTAACTATGGGCTATATGATGGATCCCCGACGGAACAGCTTCCAGAGGCAGTATCTCGACGCACAGGAGCGGATGAGTGCCGAAGCGGTCGAATATGTGCGGGGTATCCCGGTGGTAAAGGTCTTTCAGCAGACGGTATTTTCGTTCAAACGTTTCTACGACAGCATCATCACCTATCGCGATTTGGTAACCAAATACACGCTCGGCTGGCAGAAGCCCTATTCCTTTTATACGGTTGTTGTTAATGGATTTGCCTATTTTCTTGTGCCGGCAGCCATCCTGCTGGCAGGTCGTTCGGGCAATTACGCCACCGTCATTACGGATATGTTCTTTTATATCCTCATCACACCGGTTATTTCGTCCAATATTATGAAGATTATGCACTTGAATCAGAATATGTTTTTAGCCGGCGAAGCCATCACGCGTTTGGAGAACCTCGTAGCCGAGCCACCGCTTGCGGAGGTATCCGAACCGCAGTCGCCAAAGGCATTCGATATTGAGTTCGACAAGGTCGTATTCCGTTACGACGGAGCAGACCGCAATGCTGTAGACGGTGTCAGCTTCACCGTTCCCCAAGGGCAGACTTACGCATTGGTGGGACAGTCGGGCGGCGGCAAGACCACTATTGCACGGCTCATTCCCCGCTTCTGGGACGTAGCGCAGGGCAGCGTACGGATAGGCGGTATCGATGTGCGTAACATCGGCAAGCAGGAGCTGATGCGCAACGTGTCGTTTGTCTTTCAGAATACGAAACTCTTTAAGACCACGCTTCGCGAAAACATCACCTACGGTGTACCCGGCGCCACACAGGAAGCCATCGACCGTGCCGTCGACCTTTCGCAGAGTCGTGAGATAATCGACCGCCTGCCCGACGGACTGGATACGAAAATCGGAACCGAAGGCACCTACCTCTCCGGCGGCGAACAGCAACGTATCGCACTGGCACGTGCCATCCTCAAGGACGCTCCGATTGTGGTGCTCGACGAGGCATCCGCCTTTGCCGACCCCGAAAACGAACACCTCATACAGCAAGCCCTCCGCCGGCTGATGAAGGGAAAAACGTCGCTGATGATAGCCCACCGCCTTACCAGCGTGCAGGATGCCGACCGTATCCTCGTCGTTGCCGACGGCAGGATAGCCGAACAGGGCACGCACAACGAACTGCTCGCCCTCGGAGGCATATACAAAGAGATGTGGAACGAATATCAAAAATCGGTAACATGGACGGTGTAGAGATTAGGTGTTAGGTTTTGGGTATTGGGTTTTAGGCAAAAACAACCCAACACCTAAAATATAATAACGATTACACAGAAAAATGGAAAATATGGATTATACGAAGATAAATGCACAGACAATCGATTCCTGGATTGAAGACGGTTGGATGTGGGGTAAGCCTATTTCGCACGAAGAATTTGTAAGAACACAAAATGGCGATTATGCCATAAAACTGACTCCGACGAAGAATGTACCGAAAGATTGGTTGGGCAATTTGAGTGGTAAAAAAGTTTTGGGGCTTGCCTGCGGAGGCGGTCAGCAAATGCCTGTTTTTACTGCTGCTGGGGCGGAATGTACGGTGCTCGATTATTCTGAAAAACAGTTGGAAGCGGAGCGGATGGTTGCCAAGCGTGAAGGCTATCGGATAAATATTATACATGCGGATATGGCAAAACCTTTACCCTTCGAAGCCAACTGCTTCGACATCATTTTTCACCCTGTATCGAATTGCTATGTCGAAGAAGTGAGACCGATTTGGCACGAGTGTTACAGAGTGTTACGTAAGGGCGGAATACTAATGTCGGGCTTGGATATTGGTATCAACTACATCTTCGATTTGGGGGAAAGAGTGCTGACCAACACACTCCCTTTTAACCCATTGAAAAACGAAGAACACCTGCGTCAGATGCAGGAGAGCAACGGAGGCATACAGTTCTCGCATACCATAGAGGAACAGATTAACGGTCAGTTGGAAGCAGGTTTCACGCTGACGAACCTCTATGACGATACGAATGGTTTTGGCAACTTGCACGAACACAATGTCGCTTCGTATGTGGCTACAAGGTGTGTAAAATAAAAGAATATCGCTGAACTAATTGAAATTATAATAATATGATGAAATCATTTGCAGAAGCTCTTTGGAGCAACAACAGAAGTGAGAAGATACCCGAAGCATACGATTACTTCGGAGGTTTAACAGGCGAATGGGATATTGAATGGAACGACCATCTGGAAGATACCTGCCCCAGACGTGTAAAAGGCGAATGGATATTTTCGCGGGTATTGGAGGGGACAGCCGTTCAGGATTTGTTTATCGTACCCTCGCGTGCGGAACGGTTGAAAAATCCGCAGGCTGATGCCGAATACGGCACCACGTTGCGTATCTACAATCCCAAGACGATGGCATGGGATATTTTTTACGGATGTACGGGCAGTGCCTTTCGTCTGACAGCGGTAAAATCGGGCGAAGAGGTCGTACTGACCGAAAACAGCGAAGGGAAGATGCGCTATATCTTTTCGGATATAACCGCCAATACCTTCAGATGGCGAAAGGAATATGCAGACGCCGAAGGTCGTTGGACGGTTGTAGCAATAGTAACAGCCGTAAGGAAGAAATGTTAATGGAGGTTTTGGGTACGCAGGGGCGAACCCACGTGTTCGCCCGGTAATATGAAATGCCCGCCCCGATAAAATGCAATAAATATGATAATAATGGAACGGTGGAATGGCAAAATGTTGGAATAAAAATCCCAAACCCTTTTTACCCGGATGCTTTCATTTGTTTGGAATTTTATAATTTTGTAAAACAATATACGGCATTATGGCATGGAAACTTTATGAATCGGAATAGTGTTATAAGATAAACAAACTGAAAAATGTATATACTATGAGCAATGATTTTAGTTTTTTAATCGACGATGATGAGCCGAAACACGGTGACGACAGCCGGAGTGTGAAACAACAGCGTACTACTTCGCAGGATTATTCCCTGAAGGGTGATAGGCGTATCTATAAAAGTTCGTTTGTGCATTCGTACAAAATCAAAGACAAGCAATTGAGCTATTCGTCTATAGAAAATGTGTTCGAGGCGGAGGTTTTGCAGGAAAACGCACAATACATTGATTTCCGTATTCATGTTACGGAAAACAACATTCTGTTTGGCTTACAGTTTATCCCCGACAGTTTCAAAGACCTGTTCCTGAAACTTGCCGAGATTAAGAACACCGTCTGCCTGCGTGTATCGAAGCGAGAATACGAAATCATCGACCTGCTCAATTACGACGAACTGAGCCGTAAATGGAACGATATAAAAAGCGAAATAGACCGCAACGATGCACTCCGACAGATAAAAACCGAAGAACTGCAGCAGATTATCGAAGCCGGCGACACGGAGTATCTTACCGACAAGCAGATTGTTCTTGACGAAATGCGGAGGCTCTTTGTTTACCGCACGTTTTTCGGTGGCTTCAGGCAATTTGCCGATGAGGTCGCTTCGATAGAATACACCCTGCACTCGAACATTGCACCCGAAACGGAAGTACCCCTCAAACTGGCTCTTACCAAAGAGGTACGAAACGAAGACGACCACTTCCTGTGCTACACCATCGACGGCAAAAACCTTCGGTTCAACGACAGAGAGATAAAGAAAATATTCCGTACGCAGTTTAAAGTGCTCAAAGAGTCGTACGACGATTACGAACATAACTATTTCTCCGTAGTGGAGATAGACACTGCCACACATTGGCTGACGAGCATCAATTGCAGCACCAAAGAGATAGTCAATGACGGTTCGCTGACAGCCGAAATCATCTGCGACATCGAAGACATAACCGAAAAAGAACATACAACCGAAAAAGAAGAGGAGGAACAATTATGAACAGTTTATTATCGACGCCCTTAGTGCCCGAAAAAGAAGTCTATCCCGTATGTACCAACGGACTGCAGACCGGTACAATGGTCGTAACATCGCAAAACAAAATGTGCAACGCCAAAAGGCACTACATCGCCACCTATCTCGACAAACCGACAGACTTCAAATGCGTCTATGCAGGCATACTCGTAGCTATTATAGGCGGTATCATTACGGCATTGGTAGCTTCGGGAGTAGGGGCAACCATTGTGGGCTTACTTATCGCTACACTTGCAGGTATAATTGCTTCCTCTTGTGACTTGGGGAGTATCGTATGCCGCTATTGCCTCGAACGTGCCGTATGGGACAAATTTCATCCCAATATTATAATCGACGGCAAATTTGCCATAGTCGGAAGCTCTAAGTTGATTTGTACACCACTGCCATTTTTAACACCGGGTACGATACAGATATTCTATAGTAAAGAAGTTGCTAATAGAGTTGCAGAAATTTATGCAACAAATAATATAATACGCATATTTAATGGTAGTCTTACAGGATTAGCGATAGGTTCACCTTTTAAATTAGGATATAGTTTCCATAAAGCAGGTTTCTCAAAAGTGACATCTGTATTGATGTCTAGTGGTCTTACTGTGGGTGGTCTGGGTATAGGAATGCTTTTAGATGATGTTTTCAAGATTAATGATGGAATTGACAAAGTATCTGATTATTTATCTGACACATATTATTCTATAGAAGATATTAATATGTCCAATAATATTACACCGCCCATTTCAGATAATTTTACAAAACCTATAGTAGATGAACTTGAAGATGCTGCAAATAATTCAATTACTCCTGGACTATCTACTGGAGTGGGCTCCGTTTTTTCTCAGACGTCTACACTAGTAAATAACGCTCGTTTTCAAATAACTACAGGCGAGGCTTGGGGGCTAATAAAAACTGATCCAAGGTATCATCAGGGAATGCCAAAAGCAGAATTGAATGTATTAAAGAGTCAATATATGACACAAGTAAACCAGAAATATAATATAGCAAGAAGAAATTATGCAACAAAAGAAGGAATAAAACAAGGTTATAAAGATGCTTTAAAGTTATTGCTGTTTTCCGCTGGTACTAATATAATCCTTAGAACTTTGGTTAAAATACAAGAAAAAAAATTGGATAAGTATATTGATGAGGAAATTCGGGCAATTATGGATATAGGTATATATGAAAAACAAATATAATGAATATTATGAATAAATTGTTTGGGACAGACAGTTTCCTGAGATATATCAAGGTTATGACTTTGATTGTCTCTCTGTCATTGCTGTATTTGATATATTATAGTGTTAAAATCCATATCGGCGAAAAAATCAGCGGAATTGTCGCCTCTGTAGAGAAGAGAGACAGGTATAGTGACGGAGAGCATGCCGGATATGATTATATGCTTGCAATAAAAGGCGATAAGCATACATACATTCAAAAATATGTGAAATATGATTTGTCGGAAGGTAGCCAAGTCGAATTTTATATCATAAAAGCATACAAAAAGGATGTTTATCATATTGCCATTAGTAGAATTGACGATAAAGAGATTGGTTTCCCGAATGTCGTTTCAAGTACTGCTGTCGGAGGAATATGTTTATTAATAATAAAGATAGTAGGATTCTTTATTGTTTTGGGAATAATAATCTTACTAATCACCAATAAATTGGATAAAAGATTACAAAAAAATCCCTGTTATAAAAATGTAAAGAGAGAGGAGGCGGTACGTAAAAAAGTCAGATATAATAGAGACCAAGCCAAATCCGACAAACTTGTACACTCAGCAACAAACTTCTGGCTTGAAGAGAATGATTATGCCAAAGCCGAAGCCCTTTACCGACAGGCATTAGAGGAGCAGCCCGACAATCCGGAAGCCCTGACAATGTATGCCGAAATGCTGTTTATGACGGGCAGAGACAGCGAGGCGGAAGCCCTCTACGAGCAAGCCTGCGAGATAGATAGCAGCTTTGCCGAAAACCCTGCCAACCATTACGAGGCATTGGGCAATAAAGAACGTGAAGCATACTGGCGAAACAAGATGAAGATTGAGGTTAAGAAAAGCAATAACGCTGTGTTTGCGAAAAAAAGCATAACAAAAAAAGAAAAGAAGCGATACAAGGTCATAGCAACCATATCGCTACTGGATTTTATTTTTGTTATTTGCATCAAATTATTGATGAATAACGGATATATTAATTTTTTGACGGGCGTGTTTCTTATTCTTGCAGGTGTTATGCCCCGTGGTATATTGGCTATACCTATAGTCTCATCGATAGAAGACAAATATGACGAATATGCAAAGCGTAATCCCAATAAAATAAGAGATACTATCTTTTTTATTCTCTTTTTGATACCGGGAGGAGGAATAAGAGGTACCCCTATAGGGCTGATTCCTTTGCTCGTTATGGTAACGATAGCTCTAACCCCTACTCTGTTGGGAGTTTTGATAGCTAATGCTATCGGGTAGTGGGGATTTATGAAAACAGTATTTGAAAATAAATATACAAGGTGGCAATAAAATAATTATATGTGTAATGATAAAAAGCATCGAATTCAGATATAACCGGTATGAATCGACTTTGAGTTTGATTCTGCTTGTGGGGTTGTTTTGGCTTGTCGGTTTTGCTTTGTGCTTAGGTCTCGCCAATGTTCTCGGACTGCAAAACGGTACGGAAGCAATTAACCCGTCCGAATTATCGCTGTTTTGGCAGAGACACGCGGGATTGGCTCTTGCCTTTACTGTTATCCTTTATACCTCTGCGATGATATTTTCCGTATATCCTGCCATCGGACTGTGGCGGTTTTTAATGGACACCAAGGGGAAAGTGGAGATTTATGACGACCATGCCATTATCTATTTTAAGTCGAAAGAGGTATTTATCGACCCTTCCACAGATATATCTCACGAGTTTATCTTTGGTACGGGCTCCGGCTCCCGTTCTGTGGCAATAAAGTACACAATACAAAACGGCGAAAAAGAATACCATATAATAGAGTCTTTTCGGGAATTGCGTCGGAGAGAATCGGTAAAACAGCAACAGAAGGCACAGGAGCGGGGGGCGACCTCGCTTATTGAGGCAATGAATGAGGTAATCACTGCCGTCTGGTGAAAATCAATAATAATAAACAGATGTAATTAAAAGATAAGGATTAGATTAGGTGTTAGGTTTTGGGTAGGGGCGAACCCACGTGTTCGCCCGGTAATATGAAATGCCCGCTCCGATAAAATAGAATAAATATGATAATAATGGAAAACTACTTACACTACGTGGGAAATGGTCTCCCCTATGTGGGAAATTGCTCCCCCCACATGGGAAATTGTTCCCCCTACGTGGGAAATTGTTTCCCCTACATGGGAAATGGTCTCCCCTACGTGGGAAATGGTCTCCCCTACGTGGGAAATTGTTCCCCCTACGTGGGAAATTGTTCCCCCCACGTGGGAAATTGTTCCCCCCACGTGGGAAATTGTTCCCCCCACATGGGAAATTGTTCCCCCCACATGGGAAATTGTCTCCCCCAAAACCCAACACCTAAAACCCAACACCTAAAACCCAACACCCAACACCCAACACCCAACACCCAAAACCTAACATATACAAGACAGACAGAGAAATGACAAAAGATAAGATTTTAGTTGCGGGAGCAACCGGATATTTGGGGAAATATATTACACGGCAACTTTTATCCGAAGGGTTCAAAACCAAAATCATTGTCCGAAACCCCGATAAGGTAGAAATTGACGACTACAACCTCATCATCGAGAAGGCAGAAGTTACTCGCCCCGATACTTTGAAGGGTGTTTGTAAAGATGTTCGGGTGGTAATCAGCACGGTCGGCATTACCAGACAGAAAGACGGTCTGACCTATATGGATGTCGATTACAAGGCAAATGCAAATCTTATTGATGAAGCTAAAAAGAGCGGAGTAGAGAGGTTTATTTATGTTTCGGTTTTGAACGGAGAGAAGCTGAAGCACTTAAAAATATGCGAGGCAAAAGAGAAGTTGGGCGATTACTTAAAATCATCGGGGCTGGATTATTGCATCGTCAGACCGAGCGGATTTTTTTCGGATATGGGTGATTTCCTGAAAATGGCAAAAAGCGGAAGGGTTTACCTTTTCGGAGACGGCAAATTCAAAATAAATCCGATACACGGAGAAGATTTGGCAAAAGCCATTGTCGAAACCATTCATAACGGTAAAAAGGAGATAGACATCGGAGGTTGTCGTGTGTTTTCACACAATGAAATTGCAGAGCTGGCACTGAAAGCCTGTTCGAAACCGGTCAAAATAGTACATCTGCCCGATTGGATACGCAGGTTTACCCTTAGGTTTCTGCGAACATTTACCAATTCGAAGTCCTACGGTCCTCTTGAATTTTTTATGACTGCAATGGCTATGGATATGCAAGCAGCTCCGTACGGCACACATAAACTGGAAGACTATTTCGAGAATCGGACAAAACCCCAAACCCAACACCTAAAACCTAAAACCCAACACCTAAAACCCAACACCTAAAACCCAACACCTAAAACCCAACACCTAACACCTAAAACCCAACACCCAAATAATAACTAATAAAAACATATCATACAATGCTTAATTATTTTCAGAACCGTTTTGCCCTTTCGGAAAAAGGGGCGCGCTCGCTGGCAGGAGGAATTGTTTTTTCTGCCCTGTTGAATATTGCCATGATGTTTCCGGCAGTATTTGTGTTTATGTTTCTGACGGAATATCTCCGTCCTGTATTCGACCCTCATAGCACCGTTACCAACGGTTTCTGGTACTATGCAGCGGTAGCCGTCGCCTTTCTGACGGTCGCTTTCGTCATTGCCCTTTGGCAATATACCAATACCTTTTCCAACATCTATACCGAGAGTGCCAACCGCCGTATCGCACTTGCCGAGAAGCTTCGCAAGTTGCCGTTGGCATTCTTCGGCGAGAAGAACCTTTCCGACCTGACGTCGAATATCATGGACGACAATAATATTATGGAGCAGCTTTTTTCGCACACCATGCCCCAGCTCTTTGCCTCCGCCTTCACCACCTTGCTTATCGGTGTGGGGCTCTTTTTCTACCAGTGGCAACTGGCTCTGGCATTGCTTTGGGTGGTTCCGGTGGCTCTGCTCCTGATATTGCTGTCGAAGAAGCTGCTCGACCGGCTCAACGTCGACTATCATCACACCAAACTCGATGTAGCCGAACAGGTTCAGGCAGGACTCGAATGCGTGCATGAAATCAAAGCCTACAACGGCGAAGAGGCATACCTCGAAAGCCTCGACCGAAGTCTGAACCGTTACGAAAAAAGCCTCACCAAAGGCGAATTTGTCGGAAATCTTCTGATTAACGGAGCCAATGCGATACTCAAGCTCGGTATGGCAACGGTCGTCATAGTCGGAGCCTACCTCTTGTCAGTCGGCACGGTCGATGTGTTTACCTACCTCATCTTCCTGATGATATCGGCAAGTATCTACAACCCCGTCAGCGAGATATTCAACAGCGTTGCAGGGCTCACTGTTCTCGACGTACGCATCAACCGCATGAAGGAGATGGAAGAAATGCCCATACAGCAGGGCAGGACGGAATATCAACCGAACAACTACGACATCACTTTCGAAAAGGTCGATTTTGCTTACGAGGAAGGCAAACAGGTGTTGCAGGGCGTCTCGTTCACGGCACGTCAGGGAGAGGTAACGGCGCTGGTAGGTCCTTCGGGCGGAGGCAAGAGCACTTCGGCAAAACTTGCCGCCCGCTTCTGGGACATCAACGGCGGACGCATCACCCTTGGCGGTGAAGACATCTCGCAGATTGACCCCGAAGCCCTGCTCCGCAACTATGCCGTAGTCTTTCAGGATGTGCTGCTCTTCAATGCCAGCGTGGCGGATAATATACGTGTCGGCAAGCAGGACGCCACCGACGAAGAAGTCCGCCGCGTTGCCCGTCTGGCACAGTGCGACGAGTTCGTCAGCCGTCTGCCGCAGGGATACGATACGCTTATCGGCGAAAACGGAGCGTCGCTCTCAGGCGGTGAGCGTCAACGTATCTCCATTGCCCGCGCCCTGCTCAAAGACGCTCCCATCGTACTGCTCGACGAAGCCACCGCCAGCCTCGACGTCGAGAACGAAACGAAAATACAAGCAGGTATCTCGGAGCTGATAAAGAACAAAACCGTGCTCATCATCGCTCACCGCATGCGTACCGTAGCCAATGCCCACAAAGTGGTCGTGCTCAAAGAGGGACGCGTAGCCGAGCAGGGGCATCCCGCCGAGCTGATGAAACAGGGAGGCGAGTTCGCCCGTATGGTAGAAAGACAAAAGAAGAATTAAAAAGCAAAAATTAAAATAAAATGAAAAACTGTATAATATTGATTTCTTTATTATTTGTTTCCTGTTCAATAAATAAAAAAGTAATAGAAGGAGAAATTCCTATTTTAAAAAATAGGATGAGAGCAAGCCATATAATATATGGAGTGGATGATTTGCCGAAAGCCGTAAAAGAATGGCAAGAAAAAGGCTTCTATGTAGAATATGGGCAAGATACCAAAGATGTCAATGCTTTGATATATTTTAGTGAAGGACCATTTATAGAATTAATTAATGCAAAATATATTTCAACTTTTCAGAAAAAGATATTCTCTCTCTTAGGTTGGAAACCCCTAATAGACAGAATGTCTAATGTAGAAATAGTCAATAAAAATACAGGTAGCTTTTGTATAGAAAAAGATGCGGGAAATCTTGATGAACAAATTAAATGGTTAGAAGCAAAATATAATGAGAAAGGATTCTATTGGAAAAAAGTAAAACGAAACGACATTAAAGGGAACAAACTGAGATGGAAGCTGTTCTTTCCTAACAACTTGGGATTGCCTTTTTTAATGTCTTACTATGAAAATGTGGAACCGAAACCTAAAAATTTTGTACACCCGAATGGTGTAATAGGAATAAAAAAACTAACATTGGTTACGGATAAACATTCAATCGAAATCTTAAAAGAATTGGTAAATGATAATCGTATCATCTATCAGATTGGAAATCGTCAGGCAGAAGTAGTTGATATAGAGTTTGAATATGATGAATGATAGCTTTAAAAAAATAAAACTAAGAACAAGACCGTGCTCATCATCGCTCACCGTATGCGTACCGTAGCCAATGCCCGCAAAGTGGTCGTGCTCAAAGAGGGGTGCATAGCCGAACAGGGGCATCCCGCCGAGCTAATGAAACAGGGCGGCGAGTTCGCCCGTATGGTAGAGAGGCAAAGCAAAGCAGGGTAAAAAGAGGGGGCAATAGCTCCCTCTTTTGATTATAGAAAATTTTGTAACTTTGCAATCTAAAGGTTTGATGTTTTTATTGATCAATGTGTTTGTAAAAATTAAATCAGTAAAAACCACCCTCCAAGAAATGAATTAAAAACGAAGAATAGTTACCTTTGCTGTTATGAATATAAGCGAAAAGAATAGATACAAGGTTGCTTTCAAAAAAGCGTTGGATAAGTTTACTGACAAACTTGAAAAATACGTTTCCACCGAAAACGGCGATTGGCGACAGTGTAACACTGTACCTTTGTTTTCAGAGGAAAATTTATCATTTAAGTCTAACTAATATCGCCTGACCGTTAATAGCAATTGTAGCAAACTATTCATAGATAATGGAAAAGATGGAAATCATAAAGACAAATACTTTAACGAAACACTTCGGTTCAACCGTTGCGACAGACAACATTTCCATTCACGTTAATCAGGGCGAGATTTACGGTTTCTTGGGACTAAACGGTGCGGGTAAGACAACCCTAATCCGTATGCTGTTAGGAATGATAAAACCCGATAGCGGAACAATCACACTTTTTGGCAACGAACTTACACCGCAATTCAGACAATGGAATGAAATCGGTTATTTGGTTGAAACGCCCTATTCATATCCCAATCTTTCGGTTTACGAAAACCTGAAAGTGATTTACAAATTGCGACAACAGAACAACCCAAAAGCGATTGACGAGATTATTGAAAAACTAAAACTCACAAAATACAGAAACACCAAAGCCAACGCCTTATCACTTGGCAACCAACAACGATTAGGACTTGCAAAAGCACTCATACACAAACCTAAGCTTCTGATATTGGACGAACCGATAAACGGTTTAGACCCGGAAGGAATTGTAGAAGTTCGGGAGCTTTTAACCGACCTCGCCAAAAACGGTTCGACTATTTTTCTTTCAAGTCACATACTCGGCGAAATTTCCAAAGTTGCAAACCGTATTGCCATTATTCACGAAGGAAGACTGATTAAGGAGCTGACGACAAAAGAATTATCAAGTCAAATCATCAAGAAGATTCTGGTGCAAACAACCGACAATCAAAAGGCAATTCAACATCTACAAAATGCCAATTATTCAGTTGAACCAATAGAGACAGACGAAATAGAAATTACAGATAGCGAAGCATTGGAAAAACCGGAACTCATATCAAAACTATTGACAGAAAACGGACTTCCACCGAAACAAATTTTCCTGTTTACGGAAGATTTAGAAATGTATTTTCTGCGAACCATAAAAGGAAACAAACGATGAAACAGCAAATACGTGCATTACAAGCAGAACTGATAAAAATAAAACACTCGAAAATTATTTGGGCAACTTTTATCGCATTTGCATTAGCACCAATTATGGGTGCTGTTTGCATTTTTATCATTCAAGGTGGCGAAGCATTGGGAAAAACAGGCGCACTTGTTGCCAAAGCAAAAGCAATGAACTTTGAGGCAAATTGGGAATCGTATTTTGATATACTGACACAAGCCGTTAGCGTTGGCGGTATTTTGGTTTTCGGGTTCGTGGCAAGTTGGATTTTTGGTCGTGAATATTCTGACGGAACAGCTAAAGATTTGCTTTCACTCCCTACATCACGAACACAAATTCTGAACGCAAAATTTAGTCTGTTCGTACTTTGGTGTTTCCTGCTTGTGCTGTCAAATTTGTTGCTGGCAGTTGTTTTCGGAACACTTTTGCAACTCCCACCACCAGGCAGTGGTTGGCTGCTCCAATCGTTAGGCGACTATTTCTTTACGACCGTTTTGACAATTATTATTGGTTTTCCGATTGCATTTTTCGCTCTTTGGAGCAAAGGCTATCTTGCACCTTTGGGCTTTGTTGCATTGACATTGGTATTTGCACAAGTAATTGCAGCGACAGGTTACGGCTCATATTTTCCTTGGTCAGTCCCCGCACTTTATAGTGGTGTAGGCGGCGAATACAAAATCTTACTTGACAATTACAGCTACGGAATTTTAGTCCTGACGAGCATTGCAGGGTATATAGCGACAGTGATGTATTGGAACTATGCAGACCAAACGAAATAGAGAGAAACAACTACCGCTAACATGGGCTTTGCGTCAGGCGGGATTACACACAAATTTGAAGTTTGGTCTCCCGCACCAGCGTTCGTCTCGTGTTGACAGGCCTTCATCCCGCCGAGCTGATGAAACAGAGCGGCGAGTTCGCCCGTATGGTAGAGAGGCAAAGCAAAGCAGGGTAAAAAACCATGAATGAAGGACGGTTGAAAGATTGTATCGAAAACCAGCAAATTTATACTATATGAACATCTACGAATTCGGTATCGAAAATCAGAGGAAACTGCTCTTTTTTCAAGGGTCGTGTACCTGCTGGAAAGATTATATGCCCTCCATAGAGCTGCTGTCGAAGGAGTTTCATGTGATTGTTCCCGCTCTGGAAGGACACGACCCTGCCGAGAAAACGGATTTTATCTCTGTAGAAAAAACCGTCGGCGACACCACCGACTATTTATTGAAACGTGGGTATAAGGAACTTTATGCCGCTTACGGACTGAGTATCGGCGGGGCAATGGTTTTACGCCTGTTGGCGGAACAGCGAATAGAGGTGCGTAAAGCCATCGTCGACGGAGGCACAACGCCCTACGAATTTCCATACTGGTTCACGCGTCTGATTCTGCTTCGCGATTACCTGATGATTCAACTCCTCAGGAGCAGCATGTTCGTCCTAAAGCTCTTTTTCGATCCCAAACGCTGGACACCCGAAGGCTGCGATCCGGAGACCGAATACAAAGCCATGCTTCTGTTTCTGAAAGGCCTTTCGGGAAAAACCATTTGGAATATCTTCGACTCTGCCAACAACTACGACATGCCGAACCCCATGCCCAAGTTGTCGACGGAAACGCTGTTTTGCTACGGCTCTCGCGAAAAAAACGCCCGGAAGAGCAACATCCGTTGGGTATTGAGCCATGTAAACGGCGTACAGCTGCGGGAAATACCCGATATGGAACATGGCGAACTGGTCATGATGCATCCCAGGCAATTCTACGAAACAGTGACCGACTTTCTGAATACTGCTAAAGGATAGAGGGGGGGATGAAAATGACAAGCTGCCAAGTATGGACCGAAGAGAAGGGTTAAAAATAGGACGGATTGAACGCAATGAGCGAAAAATCACCGCCTCCTCGAAATGACAAATCCTGCAAAAGAGCACCAGTGAAAAAGGGAATGAAGCGTTACGGCGACGTACTGACCGGTGAAGCCTTTGCCGGGCTCGATGCCGGGAGCAAAACGACTTCGGGCACATGGTAGAGCGGCAAGGGAAGGGCTGCTCTGTGTTCGCGAATACCTAAAAGCCATATACGTCGGCGCTCTTTTTCCCGCAGGAGCTTTCCCTTCATCCGTAGGAAACTTTTCTCCACTTGTAGAGAGTCGTCCGGCGGTAGAAGCGGAAGAGATTTCTTGGAGCTAAAACTCATATCGTTCAAGAGTATTGCACTCATATAGAGCCAATATCAATGTATTAAGAGTCTTTTCGGGCCTTAAAAAGAGAGTAAGACATCTCTCGGAATATGCAGGATAATTTTTTGAATTTTTTCTTTCGAGAGCATTTTCGGCCTGGTTTTTGAGGATATGTGACGAAGAATTTTTAAAAATAATGTGTATTATGAAACATGTGATGAAGTATTTGGGTGCTTTGTGTCTGTCGCTTTTGATTTTTACAGCTTGTTCGCGAAATGACGATCCTACGGATAACAATCTGTTTGTGGGCGTTTACAAAGGAAGCATTTCTTATGTGGATAAGACTCAAAGCATATCTACCAAAGATGGTTCCGTTACGGTTGTGAAAACCGGAAATAGCTATTACTTCCGTTTTTCGAATGACATCCCCGATCTGAAGGGCATTCAGTTTAAAAAAGAAGGAGATGACAAGTTGGTGAACGCCGATTTTAAAGACGGCATACAATACGTTCGTATTTCTGCCCAATCTCTGAGTATTCTATATACCCAGGATGTTAGCAAAATCTGGACAGTCAATGCTTCGCGCTAAAAGCTTCTACTTCGCTTGGAAGGGCTGTATGACATGTGTATATCTCTTCCGGATTTTTATACCTTCTTTAATCCCGGTAAATCCCAATAATCTATGTCATTACAAGAAACAAAGAGAAAAGAGTATCGTTTTATCCTGATCGCTTTACTGCTGATAACCGGATTTTTCGTTTTCAAGGAAATGCGCCCGTACTTAGGAGGCTTTCTCGGAGCTTTCACTTTGTATATCATTTTGCGGCCGCAGATGAAATTTCTGGTAGAGCGCAAGTCTTGGGGTAGGGGGCTTAGCGCCGGTCTCATTCTCGTCGAGGCGCTCTTGTGTTTCTTGTTGCCTTTGGCAGGGACTGGCTTGCTGGTTGCCGATAAACTCTCGGGTATACAGATTGATCTTGATGCTATAAGAATAGCCGTTACGGACTTTCTGGCCGGTATAGAAAACAAGTATGGGGTCGATGTAGTGAATCTCGACTTTCTTTCTTTCCTGCCCAGTCTTGGGGGCGATGCTGTTCAGCTCTTGGCAAGTGGTTCTTACTCCTTCCTGATAAATTTCTTTGTGGTTATATTTGTTCTATACTTCATGCTTTACAGCTATAAGAACTTCGAGCAAATGCTGCGCGAAATATTACCATTTTCCGAACAGAACAAGCAAACTTTCATTAGTGAGACAAAGGCCATTATCAAGGCCAATGCGATTGGTATTCCGCTTTTGGCTATTATCCAAGGGCTTTTTGCTTATCTCGGATACTTACTCTTCTCGGTGCCCGGAGCCGGCTTGTATGCTGTCCTTACAGCCTTTGCCTCGGTGCTTCCTGTGGTGGGAACGGCCATCGTTTATGCTCCTTTAGCTATTGTTTTTCTGCTGGATGCGAAATACGGATCAGCCATCGGGTTGCTGCTTTATGGAATTATTATAATTGGAGGTGTCGATAACGTTGTACGCTTTCTGCTCCAAAAGAAAATTGCCGATATACATCCGCTCATAACTGTTTTTGGAGTGCTTGTCGGTTTGCCGATGTTTGGCTTCTGGGGTGTTATTTTCGGGCCTCTTGTCCTGTCTTTGTTTGTTCTTTTCTTCAATATGTATCGCCACGATTACATTCCGGGATCTACGGCTCAACCTCACATTACAAGCGATATTCAGAAAATCGATTACAGTCGGATAAAGAACATAAACTTTCCCCTCCCGAAAAAAAAGAAGAGCAATCCCCCTTCCGGGCAATCTCAGGATATATCGCTATAGACCCTTGTCTTTTCTGCCGTTACTTGATTTTCAGGAGCATGCTTTCGGATTTGGATAGCTCGTTGTGGTCGAGCATGAAGCGTATTACCTGCAATGTCTTTTTTTCCTTGAAAGGCAGCTCCTCCGTCAGTTGTTTTATGGAAAGTGATTGGGAGTTTAGCGTTTCTCTTATCGCTTGTCGGATATTCGAAAATTCCGCCTCACTCAATTCCTCTCTCTTCCTCAGACAAATGTCGCACTGTCCGCAGCTTTTTGCTTCTGTTTCGCCGAAGTAGGCAAGTAGCATTTTGCTACGACAATTGTGCGTTTCCTGAGCATACTCAAGCATGCTTTGGATGCGCCCCGTATAACTTTCGCGCCGCTTTTCGTAGGTGTCCTTGCTTAAGACCAGGCGATCTTTGTCTTCTCGCTCCTGAGTGAAAATGAGCAAAGGACTTTGCTTGCGGGGAATGTATTGGATGATTTTTACTTTTGACAGAGCGAGGAGCTCGTTGTATACTTTTTCGCGCGTCCATTGCAAACGCTGAGCCAACACCTCCTCGCTGATGTACGAAGCTTCGGTGAAAAGACCCGTATAAGAGCGTAGCAATAAATGAATGAGTTTGTCCTGATCTTGACTGTACTTGGTCGTATATAAATCCTCCTTATTGACTCTGAAGAGAAGGCTCGAGGTATTCTCCTGTACTCCTGTTAATTCAATGTAACCGGCTTGCTGGAGTATCTTTAAAGCACTTAGAGTCATGATTGCCGGAAGTTTGAAGCGGGAGCAAAAATGTCCGATGTCGAAAGGGAAAGTCGAATCGAGACCCGAGCCCAATCCGATTTGAAAATAATTTCCCAATGCATCGTAGACACTTCGTATAAAGTCTTTCTGCGGAAAACTGTCTGAAATTCTTTTTTTTATCTTGCTGGCGTCGCTCGCATTGTATAAAAGAATCGCATAGGCTTTTTTCTCATCTCGTCCGGCACGTCCCGCCTCCTGAAAATATGCCTCGATGGAGTCGGGGAGGTCCATGTGGATAACCGTTCGCACGTTAGGCTTGTCAATACCCATGCCGAATGCGTTGGTTGAGACAATCACTCGGGTTTCTCCTATCGTCCAGCGTTTCTGTCTTTCTGATTTTTTCGCCTCAGGTAACCCTGCGTGAAAATACTCGGAGCTTACTCCGTGCTTACATAAGAAATCCGATAAATCTTTTGTTTTTTTTCGGTTTCGTACATAAACAATCGAACTGCCCTCTACGCGCTGAAGTATTTTAAGAAGATACTCCTCTTTATTCTCGGCATTACGCACAACATAGGCCAAATTTGACCGATAGAAGCTTTTCCGGAAAACATTTGTCTTTCGAAATGCTAGCTTGTCCTGTATGTCTTTGACTACTTCGAGGGTTGCCGTAGCTGTAAGAGCCAGGATGGGAACCTCCGGAAATAATTCCCGTATGTTTGCAATTTGCAGGTATGAGGGGCGGAAATCGTAACCCCATTGTGAAATGCAATGCGATTCGTCTACCGCAATCATGCATATTTTCATTTGTTTTACTTTCTCGAGGAAAATGGAGGTTATCAGACGCTCGGGCGATACGTAGAGAAATTTGTAAGCCTCCAACACACAGTTCTCCAGCGTGCGTAACACTTCCTCTCGGGATAAACCCGAATGAACGGCCGATGCAGCTACGTTTCTCTTTCTCAGATTTTCTATCTGATCTTTCATCAGAGCTATTAGCGGTGTTATGACCAGACAGACACCTTCCATAGCCATTGTCGGAACTTGAAATGTCAGGGATTTTCCTCCTCCCGTAGGCATCAATCCCAGCGTATCTTTTCCGCTCGAAATGCTGCGAATAATTTCTAACTGCAACGGACGAAAGTCATCGTAACCCCAGTACTGCCTCAATATGTCTCGATAATCGGAACTCATGAAAAAATTTGAGTTCGTAAATATACAACAATGTGATAAAATCGGAATACAAAACCCGAACTTTTTGTCTGTCCTCTTTGTTTATAAACGAAATTAATCCCATCCTGTATAGTCTCCTGTTTGTCTCCTGTATTACTGTAAGATATGTTTTTGGCAAAAAAATTGTTGTATCATTTTTTTTTATTACTTTTGCAGATGCTCTATGTTGAGTTTAATTATGTACTCTCTTGAAAGAGAGCTCCTTTAAAGTGTTTTGTTGTTTTTGTTTAAGTTGCTGAATATTTGATATAAAATCTACAACTGAATTATGAAAGAAACTATTTTTCGTTTAAGACGCTGCTTCGGGCTGTTATTCCTTATTAGCGGAATTGTTTCTGTTAGTGCTCAAGCTCCTATGCGTGTTGATGCTATCTATACGAACTACAATTCTGAAACTTATAACAACACCGGATTCTGGCAAACTAACGCCCAAATGGCCAATGGACAGGATTATGAAACTCCTTTAGGCTATCATGATCTCTTGGCTTTCCGTTTTGGAAATGTCGTTTATTCTACGGGTATCTCCGATCAAACCTTGACAGGGAATGGCATTGCTTTCCAACCGGCCTTGTTTCGATCCTTTCCCGCTGCTGTGCTGAATAACATCAAACTCGAAAATCAAAGTACGACTTATTTCTTATTTGGAGCCTTAAGTGATGATTCGGAGGAAGATGCTATTTGTCCATTTTCTCCTCCTGCAGCTCTGCCCGTTGTTATGGATGGACTGAATCTTGGATCTGCTGTTAAAAATCTTCCTGCAGGAACTTTTACCTTGAAAATTCGTCAGGTAAATGAAGAAATTATCGGTACAGATATTCCTATAATTCTTGTTTCTGAAATGATGAATGCAACGGGCAATCTGGCTCAGGCTTATTTTGTTGATGCCCAAGGTTCTCTTGTTGGAAATCGTTTGGAAGTAGGTTTTGCAACTTCTCAGGGAACACCGCTGTTGGGGGCTTGGGCTTTTGATGCTTTTAAACCCAACGATGGCTCTTCCATTGATTTGAGCCTTACCGAAGGTGAGATGCGTTTCTGGGCTAAGACAGCGAATGACTTTGGTTTGACTCAGGATAATTATGCTCAGGTAAAAGGATTGGTATATAAGTCAATAGGAGGGCCCTCTCCTGCCTTTATCGCTTATAATACGAATTTGAGAGCTGTAAAGGCTGTGCCCGATAATGTTACTACTTATAAAAATAAGGAAGTGAATATTCCGGTACTTGAAAATGACTCTTATATTGATTTTGAGACCGTAACAGTCGAAATTCTTTCAGGTCCTTCTCATGGAACTTTAAATATAAATTCGGATAAAACTATCACCTATACTCCTGAACCTGAATATTCCGGTCCGGACTCTTTCCGTTATATTATTCGGGACTCCGGCTTCAGCTCTTCTACAACGGTTACCATAACCGTAAAAGAAATAAACTTTTGGACCGGAAATGTCTCTACAAAGTGGGAGGATGTAGGAAATTGGTCGGGAGGTTATATCCCCGGTGATCAGGACGATGTTATCTATTCCGATGCAGCTCAGCGAAACCTAACTTTAGGTACAAATTTGGCGCTTCGGCCTGTTAATAAAAAGATCCGGAATTTGCTTATCCCCCAAGGCAAATCTTTGATTATTAATCCTAATGCAAGCCTTACGGTAACAGGTACTGTAGATGTTGGAGATGATCCTAATAGGATTCAGATAAGATCGCATCAGAATGTGAAGATTGTAAATGCAAGCTTGATAATCCCCACTGCTGAGAATGTTTATGCCACCGTAGAAATGAACTCACGTGGAACCGCCGGAGGGCAAGTTAAAGCAAATAAAATCAAATGGCAATATTTCGGTATTCCGATGGCTACTTTGTCTGCTATGCCGACTTTCGACAAAACATTTCTTCGTAGCTTCAAAGAAACGAATACCCAGCCGGGTAAACATTGGTATATGTTGAAGAATCAAGACATCTTACAAAAGTTTATCGGATACGAAATTGCTCCTGTTCAAGACGCCAGAAAATATGTTTTCAAAGGTAAGCTTATTAATGAAGACTTTGAAGTAACTTTAGGTTATACTCCGAACGGAGTTTATCCCGGACATCATTTGCTTGCAAACTCTTATGCAGCTGCTATCGATATAAGCAAAATCTCTTTCGGAGCTAATATGGAGAATACTATTTATGTCTATTTCCCGGGAACTAAAGAACAATGGATCGCCCAACCTTCTTTGGGAAATTCCAATACGAACATTGTCCCCGGCCAATACTTGGCTATCCCGAAAAACCAGGCAGCGGCTATGGGAATACCTGCCTTATCTTCGATGCAGGGCTTCTTTGTGAAGGCTCTTGGTGGAGGTCCCGGTGCTACGGTTGCAGTTAACTATAGAGAGGCTGTTGTTCGTAACTCAACTCCTCAGAGGGCTCCCGGTAATACGGGAAAAAAAGAGAAAGTATTTACTGTGGTAACGGCTGAAAGTAAGCATCATGTCGATCGCGTTTGGCTGTTCACCGATCCTGACTGTTCCAATTCTTTTGATAATGGATCGGATGGCTTTAAAATGGCTGTTCCTACGAATGCAAATTCTTTATCCGTATTACAGAATGATGCTCAATATCAAGTACATGCCACGAATGATTTGCATGAAACCAAACTTGGCTTTAAAGCGGGAGGAACTGATACTCAATATAAATTACATTTTCATCATATGAATTTGGGTGATGCTTATGAGTACTTTTATCTCCTTGACTACGAAACTGGTGATGTTGTTGATGTGAAAGCAGATGGCTCTGTTTACGAATTTGTGGCGAACAACAGTAAGAGTGTAAAAGAACGGTTTGCTCTTTTAACACGTCCTTCGCAGACTCCGTCACCCCAACCCTCCGAAGACGATAACATATTGGTGAGTGTTAAGAATCGGGTTCTTCTTGTACACAACAAGAGTCAGTCGAGCGGAATTATCTCTTTCTGTGACCTCTCAGGACGTGTTTTGTATCAACAGACTCTTTTAGGAACAGAAAAACTTGTTATTCCTTTACCGGAGTATCAGAAAGGAGCCTATTTCCTGCGTGTACTTTACGATAACCAAACAGTGAAAACTAAAAAGATTGTGTTGAGCGAATAATGTTATCTCAGGAAAAACATTATCCGTGATAAAATGTTAATAATGTATTATGGGATGTGTCTAAGCATGTTCCGCTTATAGCTCAGATTCATGAATTCAACGATTGTAAAACTTGTTTTTTCTATAGGAGTATCTTTAGCTACTCTTTTTGCAGTGGCTTGGTTGTATTCCTCCTCCTCTTCATCTTCGATTAAAATGTCGGGAGGATATATTCTTACTCAATCTCCTGCTTTAGGGCAATTGAAAGCCCCTAAGTTCTCTACACCGCAGGTAGACAGATCAGAAATCTCCTATAAGCCATCGCTTAATCGGACGATACAAGATGAGATAGAGGATGCCGTAGTGTTTAAACCTCGTTCGGTCGCAAAACCCTCTCGAAGGAATAATAGTGAAGGAGCTTTGACCATGGATGTGAATCCTAACTTTGATATTCGTCCCGCTAATGTTGATAGAGTGCCGAAAGCTCAAAGTTTAGCTGTCGAAGGTAATCCTGCAATAGCTTTATTGAGCCCTCAGCCTGTTGTTACCTCAAAATCGAGAGAAGTTGCTGCACAGACTTCCTATGGATTTCAATCGATTAAGCCTGCGAACTACAGACCTAATCTTCTTTCTGAGGGTGGCGGTGGATCTGTGGTCGATCCCGGAGGCGATGACGATGATTTGACCCCTATACCTGTTGGAAATGGACTCGGATTCTTGATTACGATGGGGCTGCTTTATGCCTTGTTCGTTTCGAGAAGGCGGATTTTTACAGCTTGAAGCAGTTACACTGCTTTTTATTATAAGGGCTTTTTGTACATGTTTATCTTGTGCAGGAAGCCTTTCTTGTTTTGTACCTTTCTCTTTTCGTAAAATACCCATAAATCGGGAACACTATTCCGGTGAATTTTCGTACCTTTGCATTTCACCTATAAAACATATTATTTACATAAATGGGACGATTAAATTTACTAGAAGAAACCCGGTTTGAGAAACTACCGGTAAGCGTGTTTCCCGATGCTTCTACCGCTTCGATAGCTGTTGCAAAGCGGATTGCAGATCTCATCAGAGAGAAACAAAAGAAAGGTGAGCAGGCTGTATTAGGGCTTGCTACGGGATCTACTCCCGTAAAAGTTTATTCGGAACTCGTACGGCTCCACAAGGAGGAAGGTTTGAGTTTCCAGAATGTGGTAACATTTAACCTCGATGAGTACTACCCTATGCAGCCTGATTCTGCACAGAGCTACGTTACCTTCATGAGGAAAAAACTCTTCGATCACGTTGATATTAAAGAAGAGAACATTAATATTCCGGATGGAAATCTTAAGTTGGAAGATATTCCGGAGTTTTGTATCAATTATGAACAAAAAATCAGTGATTTTGGAGGAATCGATCTCCAGATATTAGGGATTGGGCGTACGGGACACATCGGTTTTAACGAACCGGGTTCGGCCCCTAATTCGGGTACTCGTCTTGTTACTCTCAACGACTTGACTCGTAGAGATGCTTCGCATGATTTTGGCTCGAAAGAAAATGTGCCCACCAAAGCTATCACAATGGGTGTCGGTACGATATTTAAGGCCCGTGAAATTATTTTGATGGCTTCGGGTGAAAAGAAGGCCGAAATTATCAAAAAAACAGTTGAAGGAAATATTTCAGCCGATGTGCCGGCTACCTACTTGCAGCTTTCGGATAATGTGGAGGTCATACTGGATACTAATGCAGCTTCGCTGCTTACGCGTTTTGATACTCCGTGGTTAGTAAAAGATTGTGATTGGGACGACCGTAAATTCGTGAAAAAAGCTGTAGTTTGGCTTGCTCAAAAAGTTGAGAAACCTATACTCAAGCTTACCGAAGACGATTACAACAACAACGGTATGGCAGAATTGGCTACTATTAAAGGGCCGGTTTACAACATCAATATTGATATTTTCAACCAGTTGCAACATACCATAACCGGTTGGCCGGGCGGTAAGCCGAATGCGGACGACAGTCAACGTCCGGAGCGTGCTATTCCCGCACGGAAGCGCTCTATTATTTTCTCGCCTCACCCGGATGATGATGTAATTTCCATGGGAGGAACTTTCATCCGTCTTGCCGACCAGGGACACGAAGTGCATGTAGCTTATCAGACTTCAGGGAATACGGCTGTTTGGGACGATGATGCATTACGTTTTATCGAATTTACGACCGACTTCTTGAAGGTGGAAGGTATGGATACTTCTAAAATGGAGGCTCTGTACAGCAAAGCTCGTAACTTTATTGCCAATAAGAAACCCAATCAACTCGATATTGAAGAGATCCTAACTGTAAAGGGTTTGATTCGTAAGGGAGAAGCTATTGCGGGAGCTCGTTTTGCAGGTTTACCCGATGAGCGCATCCACTTCCAAAACCTGCCTTTTTATTTGAAATCGAAAGGTAGCGGACAGGTGGATTACGAAGAAGATATCCGTCAAACCATGGATCTGTTGCAATCGGTAAAGCCTCATCAGATTTTTGCTGCCGGAGACTTTGCGGATCCTCATGGAACGCATAAGGTTTGTTTTGATATTATATACGAAGCTTTGTGCCGTCTCCGCAAAACGGAAGCGTGGACCAAGGATTGCTGGCTGTGGCTCTATCGTGGAGCTTGGCATGAATTCGAAATTCACGAAATAGAAATGGCTGTGCCTCTTTCGCCTCAGGAAGTGTTGCGGAAGCGCTATGCAATTTTCAAACACCAGTCGCAAAAAGATATTCCCGTTTACCCGGGCGACGACGAACGCGAGTTTTGGGTGCGTGCCGAAGATCGTACGCGCGAAACGGCTCAGCTCTATGATAAACTCGGAATGGCTGAGTATGAGTCTATCGAAGCTTTTGTTCGCTGGAAATTTGACGAAGAAGCTTAAATTAGAACCTGCTACTGGAAGAAATAGGGATTGCTCTCAAAGTGAGCAATCCCTATCTTTTTATAGGATATTCAAAACGCAGGATCGTTTTGCAAACTTATACTCTTTATCGTATATTTGCTTTTTAAACTGTTTATCTGTCGTCAGAAAGTTATGATATATTGGAAGCAGTTGTTTAAGTCCTTTCGCCCGGAAGCTCTTCGCCTATCGTCCCGAAGTGTCTTCCGGAATTATGTGCTCGTTACGATTTTGTTCTTATGTGTATGCTCTGAAATTGCTGTGGGACAAGAACTGATTGATGTCCGGGTGATTGGGCCTGTGCAGGGTTTGAGTCAATCTTCGGTACTGAGTGTACATCAGGATAGTCTGGGGTTTATCTGGATTGCTACACGCGACGGATTGAATATGTACGACGGAAACAAGATAACAATATACAGAAATGAACCGGAAAACCCTCAAAGCATTTCAGGAAGCAGCATAAATGATATTTGCGATGCTCCGGGAGGTAATGTTTGGCTTGCTCATAATAAAGGGCTGAGTTTGTTTGACCGACGGAAGGAAGTTTTCCGTAACTATTGGGTCGGCGGTTTGCCCGATAATGAGATACGCTCGATTGTTGTGATTGATGATAACATATGGGCTTGCGGATGGACGGGGGTCTATGTTTATGACAAGCGAAAGGATTGCTTTGTTCGGGCGGAATCAACATCCGAACTAAGCGCCAGGGTTTTATCTTCCTCCGTCTCTCTGATACGAAAAGCTCCGAAAACAAACGAACTATGGATCGGAACAACTACCCGGGGACTTTTTCGTTATAATACGGCAACCGATCGTATGGAACATTGTCCCGGTGTTTTTGCTAAAAACTCCACAATTTCCCAGAAGGAGCGAATTGAGGATATTCTTTTTCACCCGAATGGCAAAGCTTACATTGCTACTTATGGAAACGGTATCTATGAGTGCGATCAAGCTGCCAGAATCCTGAGAAAATGGACCTCGGAAACTCTGTCTCAAACAAGTATTAACAACATTCGTTCCTTGGGCCTCGATAAAGACGGACGAATTTGGATTGGAGGGTTTGACGGGCTCTCTTTGCTGGATCCTGAGCAGGGACTTATCTCTCCTGTAAGTATTCGGAACGAATCGTACATCCTTCAGAATCCATCCATTAGGTCTTTGTTTGTGGATCGGAATGCTTCCGTTTGGATTGGTACTTACCACGATGGCTTACTGTTGTATGATCAGTATTTTGCCCGCTTCAGGATGAACTATATCAGTGGAGGAGCTTTGCGAAACTCGCATAGTATCGTCAGTGCTTTTGCTCATTGCGCGGGAAAGCTTTTTGTGGCAACAGAGAACGGCCTTTTACTTCAATATGACGAAAGAACTGGGCTTAGCGATAAAATTGAAATTCGAGATAAGAAAGGCAGCCCTGTTGTCATCAAATCGCTTTATTACGATGAAGAAAATGCTGCTTTGTGGATTGGTTCTTTGCGTAATGGCTTGTTTTGCTTACGAAACAAAAAAGTGCTATCCGAAGGCTTAGAGGAGCTTGGAGTAATTAATCATATCAATTTGGCGTCTGAGGGCTCTCTCTGGTTGCTCTCCGACCGAGGGGGCGCATTAAATTTATATGATGTTCGTCGGCGAGAGTTAATGGCTTTTCCTGCACAAAAAGCATTACATGCTTTACTTGCTAGCAACAAAGGGAAATTTCTTACCCAACTTGAAGGTAAGCGCTTTTTGCTGTCGAGCGAAGGTGGTGGGCTCATTTTGATGGAAAATCAGGAGCAGGGAACAGCGAAACAAATCGATATCGGGACAAGTAAGGTGAACCATGCCTTTCAGCACCAGGGTAATATTTATGTCTCCACTAATGGAGAGGGGCTTTTGGTATTAAATTCTAACTTGGAAGTTGTAAGGCGTTATACAACCCGTGATGGATTACTTAATAATATTGTGCATGGTATCGTGTCTGCCGACGAGGCCTTGTGGATTGCCTGTATCAATGGAATTTCACGCTTCTCGAAGCAGAACGGTTTTGAAAATTATTACATAAAAAACGGTTTCCCGCTTTCGCAGCTCAACGGAAATTTATACTATAATCCGGCAGATGGAAAGATTCTTGCAGGAGGAAAGGACGCCTGGCTCTCCTTCGATCCGCGCCGTGTCTATAAAAATCCGTTCAAGCCTTCTATTTATATCTCTGGCATAAAAGTCAATAACCGTCCTTTGTCCTTGCATGATGAGGACCTTACGGAACTTGACCTCAAGTATCATGAGACCTCGCTAACGCTCGAACTTGTCGGTTTGAATTATCTGATGCCCGAAAATAACAGTTATCGCTATAAACTCGAAGGGATTGATAATACTTGGAAGTACATCGGGGCAAATGGCCTCGTGGAATACAGTCGCATACCGAGTGGAAAGTACGTATTCAAAGCCCAAGCCAGTAACAACGACGGTGTTTGGAGTGATGCCGTTTTGGAGCTGCCTGTTCATGTACATCCCCCCTTCTGGCTTTCGGCACAGGCTTTTGTCCTGTATGTTCTTGTCCTGATTCTTACCTTGTGGTTGCTTTGGCGCAATGCCCTTAAAAGGGCCCGCCTGCATCACGATCTTCGGATTAAAGAGTTGGAGAAGCAACGTATAGACGAGCAGCATCGTATGAAGGTAAAATATTTTACCGATATCAGTCATGAGATCAGAACGCCCTTGATGCTTATTCTCAGTCCTGTGGAAGAGATACTCGAAGATGAAAAACTAAAACCCTCACAGAGAAAAAAGATACAGAATATCCAATATCACGGAAACAATTTACTGCAATTAGTCAACCAATTGCTTGAAATTAACCGGATAGAGATGAAGAAGGAGAAGTTGGAAGAAGTACCGGTGCTATTGAAGAACTTTCTGGAGAAGGTAAACAGTTCTTTTGCTTCGTTAGCCGCCAGAAATGGAATTGATTGGAAAGCAGATATGTCGGAGCTTTGTGAAGAGGCACTTTTTCTGGACAAAAAGAAAATCGAGAAGATTGTACTCAATCTGTTGTCTAACGCAATGAAGTATACTCCTAAAGGAGGACAAGTTTCCTTCGCCGTGAGGACCATACCCGATGATTTGTCTTCCTATACGGTTTACATCGATGTGGAGGATACGGGAATCGGGATTCCGGCCGAATCCCTTCCCTATATTTTCGAACGCTTTTACAAGGCCGATACCAAGGAGGGGAGCGGAAGCGGTATCGGGCTTTCTTTGGTGAAAACCATTGTGGAAGAATTGCTGGGGGGGCAGATAAAAGTTATCAGTACCCCCGAGAAAGGAAGTAAATTTTCGGTCGTGATACCTGCAGTGAAAAGTGCAGCCGGAGAAAGTCCTGTTGCACTTGACTGCTTTGAGCTTCCTCCTCAACTTTCGATGGACGTGGAAGCCGAAGCAGACTCGTATGTGGAGATGGATACTGCCGATAAAACCTACACTGTTTTGCTTGTTGAGGATAATGCATTGTTGCGTAATTCCTTGTTTGACAAATTGCAAAAAAACTTTCGTGTACTTTGTGCTTCTTCGGCCGAAGAGGCTGCGGATAGTTTGCAGGAGGAGGATATCGATTTAGTTGTATCGGATATTATGTTACCGGGTAAAAGCGGGAAGGAGCTTTGTGCGGAGATGAAATCGAATATCCTCACCAGCCACATCGCAGTGATTCTGCTAACAGCTATTCAGCAGGAAGAAAGTAAGCTCGAGAGTCTCGAATTGGGCGCCGACGATTATTTAATCAAACCCGTTTCCAATAAAGAGCTTTATTTGCGTATAATGAACATCCTGCAACGCAGGGAGCAGTTGCGGGAGCTTTATCTTAAAAGGCCGAATGCTTCAGCGGGTTATGAGCCTCGTTTTAATAAGTACGACAATCGTTTGCTGGAACAGATTGATGAGGAAATCGGAAAAAATCTCGATAATGATGCTTACAGTATAGAGGACTTAAGTCGTGCGGTAGCTCTCAGTCGGGTGCATCTTTTTCGGAAAATGAAGAAGCTTCTTGGTATTTCGCCTTCGCGCTATTTGCGGAACTTTCGTTTACGAAAGGCTGTGGAGATTCTTTTGGTGGAGGATCTGCGCATTACGGAGTTGGCTTATCGTGTGGGCTTTCAGGATCCGAATTATTTTCTTAAATGTTTTAAGGAACTCTACGGCGTTTCGCCCGGACAGTATTCCAAGAAACTGAACGAAGAAGCCGCTAACGCTCGAAATACCCCCAAATAAAACAGAATTTTTTGTCGAAACAAGCCTCGATTTTCTGTTCGGAAAGAACTTTTATACGACCCTCACCAGCCAGTTTTATAAATTTTGCATTCTTCTCAAGTGCAACAGGGAGAGCATAGTTGGCACTCGAATCCTCGGTATTCTCTCTGAATAGAAGGAAATAGATGCGTTTCTGTGTACGGCTTATGAAGCCACTGAAACTATAGCCGTCAGGCATTGCACCGATAGGGTGGATGATGCCTTGTTGCATCAGGCTTCGCTCTTGCTTCCACGTGTTTATGAGTGCTGCGACGGAGAAAGCTTCTTCCGGTAGGCCGGTAGCTTCGAACCAAGCCAGTGGCTGTGCCATCATGGCAGTGGCAAACTGGTAGTCGAATGGGACGTTGATCGGTTGTAAAGGATCGTCTGCCGGATATTTGTCTGTGTTGCGCCACTTGTTCAACCATTCTATTTGCAGGCGTTGTGCAGGCAGGTATCTCGATAGTAGCCAGAGATTTCGCAAGCTCAGATGTGGGTAGTAGTTGCCCCAATCGGTATATCGATTTTCGAGAAAGATGCTTCCCAATCGATTGAAAAAGAAGTATCCTCCTCGTTTACCGGCTGTTACATCCATGTTGAAACGGAGCATTCCTTGAGTGCTGTCTGTTGCTTCGTTCAGCAGTTTACCGACACGTGTTTCGGCAGTTTTGTTTCCTATCTCGAGGCCGTCTATTTTAATCCAGGAGATATTTTGCGTTCGATGGAGTTTCACGAGGATGTTGCGGTCGCGTTCCCAATTGGCATAATTATTTGCTTTGGATGGGTTGAACCATAAGCCCAGTTCTATTTGCAAAGAGCGAGCCTTGTCGGTAATGGGTTGGAGTCCTCTTGGAAAGCGTACTTTATTTACCTGCCAGTCCTCCTCACTCCAGTCGTTCCAGAGTAATCCTTCTTTTTTCGAGGAGTTTTGCGAGAGACCTTGTTGCCAGCCGTCGTCAATCTGATAGTGCGTTACCCCAAGCCGGGCAGCAGCGTCGAGTTCTTTCAGAATAAATGCTTCGTTCACGCGGCTATCGCGGTTCCGATCGCCCCAAGTATTTACGGTGAAGCTGTTGTCTCTTTCCGGCAGATAGTGATGTACGGCCAGCTCGTATTGTTTGTAGAGAATCAGAGCTTCGTTTTCACTTGCGGCATGCAGGAGACTGAATATAGGATAGGCTTCTTGCCATTGATCCGAAGGGTTTGAATGGGTGTTTTCGAATCCCGGAGCATGGATTCGGATGCCGCTGAATTCAGTACTGAAATCGAATCCGCAATAGGCGGCTTGAGCTTGTTGTATGGGCGATAATTTCACAAGTAGCTGTGCCCCTATATCGGAGTTCTTGCTGAGCGCCAGAAGAAGATTCCCTCGGTAATATTGCGCTTTCCGATAGGGCAATTCGTTTTGAAGGCTTACCGGGTTGCAGTGATGGTCGGTAGCCTCTCTGAAAGATACGATTTTTGTTGTGAGGTGCGGGGTTGCAAGCGGCAGGGCAAAGTAATGTGGAGCATGACCTTTGAGCAAAGCTGCATCTTCTATCAGATCGCCGTTAAGTCCTGTTTGAGTTGTGAAATATTCCGTTTTTCCTCTGACCGACAAGCGCCATTCGATGCCGGGTGTATTGTCGTATATGATTAAGCTGCGGCGTATTTCACAACTATCGTAGCGGACATATAAGTCAAGCCGGGTGGCAGCTACACTACGCTCCGTGGCCGGAAGGCGGCTTATTTGCTGCGACGTAAAACGGACTGTTCCCGCTTGTACCCGGTCGGGCAGAGCTTGCTTGTAGCTATGGAAGTATTTGCTACCGGATCGTTTGGACTGTATTAAGTTGAGTAATCCGTTTTCCCAGCGATAGTGCTGTTCGCTTAGCCCATCGTGTACTTTCAGCGTTTGTGCATCGAGCCAAATGAAAGCTTTGCTCTTCGCTGATGTCCCGAAGGTAAAAAGCGACAAGAGCAAAGCACTTAGGAGAATCCGACGATGGGCTAGCATGAGTTATTTTGTGATTTCGAAATGGTCTATCAAGACATCCGTTTCGCTGAAGGCCCGATAGGATATTTTTTCGCGTGTAAATTCAATGTATTGATAGGCGCTGGTATTGGGGTAAGCTACATCCATCCAGCTTTGTTTGTTTAGTTCGTAATATTTGTCACCTATCACACTTACGGTGAATACGGGTTTCGAGGGGCGATCGAGACTACCTGTTCTATCGTCCAAACCGCCGCGGGCATAGGTGTGGTCGTGTCCTTGCAGTACGAGAGCCACCTTATCGCGGTGTTTGCGTATCACGGGAAGCCAATTCTCAAGCAGACCTTTGTTTGTTCGTTTGAGAGAGCCCGAAAACACGGGATGATGCCACACCAGGACCACCCATCTCTGCTTTGTTTCGGATAGAACTTGATCAAGCCATTTGCCTTGTTGATCCAGTTTTTCGTTGGAATTGAGCAACACAAATCGAACAAAGCCGTAATCCAGATAGAAAGGGCCTACATCCCACGTATAAGGATAGGGGAATTGAGTTGTCCAGTATTTAGAAAGTTCGACTTTCTTGCCTTGCAGATTTTTGAGATATTCGTGATTACCCGGAGTGGCCATCACCGATATTGAGGTGTTGATGTCACCTGTAGCACGATGCCATTCGGACCATTCGTAGTCATTATTGGCGTGGTTAATGAGGTCTCCTATATGGAGAGCAAGGTTGGCCCGACCGAACTTGCGCAGAGCGTCTTTATAAATTCGTGTGGCGTGGTTGAATATCCCGTTTTGCGTATCACCGAAATAGAGCAGCCGGATCGTATCGCGGTAGTCGGGATGGCGGTAACTGTACCAAGGGCTCCATTGAGGTGAGCGTCCCACGCGATATTTGTAAAGACTTCCGGGCTTCAAATCGCGGATAAGAGCTTGGTGAAAATGCATGGGATAGTCTTTGTATTGTACGGTTTTGTAGGAGGCTTCGATGTGCTTCCGTTGCGTTTTCGGAAAATTCAGAGAGTCGGCTTCAATTATTTCCACAAGTCCGTTAGTCACGGTGGTATCGCTACGCCATACTACGGCCAACTCCTGACTGTTCGATGATTGGGGTATCAGGATTACACGGTCGGGAAGTGCGCTTGGGCGATGATCAAAGAGCGGATTTTTCGCCGGAGCCGACTCCTTGTCCCAGCGGGCTTGCAGCTCGGGCGGCACTTGTGCAGAAACAGATACCGATAAGGCCAATAGGCTTGAAAACAGGCCAATAATTTTTTTTTGCATTATTTTAATTCGTTTTTATGGGGGTTATTTTAATTAAAAGAGGGGGAAGGAAGGCCTCTTTCCCTCCTCTTTATCGTTTATGTTCTAATTCTAACGGATTGTTCCGTCGGGATTTTTTACCCAACCCTTTGTCCAGTCGTCGGTTTCGTTTTTGATAGCACCCACAAACGGCGCGTCACTGAAAAAGGTATCAATGGATTTGGGATTGAATGTACTGGTCTTTTCCGCATTCGGGATGAAGTCGTTTACTCCGATTCCGTCAATACTTTCGCAGTCAAACTGATCTTTTGTTTTCTTCTGTACGTTGTTGAAGAAGGGGTTGGCTGTTTGCTGTCCGGAGGCATCAAAGTCGCCCGCAAATGGGGTAGCGAGGTCTTTAAAGGCATCCTCTTTTATATCGAATACATAGGAATGAGCGAATACCGCTTCGCCGTTCAGGTCGGTAACTTTTACTTTATCTTTCGCCCTTACTGCCCTTCGGGGAAATCCGGCCACGATGCTGTTGTAAATTTTCGGTGCAGCAGCGTCCTTCATGTAGATGCCCTGCGTGTCTTTTTCAGCCTTTGAACCGGGTCCTAATATCGTTACGTTAGCTACCACAGGTGAAACCGATTGTTCAAGGCGGAAAGCATCGTTTTCTTTGTAGAAGACGCTGCTTACAGAAATAAGAAACTGCATCTTACCGGAGTAGTTATTTTTTAATTGGAAGGATCCGCCTTCGCAATCGGTGGCTACCAGATATTTCACGTTGACATCGCTTTTTTCCGCTATCATGATGCCTACACCATCATTAGATCCATTTTTCCCGCTTTTATATACTTGTATGTGATCGACCTGTGTACCTGATCCGACATCTGAAAGGGTCAGGGCGCGATGTCCCGGATATTCGATACGCAAGTAACTGATACGTCCACTTGAGGTATTTTTACCCTTTCCCTTTACTTTGAACTTTTCCCAGTCGTTGACTTGTACTTGTTGAGGATTACTGAGAAGCTTGCTGCTGGTCATTATTACCGGTGCGTTTGCACTACCTGTGATATTTACTTTACCGTCCACTTCCAATTCGATCTTTTCGGTAGCATCGGCATTCATGTAGAGCTCTACACCTTCTTCGATAATCAATTCGGCGGCTTCGCCTATTTCGAGAGAGGCCGGCAGGTAGTATCTCCGGTTCTTGGATAGTTTGAGAACTCCGGCTTCGAGTTTTCCGTCTTTGCCTACGCCGCCGAGGTCAAAAACAGCTGTTGTACCAAGCTGCATACTGGGGTAGAGGGCGGCTCGGAGCACGAAAGTAACTTCTTGACTTTCGACCTTTCCGGTATTGGTCAAAATGAATGAGTAGGTAATTTCTTCTCCTTCGAGGGCGGTTTTGGCAAATGTTTCGGTTTGGAAATCGAATTTGTCGCTTGTTGCAAGGACGGGAACCTCTTTGAGGAAACCTCCGTTCTTTTTCACAATTACCGATTTGGCTGCTCCGTCAGCTTTCAGCTTCAGGCTTATGGTAGTTGTTTGTCCGGGGGCTAAATCGGCGGACCCGTTACCTTCCAGCGATATTTCTGGTGTTCCGAACTGTGGAGTGTTATTGCTTGTACAAGCAAAATTTAGCATGGATACTGCGGCAAAAAGACTCGCAATAAAAAAGACCTGTTGTTGTTTGATCTGTTTCATGATTTTTTCGGTTTTTAAAGTGTTTTTGTAAGATATTATGTATGAGCGATTAAGTGCTTATTTTCGTAAACTCCCGTCGGCATTTTTAAACCAGCTTCCTCCTGTAGTCCAGTCGTCACTCGGATTTACAGCTCCGATATAAGAAGCGCTTACAAACCAAGTGTCCATGGTCTTGGGGTCATAGCTGCTGTTGACACTACCTACAAAATTTGTAGTGGATATGCCGGCAACAGCTTCTTCTTTGAGGTTGTATTTCCCACTTTTGAAGAAAAATTTCTCGGCTTCCTGTCCCCAGTTTATTGCATTGTTGTAGGAGTGTATGTTATCAATAATCATGCTACTTCCGAGTGTTTCTTCGGGGAGGTCTTCTACCCGTACACCGTCGTTAGGGAATTCGGTTACTATGGCATTATACAGGAGTCCCCGGGCGCCTCTTCGTACGCGTAGTCCGCGCCGTGTTCCCTTGTTTTGGTTGGACTCATAGCCGTTTCCAATGAGAGTGAGGTTGCTTAACATAAATGTGGTTATGGGCTCTTTGTTATACATCGTGTCGTCGTTTCGGAACTCAACCGAGCGTGCCTGGTTCCAGTAATTCACAGGAAGCAGTGTTGCTTCTATGTTGGTCTGGAAAAGCCAAAATTGCCCTTTTCCCTGCCATCCTTCGTCGGCCCAGATGCCGTAACCTCCGTGCTGTATTCCGGCTATGTAGCGAAGTGAAACTCTTCCTCCTTTCAAACGAAAGGCATTGTTGTTCGATTCGAAAGACTCTATGTATTCCATCTCGCTTGTACTACCTACTCCGTAGAGTTGCAATGCATGCTGCTTGGCTTTACCGGAATATTCAATCCGTATGAAGCGGAGCTTGCCCGAATTATCGTCGGGGTTATTACCGCCGTATTTCAAGCCGTTATCTGCCAGTACGTTATTGCCCGCATTCGAAGGGGCCTTCCCGAGGATGAGGATACCTCCCCAGTCGCCTCGTTTGGCTTTTCCGCTCAGACTTTTGTCGCTGGTGAAGACGATGGGTGCTTCGCGCTTACCCACTGCTTGTATTTTTCCATCGCGCAACACAGCCAATGCGCTGTATTTGTCGTTGTCGTCGTAGCTCATAAAATAAACGCTCGTGCCCGCTTCAATGGTCAAAGTCGTATTCTTATCTATTTTTACGATGCCGTCTATCAACCATTTCCGGTCTTTGGTCAGGCTTAGATCTTTGTTTACCTTGCCCCAAATTTTCGTGAAGTTTTGTCCTTCGTGTACGACTTCCTCCAAACGGAAAGCTTGGGCAATTTTTACTGTTATGGGCTGTGAGCTAACAGCTCTGCCTTTATGATCTTCCATCCGGAAAGATATTTGCAGTTCCTGACCTATGGAAATGTCTCCCGGTATTTGATGTACATAGTTGTGTTCGAAAGTAAAAACTTCGCCTTCCATTGTGATCGTTTTCACTTTTGTTCCGTTCACAAATACCTCCACTTGTTTGATACCGGCCAGCGACTGTGTCACGAAGTCTATCTCGATTTCGCTTGCAGGTTCTTCTACCAGGGGATTGCCGTCATAATTGAGTATCGAAATGCTGGCTTCGGGTAGGGCTAATTCTCTTTCACGTTCGCAGGCAGCGAGCAAAGGGAGCAGGCCGATAAGCAGATACAGTAGTTTGGGTTTCATGTCTTGCGTGTATTAATCTTGTTGTCAATTAGAATCTGAGGGATGCTCCGAAGCGAGCCGACCAGCCGAAATAAGCAATTCGCGATATGTGTTCTTCCTGTCCTTGATAGCGGATGGAGGGAGCATTTGTCAGATTCATGAATTCGGCATAGAGCCTGATCTTTTTGTTGATTTCCTGCGACAGGTTTAAGTCGAGTTGCATGCGCTCGGCCTGAATGATATCGTCGTCTTGGTTGTTGGCAACCGATTCAATGAAAGATCCGTTATAGTTCAGGCTGGGCTTTATCGTAAAGCCTTTGTAATCCCATGAGAAGGCTATGTTGCCTGTGTGCATGGCCTGTCCCGGCAGCCGCATGTTTTCTCTATCCTGTGTACTGGCATCGCTTCCGGTAAAGGTGTAGTTGAGATAGGCACTTAAGCCTTTCAAAGCTCCGCTCAGGAAAGAAAACTGTTGCATATAATTGAGCTCAAATCCATAAACGATGGCTCGTTTCCCGTTTTGCTCTTGCTTGAACTGAAAGCCGGTGGTGTTCGGATATCCGGGAAAATCTTCCAAAAGCACGGGGGTGATTCTCGTAAACTGGAACTTGTCCATATGTTTGAAAAATAAACCTCCGGAAAGGACGCCTCCTCGACGGTCGTATCTTTCGAACATGAAGTCTATGTTTTTGGCTAAAGACGGAACAAGTTTCGGGTTGCCCAAGTAAAGTCTCAATGCGTCTGCATCGTAATTTACAAAAGGAACGATGTCCACAAAGTTTGGCTTGGCGTAGGAGTGGGTGTAGGCAAAGCGGAAGTTCGTGAGTTGATTGAGGCTGTATTTTACATGCAAACTGGGTAAGACGAAAGCATAACTATTCTTTTCCGCTATGGGAGTAGCAATAACGCTTGTTCCGTAGCGTTTCACGTCAAAAGCTTTATAACCTACTTCGTTTTGCTCGTATCGCAGACCGGCTATTATCAGAAAATTGCTGATCTGAATCTTGTTCATCAAATACGAAGCATAGACGTTCTCGGAAGCTTCGTAGGTGTCGTTTTTCGAAAGGCGTTCGGCATCCCAGGCATCGTCTCCGGTAATAAGAAGTCTGCGGTAACTGTCTATGAAGTTCGTGAATTTAATTTTGTTTACCCTGGGGCCGTAGTCGTAGCGCCCGTTGAGGAAGTTAATGGGTTCCGTATTTCCGACCACACGCGCAAAAGCTTCTTGGAGGTTGAGTATGCCATTCGGATCGTAAAAAGAGAACACCTTATTGTTCCTGTATTTATCGTTTCTGGCAATGCGCACTTTCCCTCCGAATTGGAGCAATCCGTTGTAGTCCTTCAGCCGGTAGTCTTTTTTTACGTTTATCTTTCCTACGGCATTCGAAGCCACGGTGTATTCGCTGTCTTCTTCGTAGCGTCTGAAGTTGTTCAGCAAAAGAGGGTTCTTGATGTCAAAAGGACGACTGGGGCGAAATTGAGGAACAGGAGCCAGTATGCCTCCTTCGTTGTCTGCTATAATGTGTATCTCGTCTCTTGCAAAATCGCCCCGGGTGCTTGTGTAGTCGCGTCGTGAGGTGGTGTAAAAGGCTCCCCAGTTTATTGTCCAGTTACCTAGGTTGCTGCTACCTTCCAGATTGAAGTTGTGATTGTTCTTTATTTCATCCCAGATGTTTATGTCGCGTCTGATACGTCCGTTTTTTATGCTGTCGAGCGCTATCCACTCCGATGTCGTACGGTCGAGGTCGAAACGCAGGCGGTTGCGTGCATCGTCGTCTTCGCGGTAGTTGTACATGTAGTTGAATATCACTTCGTGGTTTTTTACCTTGTAGTCGATGGTGGCAGTGGTCCCGATGCGGGTACGTTTGTTCTCGGTTTTTCGAAACTGGAAGTCTTGAGGCAAGGTGAGACTTTGTCCCAAGCTTTGAACCGGTTTCTTAATGTTCTTCCACCTGGCATCCATGCGGTCCTCTGAGTTATTACTGGAGTAGTAGCTTCCGCTCAGCAATATGCCCAATCGTCCGTGATTGTTGTTGCGGCTGGGAAAAAAGCGTCGGCTGACTTGCATTTTCCCGATATAGTTGAGTTTTCCGGCCAAATCGTTAAAACCCATACCCAAATCTCCGCGCAGCCTTAATTTATTCGAACGGGCGGTAGGGGTTCTCAGGTTCACGTTACCTCCGATGGCATCGCCATCCATATCGGCTGTGAGGGCTTTGGTCACTTCGATGGATCCGAGCTGATCGGCGGGGATTAAATCAAGAGCTTCGGTTCGTGTTCCGCTTTGTTGAACGGAAGCCAATTGTTCGCCGTTGATGCTGATGTTCGTGAAGTGTTGAGGTGTTCCGCGTATGCTTACCGTCGAGCCTTCGCCCTTGTCGCGCAGGATGTTGATTCCGGGAAGACGTTGCAGGGATTCGGCCACGTTTTTATCGGGAAATTTTCCGATGAGATCGGCCGAGACAACATTTTTGATATTGTCGGCTGCACGTTGTTGATTCAGGGCTCGTTGCTGTCCTTCGAAACTTCCTGTTACAATAACTTCTCCTAAAGCCGTATTGGCGGGAGACAGACGGATGATTGCCACTTCGCCGATTCCTTCGGGTATTTTCACTTTGCGCTCTAAAGTCTGATAACCCAGATAGGATATGACCAGGCTGAGTTCTCCGCGTTGGAGCTTGGGGAGGCGAAAGTAGCCTTCCAAGTCGGCAGCAGCCCCGTTAGAAGTCGACTTTATCTGTACGGTGGCTCCCGCTAAGGGCTCTTCCGTATTTTGGTCGATTATTTTTCCCTTGATTTCATAGTTCTGTGCTAACAGAGATGTAGATAGCAGCAGAGATACTGACATTACGAACAGAATCTTTGTTTTCATGCGTATTTGTGTGTTTGAGGCGGCCGTTAATTTTGACGGCTAAGTTCTGAAATTTATTTGAATTTTCCCGCTTTGCATGTAACGAAAAACTGCAATTATGTTACATTTGAGGCAAGCGACTTTTCTTTTTCTCTTCAAACGGCTGTTTCAATAGTCTGTAGAGCGGATTCTTATGGCACTTACTACGGCTTCTTTTTCTATGGGATGAAATTTTATCGAGATGCCTTCGTCGTTGTAAACGCGGCATTTGAAGCGCAATCTGTTAGGAACGTTCAGTCCGAAGTACTGTCCCAGATCAAGTTCGCCATTGATGTCTCGGTTGTTAACCGATATGCTGAAACTTCGTTTTCCCGGAGTATAAACCACTTCGCGATCTTCATCGGCAAAGCGACGAAAACTCTTTACGTAATCCACCATGAGGATTTCTACCTCGTAATTCCCGCTGGGGACATCGGCCCGGAACTCCTCCGGGTTAATCCGTATGCTTTGATAAAGAGGGTCTTCCTCATCCACTGCACGAATATCTTCTTTCGTACCTACTTTGCCGGATATGTAGAGTTGTTGCCCTCCGATGTATCCCCAACTCCCATTTTTGTATTCCTGCTCGGGTAGCCAATAAAGTCCGCTTCGACTGTCGATGAAGGCATAGTTGCAGCCGAGATTGACACAGAGATCGAGATTGTGCGACGGGAGTTTAAAGGGAAGCAGTTGCGTACGAATGGTTTTCGTCGCTGTTTTTCCACTGCTGTCGAAGCTGAGACGGAAGCTGCCCTCGGGGAGCTGTATGCTCCACTTGGCGATTCCATTTTCGACCTTAGCGGTCGCAAAGAATTTTCCATCGATGTAAAGTGGTAACTCTTTCCGGTTTGAGAGTGCGTACATATCGACGCGTACAAGGCTGTCTTCGAGACTCTCGGCGGCTTGCAGCCAATGCTCACGGAAAGGATAGCCAAAACGAGCTACTTGTTGTTTGCTCAAGAGGGCTTCCATGAGGTAGTAGGCATCTTTGGGTTTTCGATCTGCTGTGAGAAGGCCTTTGTTGTTCATGTGTGATGTGGCATCCACCCGCCTTTCGGAGCTGAAATCCACCAGATTCCAAAGCGCCCCGCCTGCAATGTAAGGGCGCTCCATGATTTGACGGCTGATGGATTGCGTAAACGCTACTTGCTCTTCGATGCTGAAATCGAACTTTTCCGGCTTGTTGCTGTACAGTCTTATGTCCGACCCGGCTCCGTATTCGCTGATCAGGTGTATCCGTTCGGGGTAGTTGGCGTGTTGTTCGTCCATGAATTTGCCGAAGTCGTCGTAGTTGCCATAGTACCATCCGTGGTAGAGATTCCAGCCGGCTATCATGGGTATGCTTGCTATCTCGGATTCGTTGTAAAGCGGATAGTTGTGCATGGCCATAGCGGTGTAGCGCAGCGGATCGAGGCGTCGCGCTTCGTCTTCGAGACGTCGTGCCAGCTCGAGGGTGTAGCGATTTCGCCCGGGTAGTTCCTGTTCGGGTTTGAAGCGGTGAGCCCAGTATATTTCGTTCATGTATGCCCAAATGATTATCGAAGGATGGTTGTGATGCTGTTTGATCATCTCGCGAAGCATGTTTAGAGAATTCTCGGTATGCTCCACGGAAGCCGTTACTTCATTTACGAGTGGGATTTCTTCCCATACAAGAAGCCCCTTGCGGTCGGCTGTGCGCAGCACCTCGTCTGCTTGCGGGTAGTGAGCGTTACGCAGAAAATTTCCTCCCATATCTTTAAGCAGTTGAAGATCCTGCCGGTGCATGTCGTCGTTGAGGGCATTTCCGTATGGAATCCGATCCTGATGGCGGTTAGCTCCCATTAGTTTGAGTCGTTTTCCGTTCAGGAAGAAACCCTCGCGGGCATCGAAGCGAAACCAGCGGAAGCCGAGAGGCTGACTGAGGCGGTCGCATTCTTTTTGCCCTTCGCTCAAGGTACTTTCCACGTAGTAGAGTGTTGCTTTGTCCGGGCTCCAGAGTTCGAAGCCCCGCAATTTGTCGAAACGTACTTTCAACGTCGATTCTCCTGTGGCCGGAATCTTGACACACGTTGTTTTTTGAGCCAAAATTGTTTGGGCATCTTTTCTTATTTGCGTTTCCAGTTGGAGGGTAACGCTGCGTGGCTCATCGTTGCGGAGCAAGTATTCCACAACCACATTTGCGCTTTCGGCAGACACTTGAGGTGTCGTTATGTAGATGCCGGGGCCTCCGTAATCGGACATAGAAAAATGTTTGTCGCCTGTGGTGATGAGGCTCACCGGGCGGTAAATCCCTCCGAAGAAACTAAAATCGGCCGATAGGGGAGGGATGTTTTCGTTGTGACTGTTGTCTGCACGAACGGAAATATATTGCTCGCCCGAAAGTTTTAAAAATGGGGTAATGGGTATGTTGAAAGCCGTATATCCTCCTTCGTGTTTGCCAGCAAAATATCCGTTGATATAAATCTCAGCACTTTGATTGATGGCCTCGAAGCGAAGAAAATAGCGTTTCTTTTCTTCGGGCTTCAGGTAGAAGTGTTTTTTATACCAGGCAGCTCCCCGGTAGTAGCCACGAAAGCCATCGGCTAAAACATCTTTGTCGTTCCATGTATGAGGTGTTTCCACACTTTGCCAGCCTAAGCTGTTCTTGTTCGGAAGACGCGCCGAAGTGCTATCGCCTTTTGCAAAGAGCCAGCCCGAGTTAAAAGAAATTGTGCGGCGCCCGGCATGAGCTTGTTGAGTGCTAAGAGCCGTAAAGCTCTGTATGCCGATTAAACATAAGAAAACAAAACGAAGTGACTGTGTGTGCATGATACTTTGAAGATTTATATGCTTGATGTTTCGTGGGCAAAGTTATATACCGAAGCTCCTTTCTGCTTCTTATCGTGTTACCAAAATAAGCAATTATGTAACATGCTGCATTTCTGATGCCGAAGACTGCCTTTAATTATCGCTATCCGATGGTGTATTGAAAGGCTTGTTTCTCCTTTATCGGATTTCGTCTTTTTTGCTTTTTTTTCAGTATAAAGGCTTCTTCGAGCCTCTCTCTCGGAGTTCTTGTTCTGTTGGAAGCGGGAGGCGGCGTTTCTGAGCGCTATCGGCAAGCAAAAGAAAATAACAAAGGCTACCCGTTTTGAGATTTTTCCGGGTAGCCTTTGTTAAAACTTTTCTTTTTGTGGTTTAAGCCTTGTAGTTTTCGAGTTGTGCAGGGTCGAAGCGCTTAATAAAACTTGCGTGCTTGACTACTTCCGCTTCACCGTAATTGATGTAGACCTCGGCGGACTTGCGGAACATGTCGTCGCGATTCGCATCGAGCAGCAGCAGATGCCCCATTACGATATGTCCTGCCATCTCGACCAGACGGCGTGCGGCAAAATCGAAGTATTCGTTGTCTTTGCTTTCGCTTACCTGAGCTACCGCTTTTTCGTAAGTCTGGGTCATGGCTGCCAGACGTTGCCGCAGAGCTTCAAATTCCGGCTCCAGCTGTTGAGCCTCGTATTCACGTATTTTCTTCAAGTAGGTACCTGTGCTTACGTGACGTATGGCAGCTACCACTTGCAGCTGTGAGGTGCCTTCGTATATGGTCAGGATGCGTGCGTCGCGGTACAGACGCTCGCAGGCATAATCCTTCATGAATCCGGAGCCTCCGTGTACTTGCACGCAATCGTAGGCGTTTTGGTTGGCGTATTCGCTGGCAAACATTTTAAGTAAAGGAGTGAATGCATCGGCATTTTTTTGGAACTCCTTGTAGTCTGCTTTTTCGTCGGCTTCGAGTTTTCGCTCGGTTTCAATGCCTTCGTACGCCTTGTAAACGTCTACAAAACGGGTTGTTTCATAAAGAAGTGCGCGCGAGGCATCAAGTTTGGCTTTGATTAGAGCCAGCATTTCATATACGGCCGGGAAATCGATGATGGCCTTACCGAACTGTTTGCGGTCTTTAGCATAGGCAAGTGCTTCGCTATAGGCTGCCGCCGAAAGTCCTACGGATTGTGCTCCTACTCCCAGACGGGCGCCATTCATAAGCGACATCACGTACTTGATAAGTCCCATGCGCCGTGTTCCTACCAGCTTGGCAGGTGTGTTACTGAACACCAGTTCGCAAGTGGGTGATCCTTTGATACCGAGTTTATTTTCGATGCGGCGTACTTTTATAGTGTGGTCGTGGCGGTTGTCGGCTACAAAATAAGAAAGTCCGCGTCCGTCGTTTGTTCCGTCTTCGGAACGTGCCAATACCAGTTTGATGTGAGCGTCTCCGTTGGTAATGAAGCGTTTTACGCCGTTGAGATACCAAATGCCTTCCGCTTCGTTGTAAGTGGCTTTCAGCTGTACGGCTTGCAAGTCGGAGCCTGCATCGGGCTCTGTGAGGTCCATTGAGCAGGTTTGCCCTTGTGAAACACGCGGAAGGAATTCCTCTTTGATGTCATCCGATGCAAATTCGGCGATGGTTTCTGCACAATCCTGTAAGCCCCAGATATTGGCGAATCCGGCATCGGCCCGCGACACCAATTCGGCTGCCATCACGTAGGGTACCATCGAGAAGTTCAAACCTCCGTATTGCCGCGGCAAAGCCATCCCGTACAGACCGGCTTGTTTCAATGCGTCGTGATTTTCTTGTGTGCCACGGGCGTATATCACTCGGTTGTCTACTACCTGAGGCCCTTCTTTGTCGACACTTTCGGCATTCGGAGCTATGATTTCGGCACAGATTTCTCCGATGATTTCGAGCACGCGTTCGTAATTGTCTATGGCATCGTCAAAGTCCTGCGATGCATGTTCGTATTTATCTTTATCAGCAAAATTGCGCTCCTTGAGTGCAACTATCTTCGGCATCAGCGGATGCGATAGCTGGAATTTTAAAGCGGGGTTATCTAAATAAAAATTACTCATAGTATTTTTGTTGTTTTAGCAGGGTTGAGAGTTTTTTTTCGTGTCTCACCCTGAGCTTTTTACTTGCTGTTTTTTTTGTAGTATTTAATCATTTTGGGAATAACTTCTTCGATATTCCCGATGATGTTATAGTCCGCAATGGCATTGATGGGAGCCCTCGGGTCGTTGTTTATGGAAATAACCATGGCGCTCTCCTGCATGCCGGCAATGTGTTGGATTTGCCCCGAAATACCACAAGCGATGTATAACTTAGGACGTACGGTTACTCCCGTTTGTCCTATTTGTCGCTCGTGTTCGGCCAGTCCTGCATCCACCGCGGCTCGCGAAGCTCCTACTTCGCCTCCCAATACGGCTGCCAACTCATGCAGCAGTTTGAAGTTTTCCACACTTCCGACACCATATCCTCCCGCAACAATGATGGGAGCGGACTTAATATTCAGCTTTGATTTTTCGATATGGCGTTCAATAACTTCTACTACAAAATCAGCATCCGACACGTAATCGGAAACCTTCAGTTTCCGTGTCTCGCCTTTATAAGCAGGATCAACAATTTCTTTCTTCATCACGCCTTCTCGTACGGTGGCCATTTGCGGCCGACAATCGGGGTTTACGATGGTTGCAACGATGTTGCCTCCGAAGGCGGGACGTATTTGAAACAGAAGGTTCTCGTAGGTTTTACCCGCTTTTCGGTCTTCGTAGCCTCCGATTTCGAGCGAAGTACAATCGGCTGTCAGACCGCTAAAAAGCGCTGAGGATACGCGCGGCCCCAGATCGCGACCGATTGTTGTAGCGCCCATAAAGGCTATTTGCGGTTTCTCTTCTTGGAAGAGCTTTACCAATAAAGATGTGTGAGGCAGAGAGGTATAGGGCTCCAGACGCTTGTCGTCGGCCAAATGCAACACATCTACTCCGTAAGGAAAAACTTGTTGCCCGACTTGATCCAAGCCGTATCCTGCAGCCAGGGCTTCCAGCTTACAATTCAGCTCGTTGGCTAAGGAACGGCCTTTGGTTAGCAACTCCAGACTTACATCGCTTACGATGCCGTCTTCTATTTCGAGATATACGAATATATTGTTCATGTCTTTTCTGTTTTTAGCATGTGAGTGATATCAGAGTCGAAACTTGTTTGAAATCGACTGCCGTGAAGCACTGTCGGTCTTGCTCGAGTTTCTTCTCCTTTATTCTGTAGCTTATCCGATGGTATGATTGGCAATAAGTTCCTTCATCAGTTCTTCTATGGTATTGTCGGAAGCATCGAGCGTTTTACTCTCTTTAGCTGTGAACACGACATTTTGAATGGATTTTACCTTGGTTGGCGAGCCGCTGAGCCCCAGCCATTCCGGTTCGTGATCAATATCTGCCGTTCCCCACTCGGTGATATTTAAGTGAGGATGAGTTTTATAAAAATCACCACAGTCCTCTTCGAGAGAGTTTCGTTCTGTGGCGGTATTTGCCCGTTTGTACTTGAGCGTGAGCTTTGCGTTCCGAGGACGGCAGTTGGCTGCTGATGCATTCACAGTCAGAAGCATTGGGAAAGGGCATCTTACCGTTTCAACTCCACGCTCCAGGCGCCGCTTGACGGTTATTTTGCCATCCTCGATTTTGAGTATCTCTTCGGCATAGGTTACCTGAGGCAAACCCAGTTTTTCAGCCACTTGAGGGCCTACCTGCGCTGTGTCGCCATCAATAGCCTGACGACCGCAGATAATCATATCTATTTTTCCCATTTTACGTATGGCGCAGGCCAAGGCATAGGAAGTGGCCAGAGTGTCGGAGCCTGCAAACTCACGTCCGCTTAGCAGAAATCCACCGTCGGCACCTCTGTACAGGCTTTCGCGGATAATTTCGGCAGCCCGGGCAGGGCCCATGGTTAATACTTGCACTTTCGTGCCCGGAAATTTGTCTTTGATGCGCAAGGCTTGCTCCAAGGCATTTAAGTCTTCCGGATTGTAAATGGCCGGAAGTGCTCCGCGGTTGACCGTTCCATCGGCTTTCATCGCGTCTTTTCCCACGTTCCGTGTGTCGGGAACTTGTTTGGCGAGGACTACAATGTTAAAACTCATTTTTTCGTGGTTTAATTTAAATTAAATATTCAAATGACAAACTGTCAAATGGATTTGATAGGTTTTTTGAATCCACAAAAGTAATTTTTTTTATGGAAGTGGCAAACAAAACACCTGTGAAAAGTGTTCCCCGAAACCGTGATGTGGCGCTAAGTAGACAACTTGCTGCAAGTTAGGAGGAAATCATTTTAGAAGGCGGGAGCGGTTTTGTTCCGATGCGGTTTGGGTTAGGTTTTTCGCTGTTTTCGTACCAGAATTCTTTTTACGAGATTCTTCGTGTTTTGCAGCATCAACTCCAGCAACCATTCGAATTGAGAGTTGGTCCAACGTTGGGGATGTGTCGTTATCATGATGGGAGCTTCGTTCGGACTGCCCTCGATCCACGAAACAAGATCTGCTGTTGTATGGCAGCGTGGCTGGTTTGCATTGTTATTTTCCGGTTTTTTATCTCGTACACTGTACTTATCGCCATCCCAACAACGGCCGGTGTCGGTGAAATACAATACATCCTTGCGATTAAGAAAATCGAAGTAGGGCTCTCCTATGATATCGTAATTGCGGTAGTTATATTTTTTCCAGATATCGCGGTTGTCGTATTGCGAAGCCGGACTGCCGTGCATGCAAATTGTTTGTACGGGGTAGAATTGTCGGAAATGGAGGAGTTGATTTTCGAAATGCCGAATGGCTTTCTCGCTGTCTCCTTGGGTCAGTGATAAATCTTCGTAGTGATAGCCGATTTCGTGTCCTAAGGCTGCTATCCGAAGGATGATATCCGGTTGGTTGCTCTGTGGAATCACTCGAAAGTAATAAGAGGCTTTGATGCCAAGTTCCTGCTCTATTTGTGCCGTGGCCAATGAATTAGCGGCTTTTAAATCGACATCATGACGCAGAATAACATATTTTCCTTGTGCCGCTCCGCTGCAATATTCTTCGAAGGTATAGAAAGAGTAAGCGGCTTTTTGAAGGGCCAATAATAATTCTTTATAACTTAGCAAGGTGAAATCTCTCATTGTAAAGTCTCTAATGTTTTGTTTAGAATGAAATTTGCAGCACGTCCATCTCCAAAAACGGGGGCAAAGTCAATGGATGCATCTTGTAGTAGGTGGTATGATTCGATAATTTTTTTCGTGTCGGCATCGGCAATAATTCCTGCTCCCTGTTCGACAATTTCCAGCCATTCTGTTTCCGGACGTAAGATGATACATGGTTTTTTGAAAAAATAGGCCTCTTTTTGTACTCCTCCGGAATCGGTTATGATGAGATCCGCATGCTTTTCGAGTACGATGATTTCAAAAAAAGAAGCCGGAGGGATAATCTTGATATTGCCGTGATTCGTCAACTTCTCGTAGCCTTCCCGTGAAAGATTATCGGGGAGTATCTTCTTAGTTCGGGGATGCAGAGGAAGCACGATCGGAGCATAGGTGGCAAGTTCGAGGAAAGCTTCTATAATCCGATTCAATCTTTCGGGATTGTCCGTATTGTTATCGCGATGGATGGTTGCCAGAATAAATTTCTTATCTTTCAGCTTTAAGTCGTGTAATATGTTGCTTCTTGCTTCCGCTACTTCAGCAAAATAAAGGGAGTTGTCTTGCATGATATCCCCCGAATGATAGACTTTTCGCAGATTTCCGTCGGGAAATTTTGCTTTAGAACTGAAAAACCCTTCTTGTTGCAGATTTAAAACCGCTGTTTGAGTTGGAGCAAATAACAAGGATGAGAGTTGGTCGCACACAATCCGGTTCAACTCCTCCGGCATGGCCATGTTGAACGAACGCAAACCGGCTTCGATATGCACAACCGGCACATGAAGCTTCGAGGCTGCCACGGCTCCGGCCAAGGTAGAATTCGTATCTCCGTAAACAACAAGGGCATCAAATTTCTCAGAAAGAAGAACTTCTTCAATACCGGAGATCATTTGCGCCGTTTGTCGGCCGTGCGAGCCGGAACCGACGTTCAGATTGAAATGTGGCTGGGGGATGCTTAACTCGCTGAAAAAAACATCCGACATGTTGCTGTCGTAGTGTTGCCCCGTATGTAAAATCTTCTCCTCGATTGTTTTCGAGAATTCACTTTCTATGGCTCGGGATAGTGCAGCCGCCTTTATAATCTGAGGCCGGGCGCCTACGATCGTCAATAATTTAATCATTTGAAGCGAAGTTGATAATCGGGGTTTTCTTTCATGATGTTGGCGCTCTCCGGGTAATTTTCGATAAACCATACCAAGAAAGCGGTTACATCTATTTTGTCTGCAAGAAATTGTTCTTTTTTTAAAAGCCACTCTTTTTTTAAATCTGGTTTTTGGAGTAACATCTTGATATGATTATATAATTTATCAAAATCTTCTGGCCGATAGGCATAGCATAAATGATACTTATCTTCCAATTCATTAGGTACAGATAATATTCGAGCAAAAGTATTACATTTAAATGCAGGAACACCCATAATAGCAGCTTCAGATGTCATTGTTTGGCTATCACCTACGAATAAAGTAGAATAATACATTAAAGAATGTATCTTTTCAGGGGGAATGGGTATTCTGTATTTTTCGAATTCGGTTTCGATTGGATACTCGGAAGTTATGATTACTCTTCCATATTCATCTAATAAATCTATAAGTTTTTTTTTCTGATCGAAAGATAAACCCTTCTGACCCGTATCATGGTATGCGTTGAATGCAACGAAACGCATTATAAAAAAGCGATCATTCTTATCCAGACCAATTTCTTGAATTACATCTTCGTTTGGAGTGAATTTATTGGGATGAAGATAAGCCAATTCATGAGTTCCCTCATAAAAAAGAGCTCGTTTTGATTTTCTGTGTCCTATTATAGCAGATGGAGTTAACCTTACATCAGTAAATGGATGTGAAAAATTCACCATCACAGGTTGTACTTCATCGTCGTCGTCATCTAAATTTATTGATGACATTTTACATAAGCGAGAAACTCTTGTTATAGACGCAGAGACTCCAGTGCCAATATTAATTCTATATTTGACGCATATCCATAGTATTTTCAAGTCAAATTTTATTTGGTGAAATACTTTTGATATTATTGATTTTCCTTTTTTCCCTAGTAAAATATAATCTAATGATTCAACTTTTAATAATCGTTCTATAATAGGAACAGATTTAGTAGTGATAATAACACGGTGTTTTTTTTTAGTAAGCTCCTTGATCAGGTTTTTCATCAAATGTACATGTGCAGGATGCCCTATGTCAACTAATATATTCATATATCTATCTTCTTTTTTTTACTATATAAAATAACATAAAAGGAAAAATAACTCCAGGCAACAGATCGTTCCATGACCATATTGCATTTATTCTTTTTCCTCTTAAAGATGAAAAATACTCTTTTATAGAAATGTGTTTTTTCATTATAGCCTTAGAGCCATAAATAATGTCTGCTAACCAATTAATCCATTTTACCCCTAATTTATATTCTTGTGGATATTCTTGTGGTATCTGCATAAGGTACTTATACATTATTTTCGCATAATCAACGCCACATTCCTTTGCAAGACCAACCCACAACCAAGTTCTAGGGTTAATTTCAATTAATTTATAAACACTATCTCGACAATCATACATAAATTCAATCTCACAAACGCCAGTATAGTTTAAAAAAACAATCAGAGGTTCCGCGGATTTTAAAATTTCAGGTATTATAATACTCTGACTACTCGTTGCTGTTCCATATTTGATAGGATGTTCGCGTATCTTTTGCCCCATCCAAAATGCCCTGATTTCTCCCATCTCTGCAAAACAAGTAAAAGATACTACTTTATTGTTTTTATCATACGGAATTAATTCTTGTATCATAAAATCATCTGTAATAGCAGATACTTTATCTACTACTTCTTTTAGTTCTTCAATGTTGTTGACTTGAATAGCTTTATGATGCATAGCTTTGTAGAAAGATAATCCAAGATTACCTTTTATAAGCAATGGAAATCTAAACCTTTTTGCAGTTTCTATATCGTTAAGATAACATGTGGATGGAATATTAGTTCCACACTTTTCAGCTAATTCCAAAAGGCGCTTTTTATTAATGATATCATATATACTGTCTTTGTGTGGGACAAGCATTTTAAAATAGGGAGATAATCTATCATAATTAATAGATAAATTTTCTACTATATGATCATTACTAGCAATAAGCATCCATCCCTTAAGTTGATGTTTTTCTGCAATTGAGATTAAAAATGATATGAATTCTTCGGATTGGAAGTCTGGTGAACGAAAATATTTTTTACAATATTTTGAAAATTGCGCTAAACAGCAATTTTTATCAATTACATAAACAGGAATGCCTAATTCTCCTAAAGAACGTGTATTGGACAAACCTTGTATGTGTCCTTCTAAAACAATTGCTCCTCTCTTCATGATTCAATATCTAATGTTTTTAAGATTTAGACATTTGCAAAGGTCGCAAAAATAACCGAAACTTTCAATTTTTGCTTGGATTTTTCCTGTTGCGAAAATAGGAGCTTTTGAGGAAACTGAGGACAGTCCGTTTGTTTTTTTGTTTTTTTACTAACTTTGGGACGTTTTTATTCAAATTATCAAACCTGTTAATAATTCAAATTCCATGGAAAATTATCTTCCTTTTTTGGTTCTTTTGGCGTCTTTGGTGGCGCTGGGTTTTGCCTTTTTCTTTTTCAAGCAGATGATGAAAGAGAGTGAAGGCAGTCAAACGATGAAAAAGATAGCGCTTTACGTTCGTCAGGGAGCAATGGCCTATCTGAAGCAGCAGTATAAGGTCGTTTGTGTGGTATTTGCTGTCTTGGCAGTAGTGTTTGCCGTGATGGCCTTTCTGGGTTTGCAGAACGGCTGGGTACCTTTTGCTTTTCTTACGGGAGGCTTTTTCTCCGGTCTGGCCGGCTTTCTGGGTATGAAAACAGCCACCTATGCTTCGGCACGTACAGCCAATGCGGCGCAACGTTCGCTGAACAGTGGCTTGCGGATTGCTTTCCGCTCCGGTGCCGTCATGGGGCTTGTGGTTGTCGGGCTGGCTCTGCTGGATATCTCGCTGTGGTACTTGGTGCTCAATTATTTTGTGCCCGAAGATACAATGGATAGTTCCCATAAGCTGATTTATATTACTACAACGATGCTGACTTTTGGTATGGGAGCGTCTACTCAAGCCTTATTTGCTCGGGTAGGTGGCGGTATTTATACCAAAGCTGCCGATGTGGGCGCCGATTTGGTGGGTAAGGTCGAAGCAGGAATACCGGAAGACGATCCGCGTAATCCCGCAACCATAGCCGATAATGTAGGAGATAATGTGGGTGATGTGGCCGGTATGGGAGCTGACCTCTACGAATCTTATGCCGGTTCTATTCTCGCAACGGCTGCATTGGGAGCTTCGGCATTCGCCGCCAATGGAGCCATGCAATTGAAAGCTGTCTTTGCTCCGATGCTGATCGCTGCGGTAGGAGTAGCTTTATCCATATTGGGTATTTTCTTGGTAAGAACTAAAGAGGGGGCTCGCATGAAGGACTTGTTGTCTTCTTTGGGTAAAGGAGTGAATATTAGTTCTTTGTTGATAGCCTTTTCAACTTTCGCTATTCTCTATTGGCTGGGTATAAGCAACTGGGTGGGTATTTCCTGTTCGGTTGTTGTAGGACTTTTGGCCGGTATTATCATCGGTCGGGGAACGGAATATTACACTTCACACAGTTACCGTCCTACACAACGGATTGCAGAGAGCGCTAAGACCGGACCGGCTACGGTAATTATCTCCGGCCTGGGTGTTGGTATGGTTTCTACGGCGATTCCGGTACTGACCATTGCGTTGGCCATCGTTTTGGCTTATTTGAGTGCCATACAGTTTGATGTTTCGAATTTTTCGACACCGGCTAATCTGAGCCTTGGTTTATACGGAATAGGAGTCGCTGCAGTGGGAATGCTCTCCACCCTGGGTATTACCTTGGCTACGGATGCGTATGGGCCCATAGCGGATAATGCGGGTGGAAATGCGGAAATGAGCGGATTGGACAAAGAAGTACGTCGTCGTACGGATGCCTTGGATGCCTTGGGGAATACAACGGCTGCTACCGGCAAAGGCTTTGCCATAGGCTCTGCGGCTTTGACGGCCTTGGCTTTATTGGCATCCTATATCGAAGAGATTAAGATTGCCTTGCTGCGTGTGGGACAGCATGTGCTGACCTTTTCCGACGGTGATACGGTCGAAACGGCTCGAGCCGGTTTTATGGACTTCATGAATTACTATAACGTTTCGCTGATGAATCCTTTGGTTTTAGTGGGAGTGTTTATTGGTTCCATGATGGCTTTCCTGTTCTGCGGTCTGACGATGAATGCCGTAGGACGTGCTGCCGAGAGTATGGTGCAAGAGGTGCGTCGTCAGTTTCGTGAGATTGCAGGCATTATGGAAGGCCAAGCCGAGCCGGACTATGCCCGTTGTGTCGAGATATCGACTAAGGGAGCGCAACGCGAGATGCTCCTGCCGTCCCTTTTAGCTATTGTGGTGCCAATTGTTACGGGTTTGCTTTTGGGAGTAGCCGGAGTATTGGGTTTGCTCATTGGAGGTTTGGGAGCAGGCTTTGTGTTGGCAATCTTTATGGCCAATTCAGGTGGTGCTTGGGACAATGCCAAGAAGTATATCGAGGAAGGACATCACGGAGGTAAGGGCAGCGACAGCCATAAAGCCACTGTGGTTGGCGATACCGTCGGAGATCCCTTTAAAGACACTTCGGGACCTTCGCTGAATATCCTGATTAAACTGATGAGCATGGTGGCCATCGTCATGGCCGGGCTCACTGTAAGCATGAGCCTCTTTTAGCTAAAAGACATTTTCAATCATAGGAACGGAGCTGCTTTGGAATATATTGCAAAGCGGCTCCGTTCTTTATAAGCCTAATTCTTGTCGTATTTTTTTCGGCAGGCCGGCAACAACCAAATCGTAGGACTTCCTTATCCATTCTCGAAAGAGTTTGTCGGATATGGATCCATCGGTTCGGATGCTGTTCCAATGCTTTTTATTCATGTGATAACCGGGAGAAACCTCCGGATGCCGCTCTCGGAGCTCGATGGCTTCTTCCGGATCGCATTTGAGAATAATAAACTCATAATTATTGGAAATGCCGGTCAGGCAAAACATTTTTCCTTTGATGCTGAAAACAAGTACTTCATCGTCGAAAGGCATAGATTCTTCGGCTCCTTTCAGCGACAGGCAAAATTCGCGTAGTTCTTCGATGTTCATGGTTTGTGGGGATATATTGAGTAGATTGCCGAATCTTTCTCTTACATCAGCGGTGCGAAAAGCCGCATGAAGGATTCGATCACTTTTTTCCACCAAGGGCGTTTTTCCCAAGTATCTAATTCGATTTCTTTGCAGGCCTTCAAGTCCTTGAGAAAGATGTTTTTATTCTGAATAGCTAATTCGGAATCATACAGATAGCAATTAATTTCGAAATTCAGCTCAAAGCTGCGAAAATCCATATTAGCAGAACCGATTACCGATAGATAATCATCTGCAACCATCGTTTTGGCATGGATAAATGCTGTTTGATGCTCGTAAATGCGTAAGCCGGCTCTCAGCAAATCGCCATAGTAGGAGCGGGCAGCAGGGTCGATGTAGGGAGAATCCGATTTGCGTGAAACCATTAGTCGAACATCTACCCCTGAGAGTGCTGCCGTTTGCAAAGCTTCCAGAATGGATTCTGTGGGTAGGAAGTAGGGCGTTTGAATGTACAGGTATCGTTTCGATGATAGAATGGCGGACAGGGTAGCTTGCAATAAATTCGGCCACTCCGTATTCGGTCCTCCGGAAGCAATTTGCAAAAGGTTGTCGGACTCCACATCGCAGGCCGGGAAATAACCGTCATCCGTGATTTTGATTTCGGAGCTATCCACCGAAAACCAATCTCTGAAGAAATGAAATTGAAGAGCATATACCCCTCGACCTTGCATGCGCAGATGGCTGTCACGCCAATGAGGATCCATGCTGTAGCTGTCGCCTACGTTCATGCCTCCGATGTAGCCTATCGCACCGTCTATTACGACTAATTTTCTATGGTTCCGATAGTTGATCCGGCTCTTGAAGGAAGGGAATCGTACTTTCATGAACGAACGTACCTCTACTCCGGTATCTTTCATTTCGTTGTAAAATTTGCGTGAGACAGCGATATTTCCCACATCATCGTAGAGAAAGCGCACTTTAACACCTTCGGCTGCTTTTTTCATCAAGGCTTCTTTTATCTTTTGGCCTGTACTGTCGTTGCAAAAGATAAAATATTCCATATGAATATGCTTCTTGGCTTGACGGATATCCTCCAGAAGTGTCGAGAATTTTTCTTCCCCTTCGGTGAATACTTCCACCTTGCTCCCTCGTAGCAGTATGGCTCCGCCTACTTGAGACAATAGACGCGACAACAGTACAAACTTCTCGGGGGTATTGCTGTGATGTTCCTCAATAAGTTGACGTGAAAGATCCATTTCTTCCCAGTCTTTATATCGAGAGGAGAGGCGGCGGATTTTTCGGTTGTTTTGTCCGAAGAAATAAAACAGAACAATTCCCAAAGCAGGAATAAAAACCAGTACCAAGACCCAGGCAAGAGAACGAATCGGGCTTCTGTTTTCGGAAATTACTACCAGAATACTTCCGACAACTGTGAGCATGTAGATGCCATAAACGATATATTGTAGAACTTCCATCTTGTATCCTAATTAGCTGTTACGTTCGAAAAGTTGGGTTTTTAATAAGAACAAGTTTTGTGCCCTTACATTTACCTTGCTGAGTTTTTGGCTTTATATACAGGATTTAAGCTTGTTCATTTTCCGTATTTGCGTTGTCTTCAGGGTTTTGTTTTTTCTTTCCCAGCCGGAGGTTTTGTTGCAGTTTGCGGAATCCGGCACGACGCAGCGCCGAATGCGGGAAATGAAGCTCAAAATCCGTTTCGTTCATGTTCATCCAATCTTGTTGCGACCACTGCAGGATGCCGGTGTGTGCTTTAAGTTCGGGATGTTTGTGTGGATGAGCCTTTTTGCGATTCCATGGGCATACGTCGCTGCAAATATCGCAACCCAGTATCTGTCCGGAGACGGAATGCTGAAATGTTTCCGGGATTTCATCTTTGAGCTCGATGGATAGGTAGGAGAGGCATCGTCGCGCATCCATCGAATAGCTCTCCAGCGCTGCCGTCGGGCAGGCATTGATGCAACGTGTACAAGTTCCGCAGCGGTCGGGGATCGGCTTGTCGTATGTTTCTACCTCGATGTTGAGCAGCAGGATACCGATGAAACAATAAGAACCGAAGTCGGGATTGATGAGCAGGGTATTTTTACCGATCCAACCCAAGCCTGCACGCTGTGCCCATCGGCGTTCGAGTATGGGAGCCGAGTCGACAAAGCGATGTTGATGCTTGGAGGCAACACTCTCGGGACCGTATGCTGCGGTTATTAAGGCTTCGAGCGAGGCCAACTTCTCTTTGATGACACTGTGGTAGTCCGTCTCGGGATAAGCATATTTGGCAATCCGAGGAGCTGTGTCGGGTTGCAGGTCTTCGGGGAAATAATTGAGCAAAACCACCACTACGGATCGGCATCCCGGTACGAGAACACGCGGGTCTGTCCGTTTATCGAAGTTGCGAGCCAGGTAATGCATCTCTCCGTGTTTGCCCTCGGATAACCAGTGTTGCATGAATGCAGCATCCTCGTCAAGCGACTCGGCTTTAGCTATCCCGCAGGCATCGAAGCCTGCCTCGATAGCAGCTTGTTTTATGAAAAGATGCTTGCTCATGTCTCACCGGTATTTCGGAGTCAGACGGATTTAACTTCCCCTGTATTTCCCGCTGTCTTCGTCTTGCCGCATGCTGAGGTAGCTCCGGTAGCGCGATTGGCTGATGTATGATTTGTCGAGAGCACTGCGCACCGCGCATCCGGGCTCGTGTGTATGGGTGCAATCGGCGAAGCGACAGTCCTTCGAAAAGCGAAATATTTCTTTGAAGTAATGCCCCATCTCGGCCTTGTCCATATCTACCGAACCGAAGCCTTTGATTCCCGGAGTATCGATGATATAGCCCCCCTCGGGCAATTCGAACATCTCGGAGAAGGTCGTCGTGTGCATACCCTTGTTATGGTATTGCGATATTTCGGCTGTTTTTGTTTCGAGGGAAGGTATCAGGGCGTTTGCCAGAGTCGATTTTCCCACACCGGAATTCCCCGATATGAGGGTCGTCTTCCCCTGAAGAAAACTGCGTAAACCGCTCAGGCTACTTGCATCCAATGCCGATACCGAAAAACAGGGATACTCCAAAGCTCCGTAATAAAGAGCTTCGAGTCCTTTTAGATATTCCAATTCTTCGCTATCGTAACAGTCCGTTTTGTTGAAAACCAGACAGGCCGGTATGCGATAGGCTTCGGCTGAAGCCAAAAAGCGGTCGATGAATACCGTAGAGGTTTCGGGGTAGTTAACCGTAACTATCAGAGCGGCTAAGTCCAGATTGGCAGCCAAAATATGAGCTTGTTTCGACAGGTTGGAGGAGCGCCGGATGATGTAATTTTTCCGTTCCAATATCTCGGTAATAAGCGCAGGCGAAGAGTTCGACTCAATACGTACGCGATCGCCCACTGCCACGGGATTGGTCGTTCGGATGGATTTCATCCGCAGATTTCCCCTGATTTTGCATTCGAGCATCTGCCCGCCCTCGGTCTTTACCGAGTAGCTGCTCCCTGTACTTTTGATAACAAGCCCTGTCATACTTTGAGTGACTTAGTTAGCCTTTCCCTTCATCTCCTCGAAGTCAACGTATTCTCCTTCTGTTTTGGAGAATACCTTTTGCTTCTCGTGCCGGTTGCTGTTAGTCTGCGTATGTTTTTCGCTCGTTGGGGATTTGTACCTCCGCAGGCTGAAAAACGAGCGAAGCAATGCCAATACGAAGGCTGCCGAAATAAACAAACCCAGAAGGAGAAAAAATGCGATTGAAAAAAGAAATCCCATATCTATGCTTCTTAAATATTCTTTTGAGGTTTTAAAATACTTCTTGAGCAACACGCTTTACGCTTTGGGTCGCCATCAAGGTATAGAAATGAATACCCGGAACGCCCTGAGCCTTTAGATCTCGAGCTTGCTGTATGCACCATTCCACACCTACCTCCACAGCTTCGGCATCGCTTGAGCAGTCGAGCAGCGCATAGGTTAGCGCCTCGGGTATCTCCGTATGAAATATCTTGGGAAGCGCCGTCAGTTGGTTGCGCAAGGTAATGGGTTTTAAGCCCGGGATGATGGGAACGTCGATACCCGCTTCGCGACACTTGGATACAAAATCGTAGTACTTACGGTTGTCGAAGAACATTTGTGTTACCAGATACTCGGCGCCTGCTTCCACTTTCTTCTTAGCCCAAAACAGGTCGGAGTTGAGGTTCGGGGCTTCTTCGTGTTTTTCGGGATAGCAGGCCATTCCGTAGGAAAAAGGTTGATGCAAGCCCTTGATGGCGTCGCCGTTCAGAAAGAAGCCGCTGTTGAAACGTTCCACTTGTTCTTGCAGCTCGGTAGCATGGCTGTAACCGGTGGCAACGAACTGTTTGTCGTGCCGCGCTTTGTCCCCACGTAGCAGCAACAAATCGGTAATCCCCAGAAATTGCAGGTCGATCAGCAGGTATTCCGTTTCGCTGGGGCTGAAACCGCTGCACAGGATATGAGGTACAACGGGAATGTTGTATTTGTTTTGTATGGCGGCAGCAATAGCCACGGTACCCGGGCGATGCCGTTCGGCTATCCGCTCGAAGAGCCCTTGAGCAGTTTCGCGATAAACCAACTCGCTCCGGTGTGTGGTGATATTGATATATTGCGGGTCAAATTCGCGTAAAGTATCGATGGTCCCGAATACCGAGTCGATACCTTTACCCTTGAGCGGCGGAAGCAATTCGAAAGAAAATATCGTTGATCGAGATAACCGGATTTTATCAGCAATGCTCATGGTGCGTCTTTTTTATTGCAAAAATACGATATTTGAAGCTAAGAACAATAGCCTACCTTCTTTTATCCTGCAGAATAGGCCGAAACATATCAGCCTTTGCAGAGAGGGAAAAACGTTCTTTCCAATATCTTGCAATACCTCCCATTATTTTAAGATGCTCTTCTATTATCTCGAAGTACAGTCCGGTTGTTCGGGAGTATAGTCCGGTTGTTCGGGAGTATAGTCCGGTTGTT
>BDEJ01000008.1 GCA_001653155.1 Porphyromonadaceae bacterium H1
TCCGGTTGTTCGGGAGTATAGTCCGGTTGTTCGGGAGTATAGTCCGGTTGTTCGGGAGTGCGGTCCGGTTATTCGGGAGTACAGTTCGGTTATTCAGGAGTACAGTCCGGTTGTTCGGGAGTATAGTCCGGTTATTCGGGAGTATAGTCCGGTTGTTCAGGGGTGTAGTCCGGTTGTTCAGGGGTGTAGTCCGGTTGTTCGGGAGTACAGTCCGGTTGTTCGGGAGTATAGTCCGGTTGTTCGGGAGTATAGTCCGGTTGTT
>BDEJ01000009.1 GCA_001653155.1 Porphyromonadaceae bacterium H1
CCGGTTGTTCGGGAGTATAGTCCGGTTGTTCGGGAGTATAGTCCGGTTGTTCGGGAGTACAGTCCGGTTATTCGGGAGTACAGTCCGGTTGTTCGGGAGTGCAGTCCGGTTATTCGGGAGTACAGTTCGGTTGTTCAATAATAATCTCCCATTGTTTCAGGCAATATTTCCTACCTAAAAATATTTTCGGATAAGGTGGCGGGAATAAAAATGTTTTTGTACTTTTGTTTCATTATTATAATCGGCAAAACAAAATGTACAACTTTTGAAAACAAATTGTACATTTTTTGGG
>BDEJ01000010.1 GCA_001653155.1 Porphyromonadaceae bacterium H1
AGCGAGGGATAGCTCCCACAACAACAGCCAACGGCGACTTCAACGAGGCCAACGGCGACTTCAACGAGGACAACGACGACTTCGACGAGGACAACGACGACTTCAACGAGGACAACGGCGACCTCAACGAGGACAACGACGACTTCAACGAGGACAACGACGGCCTCAACGAGGACAACGGCGACCTCAATGAGGACAACGACGACTTCAACGAGGACAACGGCGACCTCAACGAGGACAACGACGACTTCAACGAGGACAACGGCGACCTCAACGAGGACAACGACGGCCTCCACGAGGACAAGGAAATATGAATCTTAACGGGTTGCGGGATATGGGAAAGCACCCAAGACCCCAAAAAACCAATTATTTATTCACTTTTAAAAAATGCAATTATGAAACGAAAAAGTTTGAAAACGATGGCGATGTGTATCATCGCAGCGGCGGGCTTCCTGGCCTGCAAGCCGGGCAACGCTCCCGAAGAGCCGACGAACGAACCGCAATATCCCTATGAACTGCGCTTGCTGAAGAGCGGCTGGGACGGTCCCGAGGAGAGCGAGCGGAGTCTGAGCGACCCCATAAACCTGCATCTGGGACAGGTCAGAGGCTTCGTCTTTTGGGATACGAAGAGCCGGAAAATCTTTCTCCCGAAGGGGGTAGAAATGAAAATGGAGGATGAAAGCATCGCGACAGCCGGAAGTATTTTCGGCGTGTTCGGGCTAACAGGTAAAAGCAAGGGGACAACCAAGCTGACGCTGGAGGTGGAATTAGAAGACGGCAGCCGGCACAGCCACAGTTTTCGGGTGGAGGTGAGCGATGAGCCGGGGCTCCAAAAGCTGGAACTGAAAGAGCGGGAGCTGAAGATGCTTCCCGGCGAGGAGCGCAGCCTCAGCCTGACAATGACGCCCGAAAGACCGGCCAACCGCGAAGTGACTTGGAAGAGCCGCGACCCGGAGATTGCCCGGGTGGACAAATACGGGCAGGTGACGGCCCTCAAACCCGGCAAAACGCGCATACGGGTTGTCTCGGACGACGAGTTTCTCTCGGCCGAATGCGCCGTGGAAGTCGTGGACCTGAAGGCCCTTGTGGACACGGCGCTGGACTTTGCGAAGTACTTGAATGACAAAGCCGGACAGCCCGGGAAGAAGAAAGACGCAGTAAAAAGCTTGGAAACCGGATGGGGTAGCAGCTTTATTAAGGAGGACGGAAACTTCCTCGCCTTTAAACCTGCTGTAAGCGAATTCCCCCTTATTCACAGGGGTTGGATCTTTGATAAGGATCACAACTACGAAGCCGATGAGCTGGTGCTGATTTACAGCGAGACGCTCAATGAGGCCTTTGCCCGATACGATGCCGAAGCCAAGAAGTGGAAGCTGAAAGCCTCCCTGCTTAAAAGCTATATGCAAGGCCGGGGTTTCGAAGTTACGGGAGAATCTGACAATCATTTGCGGTTCAAACACAAGGAAACGAGGAAGGTCTGTGCGTTTCGCTATAAAGGTTTTGAAGATGTTGACGACAACAGGCCCTACGTTGTGGTGAATGTTTGGTGGGTTAAGGAATAACCCTTGCGGGGGAGTGCAAAAAGAAGCGGGGGCCGGGCGGCATCCCGCTTTTTTTGCCTATCTTTGCGGTCCTGCGGGTCTTAGTCCTTTCCGGAGGGCCTGCAGCCCAAAGTTAAATAGATTCCTTATGACTACCAAGAAGAAATTATTCCTGTCCTTTCTGGCGGCCTTGCTGCTGCTTGCGGGGCTTTTCGTTTATGTTAAGTTTTACTTTGTCTTCGGGCAGGGCGTTAAGGCCGGCGAGCTGAATTATTTTATGCACAAGGGCTATCTTTTCAAAACCTACGAGGGCAAGCTGATACAGGCGGGCTACCGTTCGCAGGCAGCGGGGCGGATTCAGTCCTACGAGTTCAAGTTTTCGGTGAGCGATCCGGCTCTGGCCGACTCGCTGATGCGTTGCAGCGGCAAGAACGTCGAGCTGGGCTACAAGGAGTATCTCGGAACCCTGCCTTGGCGGGGCGTGAGCCGCCACGTGGTGGATAAGATCATTTCGGTGGAAGATTAAAAAAAATCCTTTCGAGCGATGCGTTTCTTTTCTTTATCCTTCGGCCTGCCGGCCCTGCTTGGGGTCTTGCTCTCGCTCTGCGCTTGCGGGGGCTCTTATACGCCGCGTCCTTACGGTTACTTCCGGGTCGATTTGCCGCCGCACAGTTACCGTAGCTTCGACAGCCTCGGCCTGCCTTATCGTTTCGAGCTTTCGGAGCAGGCCCGTGTTGTACTGCGCGATGCCCACCGGGAATGGATCGACATACACTACCCCGCACTCAACGGCAGTGTGTATTGCAGCTACCTGCCTGTCTCGGGCAATCTCTTCGAACTTTCGGAGGATGCCCGGCGCATAGTGTACAAGCATAGCGTCCGCGCCGACGGCATTCGCGAGTCCTTTTACGAGAATCCCGGCGAAAGGGTTTACGCCCTCCTCTACGACCTCGAGGGGAATACCGCCTCTCCCTTGCAATTCGTAGTTACCGACAGCCTGCGGCATTTCTTTCGCGCGGCCCTTTACTTCAACCACGTCCCCAACAAAGATTCCATTGCTCCGATGATGGACTACGTACGTGCGGATATGCTTCGTCTGATTGAAAGTTTCCAATGGAAAAAATGATTCGGGAAGCGTTTTGGAGGGTGGGGAGCAGCCGCATTCTTTTAAGCCCTCTGCCTGCCGACGATACCGCCGCCTTCGAAGCGGCGGCCCTTTCGGAGTCCGAGGAGGAGGCCTACCGGAGGCTCACCTCGCCCAAGCGCCGGCGCGAGTTTTTAGGCTTGCGCATCGCCTTGCAAAAACTCTGCCCGGCAAGCAGGTTGCGTTACCGGCCCGAGGGTAAGCCCTATGTGGATGCGGGGCATATCAGCGTGTCGCACAGCGGCGAATATTTAGCCCTCATCTTCGATCCCGAGCGCCCCGTAGGCATCGACATCGAATGCCGCAGCAGGAAATTCGAAACACTCGCGCCGCGCTTCCTGGCTCCCGACGAGAGGGAATATCTCTCGAAAGAGCAGCTGGCCTTGGCCTGGTCGGCCAAAGAAGCGCTTTATAAGATTTTGGGTGCTCCGGCGGTCGATTTTTCAGGCCAGCAACGGGTGCTGCCTTTCGATTTGCAGCCGGCGGGAAGCCTTCGCATCGAACACCGTCCCGCGCAACGCTGCTACCAAGCCTCCTACCGATTGACGGAGGCCTATGCCTTGGTTTACATCGTAGCAAACTAAAAAAAAATTATGCTTATGGAAAAAATACTCGATAGCATCCAAAGAAACAGCGCCGCAGGGCGGAAGATGCTGGCCGTCCTGCTCGACCCCGACCTTCTTGCCTGCGAAGCCCGCACGGTCGAGATGCTGGAACTGCTGGCCGTGCATCGCCCCGATTTCGTTTTTGTGGGGGGCAGCCATACCGTGGAGCGCAGCGACCTGCTCATCCGCCGTCTGAAAGCCCACAGCAATCTTCCCGTCCTGCTCTTTCCCGGTAATGTGTCGCAGTTCAGTCCCGAAGCCGATGCCTTGCTCAACCTCTCCCTCCTCTCGGGGCGGAACCCCGATTTCCTTATCGGCCAGCACGTGTTGGCGGCCATCGAAGTGAAGCGTTCGGGCATCGAGGTCTTGCCTACGGCCTACCTCCTGATCGAGGGCGGGCGCTGCAGCTCGGTGGAGTATATAAGCAACACCCGTCCCATTCCCCGCGATAAGCAACAAATTGCCTTGGCTACGGCCGTGGCCGGCGAACTGCTGGGGATGCAGCTGGTTTATCTCGAAGCCGGTAGCGGCGCCCTGCTGCCCGTGCCCGCCGAGCTGATTCGTTGCGTGAGACAAGGCTGTGGCCTGCCCCTTATCGTGGGAGGAGGCATCCGGAGCGAAGAAGCCCTCGAAACAGCCTACCGTGCCGGCGCCGACCTCGTGGTGCTGGGCAATGTGCTTGAGAGCGAAGCACAGAAAATAGCCGCTTTTGTGGAAGTTCGGCGTCGCTGTTCGGAGTCCGGGAAACTTTAAAGAGCCTGCGTATGAAAGAAAAAATGATAAGGACCGACTACGGAGCTTTGTATTTCCGGGTTTCCGATACCTGGGATGCAAACAGAAAAACGATCTTTTTCTTTCACGGGCTGACAGCCGACCACCGTATGTTCGATGCTCAGGTCCGCTACTTTCAGGATGAATACAATGTGATTGCCTGGGATGCCCCCATGCATGGAAAATCCAAGACCTTCAGCGGCTTTAATATGGATGTGGGCGTCAAATCGATTCAAGCCATCCTGCAAAGCCTTTCCGTCGAAAAAATCATAGCCGTGGGGCAATCCTACGGCGGATATTTCGTGCAGGCTCTGATTGCCCGAAGCCCCCAAACTCTGCTTTTGTTTATCGGTATCGGCACTTCGCCTTACGGTAAGGTTTATTATTCGAAATCGGATTATTTCTGGCTCAAACGTGTGGGGTTTATCGCTAGCTGTTATCCCTTTGCCTTGTTAAAAAAAACGGTGGCAAAACGTGTGGCCGTCACAGCGGAGGGCTATGAAAATATGATGGACATGTTGGCGCTTTATCGTAAAAGAGAATATGTAGGCTTGATACAAGCGCACTACGATGCTTTTATGCAAGACAATCGGGATTTGCAGATAGACTGTCCGGTTTTAATCCTTCGGGGCGAGTCGGATGCTGTTGGCAAAGTAACGCAATACTGCGAGGCTTGGCAGCGGCGTAGCGGGTACCCCTTGGAGATCGTAGCCCGTGCAGGGCATAATGCCAATGTCGATAATCCGGATGCGGTGAACAGCCTTATCGAAGGCTTTATTCAGACTCAATACCCTCTGTCGCAGTAGGGAGATATAAAAAAGGCTTGCGAAGCTTAGCATGCTGCTTAGCAAGCCTGAATTTTGCATTCCGAATCCCCCAATCGGGAAGAGCCGGATGGATGGGAAAAGAAGAGCCTATGCTTCTTGCAGGGCCTTGACGATGCGCCCCTGTATTTGGTCGATACTGCCCGTTCCGTCGATGGCTGCGTATTTGTTTTGCTTGCGGTAGAAGTCGCTCACGGGTTTGGTTTTTTCGTGATAGACAGAGAGGCGTTTGCGTATGGTATCGATGTTGTCGTCGCTGCGTCCGGAGCTTTCTCCGCGTTTGAGGAGGCGGTCGATGAGTTCGGCCTCGGACACGTCGATATCTATCATCAGTCCTATGTCCAGTTTGCGGGCCTTCAGCATTTCTTCGAGCATTTCGGCCTGCGTGACGGTCCGGGGGAAACCGTCGAGTATCAGTCCCCGGAATTCGCCTGCTGCCTTGTCGATGGCTTCTGCCAGCAGGCGGGCAATCATTTCGTCGGGTACGAGCTGTCCCTGTTCGATGTGGCGGCGTGCTTCCTGACCTATAGGGCTGTTCTTACCCATTTCCTCCCGCAGGAGGTCGCCGGTAGAGAGGTGTTTCAATCCGAACCGTGCCACCAGCAGTTCGCTTTGGGTGCCTTTGCCCGATCCAGGTGCACCGCAGATGATGATGTTCAGCATTTCGGTAGTTGTTTGGTTGATAGAGCTTGTATTTTCTTTTTGCTTTCGAGAGAGCGTCTTTATTCTTCGACTACAGTGTATATGTCGCGGAGATTGCGTCCGTATCCGTCGTAGTCCAGTCCGTATCCGACGATAAAGTCGTTGGGAATTTTGATGGCTACATAATCGAGGCGGATGTCGCGTTGCAGGGCTTCGGGCTTTTGCAGGAAGCTGGCCACACGTATGCTTCGGGCTCCTTTGTTTTTAAGGGAGGCGAGGATGCGCTCCATGGTGATGCCCGTGTCCACGATGTCTTCTATCACTACCACGTTGCGATCTACGACGCTTTCGTTCAGTCCGATGATTTCCTTTACTTCGCCCGTGGTGAGCAATCCTTCGTAAGAGGCAAGTTTTACAAAAGTAATTTGGCTGTTGATGTTTATGTGGCGCATCAGGTCGCCGGCAAACATAAAGGCTCCGTTGAGTACGCAGATAAAGAGGGGATCGGCATCGGCCAAGTCCCGGTTGATGCGTTCGGCCACTTCTTTTACGGCTTGTTGAATTTGCACTTCCGGTATCGACAGGGCAAATTTTCGGTCTTTGAGTTGTAGGGTTTTCATATTTGATTGTTTGCTACCCACGCAGGGGATGTCGGTTGAAAAAAACCTTGCAAAGATACGAAAAAAGCTTTGTTTTACTTCTTTTTTGGGCCATGAAAAACGGGGTGGAACATGCTTTATTGTTCCACCCCGTATGTTTGGACTCGTCTCGGTTTTTTTACAAAGCCAGCTGTCCGATTCCCTCATACACGACGCTGAGGATGCCGAGGCACAAGACCCCGAACATACACAGGGCGAGGGCAATTTGTGCCGGGCGGTCGCTGCGTATGGTTTCGATAGGACGCTCGTTGTCCTTTACGAACATAGCTTTTACGACAATCAGGTAGTAGTAAAGCGAAATAACCGTATTGAGCAGGGCGATGAATATCAATACGTAGAAACCCTGCTCGGCAGCAGCCATAAATACGAAGAATTTGCTGAAGAATCCGGCAAAGAAAGGAATACCTCCGAGGGAGAAGAGCGCCAGCATCATTGCTACACTCAAACGGGGGTTGGTCTTGTATAATCCGTTGTAGTCGGCAATGTCCGTTTTTCCGCTGCGTTGCTCGATGATGGATACCACGCCGAATACCGCTAAGTTGGAGCAGGCATAGACCAGTACGTAGTAAATCAAAGCCGTCAATCCTTGCGGTGTTCCGGCCAGTACGGCCAATACGATGTATCCGGCCTGCGATATGGACGAGAAAGCGAGGAAGCGTTTCATGTTCTTTTGACGCAGGGCAAAGAGGTTACCCACGGTGATGGAAAGCAGCACCAGGGCGTAGAGGATGAATTGCCATTCTTCCATCAAGGCGCCGAATACCTTTGTCAGCAAGCTGAAAAGTACGAATACGGCAGCGCCCTTGGATACGACCGACAGGTAGGCCGTTACGGTTGTCGGAGCTCCTTCGTAGACGTCGGCTGTCCAGAGGTGGAAAGGCACGAGGGATATTTTGAAGAAGAGACCTGCAGCAAAAAATACGAAGGCCATCACTTGCAAGGGCGATCCGGTGATGCTTCCGGCCAAGTCGTCGAAGTAGAGTGTTCCGGTCGATCCGTAGATGAGCGAAATACCGAAAAGCGAAATAGCGGAGGCAAAGGCTGCCGAAAAGATGTATTTGGCTGCTGCTTCGGCCGATGTCTGGCGGTATTTGTCGAAAGCTACGAGGGCAGCCATCGGTATGGAGGCCATTTCGAGTCCGATGACGAAGAGCAGGAAGTTACCCGACGAGATCATGAAATACATGCCCAGCAGAGTGGATAGTGTCAGGTAGATGTATTCGCCCTGCTTGTTGCGTCTTTCTTCGTCCTTCAGCCAGTTGTTTACCTGCATCAGCACGATGATGGTGGCTGCCGAGAGGATGGTTTTCACTGCGGTCATTACCGGTTTGTAACTGTACATGCCCCCGAAGGCATCGAAAGCCTCGCGCGGCAGGCAGTTTACTGCCGTATGCAGACCCAGCAGCCCCAAGGCCAGGGTCTGGAAGTGGCGTTTGCCTTTTTCGCCCGAAAATATGTCGTACACCAGCAGGATTAACATCACTCCGATGAGCGAAAGTTCCTCCTTCATCAAGAAAAAGTTCGTATAGTCCATGTTGTTTTTACTTGTTTGACGAGTAATGCTTCGTCGGCTTATTTTTAAACTGAGTTGTCTGTTCTCTTTATGTTCCGATTTTTATCTTGCCAGCTGTCCGATAACGGGAATGAGGCTGTCCGAAATCATGTTCGACACCCACAGCGGGGCCGATCCTAAAGCCACTATGGCTACAATGAGTACCGTTACGGAGAATTTTTCGTACCATACGGCATCCGTCAGTTCCAGATAGTGCTTGTTTTCGACTTTCCCGTAGAGGATTTTTCCTACCACCCGCAGGATGTAAACAGCCGTAATAACGATGGATGATACGGCAATAGTGGTGAATACGCGGTGGAAGATATCCGGATTTTCAAAGGCTCCTACGAAGATGGTCATTTCCGCAACGAAGCCGCTCAATCCCGGTAATCCGAGGGAGGCAAGCCCGGCAATCACGTAGCATACGCTCAGGAAAGGCATCACTTTCATCAAGCCCGCCAGTTCGCGTATGTCACGGGTGTGCGTCCGGCCGTATATCATCCCGATGAGAGCAAAGAAAAGGGCCGTCATCAGACCGTGGGAAAGCATCTGCATGACTGCTCCCGTCATGGCCGTACGGTTGAGCATCAGAATGGCAAAGAGCACCAATCCACAGTGGCTCACCGAGGAGTAAGCGTTGATATACTTCAAGTCGGTTTGTACAATAGCTGAGAAAGCGCCGTACACCACGCTGATACCTGTCAGAACAATAAATATCCACGACAATTCTTGAGCAGCTTCCGGTAACAGGTAGATGGCTATACGGAAACAGCCGTAGCCTCCGAGCTTCATCAATACGCCGGCGTGCAGCATCGAAACGGCTGTAGGAGCCGATGCGTGTCCGTCGGGCGACCAGGTGTGGAAGGGGAAAAGAGCACCCAAAACACCAAAGCCAAGAAATACCACCGGGAAGAAATAACGTTGCAGTTCTATCGGTATGTGCAGTTTCGAAAGCTCCAGTATGTTCATCGTCGTAGCGCCCGAACCGTAGTAAATGCCCAAAATACCAAGCAGGATGAAAGCCGATCCTCCCATGAGCATAAGGGTTAGCTTCATGGCCGAATATTCCTTACGTCCGCTGCCCCACAGTCCAATGAGCAGGTACATCGGTATCAGTGCTATTTCGTAGTACATAAACATGGTGAAGAGGTCGGTTGTGATGAAAAAACCGAATACGCCTATCGAGAGCAGGCTGAACCAAAGGAAGAATTCTTTGGGCAGAGGATCGATTTTCCACGAAGCCAGTACTCCCGTGAAGACGATGATGGCCGATAACAGCAACATCGCCACCGATACGCCGTCCACACCGGAGGAGTAATGAATATTCAACGGGGCATACCATACGGTATCGGCCGTGAAGAGCATTTCGGCGCTATTGCCCGCTACCCGCTCGGCAAGGTACAGGTAAGTAAGTACACCCGCCATAATCATCAGCAGGGAAGCTCCCGTGAGCGCAACGGCTTGAATTTGTTTTCTGCTTTTCGACAGAAACAATCCGAGCATCATCAGCGTCGGTATCAGTACGAAGATGGATAAGAAATTCATATTACTATATGTGTTCTAAAAATTTTTAATACAGAAGTTCGGAACGACGCTCCGTCCGTTTGGCGGTTTGAGCGTCGTCTCGAAGTGTTTTATGCTAAATATACTATAATTGCAATAGCTGCAGCCAATAATACGCCTATTAAAAAGACCAGTACGTAGCGTTGCAACTGTCCCGACTGGAGGCCTCTGATTTTCACGGAAGCTTGTTGTGTAATCGTTGCCAGGCCATCCATTGTGGCGTCTATCACGTGGCGATCGAACCAAGCCAAAGGACGCGAGATGCAGTTGAAGATAACCCTCTTCGTTACAAAGAGATAGAATTCATCGATGTAGAAACGCTTCATCGCTGCTTTGTAGAGTCCCGGAGAGGATTTTGCCAGTGTTGCCGGTATTTGTGTCGGTTTCCGGTACATAAGCGTAGCCAGAGCGATACCGATAAGGGCTACTACCGTACTCGACAGAGCTACGGTCATATCAATGTGTATGTCATAGAGCATGCCGTCGGCTGTAACGAAGTGTCCAAAGGGGATGAAGCCTGCCACCACGGTAACGGCAGCCAGGAAGATAAGGGGGAATGTCATCAACTTCGGAGCTTCATGCGGTTGGTGCTCGTGTTTATGCTCTTCTCCCCAGAATATGTTGTAATACAGGCGGAACATGTAGAAAGCAGTTAGTCCTGCAATGAAACTCATCACCACACCCAATATCGGGCAGAAGTGGAAGACGGCAGCCAGTATTTCGTCCTTACTGAAGAAGCCCGAAAGCGGGAAGATGCCGGCAATGGCCAGACAAGCGATCAGGAAAGTGGCGTGCGTTATGGGCATGTATTTTCTCAAGCCTCCCATATGGCTCATTTCGTTGCTGTGAACCGCATGTATAATCGCTCCGGCACCCAGGAAGAGCAAGGCTTTGAACATGGCGTGTGTAAAGAGGTGGAACATCGAAGCCATGTATCCAAGCCCTTCGTGGCCTTCGAAGCCCGAAGCTCCGAGGGAGACCATCATAAACCCGATTTGGGAGATGGTCGAGAAGGCCAGTACGCGCTTGATGTCCGTTTGTACACAAGCCACTACGGCAGCGTATAAAGAGGTGAAAGCACCTACTACGGCAATACCTGCCAGTACTTCGGGCGAATAGAAGAAGTACACGGGAAAAAGCCGGGCTACCAGATATACTCCGGCTACCACCATGGTGGCGGCGTGTATCAAAGCCGATACGGGAGTGGGGCCTTCCATAGCATCGGGCAACCATACGTGCAGCGGGAACATGGCGGATTTACCGGCACCTCCGATAAATATCAAGGCTAAGGCCCAAGTAAGTACCGAAGCTCCGAGGAAAGTAGCGCCTGCTGTTTCGGAAAGTATGTTGCTGTTGCCTGCTGTCAGTGTTGCAAAGTCGAAGGTCTGTGTATAGAAAGAAAGAATCAGGATGCCGATCAGGAAGAACAAGTCGGCAAAGCGCGTAACGATAAAAGCTTTCTTCGAGGCTGCTACCGCTTCGGGCTTCGTGTAGTAAAAACCGATGAGCAAGTAGGAAGAAACACCCACCAATTCCCAGAAGATATACATTTGGAAAATGTTGGTAGCTACCACCAAACCGAGCATCGAGAAGGTGAAAAGCGAGAGAAATGCGTAGTAGCGTTGAAATCCCGTTTCGCCTTTCATATAACCCAGGCTATAAATGTGTACCATCAGCGATACGGTGGTTATGACTACCAGCATCATCACTGAAATAGGGTCGAGCAACAAGCCCAAATCGATGTGGAGACTGTCCGAAAAGCGCAGCCATTCCATTTGCATAATCACGGGTTGGAATACGCCGTTCACCCTGTCGGCCGTGAAATAATCGAAAGCACAATAGTAGGACAAGGCTGCTATGATAGCCAGGGAGAGGGTTCCGAGGTTTCCTGCCAGGGAGGGTTTCAGCTTCGAGTCCAGAAGCCCGATCAGCAAAAAGCTCAGCAGGGGAAGCAGTAAGATGACTAATGTATATTGCATAATGATATAAAAGATTTCAAAAGTACTTGGATTTTCAGTGCGTATGAGTTTAGCCCTTCAATTGGTTCAACTCTTCCACATCCACATCTTGTAAGTTCCGGTATATATTTATGATGATGGCAATGGCAACGGCCGTTTCGCAAGCGGCTATGGCAATCCCGAAGAGGGTGAAGAACATCCCTTCCGGTTGTTCGGGGTAGAGGTAGCGGTTGAATACCGCGAAGTTCAGGTCGGCGGCATTTAGCATCAATTCAATCGAGATGAGCATCATCATCAGATTTTTTCGCGCTATGAAGCCGTAAATGCCTGCGAAAAACATAATGGAGCTCACAATCAAGTAGGCTTCCATAGGCACGGGGCCCTCCAAAAAATTGATTATCAGTTCGTACATAAAATATTAGTTAACGTATACCGACCGAAACTTCAGATTTCGACCCTTGTTGTTGCGACCGGCAACTGTAAGTTTTTATTTCCTTGTCTCTCATGCCTCCATGGGGCATGTATCTCGTTTGGGTTACTATTTCCTTTTGCGCGCTACCATGATACCTCCGATGATGCAGGCCAAAATCAGCATACTGATGGCTTCGAATGCAAGCAGGTATTGGTATTTGTCGGTTCCCATCATGGTTAACCCGATGTATTTGATGTCGCTTCCTGTCGTGCCGAGGCTGTAGCTATAAACTTTGCTCACGTTGTGTACGATAATGTGTGTACAGAAAGCCAGTCCGCCTACGGAAAGTAATGCGATGAGCAACCTCTTGGCTATCGGCTTCGAGGGGGCGGATTCGCCCGGTTTGTGGGTGAGCAGGATGGCAAAAATAAAGAGTACCATGATGCCGCCTGCATATACGGCTATTTGAACGGCCATCAGATATTGGTAGCCTAAAATCAGGTAAAGACCTGCCACCGACAAAAGCACGAAAAGCAGGAAAGTGGCCGAGCGAATGATACGCTTGGTGGATACCGCCATGATAGAAAATGTGGCGATAACAGCCGCTAAAATGTAAAATATAATTTGTTCTGCCATATTCTTGTAAGAAATGAGAAACTTGATCTGAGTTTCGGGATTTTCTTTTGTTATTGTTCGTTAGTTACTCTGCCTCAGGAGCGCTTTTTTCAGCTTCGGGCTTTACTTCTTTTTTCTTCTCGCGGAGCTTCGAGCCTTCTTTATTGAGTTGTTCCTTCAATCGGTCTCGGGTAAAGGTTGCGTTTTCAAAGTCTTTCGAGAAGACGATGGCGTCCGAGGGGCAAGTAAGTACACAGAGGTTACAGAAAGTACACATACCGAGGTCGTAGAGGTAGCGGTCGAGCACTTTCTTCTTTTTTCCCTCTTCGGTTTCAATCACTTTTTGAATAACCTGAATGGTTCCGTTCGGACAGTTCGTTTCGCAGACTTTGCACGAGGTGCAGGCATGTTCGTTGTTTTCGTCGTGAGGCATAGTCAAGGTAGCTCGCCAACGATCGGAGACAAAAAGCGTGGTCTTTCTGTTTTCGGGATACTCTGCAGTTACTTTTTTAGTCCAGAGTTCTTTCCATGTTTCACCCATGCCGACGAGCAAAGATTTGACTCCCTTGAATAAACCTGAAAAATAATTTCCTGACATATAGTTTTTAAAAGATTTCAATATTTATACATACGAGGGACGCAGAAGTCCCCTCTTCTCAATCAATTGCCGAATACATTCGGGAAAAGTCCTGTAAGTGTAAGTCCGGATAAAACCAGCAGTACCATTACGAAAATGTTTACCAAGTTGATGGGCAAGAGGTACTTCCATTCGAGGTTCAGCAGTTGGTCGATACGCAAACGCGGGAAAGACCAACGCACCCACAGACTGATAAATACGAGCACAGCTGCTTTGGCGAAGAACCAAAGATAAGAGGGGATGTACCACATAATCTGATTGAAGGTATCCCAACCTTTTACCTGTATCGGCATCCAGCCTCCGAGGAAGACTGTCGTAGCTATGGCTGCAATGATGAACATGTTCAGGTACTCGGCCAGGTAGAAGAATCCGAACTGAAGTCCCGAATATTCGGTATGGTATCCGGCAATGAGCTCCGACTCCGCTTCGGGAAGGTCGAAAGGACCGCGGTTGGTTTCCGCATGGCCGGAAATGAGATAGATAACAAAAGCAATGACGGCCGAAATATGCCCGTTGAAAAGGTTCCAACAGTAGCGTTGGCTCTCTACGATTTCGGAAAGCTGCATGGTGCCCGAAAGTACAACCATGGTCATCAATGCCAGACCGGCCGAGAGTTCGTAGCTTACAAACTGAGCCCCACTTCGCATGGCGCCTACCATCGAGTATTTGTTGTTACTCGACCATCCGGCCAACAACACGCCGATTATCCCTAAGGACGAAACGGCCAATACGTAAAACACTCCGATGTTAAAGTCCACCACCTGTAAGCCCTGTCCGAAAGGAATGGCCCCGAAAGTGAGCATGGAAGCTACAATCATGAAAAAAGGTGCGACGTAAAAGAGTACTTTGTCAACTTTTTTTACGTAGATGATTTCCTTGATCAGAATTTTGACCATGTCGGCCACACTTTGCACAATCCCCCATTTACCTACCCGGTTGGGGCCGAGGCGGGACTGGAAAAAGGCCGTGATCTTACGTTCGGCATAAATCAATATAAGTGCCAGTACTGCATATAACGTTAAAAGTACCACACCGATGAGCACGTATTCGATCAGCAAGGCCCAAAACTCGGGCATGGCTCCGCGTAGGACTTCGTCCAGCCAGGCGGTAACGTGCGAAAGCTCTAATGGTTGTGAATAATTCATACCTAAAATCCCCTGTTTTTACTCTCGTTTCGAGAGGAGCCCTGTGGGGAACAGGTGTTTGTGTTATTGGTTTATGTTGTTATACTTTGCGTTATTTCCTTTCAAAAAACCGCATCCTTCTGTGTGTCGGATGAAAGCCGGGGTAAATAGAAGAGGTCTTCTTCCGGCTTACCGGTCGATATCGGGTATTACGTAGTCCATCGATCCGCCGATGCCGATAAAGTCAGCTAATTTTTCGCCTTTGCAGATGAGGGGCATGGCCGATACCAAGCTCATCGAAGGCGAGCGGAATTTCAAGCGGTAAGGTGTCTTGTCACCGCGGCTGTCGATGAACACACTGAATACGCCGCGACCCGCTTCTACCGACTGGTAGTATTCTCCTTCGGGAATGCGAATAATGGGTTTCGTTTTCGTCTGGAAGCTACCTTCCGGTATGTTGTCTATCAGTTGCTCGATTATGTGGAGAGATTCCGCGATTTCGTCGAGACGGTTCAGGTAGCGTGCGTAGGAGTCGCCCTCCTTACGGATTACCTCCTTGAATTCTACTTGATCGTAAAGCGAATAAGCTTTGTGTTTACGTACGTCGCAAGACCATCCCGAAGCCCGTCCTGCCGGACCGGTGATGGCATAGGATACTGCGTCTTCCTGTTTCAGTACGCCAATGCCGATCATCCGTCCCAGGGCAATGACGTTGTGCGAGAAGAAACGGTCGTATTCGATGAGCTTTTCGCGCATGTAAGGAATAAATTCCTTCACCTCTTTCTGGAATTCGGGATAAATGTCGAACATCACACCACCTATCACATTTTGATTCATGATGAGGCGTCCTCCGCAGACTTTTTCAAAGATGTGCAGAATCATCTCACGTTCGCGCATGCCGTACACGAAGGCCGTAGTGGCTCCCAAGTCGTTACATTGAGCGGCCCATCCGAGCAAGTGGGATTCGATACGGGTGAGTTCGTCGAGTATGGTGCGAATGTACTGGGCTCTTTCGGGTACTTCTATTTCGGCAGCTTTCTCAATGCACATGCAGAGGCAGTGGCGGTTGATATTGGCCGATAGATAATCCAGGCGGTCGGTAAAGTGGAGAATCTGGTGGTAACCCAGATTTTCGCTTAGTTTTTCGATACCGCGGTGGATGTATCCGCTGTGTACGTCTATTTTCTTGATGATTTCTCCGTCCAATGCGGTTCGGAAGTGCATAACTCCGTGGGTGGAGGGGTGCTGCGGGCCGATGTTGATGATGTAATCATCCACTTCGAAGATGTCGATTCGTTCTTCCTGTATTTTCCCGTCAACTTCCGTTAGGCGACGCGTTACGTCCTGTATCTCTTTGCTTTCCACCTTCATGGGATTGAGGGCGGGAGCTCCGTCGTAGTCTTTTCGCAGAGGGTAACCGATCCAGTCTTCGTTCAGGAAGAATTTCCGCATGTCGGGGTTGTTGATGAAGCGGATTCCGAACATGGCGTATATTTCGCGCTCGTTCAGCAGGGCTGTTTCGTAGAGGTCGGTAAGCGAGTAGAGCAGGGGATTTTCGCGGTCGGCAGTAGCGGTTTTTACTACAATCTCCTTTGCAAAGAGGTCTTTCGAACCGGTCAGGAAGTAGATAACTCCCAGCTTTTCGCCCCAGTCCATTCCGATGACCTTTAACAGTACGTCGAAGTTGTACTCGGGATTGTTATACAAGGTTTCCATCAAGAGATGGACTTGCTTGGGTTCGACACTGACGCAGAGCGGTTGTTTGTCCTCAATAACCGCTTCGGGCAGTTTTTCGAGAATAAGTTTTTTTATCGTTTCCATATCTTATCGTTCCTTGTTGAAGAAAAACTGCTCCAATTTCACTTTGCGTTGCAGTTGCATCAGTCCGTAGAAGAGGGATTCCGGCCGGGGAGGGCATCCGGGGACATACACATCTACGGGGACGATTTTCTCCACCCCTTCCACCACGTGGTAGGAGTCGACGAAAGGCCCACCGGAGATGGCACAACCACCCATGGCCAATACGTATTTGGGCTCGGCCATCTGGTCGTAAACGCGCTTGAGCAGAGGAGCCATCTTATGAACGATGGTTCCGGCCACAATCATCACGTCCGACTGGCGCGGGCTGTTGCGTACCACTTCCATCCCAAAGCGGGCGATGTCGTGATGGGCGGCGGCTGTAGCCATAAACTCGATACCGCAGCAACTGGTAGCGAATATCAGTGGCCACATCGAGTTGGAGCGGCCCCAGTTGATGAGCTCGTCGAGTTTTGATACTACTACATTGACGCCATTCGCCTGAAGCTCTTTTACGTAATCCTCCAGGTAGTCGTTGTGTTTGAATTCCGCGTAGGGAATGCCTTTTATTTTTACGTCTTTTACATCCATTTCAATACTCCTTTCTTCCATGCGTAGGCCAGACCGAGAGCCAGCACGCCGATGAAAAACGCGATGCTAAACAATCCCGCCAAACCGAGGTCGCGTACCACGGTAGACCAAGGGAAGAGGAAGATGGCTTCTACATCGAACATCAAGTAGAGGATGGCATAGAGGTAGTAGCCGACTTTAAACTGCATCCACGAACTGCCTTTGGTCGGCAGACCGCATTCGTAGGATTCCGTCTTCTGCAGGTTGAAAGAGCGGGGGGATATCAGAATGGCCATGCCCAAACCGGCCACCACCAATGTGATACCCGTGAGCAAAACCACAAGAAACAAGCTTGAGCTATCCATAGGTTTTTTTAATGTTTATAGTCTCCTTTTTTTGAAAAACGCTGCAAAGATAAGTACATTTTTCCGTATATATAGGTATATTTCTCCGAAAAATTTGCATCCGACTACCTATTTCTTGTTAAAGGGCTATGCAACAAAGCTCAAGCTTAGGTAAAAATAAAGGCGGCTCCCAGAGGAGCCGCCTTATTCCGTTCTATTATAAAGAATCTTCGTTGTTTAGAAGTGGAAGAGTACAAACAAACTTCCGCTCGTTACAGTTTCGAAATGAATGTTGTTTTCAGAGCCTGCTGCCCGTTTGGCGCGTTGCACTACGGCACCGGCACTGGCGTTGTACGACTCGTTGGTAACCGTTCCAATCTTATTGAGGTTGGCATAGAGGTCCACACCCAACTCGCCGCCGAGGGAGATTTTAGGCGCTACGAAATATTCCACGCCCACAAATCCGTTTACACCGGCTCTGAAGCCTAAACCATCTTTTATGTCTACCGGCCGGGAGTTCATCTTAGCTTCTGCATCTGCCTCGAAGTTCCAAGACGAAGGCGACTGGTTGCCCACGGTCATTTGGTTGCCGTACTTGTAGCTTGTGCCGTTATTGTTGAAGCCTAAATGGGCTTCGGCTCCGTAGAAGCCTTGCAGGCGGCGGTAGCCGCGACGCATTTCGTAGCCTACGTAGAGGTCAACTTCGCATTTGTTCTTGAAGCGGTAGTCCACCACGGTTTTATCGGGATTCAGCGGGTCGAGGTCGTCCTGACCGACGGTTTTTGCTAATTGGTCGGTGCCGAAGTCGAATGCCAAACGGCCGCGCACAGCGCTTTTATCCGTCAAAAAGTATTTACCATAGAGCGTTTCTTTGAATCCGTCGAAAGACGGAGCGGAATTGCCTGTATTACCATTCAACATGTTTCCTGCGTAATAGAGGAAGGGAGTTGCTTCGATACCGAGAGCGAAGTCGCCGGCGGCCGGCAGAATGGCATGTCCTCTTTTGGTGGTTACCGATGCGTTATCGCCACGGTCCTGAGCCGACAGAAAAGCGACCGGAAGGGCTATCAGCGCAAAGGCTATTATCATCTTTTTCATTTTCTGTGTCTATTTGAATTATTTTAACTTTATATTGTTTCTGTAAATTCGGATGAAGCTACTCTTTTATTATATCTTGCTTCCGTCTTCTTTCAAGGCTGTAAATTTACCTTCAGTATGCTCTTTTACAATAATTTTTCCGGGTTTTACGCCACCTTCATCGGTAACGCTAAATTTCCATACGCCGCTGAGAGTCTTATCGTCCGCTCCCACTTTTTGTTTTTGCTCACCTCTAACGTCGCTTACTGTGAAGCTTACGGTAACACCTTTAGGGTTGGTGGGTACTTCTACGGAGAATATGCCCCTACTGTCCGAAGTAACTGTGGTAATCCAGTTGCCTTTGGCTGAGGAGTCGTCCAAAATTTCCGAATAGGGTACGGTAACGATGATGGTAGCTGATTTGCCTTCAAAAGTTTGCTTATCGGCATCTTTTGTTATGTCCGGATTAACAAGCAAAGTGCCGGAGATGGTAGCGGTTTTACCTGCGGACATATCCACGCTAAGCGGTTTGGCGGGATCTTCCGTACAAGACGTAAAGCTTAACGACAACACTGCAAGGCTTGCAGCAACAAAACTAAATACTTTTTTCATTTCAGTAGAATTTTTAATTAATAAATTAGTGAGTAAATAAAAAATTGAAAACCTATCTGTTAACCTCGAAGGGTCTCGGATATTCCGTATATAATGGATAATCGTTATTTCCTGCTAATGCAGGAATGACGCGGCGAAGGTAAGTAAAAAAACAGAGTAGACAAAAAAAAAAATAAAAAAAAATGAATTTTCTGTCTTTTTTTAATCTTGCTCGGAACGTTCGGCCAGCTCAAACCAACGGATGCTAATGCTGTCGAAGCGGCGTTTGATATCTTCGTATTGTTTGGAAGCTTCGTGTATGCCTTGTACATCGAGTGCGCCTGAAGAAAGAGCTGTTTCGATATCTCTTTTCCGCTCTTCAAGTTCGCTTATTTCCTGCTCGAGAGCTTCGAATTCTTTCTTTTCTTTGTAAGAAAGCCTTTTCGACCTTTCGGCTTTGGGGTTTGGAACCGGAGCCTTATTTTCGGGTTTGGTGTTTTTCTTCGTGCCGGCATCCCGGTTGCGGCGGTAGACCCGGTACTGGCTGTAGTTTCCGGGGAAATCCTGTACCTGAGCATCTCCATGGAAGACGAAGAGGTGGTCGACGATTTTATCCATGAAGTAGCGGTCGTGACTGACTACGATGAGGCAGCCTTTGAAGTTGCGCAGGTACTCTTCGAGTACGTTCAGGCTGGCAATGTCGAGGTCGTTGGTGGGTTCGTCCAATACGAGGAAGTTCGGATTTTGCATCAGTACGCTGCAAAGATGCAGGCGGCGTTTCTCGCCGCCGCTGAGCTTCTCCACATAGTTGTACTGCGTTTCGGGACTGAAGAGGAAGTGTTGCAGGAATTGAGATGCGGACATCTTACGACCTTTATCGAGCTGAACCTCCTCGGCGATGTTGCGTATCACATCGATGACTTTGCTCCCGGCTTCGAAATCGGGCGTTTCCTGACTGTAATAGCCGAAACGAACGCTTTGTCCGATATCGAAGCTGCCGCTGTCGGGCTTTATTTCTCCGATGAGCATTTTCAGAAAAGTGGATTTTCCGCTTCCGTTCTTGCCCACGATGCCCAGTTTTTCGTAACGGGCAAAGTTGTAGTAAAAATTGTCGAGCAGTTTTCGTTCCCCGTAAGCTTTGGAAATGTACCGGGCTTCAAAAATTTTCGATCCGATGTAGGTGGCTTTACTCTCGAGACGCATATTGCTTTCGATGCGGCGTTCTGCGGTGCGCTCTTTGATTTCGTGGAAGCGATCGATGCGCGACTGAGCTTTTCCGGCACGTGCTTGAGGCTGGCGACGCATCCATTCGAGTTCGCGTTGGTAGAGCTTGTTGGCCCGTTGTGTCTCGGCGTTGAAATTGTCGATGCGTTCCTGACGTTTTTCGAGAAAATAGCTGTAGTTTCCACTGTATCGGAAGAGTTTGCGTCCGTCTATTTCGAGTATGTCGCTGCATACGCGGTCGAGGAAGTAGCGGTCGTGCGTAACCATGAGGAGCGCCATCGAGGAGCGCTTGAGAAAATCTTCGAGCCATTCGACCATTTCGAGATCGAGGTGGTTGGTCGGTTCATCGAGTATGAGCAGGTCGGGTTCGCTGATGAGACTGGCGGCCAAGGCTACGCGTTTGAGTTGCCCTCCGGATAGCGTCCCGATTTTTTGTTCGAAATTGTCGATGCGTAACTTACCGAGTATTTGCTTGATCCGCGCCTCGTAGTCCCAGGCTTCGATTCGATCCATTTCGGCGCTTGCCGAGGCGAGACCTTGTGAGTCGCCGTTTCGCAAAGCCTGTTCGTAGCGGGCTATGATTCGCAGAGTTTCGCTGTCGGTTTGGAGGCAGGCATCGAGCACGGAGAGTGCCTCGGGGAGGCGAGGAGCTTGCTCCAAATAACCTATGCGGAGGTCGCGACGGAAAGTGATGCTGCCGCTGTCGTAATCTTCGCGACCGGCAAGGATGTTCAGCAAGGTCGTTTTTCCGCATCCGTTTTTGGCCACGAGGGCTATGCGCTGTTGTTCCGAGAGTCCGAAAGATATGTCCTCGAAGAGCTGTTTGTCGCCAAAGGATTTACTGAGGTTTTCTACCTGCAAATAGCTTGTCATGTTTTTGGGGAGCAGTTATCTGTTTCAGACGAGTTCCTGCAGTACGAGGCGTATTTTTTCGTAAGTTTTGATGGTGTTCGGAACCAGAGGGAGGCGGAGTACATTTTTTATGTATCCCATCACAGCAAGCATGCTCTTAACACCCGCCGGGTTTCCTTCGACAAAGAGAAGCTCGATGAGTTCGTTGAAGCGATGGTGTATTTGTCGCGCACGCCGGTAATCGCCTTGTAGAGCGAGGCGTACCATGCGGCTGAACTCACGTGGAAAGGCATTCCCGATAACGGAAATAACACCGTCGGCTCCGAGAGTGATAAGTGGAAAGGTGATGCCGTCGTCTCCTGAGATGACTTTAAAGTGCTCCGGTTTGTTTTTTATAATGTCGTCTATCTGTCCGAAGTTGCCGGATGCTTCTTTGACCGCAGAGATGTTTTTGAATTCGTGAGCCAGTCGCAGGGTTGTGTCTGCCGTCATGTTTACTCCGGTTCTGCCGGGTACGTTATAGAGTATTACCGGTTTGGGCGATGCTTGGGCTATAGCTGCGTAGTGGCGGTAGAGGCCTTCTTGCGAGGGCTTGTTGTAGTAGGGGGTGACGGAGAGAATAGCTTCGATACCGTCGAAATTCTCTCTGCGGAGGCTCTCGACAAGAGCCCGGGTATTGTTTCCACCTACACCCAATACGATGGGCAGGCGTCCGGCCGCTTGTTGGATGACGAATTTTTTAATATCCTCCTTTTCCCCTGCAGTGAGGGTGGGAGTCTCGGCTGTAGTGCCACATACGACCAGATAGTCGGTGCCGTTTTTCACCTGATGTTCGATGAGACGTGCGAGGGCATCGAAGTCGATGGACTCGTCTTCTTTGAAGGGGGTGATGAGGGCTACACCCATTCCGGTCAGTTTGCTGTTGGTCATAATCTGGCTGCTACACCGTTTTTACACTTGCAAAAGTACGGTTTTAATCTGTTGTTTGTATCTTCTTGAGGTAAAAAATAATGTGTTCGAAAATACTTTTTTCATCAAGTGCCTCGTTTCCTGCCGAAGAATCGATGATAAAATCGAATACCTCTCGACCTGCAACGCTGCTCCCGGCTTTACAGCTGGCTCGGGTGTAAAGGCCTATGTACATCAAAGGCAGGGCAGGCCGGAGTGAAAGATTGATGAGGAGGTCGAAACTCTGATCGCGAACCTTTTTCTTTTGTACAAAAAGAGGTTTTCCGAAGAGATCAAGGGACTTTTTATCGAAGATGAAAAGTTGAGGATACTGCGAGACGTCGATTTTTTTCAGGTCCTTCGCATAGTAAGCCCAAGCGGTTACTTTCTTTCCGTCTCGTCTGAGGCTGTCAATTATTTTTGTGAATTCGGCATATTTGTCGGGGTCGAACTCGAAGAGCAGAAAAATCATTCGGGCTTTTTCGTAAGTTACGAAACGCTGCTCGCCGGCTTTGGATGCCTTGACTTTCGAGAGACGTCTGCGGAACAGAAAGTGATTCAGTTGTTTGATCATTGTGCGTTAAAATAAGGATTGAAGTTCTGCGTCGGGCTTTTTTCCCTGCGTCGGGCTTTTCTCTGTCCCGGACTTTTCTCGGAGCATGGTGAGGAATTCCTCTTCCTCCATAAGCCGAATACCGAGGCTTTTGGCCTTGCGTCGTTTCTCCGGGCCCATGTTGGCGCCGGCCAATACGAAGCTGACTTTGGAAGATATGCTTCCTACGTTTTTGCCGCCATGCTGTTCGATAAGGCTTTTATATTCATCGCGTGAGTGGTGTTCGAAAGTTCCGCTGATGACAATCGTTTGTCCGGCGAGGCTTCGGCTTTGCTGCTGTAGCTGCTCTGCGGAACGAGCCATTTGCAGTCCGTATGTTTTGAAGCGATCCAGTAGGAGACGGTTATTCGCATCCGAAAAATAATCGATAATACTCTGAGCGACACGCTCGCCTACATCTTCCACTTCAACCAGACTTTCGAGTTCGGCAGCTTCCAAGGCTTCGATGGAAGGGAAGGCTCGTGCCAACTTCTTGGCCGTGCTTTCTCCTACGAAACGGATGCCGAGAGCGAAGAGGAAGCGCTCATAGGGAACGGATTTTGAAGTTCCGCAGGCCTTGACGATATTTTCTGCGGATTTCAGACCTAAACGGTCGAGTTTTTCCAGATCGGATACCTGCAAATCGTAGAGGTCCGCAGCGTTGCGGATAAGCTTTTCCTCGTATAAGTTGTCGATCGTTTCGCTCCCAAGACCCTCGATGTTCATGGCCCGCCGGCTGACGAAATGTTCTATCTTGGCTTTTATCTGCGGAGGACAGGTGTTTTCGTTGGGGCAGTAATGGGCGGCTTCGCCTTCGTAGCGGACGAGGCGGGCGCCGCATTCCGGGCAGTGGGTCGGGAAAGCAATTTTGTCCCCTGTTCCTGCGCGGGCTTTCTTGTCTACTTCGATTATTTTCGGGATGATCTCGCCGCTTTTTTCAATAAATACGCGGTCGCCCATGCGCAGGTCGAGGGCCTGAATGAAGTCGGCATTGTGCAGCGTGGCGCGTTTAACGACGCTCCCCGAGAGTGATACCGGCTCCAGGTTGGCTACGGGGGTAATGGCTCCCGTGCGCCCGACTTGATAGCTAACGGATAGGAGCCGTGTGCTTGCGCGCTCAGCCGGAAACTTGTAAGCAATAGCCCAACGAGGCGATTTGGCGGTCATCCCCAGCCGGGCCTGCTGAGCCAGAGAGTTGACTTTTATTACAATACCGTCGGTAGCTACGGGCAGATTTTTTCGTTTTTCGTCCCATTCGGCGATAAACGCATTTACTTCTTCGAGGGAGGAGCAGAGGCGGGTAGCATCGGAGGTTTTAAATCCCCAGCGCTGAGCTGCCTTCAGGTTCTCGAAGTGTGTGCCGGATGTCAGCTTATCGCCCGGCAGGTAATAAAGGTAAGCATCCAGTTTACGCGAAGCCGTAACGGCAGGGTCTTGTTGTTTGAGGCTGCCGGAGGCTGCGTTGCGTGGATTGGCAAAAAGATTTTCTCCCTGTTCTTCGCGTTCGCGGTTTAGCTTGTCGAAAACATCCCAGGGCATCAGTATCTCTCCTCGAATCTCGAAGCGTTCCGGGTAATCTTTGCCTTGCAGGCGAAGAGGGATGCTGCGTATGGTTCTGATGTTGGCCGTAACGTTGTCGCCCTTTTCTCCATCGCCCCGGGTAAGAGCTCGCAGCAAGAGGCCCTTTTCGTAAGTCAGCGATATGGAGGCACCGTCGTATTTCAGTTCGCAAACCAATTCGAAATTTTCTCCCAAGGCTTTTTTCGTCCGTTCGTAGAAATCGAGAACTTCCTCTTCGGAATAGGTGTTTGCCAGCGAGAGCATGGGATACTCGTGCGCCTCCTGAGGGAAGTTCTTCGTCAGATCGCTTCCTACCCGCTTGCTGGGCGAATTGGGATCGTCGTATTCCGGGTAGGCGGCTTCCAACTCTTGTAATTCCCGCATCTTACGGTCGAACTCAAAATCCGAAATAAGAGGTTGGGAAAGCACGTAATACCGATGGTTATGCTCCTCCAGCTCGCGTCGTAAAGATTCTATGCGCTCTTGTATCATGGGGCTCTGTTGTGCTGCAAACTTACATAAAAAGTAGGGATTCGTAAAATGTTTCTTTTTTAGAGCAAAGCTCCTATTTCCACAGCGGTATAAGATGCCGCTTCTCCGGTGCTTTCCAGTACTTCCATTTTCAGGAAACGGACTTCTTGTTGCTTGTCAAAAACAACTTCCTGTTTGATCGGGTTGTTCCCGATGTTGTTGAATGTGGCATTCGACAAAATCTGTGTCCAGATTTTGCCATCCGGACTGCCGCTCAGGCGGTACTTGAAAATATTGCTGGCACCCCAGCGATTCAGTGGAAGATAGAAGAAGCCTTTCAGCTTCAGCTTTTCGCCCAAGTCTATCACGAGAGGCTCTTTTGATGGCAGTTGAGCCGGCTCTGTTTCCAGTCCGTCCACGATACGGGCGGCATCTTCCGATTGCGGTGAGATGACTTGAAATTTAGCGGGTGCAAGGCTGAAGTTGGCTGTTACGACGTTACTTTTTTTACTTCCGTTTTCGATGCTGGCGAAGGCCTTTACGCTTCCACCTTCGGAAAAGGGCAGCGGCTGAGTATATATTTCCGAATCCGGACCGGGTTCGCTACCGTCTAATGTGTAACGGATGACCGGATCACCCGTGGGGCAGCTCATGCTCAACATGCCCTTCTTGTCCCGGCTGAATACCGGTTCAGCCAAGAGTTCGGGCGATCGGTATATTTCCAGCTTGTTGAGTACCGGGCTGGCCAGACTTTCTTCTATTTCGATTTTTATTTTTGAAGTCTTGGTGAGCGGGAAACGCAGGATTCGTTTGTATCCGATCGTAGTGGCGGAAAGTAATTTTATCCATTGTCCTTCGGCATCATAGTAAACCGAGAATCGTGCTACACGCTGACCCAGAGGGATGTACTCTTGTAATACCAGCCTGTTGATGCTCTGTGTCTTGTTCATGTCTACTTCGATAAAAGTGGCGGTTACACTGTCGTCTGTAGCCCAATAGCTGTCGTAGTTGTCTTCCAAAAGATTCTTGGGACTGTAACGGGAGGATTTACCGCGGGTGTTTCCGGCCGAAATTTTGGCCCCGCGAGCCAGGTTATCTGCAAAAGCGGCTTCACGAGCTTCGCGGAACTGCATCAAGCGTATCGAATCGTTGGGGTGTATCCGCCCCCGTTTGTCGGGAGGAACGTTCAACAACAAGTTCGAATTCCGCCCCACCGAGGTATAGTAAATGTCCATCAGTTTTTCTACGGATTTTACTTTGTCGTCGGTCGAAGGGCTGTAGAACCATCCCGGGCGGATGGATACATCCGTTTCGGCCGGAACCCAGAGTTTTCCCCCTTGTTCCCCTCTTTCGAGGATGTCGACAGCTAACCCTACGGGATTGTTCAAAGTCGACCAGTTTGTCGTTCCGGCTATGCCCTTTTCGTTGCCCATCCAGCGGCAGCTCGGTCCTATACCGTTTACTTCGATGGCGTGGATGGTCTTGGGTTGCAGCCGGCAAACAGCCTTGTGGAAGGCTTCCCAATCGTAAATTTGTTTTTTGCCGTTTTTGCCCTCGCCGTTAGCGCCGTCAAACCATATTTCGAATACCGGTCCGTAAGCGCTCAAGACTTCTTCTATCGTTTTTAGAAATATATCGTTGTACACATCGGTTCCATAACTGGGATGGTTTTGATCCCATGGAGAGATGTAAACACCAAACTTCAAACCGAATTCGCGACAGGCTTCCGAGAGCTCTTGAAGTATATCCCCTTGACCGTTTTTCCAGGGGCTTTCACGGACAGTGTGTTTGCTGTAAGCGCTTGGCCACAAGCAGAATCCATCGTGATGCTTGGCCGTCAGAATGATTCCTTTCATTCCGGCATTCTTGGCTGTCTCAGCCCATTGTCTGCAATCCAGATCACTTGGGTTGAAAATGCCCGGATCTTCTTTGCCGTTACCCCATTCGACATCTGTAAAGGTATTCGGTCCGAAGTGGATGAACATGTAATATTCCAGTTGTTGCCAAGCTATCAGTTCCGGACTGGGAGTCGCTCCATAAGTTTTTGGCGGACTGACTTCGCGGCAGGAAACCAGTAAGAACCCGGCCGACAGCAGCAGGGAGAGAAATGTCCAAATTCTTGTTCTATTCATAAGTTTCAAATTTAGTTTTAAATTGATTGTTTTTTGTTCTTATTGTTTTAGGTGAGACGTGCTGATAGCCTGTGTTTTAATCTCATAACGAAACTCCCCAAACGAAAGAGGCCGGGTTTGCAGACGTGGATAAAGCGTCCGTATTCGACGCTTTGTCCTCCGAAGCGACTTTTGAAATCCCGAACCCCGTAACTTTCATCCGGTTTTCCGGCTCCCATGAAATCAAAATAGCGGAAACCCTCTTTGTGAGCGTATTCGACGGCAGCCCAAGTAGCTGCAAGGGATGGATAAACGCCTTGATCGTTCCTGTCCGCTCCGCATACGAACCATTCGTACAATACCGCTCCCCGGTAATCGACACAGACGATGCCTCCCATGTTTTTTTCGTTCAGCTTTACCGTCCAAAAACGGGCAAAAGGTTTTTGGACTAAGAGCTCGAAAAAAGCCAGCGGGAAAAGCGGCTTCTTGACTTTTTGACGGTATCGCTCCGATAATATGTTGTAAAAGTCCTTCACATCCTCCTTGTCGCGGGAGAGGTAACAACAAAGACCGGCCTGTTCGTTGCGTTTGAGTTGGCGACGCTTGCTGGCGCTTAGCTTGTTCTTAATGTCGTTTGAGGGAAGGGTGTTCAATTGTATGTTCAGGTGTTTGCGATAGGCGAATCCGCTTTCTTCGATGGGAAGGCGAAACATCGCATAATCGTTGTAGTTTCGCACTTCGATGTATATTGCTTGATGACGCAATTTTTTTTTCAAAGCTTGTAGCAGGGCCTTTATGGCTTCGGGTGAAATGTTTTTGTCCAACAGTAAGCCACCCGGAATTATCGCTCGACGACTGAAAAAAGCCTTGGCTCGTCCGCCTTCAGCTGTTAAGTAGCCGCAGCAAAGTCCCATAAGCCTCTCTTGTTCCCGGACGCCTACGACAAAATCTTCGACGAAAGGAAGTTCGCGATAGAAATCGTAGCACGACTTTGTTTGGAAAAAAGAGCTTGTCCATGCACGTTCTTCGAGTTCATCCCACTCCGTGGGCGTGATTTCGTTGTCCGAAAGTATTTTTGTCATTTGGGACTGATTAAAAAATTGCAGCCTCGCAAACCAAGCGTGCAAAGCCGCACAAAGATAAATAAAGATTTTTGACTTCGGAATTTTCGTTTTTCAATAATTTTGTTTATTTTTGCCGCCGGAATTAAGAATAGAGGAGGGGACGAGCAGTCCCCTCTTTTCTTAATCAGAATTTACTTGGAGCTAATGTTGCAAACGGAATTATTACAACAAATCGTAAACGATTATTTGCAAGGGTCTGACTATTATCTGGTTGACTTGCAACTGCAGCCCGGCAATCGCATTGTCGTGGAAATCGACTCTTTTGCCGGTGTGCCTATTGATTATTGTGTGAACCTAAGCCGGCATATCGAATCGAAGCTGAATCGCGACGAAGAAGATTATGAGCTGGAGGTAGGATCTTCCGGTCTTACCGAGCCCTTCAAGGTTTTGAAACACTACGAGAAGAACTTGAATAAAGAAGTCGAAGTGTTAACTAAAACAGGGAAAAAGCTGAGCGGCATCCTTGTCGATGTGCAGCCCGAGAGCTTTAGCCTTCGGATTGAAAAGATGGAAAAACCCGAAGGAGCCAAACGGAAAATTAAAGTAAGCGAAGACATCGTGTTTTCATACCAAGAAGTCAAAACAACAAAATATATTTACAGATTTAAATAAGCTTATGGCTAAGAAAGAAACCGTCAATTTGATTGACACATTCTCTGAATTTAAGGAACTTAAAAATATTGATAGAAGTACCTTGATAAGCGTGATGGAAGAATCCTTCCGGAGCGTGATTGCCAAAATGTTCGGGACGAGCGACAATTTTGACGTTATCGTAAACCCCGATAAGGGAGACTTTGAAATTTACCGCAACCGCGAAGTTGTAGCCGACGAAGATCTTGAGGATCCCAATACCCAAATATCGCTTTCGGAAGCACAAAAAATTGACGAGGACTATGAAGTCGGAGAGGAAGTAACGGATGCTGTCGATTTTCTGAGTTTTGGGCGTCGGGCTATCTTAACCTTGCGCCAAACACTGTCATCTAAGGTTCTTGATCTGCAAAAAGATGGTGTGTTTACCAAATATAGCCAAATGATCGGTCAGATTGTAAACGCAGAGCTTTATCAGATATGGAAGAAAGAAATGTTGCTCCTTGACGAAGATGGCAATGAGCTCTATTTGCCGAAAAGCGAGCAGATACCCGGCGACTTTTATCGGAAAGGAGATTCGGTTCGTGCCATCGTAGCTATGGTCGAGAATAAAAATAACAATCCGAGAATCATTCTCTCCCGCACTTCTCCGGTTTTTATGGAGCGCCTTTTCGAATTGGAGGTGCCTGAAATACAGGAAGGACTTATTACCATCAAGAAGATAGCCCGTATACCCGGAGAACGAGCTAAGGTAGCTGTCGAATCTTACGACGATCGCATTGATCCGGTAGGAGCCTGTGTGGGAGTGAAGGGATCCCGTATCCACGGAATTGTTCGAGAGTTAAGAAACGAGAATATCGATCTCGTGAATTATACAAACAACATTAGCCTCTTTATTTCGAGAACTCTCAGTCCGGCTAAAATATCCTCTATCCGTTTGGATGAGGAAAATCGGAGGGCCGAAATTTACTTGAGACCCGAAGAGGTGTCTCAGGCCATCGGGAAAGGTGGATTGAATATCAAGTTGGCCGGCATGCTTACCGGATATACTCTGGATGTCTTCCGCGAAATGGACGACGAGGTGGAAACCGAAGATATTTATCTTGATGAATTCAGTGACGAAATAGAACAGTGGGTTATCGACATATTCAAGGCAATTGGTTGCGACACCGCAAAAAGCGTTTTGGCTATTTCCCGCGAGGATTTGCTGCGACGCACCGACTTGGAAGAAGAAACCATAGATGAAGTTTTGGCCATATTGGCCGCCGAGTTTGAAGACGAAGCGTAAAAAACGAACCTCCAAGTTTGGAAAAATCTGTCTGTTTTCTCGTAATTTTGTAACAATTAAACCAAATATATGCCCATAAGATTAAGTAAAGCCTGCAAGGATTTAAACGTCGGTTTGTCTACTGCCGTTGAATTTCTGTCTAAAAAAGGCCATAAAATAGAAGCCGACCCGAACCTGAAAATATCGGACGACTTACACTTGCTGCTTGCCAAGGAGTTCGATAAGGATATGGCATTAAAGTTGGAATCCGAACGTTTGAGTCAGGAGCGCTTGGCCAAAGAAAAAACCGAAGCCGTAGCACTCGAAGGCTATCTGAAGCCGGAAGAGAAAAAAGAGCCCGAAACGATTCGTGTTTCTTTGTCTGAAGAACAAAAGCCGCATATCAAAGCCGTTGGGCATATTGATTTGGATAAGAAAACAAGCCGAAGTAAGGCTTCTTCCGCCGAAGAGAAGAAAAATGTTGTTGAGCCCGATGCAGCTGCTCCTGCGAAGGCGGTCTTAAAATCCTCTGACGAAGAAAAGCCTACTTTAGTAGAAGAAGCGCCTGTCGCTCCAGAGCCGCTGCAACTCGAAAAAGAACGTATCGAAGCGCCGCTTGAGCCACAACACGAAGAAATAGAAGAAAAAGAAAAGCTTCCGCTTGAAAAAGAGGAAACGAAACCCGAAGAAAATCAATCTGAAACACCGTCTCCTACTCAGCCTGAATCAAAGGAAGAAGTAGCACCTGCGGGGGAAGACCACAAGGGAGAAGATGAAATTTTCAGTTTGTCGTCTCGGGTTTCTACTCCGGGAGTTACCGTTGTGGGAACAATTGATTTAGATACTATCAACGGAGCAACTCGTCCCAAAAAGAAAAAAGGAGGAAGCAAAGGGCAAGCGCCAGTTGAAACTAAGCCAGAGGCAGCTTCCGATCAGGAAGATGAGGATGGAAATCGGAGAAAAAGAACACGCTTCACCAAACAGCGGGTTGATATAAACAAAGTGAACTCAGGAGCCTACGACCGTCGCTCGAAAGATAGCTCCGAGCGTAGTAGTAAAGGCTTGAACCTTAAACGTTCAAAAACAGGTGTTGACGAAGAAGAGGTGCAAAGGCAAATGAAAGAAACCCTTGCACGTCTTTCGGGAGGGAATAAAAAAGGTAAGGGGGCCAAATATCGCCGCGACAAAAGAGATAACATACAAGCCCGCTTGCAAGAGCAGGCTGAGCGTGAGCGCGGAGAAGAAGGCGTACTGAAACTGACGGAGTTTGTGACTGTTAGCGAACTCGCATCCATGATGGATGTGTCTCCTAATGAGGTGATTGCTACTTGTATGAGCGTAGGTATGATGGTTTCCATTAACCAACGCTTGGATGCCGAAACCATCAATATTGTAGCCGACGAATTTGGATTCACAACCGAATATGTTAGCCACGACTTGGCTGAAGCCATAGCCGAAGAAGAAGATGCTCCCGAAGATTTGCTGCCCCGTTCTCCCATCGTAACGGTTATGGGACACGTTGACCACGGTAAAACATCTTTGCTTGACTACATCCGCAAAACAAACGTAATTGCCGGAGAAGCCGGAGGAATCACGCAGCATATCGGAGCTTACAACGTTAAGTTGGAAAGCGGCGAGCGCATCACCTTCCTCGATACCCCCGGGCACGAGGCCTTTACCGCCATGCGTGCTCGCGGAGCAAAAATAACGGATATTGCTATCATCATTGTAGCAGCCGACGACAACGTCATGCCTCAAACCGTGGAAGCGATAAACCACGCATCTGCAGCCAACGTGCCTATTGTTTTTGCTATCAATAAGGTCGATAAACCAACTGCCAATCCCGATAAAATCAAAGAAGCTCTGGCTAATATGAACTATCTGATTGAAGATTGGGGAGGAAAATACCAGTCGCAAGATATATCGGCCAAACAAGGAAACGGAGTGCGCGAATTGCTGGAGAAGGTCTTACTCGAGGCCGAACTGCTCGAGCTCAAAGCCAATCCGGATAAGCGTGCTGTGGGCTCCATCATCGAATCTTCTTTGGATAAAGGGCGGGGGTATGTGGCTACCGTGCTTGTGCAGTCGGGAACCTTGAGACAAGGAGACGTCGTGCTGGCAGGAACCCATTACGGAAAAGTAAAAGCCATGTTCAACGAACGCAATCAACGCATTAAAGAAGCTAAGCCTTCCGAACCGGTGTTGATTTTGGGACTCAACGGAGCCCCTCAGGCCGGCGACAATTTCAATGTGATGCCTTCGGAACAGGAGGCTCGTGATATCTCCAACAAGCGAGAGCAGCTGCAGCGAGAACAGAATTTGCGGACGAAGAAGCATTTCACCCTCGACGAACTTGGCCGACGCATAGCCTTGGGAGACTTCAAGGAGTTGAATATCATTGTAAAAGGAGATGTGGATGGCTCGGTTGAAGCTTTGGCCGATTCGCTTTTGAAACTTTCTACCGAACACATTCAAGTGAATATTATTCACAAGGCCGTCGGTGCTATCTCCGATTCGGATGTCTTGCTTGCCGCCGCATCGAATGCCATTATTTGCGGCTTCCAGGTACGTCCTACTGCAACGGCCCGTAAAATGGCCGAAAACGAAGACATCGACATCCGTCTCTACTCCATTATTTACGATGCGATCGAAGAGATAAAATCGGCTATGGAAGGCATGCTCTCTCCCGAAATCAAGGAGGTTGTTACGGCTACCATTGAGGTCCTGGAGGTTTTCAAGATTACCAAAGTCGGAACTGTTGCCGGATGTTTGGTACGTGAAGGTAAAGTTAAACGGAATAATAAAGTCCGCCTTATTCGAGACGGAATTGTGGTAATGACCGGAGAACTTGAATCTTTGAAACGCTTCAAGGAAGACGTAAAAGAAGTGGGAGCTAACTTCGAATGTGGACTTAATATTAAGAATTACAATGATGTACGTGTCGGAGATGTGATCGAGAGCTTTGAGGAAACGGAAGTGAAAAAGACTCTTTAAGCCGGAGTAGATCCATGTGAATAATTATGCGGACAATATACCGAGAGTGTTAAAAAAACATAGCTGAGATTTTTATTATCGTTATTATAGTATGCTTCCTGAAAAAAAAAATTATTTTTGTGGCTCGTATGAATACTTTCGTCGAGAAAGAAGAATTTTTTCGGGATTCCAAGTAGAGAAATGAGATGAAAGAATAACAGAATTTATAACCAAACATACAAATAAAAACAATCAATTAATAAAGAAAAAAACAAAAATTATTATGGGAACTAACAATCAAAACCAAGTAAAAAAAACAAAACGCGGTGGAGTTTCATCCGCAATATTAATTTTCGGTTGCGCTGTTATCGCATTTACTTTCTTCTTTGGATATTGTGGTCACGAAATGCACTTCGATGCTAAAGGCCACCCTATTAACGGAAATATCTTTGGGACGCTGTATCAAGGTGGATGGGTAATTCCTATCGTTATGACACTTTTGCTGACTGTGGTTGCTTTGTCGGTAGAACGTGCTTTTGCATTAAGCAGAGCTAAAGGTAAAGGTAACCTCTTCAAATTTGTTCAAGGCGTTAATGCTAAAATCAATGCCGATGATTTGGATGGTGCCCGTAAAATGTGCGATGCGCAAAAAGGTTCTGTTGCCAATATTCTTACTTCCGCCCTGCTTCGTTATGAAGATATTGAAAAGCAAGAGTTGAGCAACGATGAGAAAGAAGAACTCGTACGCAAGGAAATCGAAGATGCTACTACGCTTGAATTGCCCGCTATGGAGCAAAACATGAATATTATTGCGGCCATCTCTACGCTGGGTACGCTGATGGGACTTTTCGGAACGGTATTGGGTATGATCAAGTCCTTCGGTGCTATGGGACAAGAAGGAGCTCCTGACTCGACTCAGTTGGCTATCGGTATTTCCGAGGCTCTTATGAATACCGCAATGGGTATCGGTACCGGAGCATTGGCTATTATTTCCTATACCTATTTCTCCGGAAAAATCCAAAACATGACCAATGCTGTGGATGAAATTGGTTATGCTATCGGTCAGTCGTTTACAAAAAAGTCGCTGAGAAAATAAGAACTTGTAAAATTGAGTAGATAAATCCATTTTACAAATAAAAAAACAAACTATGTCAAAAGTAAAAGTTCAAAAAAGAGAATTATTCATCGACATGACTGCGATGAGTGATGTTACTGTACTTTTGCTGACTTTCTTTATGCTTACTGCAACTTTCCTCCCGAAGGAACCCATACAAGTAATCACACCGCCATCGGTAATGGAGATCAAAATCCCCGATGCAAACCTGCTTACTATATTGGTCAAACCCGACGGACTGGTTTATCTTAACTTGGATAGACCGGAAGATAAAAAAGCGGTTTTGGATTTAGTCAGCAAGGACTATCCCGACATGACATTCTCCAATCAGCAGTTACTCTCATTCTTGAATCAGCCTACTATAGGGGTGCCCTTTAGCGTACTTCCCCGCTTTCTGGATATGTCGCTCTCGGATCAGGATGCTTATTTGAAACAATCAGGCGTCCCCACCGATAGCGTTAATAACCAGCTTGCGACTTGGATACGTTATGCTACCCAAGTGAACAGCGACCTGAAAATTGCAATCAAGGCTGACCAGGAAACTCCTTATCCTAAGGTGCAAAACGTTATCAGCACCTTGCAGGACTTGAAGCAAAACCGCTTCAACTTGATTACTACGCTGAAGGGAATGCCCGAAGGTTATTGATTGAATAACGGAGCTGAGTTGACTGCTGTGGCGGTTTTTCAGCTCCGGATTGAAACTAAGAATCAACAAAAGACATAAAAATATGGCAGAAATTAATACCGGCGGTGGCGAGGCTAAAAAAGGGAAACCCCAAAAGAAAAATCTTCGGGTGGACTTTACTCCCATGGTGGATATGAACATGTTGCTGATTACTTTCTTCATGTTCTGTACGACCTTGAGTAAACCTCAGATGATGAACCTCGTGATGCCGACAAAAGATGCTCCGAAGGATATTAATCAGCAATCGAAGGTGGATCGGGAAAAAACCGTTACCATCATACTGGGTGCCGACAATGTTCCGTATTACTATTTCGGAGAACCTAATTATGAGGATTATAAGTCTTTGATAGCGAGCGATTATTCTCCTGCTGGACTCCGCAGCATGCTCACCGAGCGTAATGCCAAAGTTCTGGGGAATATGCTTGAACTCCGGAAAGAGAAGTACAAAGAAAAAGTAACTCAAGAGGAATTCAACGAGCGCTCGAGAGAAATAAAAGATGATAAAGATGGCTTGGTAGTTGTTATTAAGCCTACTAAGGAATCGACCTACCGAAACTTGGTGGACGTGCTGGACGAAATGCAGATTTGTGCCATTGGTACCTACGCCATTGTTGATATGACGGAAGGAGACGAGTTCCTGCTTAAGAATTATGAATCCAAGGGAGCTGCATTTGCAGAAACCAAAAAATAATTTCACATTTTAATACATTTGATTTATGGCAAAAGACATTAATTTGACATCGAAAGCCTGGTGTGATCTTATTTTTGAAGGGAGGAATAAGACTTACGGTGCTTATGCGATGCGGCAATCCTCATCCAAAAGACACCTGATGGCCTTGCTCATCGTAGGGGTATTGGCGGCTTTCCTGACTATACTCCCTACCTTGATAAGCACTATTGAGAATGCAACAAGACGTCAAACATCCGACTCGCTTCAGGAGGAATCGGTATTGGCTGAGTTGAAAGAATTGGAGGATAAGGTAAATGAGCAGGATATTATCCGTCAGGAAACGGCTCCACCGCCCCCTCCTCTCAAATCGACAGTTCAGTTTACCGCTCCTGTGATGGTGGACGCTTCTGAGTTGGACGACGATAGTCGTATGAAATCGCAAGAAGACTTGTCTCAGTCCAAAGTTCAGATTTCTATTGCTACCGTTGAAGGTGAAGACGTGGAAGGTGCTATTGACATTGCCGACCTCGAAGAGCAAAAGGTAATTGTAGAGCAGAAAGAGGAAATCTACATTGGTGTGGAAATTAACCCTTCTTTCCCCGGTGGAGAAGAAGAGTTGATGAAGTACATCCGTGATAACCTCAGGTACCCCGTTATTGCAGCAGAGAATAACATCGAAGGTCGAGTTACCATTCGTTTCGTTGTAAATAAGAGGGGAGAAGTTACGGATGTAACCGTTTTGCGCGGTCTGGATCCTGCTTGCGATAACGAAGCTGTACGTGTGGTAAAATCCATGCCTAAATGGATTCCTGGAAAACAGAATGGAGTAGCTGTGAATGTTTATTATACCTTACCGATTGTTTATAAACTTCAGAGATAAACTAATTTAAGTCAAGACGAGAAAAGAAGATATGGGTTTGAAAAAACACTTGTCTTCTTTTTTCGTGAACATCGTTAAAGAAAATGCAAGAGGATAAGAAGAAATATTCCTGGAGGCTCTTGTTCGGAGCATTTATGGTTTTTATATATTTGGGAATGGCTGCTGTGTTGGCCTTTTCGCAATGGTTTGACTTGACCTTGGTTTACAGATTGATATTCGCTTTTCTGTTTTTGGTTTACGGAGTGTTTCGGGCTTATCGCTTGTGGAAATCGGGAATCTAAATCATTATTTTATTGAACAATAATCTATAGCAAGAAGACAAAATGAAGAAAAGTGCTTTTATGTTTTGTGTGTTGTTGCTTGCTCTTTCCTGCAATACGAAAGGAGGACGGATAAACAGAACAGACACACCGAGGAGCGGATTTGCGCGTATTGCTGTAGATGATTGCTTTTCGCCGATTTTAGAAGAAGAAATAGCCGTATTTACCGGATTGCATACGGAAGCTCAGATAGAACCTTTGTACTCCGGGGAACGGCAGCTTTTTGAACAACTTTTTGCCGATAGTGTTCGCTTGCTTGTTGCAGCCCGAGACCTGACGGAAGCCGAGCGCAATCATATCAAGGAAAAACTCAGGTTGACACCGCGCACTCAGAAGATTGCAACGGATGCTATTGCTTTGATTGTAAATCCGCTCAATAAGGATACGCTGATGACGCTCTCGCAACTTCGAAAAATAATGACGGGCGAGATTACGAAATGGAAAGAATTGAACCCTGGCGAGAAAGCAAGCTTTGATCAAGAGATACAGGTTGTGTTTGATCATCCGGCTTCGAGTACCCTGCGTTTCATCGCCGACTCCATTGTGGGAGGAAAGCGGATTTCGGAACGTTTGAGAGCTTTGAACGGGAATAAGGAAGTTATCGACTATGTGGCTTCCACAGCTAATGCTATGGGGGTTATTGGAGTGAACTGGATCAGCAATCCGACCGACTCTACGAAATTGAGTTTTGATAAGAAAATCCGGGTGTTGTCTTTAAGTCGCTCCGAAGTGGCTAAGCCTGATAACAGTTATAAACCTTTTCCGGCTTATTTGGCTATCGGACACTATCCATTGGTACGCGATATGTACGTGATACTTACCGATTTGAGAGAAACCTTGCCGGCCGGATTTGTAAGCTTTATAGCCGGAGACAGCGGACAGCGCATTATTTTGAAAGCCGGATTGGTGCCGGCCACTCGGCCTACTCGTTTGATTAATGTGCAAACGGAATTTTGAAATAATTTGAAAAAATCTAATTTAACAAACAAAATATCTTTATAATGAAAAAAACAGTTTTAGTTTCTTTGCTTGCTGCGATGGTTGGCATCGTATCTGCCCAATCGGACTTGGGAATTGATTATTTTATGTTGGGTGAATACGACGCGGCTAAACGTTATTTTGAAAGACAACTGACGGAATCTCCCACACAAGCTAACTACTATCTCGGCGAGATTGCATTCCTCCAAGGGAATGTCGATCAGGCCAAAGCTTACTATCAAAAAGGTCTTGCGGCCGATCCCACAGATTTCTACAATCAGATAGGTGAAGCTAAATTATTGATGAAATCCGACTTGAAAACAGCTGAAAGTCTTTTTTCCGCTATCCAGAAGAAAAGTAAAAAAAATCCTCTGGTAACCTTGGCTATCGGTCAGGCTTATGCTGATGCGGGTATGTTTGATAAGGCACGTCAGAAAGCCGATGAAGCAAGAAAAAAGAATAAGAAGCTTCCGCAGGTATATCTCTTCGATGGAGACTTGATAAAAGCCGAAAATAAAGATAAACTGGGTGATAAACTCGGAGATATTGCCGGAAAATACGAAATGGCAGTTTACTTTGATCCTAATTATCGTCTTGGCTATATTAAAACCGCCCAAGCTTATGCCTTGTTTAATCCTACTACTGCAATAGCTAAGTTGAAAGAAATTATTGATTTACAACCCGACTATTTACTGGCTCATCGTTTGCTTGGACAAGTTTCCACGCAGACCGGGCTTTACAACCAGGCCATCCAGGCTTATAAGAAATACATGGCTGCCGGTGAATATTCCATCGAAGATTTGAAAAACTACGCACGGGTGCTGTATTTCTCCGATTTGTTTGCCGAAGCTCAGGATGCTGTGAGCAAAGGCCTGCAACAGGATCCCAATGACTTCGTATTGAACCGCTTGCAGATGTATGTCTATGTCAAGACAAAAAACACGGAAAAAGGTTTGCCTCTGGCCGATAAGTTCTTTAATTTGAGAGCGGATAAAACCTCTTATCTTGCCCTCGACTACAGCATGTACGGTATGTTGCTTAAAGAAGCCCGTAAATACGACGAGGCCTTGGCTGCTTACGATCAAGCCATCCGTATTGAACCTAAAACGGAGTACTTCCTCGATGCCGTTGAGGTGGGAAGAGCTAAAGGCGATTTCGGAATTTCGGCAGCTTATTACAAAGACTTTATGAACACCCTCGGTGAATCCGTAGAAACAAAAGACTATAATACCCTTGGCTTCTACTACTACAACGCAGGTACATCTACAGTTAAGCGCACCGAGTTGCTTGAAGAGATGCAGCAAAAGGCAGCTATGCTCAATAGCCTTGCAAGTCAAGGACATTCGATGGATTCTTTGAAAACCAGTATGAACTATTTAAGTAAGGCTCTTGCGACTTATTACCTCAACAAAGCGGACTCTGTATTCCAAATTCTTCAGGAGAAGTTACCCGAAGAAAGCTACAGTGGATACCGTTGGAGAGCTTTGACTCAGCATGCTCTTAATCCGGATGCTAAAACGGGAGCAGCCAGACCTTATTACGAAAAAGTAATTGAAATCATTAAACAGAAAGAAGAAAGTTCCGATTCTTCAACCAAAGTCTTGCTCGAAGCTTACGGTTATTTGGCTTACCACTTTTATTTGAGTGACAATGAAGAAAAAGCTGTTTATTATTGCAACGAAGCCTTGAAGGTGGATCCGAAGAATAAGACGGCTGCTGCCATCCTTGACGGTATCAAACAGCACCAAGAGCAGATTAAAGAATACAAGAAGCAACAAGCTGCTGCTGCCGCCGCTGCTAATAAATAATCTTTTTGAACAGGCAAACATATTACAGAGAAAGGGGAATCCTCGTCAGAGCATTCCTCTTTCTTGTAGAAAATACAGCTTATGAGATTTGATGAATTTTCCTTCTGTGAGGAACTGATGGAGGGTTTGCGTGCGATGAATTTTAAGACCGCAACTCCGGTACAGGAAGAAACCATTCCCGTTATCTTAAAAAAGCAAGATGTTATTTCTTGTGCTCAAACCGGAACGGGAAAAACAGCGGCATTTTTATTGCCTTTGTTGAATAATTTGCGAACCGAAGCACATGATGTCAATGCCTTGAATGCCATTATTATGGCTCCTACACGTGAATTGGCCCAGCAAATCGACCAACAAATGGAGGGTTTTTCTTACTTCTTACCTTTCTCTTCGGTTGCTGTTTACGGAGGAAACGATTCTCAAGCTTGGGATGTGCAAAAATGCGGATTAACCAAAGGGGCTGATGTTGTAATTGCAACCCCGGGACGTTTGCTGTCGCACATCAACCTTTACGATATCGATTTCTCCAAGGTTAAGTATTTTATTTTGGATGAGGCCGACCGGATGTTGGATATGGGTTTCTACGACGATATTATGCGAATTGTAAAACTCTTACCGAAGGAGCGGCAGACTATCATGTTTTCGGCTACGATGCCTCCGAAAATCCGGCAGCTGGCTAAAAGCATTCTCAATAATCCCGTCGAAATTCGAATTGCTGTTTCGCGTCCGCCTGAAAGCATCATGCAGACAGCCTTTGTCTGTTACGAAAGCCAAAAGATAAAAATCATTCGTCACCTTTTCTCAACCCAAGAACCGAATAAGGTTATCTTGTTCTCCGGCTCGAAAATGAAGGTAAAGGAAATAACCAAGACTTTGCGAACGATGAAACTCCCCGTTGGAGAAATGCATTCGGATCTCGATCAGGCACAGCGCGATCATGTGATGCATGAGTTTCGAAACGGGCGTGTAAATCTTTTGGTGGCTACAGATATTGTATCCCGTGGGATCGATATCGACGATATTTCTTTGGTTATTAACTACGATGTGCCCCACGATGCCGAGGACTACGTACACCGCATCGGACGTACGGCACGCGCCAATGCCGAGGGAATGGCTATTACCTTTGTCTCGGAGGAAGAACAGTGGAAATTTAAACAAATAGAAGATTTCCTGAGCAAAGACATTTATAAGATTCCTTTGCCGGAGGAATTGGGTGAAGCGCCTGCTTATGAGCCCGAAAAACATCGGGGAAAGCCGCAACGAGGTCGTGGATCCGGAAGGAGAGTCCCTCATGGGAGGAAAACAAGCAAGAAACGTTGAATCCTTTTTCTTACCCCGGCTTATTTTATTCGTAACTACGACGTTTTTGCCCTCTCCTCTGATTTTGTAAACTGATTGCGAAGGTATAAGGAGCGATATGAGATGCTTGATAAATCGGAGAAAAAGAGAATTGTTTGAGTTTACTTCGAAATAAAATTCAGTTTCTTTTGGCGGATTTAAAAGAATAATATATCTTTGCAGCAACTTTGAATGTAGAATGATACAAAACTCTTTATATATTATTAGCCTTCTCGGTCTTATTATTCTCTTGTTAAACAAGCTGAACTGAGTGCGGTATATGTAATATATAAGGATGACAGCATAAAACCTCTCGCACTCTTGAGTGTGAGAGGTTTTTTTATAAAGGATTTTTTGAATCAAACGAAATAGAAGATTAGATAAAGGAAGAAATTTATGGATAGACTGTTTATTTTTGACACAACGCTTCGAGATGGGGAGCAAGTGCCGGGTTGTCAGCTGAATACGGTAGAAAAAATTCAAGTGGCAAAGGCCTTGGAAGGGCTTGGGGTAGATGTGATTGAGGCCGGCTTCCCGATTTCGAGCCCCGGTGATTTTACTTCTGTAGTCGAAATATCCAAGTCCGTTACTTGGCCGGTTATTTGTGCTCTTACGCGTGGCGTGGAGAAAGACATTGATGTTGCAGCCGAAGCCTTGCAATACGCTAAACGTAAACGCATACATACGGGCATCGGCACTTCCGAATACCATATTCGTTATAAGTTCAATTCTACTCAGGAAGAGATCCTCGAGCGGGCTGTAGCCGCCGTTAAGTACGCCAAAAAATATGTACAAGATGTTGAGTTTTACTGCGAAGATGCAGGACGTACGGACAATGCTTATCTGGCACGGGTAGTACAAGCCGTTATCAAAGCAGGAGCTACGGTCGTTAATATTCCCGATACGACCGGTTATTGCCTGCCCTGGCAGTATGGCGAAAAAATCAACTACCTTTTCGAGAATGTGGATAACATCCACCGGGCCGTTATTTCTACACATTGCCACAACGATCTGGGGATGGCCACAGCCAACACTATGGCGGGGATTCAAAACGGAGCCCGACAGGTGGAGGTTACAATTAACGGTATCGGTGAGCGTGCCGGAAATACTTCGCTCGAGGAGATAGCTATGATTCTGAAATGCCATAAAGGACTTAATATAGACACGAATATCAATACGCAAAAGATTTACCCGGTTAGCCGTCTGGTATCGAGTCTTATGAATATGCCTGTGCAGCCCAACAAGGCCGTAGTAGGTCGCAATGCCTTTGCTCATTCTTCGGGGATACATCAGGACGGAGTTCTGAAAGGACGCCAGACTTACGAAATCATGGATCCTAAAGAGGTTGGGATAGACGAAAACTCGATATTGCTTACCGCACGCAGTGGACGCGCCGCACTCAAACACCGCCTGAATGTGTTGGGTATTGAGGTTGACAACGGAAAACTGGATAAAATATACGAAGATTTCCTGCGCTTGGCCGATAAGAAAAAAGATATAAACGACGCCGACGTATTGATGCTTGCTGGTATGGAACGCAGTGAAACGCAGCGAATAAAAATAGATTATCTGCAAGTAACTTCAGGTGTTGGTGTGAAAGCAGTGGCCAGTTTGAGTCTCCAGATTGCCGGCGAAAAATTTGAGGCAGCTTCCGGTGGAAACGGCCCGGTGGATGCAGCTATCAACGCTCTTAAGCAGATAATCAAACGTAAGATGACGCTTCATGAGTTTACCATACAGGCTATCAGCCGAGGAAGTAACGATGTAGGAAAAGTACACATGCAAGTCGAACACGATGGCTCGATTTATTACGGATTTGGAGCCAATACGGATATTGTAGCAGCCTCTGTGGAAGCTTATATCGATGCCATAAATAAATTTGTGAAATGATTTAAACTGTCTGATAACTAATTGTATAACCGAATTCATACCCCCAAAAAAGAAGATATGAAACCGACTCAGCAAACTAAGCCCTTGTCAACTCAAGGGAAGACTCTTTTCGATAAAATTTGGGACGCACATGTAGTATCGTCGGTCGAGAATGGTCCCACACAACTTTATATCGACCGTCATTTTTGCCATGAAGTAACCAGTCCACAGGCATTTAACGGCCTTCGAGCCCGAGGTTTGAGGGTCTTACGGCCGGATCAAACTACCATGACTGCCGATCACAATACGCCTACCCTCCATCAGGACAAGCCGGTGAAGGATCCTGTTTCGCGCCACCAGTTGGATACTTTTGCTCAAAATGCTTCGGACTTCAGCATGCCCTTGTTCTATCCCTTGGGACATGAAAAAAATGGTGTTGTACACATCATCGGTCCTGAAAATGGTTTCACCCAACCGGGGATGACCATTGTCTGTGGCGATAGCCATACATCGACCCACGGCGCTTTTGGCGCTATTGCCTTCGGTATCGGAACCAGCGAAGTGGAAATGGTTCTGGCCACCCAATGTATCCTCCAGAGCCGTCCCAAGACCATGCGCATAACTTTTGACGGTAAACTGCGTCCGGGAGTTACCTCCAAGGATCTGGCTCTTTATATGATTGCAGAACTGACCACAGGAGGAGCTACCGGTTATTTTGTGGAATATGCCGGGGAGGCCATCCGTAAGCTCAGCATGGAAGCTCGTATGACGCTGTGTAACCTTTCTATTGAGATGGGAGCCCGAGGAGGAATGATTGCCCCGGACGAGACGACCTTTGCCTACGTAAAAGGGCGTGAATTTGCTCCTAAGGGAGAGGAGTGGGAGCGTAAATTGGCTTACTGGAGGACCCTTAAAAGCGACGATGATGCTGTTTTCGATAAAGAGTTGCGTTTCGATGCCGCGCGGATAAGCCCTATGATTACCTACGGAACGAATCCCGGTATGGGAATGAGCATCTACGAAAGCATACCGGCACTCGAGGATGTGGACGAAGCCGGGCGCATATCTTTTAAAAAATCACTTGATTATATGGGCTTCAGACCCGGAGAAAAACTTCTCGGGAAACCCATCGATTATGTTTTCCTGGGTAGTTGTACGAACGGTCGCATTGAGGATTTTCGTCTTTTTGCAAACTATGTGAAAGGAAAGAAAAAAGCTTCCGCTGTTACTGCATGGCTTGTTCCGGGCAGTTGGAAGGTGCGTAAACAAATTGAAGAAGAGGGCTTGTTGGATATACTTACAGAAGCCGGTTTCGAATTGCGTCAGCCGGGATGTTCGGCTTGTCTGGCTATGAACGATGACAAAGTTCCTGCCGGAAAATATGCCGTCAGCACTTCCAATCGCAATTTCGAAGGACGCCAAGGGCCCGGCGCTCGAACCATATTGGCTGGCCCGCTTGTTGCCGCCGCAGCGGCCGTCAGCGGAGTGATTTGCGAGCCGTAACAAGTATATTTTTCGGAAAACTTTTGATTTATTTCTCAAAACAGATAGCTAATACGATAATTGTAGATTATGGAAAAATTCAGCACACTAACGTCAACCGTTCTTCCTCTTCCTATCGAGAATGTGGATACGGATCAGATTATTCCGGCCCGCTTCCTGAAAGCCACCGACAAGAAAGGTTTTGGAAACAATCTGTTTGCCGATTGGCGCTATAATAACGACGGTAGCCCCAAAAAGGACTTTGTCTTGAACACCCCCCTCTATGCCGGTAGTAAGATATTGCTTGCCGGTAAGAATTTTGGCTCCGGAAGCAGCCGAGAACACGCTGCTTGGGCTATTGTGGGTTATGGTTTTAAAGTTGTGGTATCAAGCTTTTTTGCCGATATATTCAAGAATAATGCTCTTAATAACGGTCTTTTGCCGGTAGTAATAAGTCCTGCTTTCCTGGCCGAGATATTTGCCGCCGTTTCCAAGAACCCTCAAACCACACTTACCGTCAATCTTCAGGAACAGACTTTGACGAATAACCTTGACGGCAAATCGGAGCTATTCGAAATCAATCCCTATAAAAAGGACTGTTTGCTCCGGGGACTGGATGATATTGATTACTTGTTGAGCCGCAAAGAGTTGATTGAACAGTATGAGAAAGAGAGATTTAAATATTAAGAAACTCAGACCCTCCGAAGAACTATGATCGAAATAATGGATACTACCCTGCGCGACGGGGAACAAACTTCGGGCGTTTCTTTTTCTGCCCACGAGAAACTGAGTATGGCCCGCCTGTTACTCGACGAGCTCCGTGTGGATCGAATTGAAATTGCTTCGGCACGTGTATCGGACGGTGAGTTTGAGGCTGTGCGGAAATTGGCTCAATGGGCAAGCTCGAACGGGCATTTAGATCGGCTTGAAGTACTTGGTTTCGTTGACGGAAATGCTTCTCTGGATTGGATACAGCAGGCCGGATGTTGTGTTATGAATCTGCTTTGCAAGGGATCTGAAAAGCATTGTACCTATCAACTGCGTAAAACGGCAGAGACGCATGTTGCCGACATAAAATACCTCGTAGCAGAAGCGCAAAACAGGGGTATTAAAGTAAATATTTACCTTGAAGACTGGAGTAACGGGATGCGTAATTCCGAAGATTACGTGTACCGGCTTATGGATCAGCTGCAGCATGAAAAGATCGAGCGTTTTATGTTGCCCGATACTTTGGGTATTCTCAATCCAGACGAAACAAGGGAGTTTTGTAGTAAAATGATCCGGCGTTATCCCGGTCTGCACTTCGATTTTCATGCTCATAACGATTACGATTTAGCTGTGGCTAATGTCTTCGAGGCTCTAAAGGCCGGTGTCAGTGGAGTGCATGTAACGATAAACGGTCTGGGGGAACGTGCCGGAAATGCCCCGTTGACCAGTGTGATCGCATTGATTCACGACCACCTCAAGCTCGAAACGAGGATCAATGAAGAAGCTTTGTTCCAGGTAAGTAAGGTGGTCGAAAGTTATTCGGGAATCCGTATTCCGAACAACAAGCCGGTGATAGGTGACAACGTCTTTACACAGGTGGCTGGCGTGCATGCCGATGGAGACAATAAGAAAAACCTCTACTTCAACGATCTTCTGCCCGAACGCTTCGGGCGTCGTCGTGAGTATGCATTGGGTAAAACTTCCGGAAAAGCCAATATCAAGAAAAACTTAGAAGCTCTTGGTATAGAGGTGGATGAAGATACGATGAAAAAAATAACGGAACGTATCATCGAACTGGGCGATAAAAAGGAAGTCGTCTCGCAGGACGAATTGCCTTACATCATTTCCGATTTGCTGAAGAAGGGAGAGGAGGAGGACGATATTCGCATGCTTAACTACTCGCTTACTCTTACGAAAGGGCTCAGGCCGATGGCTACCGTGAAGATCGCGATAAAAGGAGAGGAGTTTCAACAGACTGCAGTTGGCGATGGGCAGTATAATGCTTTCTCTAAGGCTATGTACAAGATATACAGGCAACTGGGTAAAGCGACTCCCGACTTGCTTGACTATGTAGTAGTCATTCCTCCGGGAGGTAAAACCGATGCTCTGGTACAGACCATTATCACATGGCGTTTTGATGGAAAAACCTTTAAAACGCGAGGACTTGCTCCCGACCAGACTGTGGCAGCTATCAAGGCTACGATGAAAATGCTTAATATTATTGAAGATAAGAGGGCTTCGCACTGAGGCAAAAACAGGCTTTAGCGCACTGTATTGCCTGAGCAGGCGTCGCAAAGTCCTTTCAGAACAAAATTCACGCTCGACAAGCTGAAGCCGGGAGGGAGTTTTACTTGGGGAATAGCAATATTTTCCATGCAGAAGGTGCGTTGGCATCGATAGCAGGCAAAATGCACGTGTAAGTCCTGAAGGCTACAGTTACAGTCGGGGCTGCAGACTGAGTATTTGATGGAGCCCGATCCGTCGTCGATGCTGTGGATGAGGTGTTGGCGGTGAAAGAGGTTGAGAGTCCGGAAAAGTGTGGATTTATCCACTGTATCGAGCTGCTCTTCCAAATCCGACAAGCTGAATGCTTGCCGGTATCCGGCAATAGTTTTCAATATTAGCAGGCGGAGGGCTGTGGGACGTATGCCTCTCTTTTCGAGTTGTTGAATGTACTTTGTTTCTTCCTGCATAATCGTTTATGGCTTTTTATATCTTTTCTATTAGGGCCGACTCGATCCAGCCTGCACTTCCGTTTGCAATTTCCACTTCCGACCATTCGCCGAGGCTCCCTTTTACCTTTACCTTACATCCTTCGTGGAGTTGGAAGAGGTCGGTACCTCGTTTGTCGGGTGAGCTTTTGATCACTACTACACCTGTCATCACAATGGCAGTGTTGCGTTTTTCGAACTGGCTTTTGCGAATGCCTGCAAATATAAAGCTTGCCGTGCTGCATGCTAAAGCCAATGTGGCTGTGTAGAACGCGATTTTCCGCAGTCTGTATGCGTTTGCAAACAGAAATAAAAAGGCCAATATCAATGTGCCGATAAAAAGGCTGAAGCTGATGTAAAGCCATTGATTCGAATTGAGCTTTCTGATTAGAGTTTCGATCCAGTGCAAGAGGAAGAAGTTTTCTTTCTCGGGGATGTTATCCACTATTTTTTGCTTGGCCAGCTCTAAGTTGTGTCGGGCATCACTATAATTCTCATTCAGCCTCAGTGCCCGTTCGTAGTTCAGAATCGACCGCCCGGTTTCGTTCATTTTGTAGTAGGCGTTGCCCAAATTGTAATAGAGTTCGGGAGCTACGAGTCCTTCGGCTGCTATGGCTTCGTAGTGCTTCGCTGCAGATGCGTATTCACCCTTTGTGTAGAGTGTGTTGGCGTAGGCCAGGGAGTCCGTGGGGTTCGCCAGCGAAGTTGATATACCCCAAATGAGTGAAGCAAGCAGCAGGCAGAAAGCCTTGCCTTTGCCGGCAAGACGCCTTGCCTCTGTGTGGATGGATATTGCTTTCATGAAGAAGTCCTTTTTTTCTGTTTTTATCCTTTTTTTATAGCCTGTTCCAAAGTTGTTATGGCATCAATAGCCTCTGAGTACAGATTGCCCATTTCCTTTTGCCCCGTATTGGGTGCATAGCGTGCAAACTCACAAGTGTTCAAAATCTGCATGAAGGAATCGGCAAGCGCAGCTTCGATTTTTCTGTCCTCCAGTTCAGCTGTAACTCGCTCTTTGGTCAATTCAGCCGGAAGGATGGAGAGCTTGTCGCTCAGATAGGTCCATGTCGATTTGAGAACTTCATCGTAGAACATGTCTTTCTTACCTTCGTTCAGGAGCTTTTGTGCTGCCTTCAAGCGTTTCTGTGCAATTTTTTGTGCCTTTTTGTTGCGCATCAGTTTGATGTCGGCGCTTTCTTTGGCGTGTTTCCGGAATAGCATGAAGGCTAACAAGGCCAACAACAAGGGTATGACATACATCAACCAAGCATTCAGACTGCCAAAGAGGCTTTTTTCCGGAGCTTCGAGTAGTATCGGTTCGGTATGAATAAAACGAATATCGCTTCCCAATTGCTTAAAGTCTTCTTTGTTGACGAAGCGGTTCTCACTGCCAGGCACAATAGGCGTTTCGCTTCCTTCCGCTTTGAGCACCGATAAGCTGTAAGCCGGTGTATGTAAGGTTTTGTAGCGTTTTTCGCTCACATCGAAGTAGGAAAATTCTGCCGCAGGAATTTCAAAATTACCCGATTGTCTTGGTATGATCAGATATTCTACACTTTTACTTCCGGATAGTCCCGAAGCGGAGACTTTGAAGTTGTTGTTTACTTTCGGGTCGTAGGTTTCGAAGCTTTCAGGAAATTTGAATTCCGGGTTTTTAACCATGCGGAAGTTTCCGTTTCCATTGATGTTTACCTTCAAGGTGATGGCTTCGTTAGCTTTCACCTCTTTGTTCGAAAGGGAGGAGTTGATGCTAAAGCGTCCGACGGCTCCGCTGAACGAAGCCGGTTTATTTTCCGGAAGGCTTTTGGCACTGATACTCACTGCAGGAGCCGACAAGTTGTGGGATATGTTGGTATATGGGTCTTCAAAAATGCTGCGCATAGCTCTCCGGTTCGCAATCCGGATTACGGCTTCGAAGTCCACTCGCTCGATGCGGAGGCTACCCGCACGTTGCGGGAAGAGCAATACTTCGTATAAGGTAACCGACTTATAATTGCGTCCGTTGTAGTTTTCGTAATCAAACTCTCTGCTTTCGGGCAATTCGATATCGTTTCGTATAAAACCGTTAAATTCAGGTACTTTCTTCATCGGACACTGTATCACGTCCAAGAGAGTGTAGAGCTTGTAGGTAACCAGAAAGGCTTCTTGTTCGTACATGTTGCTCTTGGATACGATTGTACGGATGAAAATGGTTTCGTTCGATATATTGGAATCCTCGCTGTATCTGTTTTGTGAGCGTTGCTGTGTCGGAGCGGGATTGGCATCAGGCGGCAGCACTTTGATGGAAAGTCCGTTCGAATTGTACTTTTCCCCCTTCACGTTTATACTGGCCGGGCCTATGCTGAAACTACCTTCTTTCTGAGCTTGTAAGGTATATGTGTAGGATACGGAGACGGATGAGCTTTGTTTCCCATTGATTATTTGTATGCTGGAGCTGCGAGAGGTGAAAGGCCCTGCCAAAATATTGAATCCCGTCAGTTCGGGCAGTCTGAGGTCTTTACTGTCGTTGGTGTTGGTGCTATAGACCAGTTGAAAGGGTTGTCCCAGAATGACGCTTTTAGGAGCTCTTGCGGTGAATAAAACAGCTTCGTTGTCGGCTCGTAAATTTGTGAACAGAGCACATGCGAGGAATATTGCCGATAATAATCTGTATTTCGAGTTTCGGGTCATAAAAGAGGATTGTATTGTTGTGTTCGTATTACTGAAGCAGGGAAGAATTTACCAGTCTTTCTCTACTTTTCGGTTTCCGGCCGGAATTTCTTTTTTCTGTTTATCTTTCGCTTCTTTTTCGTCTTGCATCAGCGCATCCAGAATTTGTTGGGCGCTTTCTTTAGACATCCGAGCCTGTTGCTGTTGTTGCTGAGTTTTCGGTTTCTCCTGTTGCTGTTTTTTCTGTTCTTCCTCTTGCTTTTGTTCTTCGTTTTGTTTTTCTTGTTGCTGCTGTTGGTTTTGTTGTTTTTTCAGTAAGGATTGGGCGTAGGCCATGTTGTAGCGTATGTCGTTGTCTTTCGGAGTATTACGAAGTGCGTTTTTGTAGGCCTCGATACTTTCCTGTATTTTGTTTTCGGACAGGAGGCTATTGCCTATGTTGTGCAAGGCGGCTGCTTTCTTTTGTTTATCATTGCCCGACAAAGCGCCTGCGCGATCAAAATAATCCAAAGCATCGCTGTATTTTTTTTGGCGATACAAAGCATTGCCCAGGTTGAAATTAGCTTCAAAGGATTTGTTGTTTTTTTCCAAGGCTTTCCGGTAGGCCACTTCCGCTTCGGTATATTTTTCCGATTTATATTGCTTGTTTCCGCTTCGTAAATCCTTGTTTTCTTGCTGTGCCCACAATGCAGTAGAGCTTAACACAAACAGGAGCAGCAGTGTATGTGAACTTTTCTTCATTGCTACGAGAGGATTATATTCAACTATTTGATCAGTCGTCGATTTTATTCAATTTTTCTTTCAGATCGAAGATTTTTATCTTGCTCAATACCTTATTTTTACGCCCGAACATGAAGCTTTCGGCCAGTAACAGGAGCAGGGCTATCAGGGCAAAGGATTGAAATTGTTCGTTGTAATCGGAGAATACGCGAGTCGTTATTTCTTCCTTCGAAAGTTTGTTCAACTCTTTCGAGATGGCACGCAGGGCCGTATTGGTATTGTCGGCTCGGGCATAGATACCGCCTCCGGCTCGGGCAACTTCGCGGCACATTTCTTCGTTGAGTTTCGATACGACCACCTTGTCGTCTTTGTCGCGTCGGTAGTTTGTTGTTCCCGGTATGGGTATGGGAGCTCCTTCGGGTTTCCCCATGCCTATTACGTGTACGACGATTCCGTTTTCGCGGGCTAAATTGGCGGCTGCTATGGCATCGTCTTCGTGGTTTTCACCGTCGGTGATGACAACGATAGCACGTCCCACCGGTGTTTTCTTCTCTCCGAAAGCCTTTACGGCCATGTTTATCGCAGCTCCTACGGCTGTACCTTGCCTTGGGGCCATTTGCGGGGATATGGAGGAGAGAAACATTTTAGCCGATACGCGGTCTACCGTTATAGGCAGCTGTACGTAGGCATCGGCAGCAAAAACGATAAGTCCTATTTTGTCGTTTTCCATCTCGTCTATTAGGCGCGACATGTTTTGCTTAGCGCGTTCGAGGCGATTGGGGATGATATCCTGCGCCATCATTGAGTTTGATACGTCCAGCGCCACCATTACTTCGATACCGTGGCGTTTCTCGGTCTCCACCTTGCTCCCGAATTGCGGACGGGCCAGCACGATGATGATCATCAGCAAAGCCAATAATTGTATGTAGAATTTTACATGAGGACGGAAGCGTGAAACATTCGGCATGAAGGCAGCCAGCAAGGCCGGATTCCCAAAATGTTTCAACGAGCGTTTCCTCCTGATTTCCTGAAACAGGAATATTGCTAACAACAGAGGAATCAGTATCAGCAGGAATAGAAACTCAGGATGTGCGAATCGAAACATGATTGTCGGTATTAAAGCATAATGAGTATCAAGGTAGTCTTTTCAGATAAAGGGTACGTATCATCATCTCAAGAACCAGCAGGAGTAGGGCTGCCAAAGCGAAGCTGAAAAATACCTCTTGCTTATTGGTAAATTCGCGTACGCTTATCTTCGTTTTTTCCAACTCGTCTATCTCTTGGTAGATGCTGCGAAGCGCCGTATTATTAGTTGCCCGGAAGTACTCACCTCCGGTCATTTCGGCTATTTTTTGCAAGGTGCTTTCGTCGAAATCCGAATCTACCATCGCATACTGGATACCTATGGGGGTCTGTATGGGCATTCTCACTTTGCCGTGGGAGCCTACACCTATGGTATAAACGCGGATGCCGAAGGTTTGAGCCAATTCGGCTGCCATAAGGGGCGAGATGTCGCCCGAGTTGTTCGAGCCGTCTGTGAGGAGGATGATAACTTTCGACTTGGAGCGTCCTTCGCGTATGCGATTTACGGCCGTACCCAATCCTAAACCAATAGCCGTACCGTCGTTAATCAGGCCGAAGTGTACACCGTTGAATAAGTTTACCAGTGCGGCATGGTCGGTAGTCAAAGGGCATTGGCTGAAGCTTTCACGGGCAAAAAGGGTTAAGCCGATGTTGTCGTTGGGGCGGGAGAGGATGAATTCGGTAGCTACATTCTTGGCTGCTTCCAAACGATTGGGTCTGAGGTCTTCCGCCAACATCGTTCCCGATATATCGAGGGCCATCATGATGTCGATTCCTTCAACGTTTTCGGAGCGCCAGCTGTTGGAGGTTTGTGGTCTTGCCAAGGTCAGAATAAGAAGAATGGCTGTTGCCATACGAAGCACGAAAGGTAAGTGCATCAGGTATACGCGCTTACTCTTAGGAGACTTACCCAGTTGTTGGATCGAAGATATTTGCAAACTGGCATCCGATTTGCGCATTTCCCAAAAATACCAAAACAGTACGGGTGCAAGCAGGAAGAATAGAAACAAATATTCCGTGTTATGAAAAGACATGATGAATCAGCTCTTTAGTTTTTTCGGTGATCAGTTTTTGTTATCTTTTTTGTTGATTTCCGTTTCGTTTGGACTTAGCTCTTCCACTTTTGTCTGGTTTACAAACAGATAGGCGTTCAGCAGGCTTAGCTCGTTTTCTTCCGTAGCCGGATTCCACTTTGCAAACTTAACTAGGTCGGCCAACTGTAATATTTGTTTCAGGCTATTGTGAGCCGATTTTTGAGACACTTGCAAATTGCTCAGGCCGTCTAATATTTCATCGGAAGTCATTTCCATACTCGGAATATTAAACATCCGTTCGATGTATTCCCGCAGGACATCGGTTAAGTCGGTATGATACTCTTTGTTTCGTCCCTGCTGCCAAGGTTTTTCTTCCTTTATTTTGTCGAGAGCGGCCAAGGCTATCACATGAGGTGGCAGGCTGCTTTTTACTTCGGGAAGATCCATGGCTGAGCCCGGTTTCCGGAAGAACTTCCGTATTATAAAATAGGCCAAGACACAAAGCGCTGTAATGAGAATAACCAGCAAGAGCATCTTGAAGAACCACTTCCAGTCGAATCTGGCTTTGTAGATTGGCTTAATGTCGGTAATGGCGTGTGATGCCGTGTCGATTTCGAAAGGTTGTATTACTTTCAACGACAGGGGATTCGACCACAGCGTATCTCCTCCGATGATGAAAGGTTGCGCCGGTATGTAGTAGAGCGAATCCTCGAAAGCGGTAACGGTATAACGCTGTGTTACGGTCAAGTAGCCATCTTTTGACCTGAGGCTGTCGGTTTGGACTGTCCCAACTATCTCCAGACCTCCGGGTATGCTGTCGAAAAACAGCGGAAAGCTCACTTCCTGCTCCGGAGCCTGGGTTACTTCGAAACTGAGTCCCGATTGATCGCCTATCCACAAAGTGGTGGAATCCATGCGAGCCGTTACGGTTACTTTTTGCGCTTGCAGCAAGCCGCTGAATATCAGCAAAGTAGCGAGCAGTACATGCAGTCGGGTTGGGTATTTCATCTTTTCAATCGCATCAAGACTGTTTATGTTTTTCTTTTCCTTAAGCAATTTACTGGCTATCGTTTTTCTCAGGCACGCATTTTAAACAAGCGCATGAGTGCGCGTACGTAATCGTCGGAGGTACTCATCGATACCGAATCGACTCCCGAATGGGTAAATATCTTTTGCAAGGCCAGCTGTGTCTCACCCCAATGATTCTTATAGGCAGTCCGCAGACGCTTGTCGGAGGTATCGATCCAGATTCTCTCTCCGCTTTCGGCGTCTTTAAGTTTTATCAACCCGACATCGGGCAGTTCCGTCTCGCGGATGTCGTACACCTGCAGGGCGGCAATGTCGTGTTTGCGGTTGGCTATCTTCAGATCTCGTTCGAAGCCGCTGTCCATAAAATCCGAAATGATAAAGGCTGTGGACCGTTTTTTTATAATATTCGTAAAATATTGCAAGGCTCCGGCAATGTTTGTCTTATTACTTTCGGGCTTGAAATCAATCAGTTCCCGGATGATGTGCAGGACGTGCTTGCGACCTTTTTGCGGAGGTATGAATTTTTCAATCTTATCGGAGAAGAAGATTACGCCTATTTTATCGTTATTGTGTATGGTTGAGAAGGCGAGTACGGCAGCCATTTCCGTAAAGATGTCCTTTTTGGTTTGGCTGACGCTACCGAAGTCACGACTGCCCGATACATCAATCAGAAGCATGACGGTCATTTCCCGTTCTTCTTCGAATATTTTGATGTAGGGGTGCCCAAAGCGTGCCGTAACATTCCAGTCGATGCTACGTACGTCATCTCCGTATTGATATTCACGCACTTCGGAGAAAGTCATCCCGCGTCCTTTGAAGGCCGAGTGATACTCGCCGGCAAAGATGTGTTGGGAGAGTCCTTTGGTTTTGATCTCTATCTTGCGTACTTTCTTCAGCAATTCGCTTGTTTCCATAATTCGCTGGTAAAAACGCTCCCGGCTTCAGTCGGAATCGGCAAGGAGACTGCAAGGCATTGGAAATTAGGGTACTTCTACGGTGTTCAGTATTTCAGTAATGATTTCCTCAGAAGTCATGTTGTTGGCTTCGGCCTCGTAGCTCAGTCCGATTCGGTGCCGCAGTACGTCGTAACATATCGCTCTTACGTCTTCGGGAATGACGTATCCGCGTCGTTTGATAAAGGCATAGGCTTGTGCAGCGAGGGCGAGGTTGATGGAGGCGCGAGGCGATGCTCCGAAGGCAATCATTTCTTTCAGGTTGTCAAGACCGTAATCTTGCGGAAAACGTGTGGCGAAGACGATATCGACAATGTATCGCTCTATCTTTTCGTCGATGTACACTTCGCGTACTACCTCGCGAGCCTTCATTATGTCTTGGGGGGTGATTACCGGAGCCATCTTATCCTGTGCTCCCTGCAAATGCTGACGAACGATCCGTTTTTCCTCTTCTTTGCGGGGATAGTTTATCAGCACTTTCAGCATGAAACGGTCTACCTGTGCCTCGGGAAGAGGATAGGTGCCTTCCTGTTCAATAGGGTTTTGAGTGGCCATAACGAGGAAAGGTGTTTCGAGCGGGTAGGTCTTTTCTCCGATGGTTACTTGACGTTCCTGCATGGCTTCGAGCAGGGCGCTTTGTACTTTGGCCGGAGCGCGGTTGATTTCGTCGGCCAATATCAGATTGGCGAATATGGGACCTTTTTTGATGCTGAATTTTTCTTCTTTTTGGCTGTAAATCATCGTACCCAGTACGTCGGCCGGGAGTAAGTCGGGGGTGAATTGTATACGACTGAAGTTGGCATCGATAAGCTCGGAAAGGGTCTTTATGGCTCGTGTTTTGGCCAGCCCCGGTAAGCCTTCGAGGAGGATGTGTCCATCAGCCAAGAGGCCGATGAGCAGGGACTCTACAAGATGTTTTTGTCCAACAATAACGCGATCCATCCCCATCGTGAGGGCGTCCACAAAGGCGCTTTGTTTTTCTATCCGTTCGTTCAGTTCTTTTATGTCGACAGTTTGAAGCATAGATATTGATATTTGATTGTTAGCTTTTTGTTTGGTGTGGCAAATATACGCCTATTTCAAGGGGGCAAACGGGATGTTTAATAACTCTTAACCTGAATTTGCATTATTAAAATTTGCCTCCAAAAGCTCTTGGATAAAAGTTTTGGAGGCTACTTGGCAAAGCCCTTGAATCGAGTTTGGGAAGGAGGGTTTGAGGCGTGTTTTCTTAACGAACTTCTTTCAAGATGATGCGGAATGTACTGCCTATTTTGGGTTCGGATTGTTTGACAAATATTTTGCCTTGGTGGTATTTCTCAATGATTCGTTTTGCCAGAGAGAGGCCAAGGCCCCAACCTCGGCTCTTGGTGGTGTATCCGGGCAGGAAGATTGTTTTAAAATGGCTGCGATCAAGACCTTTCCCGGTGTCTTTTATATCGATAGCAACCTCTTTGTCCTTCAACTTATGCACTTCGATATAGATGTTTCCGGCTCCATCCATGGCGTCGATAGCGTTTTTGCAGAGATTCTCAATGACCCATTCGAAGAGCGGTACATTGAGGTAGAGGAAAGTATCGTCCTCTTGAGCCTCGTAATGTATAGCTACCTGTTGGGAGGAGCGTTGGGCAATATAGTGCAAGGCATTCCCGAGGGTCTCGTTGAGACTGACCAGGCTAAGATCGGGGGCAGAGCCTATTTTGGAAAAGCGCTCGGCGATGATGCGCAGGCGATTTACGTCCTTACTCATTTCATCGATGAGTTTTTCGTCGGGATAGCGTAATTTGAGCAGATCAACCCAAGCCAGAAGGGATGAGATGGGAGTGCCCAGTTGATGGGCGGTTTCCTTCGAGAGGCCTACCCATACGCGGTTCTGTTCGGCTCGTTTGCTACTGGAAAAGGCTAAGAGAACGATGAGCATGAAGAAAAAAATGACACCCAGCTGCCAGTAAGGGAAATAGTAAAGCTGACGCAGCAATAGCGAGTCGTCGTAGTAAATGTATTGTCGCGTGTCGCTCAGTTGGATGGTGATGACGGAACCTTTTTCCCGAAGGCGCTCAATGTTTTTACGGTAGAAGGCCTCTGTGTTTTTTTTCGGTTCGCGAAAGTTGCGTGAGGAGATAAGTTCGTTCGATTCGTCTACAATCAGTACGGGTATGGTACTGTTTTCTTCGATGATCCTCCAAAGAAAGTCTATTTCACTCGGAGACTCCGACAGGATGAATTGACGGGTAGCTTCAGCCCAAATCTCAATTTTTTTCTTTTCTTCTTCAGCCAAAGAGTTTGCCAAACGGTTCGAAAAATACATGGAAATGCCTACAATCAGTAGGGCGGAGATGAGGAAAAAAGGTTTTAAATAGCGGCTAAAGAGGTATTGTTTGCTTCCGTATTTCATGGGTTTTATAGTTTGGATCGGGAGTCTGCTGTTTTTACATTATTTAAATGTAAACTCCAAACGACGGTGTTTATTGTTTGTTGGCATCTTATTTGTTTGAAAAAAGTTTTTGCGGCTTTGATTTGTTGAAAATTCCGGATTGCTTGGGATTCTGAAAGAAAAAAATCTTATTGAACAAATTGCGGCTTGCATTCGTTTTAATTAATATAATTTATCACTAAAAAAAGAAGTTATGGGTATTTTATCATGGATTATCTTAGGCTTGCTGGCCGGTTTGATTGCCAGAGCTATTCGTCCGGGCAAAGATCCCGGAGGTTGGATTGCAGCTATTATTATCGGTCTCTTAGGAGCGGTAGTTGGTGGATGGATTGGCTCGGCATTAGGCTGGGGAGCGGTGAATGAGTTCAGCATCAGAACACTTCTTCTGTCCATAGGAGGAGCGGTGATTGTGTTATGGATTTTCTCCCTTTTCAGAAAGAAGTAGTCGATCTGCATCATTTGAAACGATAAGAAAGGGAGCTGCCTCAAAACGAGGCAGCTCCCTTTGTATCTGCTTGTTCACTGTGCATGCAAGGAGTCTTCGCCCTGCTTTGTCTTCTGGAACTGTCAGTAATCAAAAAAAGCTTTGCACTAAGCTCCAAAACTAAAAATCCAAGCCTTGCAAGGAGGTCCTTGAAGGCTTGGATTTTTTAGTATCTCTTTCCGATTAAGTCCGTGACAACTTATTCGGAGAGAGAGTTTAGTTGGCTTTTAGTCCTCGAAACTTTGTTCAGCCATGCGGCGATATTGTTTGTAGCGCCAGCGGGCATTGGCTTCGGCGGCTTGGAAGAGTTCTTCCGCTTCGGCAGGGAACTGTTTCTGAAGGGCTGTGTAACGTACTTCTCCTTTTAGGAAGCTTTGGAACTTGCTCCAGTCGGGCTCTTTGGAGTCGAGCTGCATCGGGTTTTGTCCTTCGGCTTCGCGTTCGGGGTTGTAACGATAGAGTTGCCAGTATCCGCATTCCACAGCAAGCTTTTGTTCCTCCTGCGCTTTTCCCATTCCGGCACGTAAACCGTGGCTGATACAGGGCGAGTAAGCAATTACGATGGAGGGACCGTTGTAGGCTTCGGCCTCGCGGATGGCTTTGAGGGTTTGTGCCTGATTAGCACCTTGTGCTACCTGTGCTACATATACATATCCGTAGGTAGCGGCTATCATACCGAGGTCTTTCTTCCGGATGCGTTTTCCGGCTGCGGCAAATTTAGCCACAGCACCCACGGGTGTTGCTTTGGAAGCTTGTCCTCCGGTATTGGAGTACACTTCGGTGTCGAGGATGAGGATATTCACATTTTTTCCGGATGCGATAACGTGATCCAATCCGCCGAAGCCGATATCGTAAGCCCATCCGTCCCCTCCGATAATCCATTGCGATTGTTTAACAAGGTACTGGGTGAGTCCTGCCAATTCGCGGCTGTAGGGATCGCTTGCAGCTTTCACTTTGGGAGTGATGCGTTTCTCCAGTTCGAGAGTCTTGTCTCCGTCTTCCTTGTGTTCAATCCATTCGGTGAAGAGGCTTTGGAGTTCTTCGTCGGCTATTTGTCCGCTTTCGAGAGCGTTTTTCATAATACGCTCGATGCGGTTGCGCATTTGCTCAGCAGCGAATACCATACCCAATCCGTACTCGGCATTGTCTTCGAAGAGCGAGTTACCCCATGCCGGTCCGCGTCCGTCGGCATTCATGGAGTAGGGGGTCGATGGAGCGGATGCGGAATATATCGACGAACATCCGGTGGCGTTGGCTATCATCTGGCGTTCACCGAAAAGCTGTGTAACAAGTTTCAGATAAGGCGTTTCACCACATCCGGCACAAGCTCCCGAAAACTCGAAGAGAGGTGTAGCGAACTGTGAGTTCTTAACTGTAGCCTTGATGTCCACTTGGGCTTGCTTGCTGCTTACTTCGCTTACACAGTAGTCCCAATTGCGCTGGTTGTCGTATTGGGTCTCGATGGGTACCATTTCGAGGGCTTTTTGTCCTTTCTTTCCGGGACATACATCCACACAGTTGTCGCATCCCATACAGTCGAGAACGTCCACTTGAATACGGAAGGCCGTGCCTTCGAAGCCGCGTCCGGTGGTCTTGAGGGTTTCCTTGGCAAATGGAGCTTTGGCCAATTCGCTTTCGTTTAGTACGAAGGGACGTATGGCGGCGTGCGGACAAACGTAGGCACACTGATTACACTGTATGCAGTTGTCCATATCCCAAACGGGGACTTTTGCTGCTACACCGCGCTTTTCGTACTGTGCGGTTCCGGCATCCCAGGTTCCGTCTTCGCGTCCTTTGAAAGCTGAAACAGGTAAGTTGTCGCCGGCCTGGGCATTGATTACGTGTACGATGTTTTTTACAAAGTCGGGTTCGTCGTTCCGGATCAGCTCATCTTCGGCAGGCAGGTTAGCCCATTCGGCCGGGATGTCTATTTTGACATATTCGCCGCCACGGTCCACAGCTGCGTAGTTTTTCTTCACTACGTCTTCACCTTTCTTTCCGTAGGACTTGTTAATCATGTACTTCATCTGCTCTACAGCCAACTCGTAGGGAATTACGTTCGTAATCTTGAAGAAAGCCGACTGAAGGATGGTGTTCGTACGATTGCCTAATCCTATTTCCAGAGCAATATTGGTAGCATCGATGGTGTACAGCGTGATGTTGTTTTTGGCCAGATAGCGCTTCACGTTGTTAGGCAGGTTGGCTAGTACTTCTTCTTTGTTCCATACGGTGTTCAGAAGCATGGTTCCGTTCTTTTTCAAGCCTTTGGTCACATCGTAGAGGCGCAGGTATACTTGTACGTGACAAGCTACAAAGTCGGGAGTGTTCACCAAATAGGTCGAACGTATCGGATGGTCGCCGAAACGCAAGTGCGAACAAGTGAAGCCACCCGATTTTTTTGAGTCGTAGGAGAAATAAGCCTGGCAATATTTGTCCGTATTATCGCCAATGATCTTGATGGAGTTTTTGTTGGCTCCTACAGTACCGTCGGCTCCCAATCCGTAGAATTTCGCTTCGTAGGTGCCTGCTGCTCCCATGGGTATCTCTTCTTTCAGAGGCAGGGAGGTGAAGGTAATGTCGTCTACGATACCTACGGTAAAATGATTTTTAGGTTCTTTCATGGCCAAATTCTCATAAATGGCCAGTACTTGTGCCGGTGTAAAGTCTTTCGACGAGAGTCCGTAACGTCCACCCACTACGATGGGGGCGTTTTCACGACCGTAGAGCACGTCTTTTACATCGAGGTAGAGGGGTTCTCCGCCGGCTCCGGGTTCTTTCGTGCGGTCGAGTACACAGAGACGCTTGGTTGTTTCGGGTAGTACCGAAAGGAAGTGTTTGGCCGAGAAAGGACGGTACAGGTGTACGGATATCAATCCGACCTTTTCCCCTTTCGCACGCAGGTGGTCGATACCTTCACGGATAGCCTCCGTACTGGAACCCATCGACACAATAACGCGATCCGCATCGGGTGCACCGTAGTAATCGAAGAGGCCGTATTTGCGTCCGGTGATGGCGCTCAGTTTCTCGAGGTAGTCTTCCACCACTTCGGGTACTACATCGTAAAAGGCGTTGCTGGCCTCGCGCGCCTGAAAGTAAATGTCGGGGTTTTGTGCTGTGCCGCGTACAACGGGATGTTCGGGGTTGAGGGCCCGCTTGCGGAAGGCGTCGAGAGCATCGCGATCGAGCAGAGCCTGAACGGCTTCTTCGTCTATGACCTCAATCTTCTGTATCTCGTGTGAGGTACGGAAGCCGTCGAAGAAATGTACGAAGGGTACTCGGGTTTTGATAGCCGCCAGGTGTGCTATGGCTGCCAAGTCCATTACTTCCTGTACCGATCCGGTGGCAAACATGGCACATCCGGTTTGGCGTACGGCCATGACGTCCTGATGGTCGCCGAAGATGGAGAGTGCGTGCGAAGCCAATGCACGAGCCGACACGTGGTAAACACCCGGCAATAATTCTCCGGCTACTTTGTACATGTTCGGGATCATCAGCAGCAGCCCTTGTGAAGCGGTGAAGGTTGTTCCCAAGGCCCCGGCTTGCAAAGTACCGTGCATGGCAGCTGCAGCGCCGGCTTCGGACTGCATCTCCTGTACTTGGACCGTTTCACCAAACATGTTCTTACGTCCTGTGGCCGACCATTCGTCCACGTATTCTGCCATGGTAGACGAAGGTGTGATCGGATAGATGGCGGCTACCTCACTGAACATGTAGGCAATGTGTGCTGCCGCCTGATTTCCGTCACAAGTCAAAAATTTCTTGGTTTTAGTCATTTTAGTTAGTTGTTTTTTAGGCTTCTGAATCCTTTCAAAACTCCTTGCCGGGGAGCCTTGCCGGTTTCCGAAAGCGGTTGTTTGTAATTATTATGTAATGTTGTTGTCTGTAAAGGCCCTTCTTCGGTCTGTGCTAATCGCTTCGGGGCTATGCTTTTTCAATATAAAAATCCGAATAACCAGATCGGTATTTCCTTACCGGCTCCTACTTCAATGTCGTCCATAGCATAAAACAAATTTGGGTCTCGTTTGGTTTGTTGCCGTTGTTTTTGATAGACAAAATTATGCTGCTGATCGATGCAAAAATCGGCCTGCATCTGTCCTGTGTTTATCTTATGACGGGCGTGTAGAGCATTGTACAGGAAGGTGCGGCGTTCGATGGCCTTGTCCACGTTTCCGGGACTTATGGCATGCATCAGATTGCTGTTGTGTACGTATATTCGGTTGGGTTTCTTCGGAAAATCATCCCCATTGCTGTAAAGCAGATTCAGCAACCGGGCATCTTTTAAATATTTGATGTAGTTCATGATGGTTGCTCTCGAAGTCTCTATCTCGGTGCTTAAATTGCTTACGTTAGGTGCAGAGGGAGCTGCATTCATCAAGATATACAACAGTTTCCGTATTTTGCTGAGGTACTTCAGTTCTATTTGTTTGATGAGCAGGATGTCCACTTCGAGCATCATATTCATGGTCTTGAGCAAATTTTCGGAAAAGTTGCGTTTTTCCATGAAAAAAGGGTAGTAGCCGTGATGCAAGTAGGCGGCGAAATGTTCGAGAGGACGTGCCGTTGCGGTTATTTCCTGGGCTATGGCAACGTGATTGCTTAGTATTTCGTCGAGGGAGTAGGCCGGAAAGTTATTTCCGGTGTAAAAATTCAGATACTCGCGAAAGGAGAAACCGCGGAGGTTGTAAAGCGAGACGATGTCGCTGATGTCGTGATTATCTTCTATCAGCCTCATTACCGATGATCCGGAAAAGACTATGTGTAATTCCGGAAAGCGGTCGTAGCATTCGCGCAATTCCTGTGACCAGTTTTCGTATTTGAAAGTTTGGTCTATCAACAGGCTGCGTCCTCCTTGACGGTAAAACTGCTCGGCAAAGTCAACCAAGCGATGCTGGGTGAAGTAGAAGTTGTTAAAGTTGATGTAGAGGCAGCAGCGATCCGTTCCGAATTTCTCTTTGGCGTACTGTAAGAGGAAGGTGGTTTTTCCCACTCCGCGGCTGCCTTTGATACCGATCAGGCGTTGCGACCAGTCGATTTCGTCCATGAGTAAACGCCTCACCGGCGACTCCACGTGCTCAACCAGATATTTGTGGGTTCTGTAAAATGCTTCCATAGAAAATCACCCTGCAAAAGTACAACAAAAAAATATTTTTGCAAAGTGGGGATTGCAAAAATATGTTTATGTGTCTATTCCGAATTGACTCTTTTGCTTTGCTTCTATTTTTTGAATCTGCTACAGGACGTTCAGTATTTGTTCTTTAATTTGTTCGAGTTCGTCCTTCATTTGTACCACGCGCTTTTGTATCTCGCTGTGGTTGGCTTTGGAGCCCAAGGTGTTGATCTCGCGTCCGATTTCCTGTGCAATGAAGCCGAGTTTTTTGCCCGGAGCCGGGTCGGATTCGAGGGTTTCGATGAAGTAGCGCAAGTGGTTGCTTAACCGTACTTTCTCTTCACTGATGTCCAGTTTTTCGATGTAGAAAATCAGCTCTTGCTCCAAGCGGTTGCTGTCGTACTCGATTTTCCCCGAGAGGCTTTGCAGGTTTTCGTCCAGACGGCTTTTGATTTTATCGATACGTTCGGCTTCGAAGGGAGCTATTTCTTTGAGCAGGCTTTCGATGGCAGCTATATTTCGGCGGAAGACCGTTTCGAGGCTTTTGCCTTCCTGCCGGCGAAAGCTTTTCAGCTCGGATAGGGCCCGGGATAGGGTTTCTTTCACAACCTGCCACTCCTCTTCGTTGCTTTCTTCGTTTTCGCTTTTCATTACTTCGGGCAGGCGCAAGAGGGTTTCCATCCAGTTGAAGGGGAGGGGGATGCCCGTTGTTTCCGATATCTTGTTGATTTGTTCGTAGTAGGAAGTAAGCACATGAGGGTTGATGCATGTGGATGCACCTTGTTGCGAGTTGTCGATGTAGAGCGCCAGGTCGATTTTTCCGCGTTCGAGGGCTTGCGCCAGTTCGTTACGCAGTTCGATGTCCTTCTGGCGGTAACGTGGGGCTATTCGGGTTGCTATGTCAGCCTGTTTGCTGTTGAGCGATTTGATTTCGACCGTTATTTTTTTGTTTTCGTAGTCGCAAGAGGCTTTTCCGAAGCCGGTCATCGATTGTATCATATTGATATCTTCTTCTGTTTTTTAGTTAGTGCGCCACAAAAGTAATGCTTTTTTGCGACAGGAGAAGAAATAATTTAGGCTGCCCATTGGACAGCCTAAATTATTTAGTTTGTCTTTTCGCACTGTCGGCGTTGCTCTTCTACGGCAGCATCCAATACGGCTATGGCCGTCATGTTTACGATGTCCTGTACGGAGCTTTCAACATCGAGGATGTGTATGGGTTTCTTCAGTCCCAACTGTATGGGGCCTACGCATCCCGTTACTCCTGTCTCAGCCAGCATCCTGTAGGTAATGTTGGCCGAGCTGACGTTGGGAAAGATCAGGGTATTCACCTTTTTGTCCTTAAGAGTGGTGAAAGGATATTTCTTTTCACGGAGTTTGCGGTTGAGGGCAAAATTTACCTGCATCTCTCCATCTACAAGAATGTTGGGATAGTCGCGATGGAGTATTTCTACGGCACGGTGTACGGACTGCGCTCCGGGGCTTTCTTCCGAGCCGAAATTCGAGCAGGAGAGCATGGCGATCACGGGATCGTGGGCAAAAAAGCGTACGGCCTCGTGTGTGAGCTTCGTTATTTCCACCAGCTCTTCGGTTGTCGGGTTTCGGGTGAAAAGCGTATCGGCCAAAAAGAGAGTTCCTTTCTTTGTGTTGAGTATCTGCATGGCAGCTATGGTTTTTCCCTTTCGTACGCCGATGATGTCGCGGGCTGCTTTGATGGTGTCGGAATAGTTGCTGTACACGCCGGTGATAAGGGCATCGGCTTGTCCGGTCTCCACCATCATCATGCCGAAGTAATTTCGTTCGTACATTTTTTCTACGGCTTCGTTGTAGCTGATACCTTCGCGACTTTTCTTTTCGGAGAGGTAGCGGGCGAATTCGATGCGTCGTTTCTCTTCGCGATCGTGTCGCAGGTTGATGATTTCGATGCCGGTGAGGTCGATGTCGTTCTCGAGGGCTGTTTTGGCTATTTTCTCTTCGTTACCCAGCAGGATGGGATAGCAGATTTTTTCGGCCAAAGCCATTTCGGCTGCTTTGAGCATGTTTACGTGGTTGGATTCGGTAAATACAACACGTTTCGGGTTCTGGCGAGCGCTTTCGAAGAAGCGGCGCAGCATTTTATTGTCGATGCCCATACGTTTGCGCAACTGTGTTTGATAGGCTTCCCAGTCGCTAATAGGGATGCGTGCCACCCCCGAATCCATAGCGGCTTTGGCTACGGCGGGAGCTACGGTGAGCAAGAGGCGCGGGTCGAGAGGTTTGGGAATGATGTACTCCGGTCCGAAACGGATTTGCCTGGTGTTGTAGGCTGAGTTTACTACATCGGGCACGGGCTTTTTGGTGAGTTCGGCAATGGCACGTACGGCGGCAACCTTCATTTCTTCGTTGATGCAGGTAGCTCCCGAGTCCAGTGCTCCCCGGAATATGTAAGGGAAGCCCAATACGTTGTTTATCTGGTTCGGATAGTCGGAACGGCCGGTGGCGAAAATCAGATCTTTCCGAGCCTCCATAGCATCCTCGTAAGAGATTTCGGGATTCGGGTTGGCCAGTGCAAATACGATGGGTTTTTCGTTCATTGAACGGAGCATCTCTTTCGAGAGTACGTTGGCTACCGAGAGACCGAGAAAGACATCGGCTCCTTTGACGGCTTCTTCGAGGCTTGTGATGTTACGGTCGGTGGCAAAGGGAAGTTTGCGAGCGTTCAGATCCTTGCGTTTTTTATTGATAACGCCTTTGGAGTCGAGCATCACGATGTTTTCGAGCCGGGCTCCCAGCATCATGTAGAGTTGTGTGCAGGAGTTGGCCGCTGCTCCCGCACCGTTCACCACAATGCGTACATCTTCGATTTTCTTACCCGTCAGTTCGAGAGAATTGAGCAGTCCGGCAGCTGAGATGATGGCCGTGCCGTGTTGGTCATCGTGCATGATGGGGATGTCGAGTTCCTCCTTGAGACGTTCTTCTATCTCGAAGCACTCGGGAGCTTTAATGTCTTCCAGGTTGATACCTCCGAAGGTGGGTGCAATGGCTTTGACCACTTGAATAAATTTTTCCGGGTCTTTCTCGTTGATCTCGATGTCGAATACGTCGATGCCGGCAAATATCTTAAAAAGCAATCCTTTGCCTTCCATTACCGGTTTTCCGGCCATGGGACCTATATCGCCTAATCCCAATACGGCTGTTCCGTTGGAAATGACGGCTACCAGATTGCCTTTGGAAGTATAGCGGTAGGCTGCATTCGGATCTTTTTGTATTTCGAGGCAGGGCTCGGCAACTCCCGGCGAGTAGGCCAGCGATAAATCGCGTTGCGTACTGTAGGGCTTGGTGGGTACTATTTCTATCTTTCCGGGCTTGCCTTTCGAGTGGTAGAGAAGCGCTTCTTCTCGGGTTATTTTAGCCATAAGTTAATCTGTATTTGGTGTTTGAAATTTATCTCTAATTCAAAATTGCGCAAATATAACAAATAATCGCGTGGATTTGTCGATAAAGCTTCTTGCTTTTTTACGTTTTTTAGTTTGTTCGCTTCCGTTTATGCTCGAAGAAAGAGGGGGAGTTCGCCTCGTTTTCTGCTGTCTATTCTCCGGAAGGACGGGAAGCCATGTGTTGTTTGTGTTTTCCGGCAAAGAGGTCGTAACGGTTGTAACTGCAATCGAGTGCTCCGTTCAGCAGTCTGATTTTCCGGCTTGGCTTGAGGCCTATCTGCGCGAGACATTCCTTGTGCGAACTGATGACCCAAGCCGTAGAGCCTGCAAAGCGATGTTTGAACAGGGAGCCGAGCGAGGCATAAAGTCCGAAGAGGTCTTCCGAGACAATGCGTTCACCATAGGGAGGATTGGTTACTATCAAGCAGTTTTTCGTAGGGGCTTCCATGTCTTCTATGGAAGCTTTGCTGAGTTCGATGTAGCGGTCGAGACCGGCGCTTTTTATGTTCCGTAAAGCGGTTTTCAGGACGGTGCCCGAGGCATCGGAACCGTATATTTTTCCCGAAAAGCTTCGTTCCTGCGAATCGTCGTTGTAGAGCTGCTCGAAAAGCTCTTTGTCGAAGTCCTTCCACTTCTCGAAGGCGAATTCGCTTCGGAATATGCCGGGCGGGATGTTGAGGGCAATCAAGGCTGCTTCAATCAGGAGAGTCCCCGATCCACACATGGGATCGACAAAGTCTGTTTGACCTTGCCAGCCTGCCATCAGAAGCATGCCTGCGGCCAGGGCTTCGTTCAAAGGCGCTTCGCCTTGTCCCGTACGGTAGCCGCGCTTATGTAGCGAAGAACCCGAACTGTCGAGCGAGAGTGTGCAATGTTGTTGCGATATGTGCAGGTTGAGACGGATGTCGGGTGCTTCGAGCTGAACCGAAGGGCGTTTCCCGTATTTTTCGTTGAAACGATCGGCGATAGCATCTTTCAGACGGTAGGCCGCAAATTTCGAGTGCTTGAAATATTCGGAGTAAACCGTTGCGTCGATGGCAAAGCTCTGCTCGATGGTGAGTAAATCCTCCCAAGCTATTTTCTTTGCCCTCCGGTAGAGTTGATCGGGGGAGTTGGCTTCGAAAGCGGCAATGGGTTTCAGTATGCGTGATGCACAACGGCAACATAGATTGGCTTTGTAGAGCAATTCGGTGTTGCCGCTGAAACTTACCGCCCGTCGTTCGATTTGTATGGCCCGCGCTCCTAAAGCCTTCAATTCGGAGGCTAAGACTTCCTCCAGACCGAGGAAGGTTTTGGCAATCATCTGAAATTCCATATAGCTGCTGGCTGCGTTGTTTGAGGAGATCTTCTCTTCCCAAGAGCGGACAAAATTACAATAATTTTTTCATTGCCCTCCGGTAAACTTTTGAGATGGTGCTTAATTTTGCTTTTAGGACAAGATATTATTGGATTTTGTTTTCAAAGCAGGAGTTTCTGAGGTATCGGGAGCGGTTTCGGGGGTATTGGGAGCGGTTATGAGGTGTTTGAGAGGCGTTTCTGAGGTATTGAGAGTGATTTCTGAGGGGGCGGAAGTTTTTTTTAAGGTGTCTGAGAGGTGTTTCCAAGGTGTCCGAGAGGCTTTTTGAGGTGTTGGGAGTGCTTGCTGAGGTATCGGGAGCGGTTTCGGGGGTATCGAGAGTGGTTTCGGGGGTATCGAGAGTGGTTTCGGGGGTATCGGGAGTGGTTTCGGGGGTATCGAGAGTGGTTTCGGGGGTATCGGGAGCGGTTTCGGAGGTGTCGGGAGTGCTTTCTGAGGTATCGGGAGCGGTTTCCGGGGTATCGGATTTTATTGCACGGCATTTTTTGTATTCTTTTCAAAAGTTTACTTTTGCCGCGGGTTTAGCAACAAGCTTATTTCGTAAAAATATTTTGAAAATGGGAAAAAAATTCAGTCAAACGATGCTGGTTTCGGAAAAGGATACGGCTTTGACTATGGGTTCGGGCGACTTACCGGTATTGGCTACGCCGGCTCTTGTGGCTTTTATGGAAAATACGGCTAAGAAGTTGATAAGTCTTCCTGCTACGCAGAGCAGTGTAGGGGTGTCGGTCTCGCTTCGGCATCTCAAGCCGAGCCCGGTCGGTGCGGAGCTGCGTTGCGAGGCTTGTCTCGAGCGAGAGGAAGGCCGGCGCTATACATTTCGTATTGCGGTGTTTGATAATGCCGGTGAATTGATAGGCGAAGCACAGCACGAACGGGTAGCGGTGGATGTGGAGCGTTTTATGCGGAGTGTTGTCTCTGCTTCCTGAAGCCTCAAAGCCGGATCAGGTATTCGGTTATTTCCCGGTAAAGATTCCGGTGGTAGGAGGCCGTACGGCTTGCCACGGCGTTGTTGTGCCAGAGCAGGCATAACTCGCCCTTGTGGGAGTGGCAGGTCTCAATGAGTTTCCGGACTTCTTGCAGGGCTTCTTCCTCGTTCAGAGCCATGTAGCGCGGGTCGTTTAAGCTGATGTCCATCACGTTGAGAGGATGTAAGGTCAGGGCTGTCAGGCTTTGTGTTTCGGGGTTGATGAAGCGGACGGCCCGGCATGTCCCCAGCCGGAATCCGGCTGATGCGGCGTAACCCATTGTGAAATCGTGCTCAATGCCGGCTTCGATAAGCGCCTGCATATCGCGCGGCTCGCGGCTACGGAGGTAGTGATTCCGGCTGTAGGTGATGGAGCAGGTTGCAGCTTTTTCGAGTTTTTCTCTTTCTTCTGCGATGAGCTCGGTCTTTTCTCCGGCCTGATAGCTGGGATGGAGTCCTATCGAGGCTCCGGCTTCGCGGCAGTATTGGAAGAATTTGCGATAGTCGCGGCTCATGATGTTTGCTGTGGGAGCATCTTCACGGCTTTTACCGCCTCCGCCCTTTATAAAGAAAATCGTTTCACAGACATCCGGCCCGTATTTTTGCCATACCGAAGCGTTGCGTTCCAACAACCAAGGAAAACTGTACCAGGGGTCGTTTTCGATTTTGCCGAAATAACTTTTGCTTGCGACGATGGTTTCTTGCGGGCTGTTCGGACTTCGAAGAAGAGTGCCGGCCCAGCTTCGCAAGTTGCGGTAGTGGCTTAAGGCATCCACATCGTGGGTGAGGTATATCTTGCGGAGCGTCGGAGGTTTTTCGGTTATGTCCACTCCCTGCTCGCGCAGGAGCTTTCGCAGGGAACGTCCGTACTCCTCGACCAGAGGGCGTTGCAGGAAAGCGGCCCGGAAAGGGAGGGATTCTTCGGCCGGAAAACGCCCGTGGCGGTCGCGGCAATCGGGGCGTAGCATCTCTTCGTAGCGGCTTATGAGAAAATAACTGGAGGCCACCACGTCGGCATAAAGCAACAGGCTGTCGCCCCGGCGTTCTACTTTCGACTTTCCGAAAAGCAAAGGGCTGCCTTCCCATTCCGCCAAAGGGAGTTGCGGCAGGCTGTGGCTTGTGGCGTAGCATCCTTCCTTGAAAAAATCCGAGGGAATAACGACCAACTTGTAGTTATCGAATATTGCTGCATTGCTGCTGTAGGTCACTTGCTTTGCAGCCTCCTCATCGCCCAGTAAAAAACCGAGTATGTAGTCCGTTATTTCCTTTAGCCCTTCCATAATTCATTCGTAGCTCCTTTTATTCGCGTTTTGCAGCGCTGCTTGTCAAATCAACCAAAAGTTCTTCTATTTTCTTTCGTACGGCTGCCGATTTACCGTTGGCATTGTTCACGATTATTGCAAAAATATAGGACTTCCCTTTTTGTTCGATGTATCCGGCATAAGCTCGCACCCGTTCCACCGAACCGCTTTTGACCCTCGCTTTTGCTTCGAGGCTTGTTTGTTTGAGGAAAGATGCCACGGTTCCTTCCTTTCCGGCCAATGGCAGAGAGGCCTTGAATGCAGCGCCGTATTTGCTTTCTTGCTGCATGTAGCGCAGCACTTCGACTAAAAAAGCAGCCGATACGGCGTTTACGGGCGAGAGGCCCGAACCGTCGTACATGAAAAGCTGCTCTACGGGTAGGCCCTTCGATTGCCAGAAAGCGCTCAGTCTGGCAATGGCTGCATTGGATGTGGATTTCTGTGTTTGTGCCGAGGCACCCAGATATCGGAATACATGTTCGGCGTAGAGGTTGTCGCTCTTCGTATTGATGCGGCTTATGATGTCGCTCAGGCTGGGGGAGTAGTGTTTGTAGAGCGCTTGACGGCTGCCTGTCGCTTTCAGTTGCCTTCCCTCCACGCTGATGCCTTTGGCACGAAGCTTGGCTTCGAGATGGGCGGCAAGCACTTGTCCGGGATGAGGTATGTCGCCTTTCACCACAAAGCGACTGCGGTTGGCGGGTATGGCTCCGTAGATGCTGCGTTGCCACGAGCGAGGTGCTCCGTAGATGTAAGCGCTGTCGATAGCAATGGCGGCACTTTTCAGATGGTTCTCGAAAGAGAGCTTGGGCAGTGGAGGGGTGGTGCCCAGTATTTCGGGTTTGCTGCCCACGGATCCCGAACGTAAAGCTAACTCGTAACTGTTGTCGAGGTAGGCAATGGCATAAGCGGGCGCTGCGTAATAATTACCCATATCCTGCCAAGTCCAACGCGGATTTATGCCTTCGTTGTCGAAAAAGCTCTCGTCCGTAAGTACTTTTCCGCTAATCGCTTTGATGCCTGCCTGTCTGATGGCCTCTACCCAGTTGTCCAAAAAATCAGGCTTGCCAAGTTGTTTGGAACCGAGGCTGGGATCGCCTCCACCACGAATGTAGAGATTGCCTTCGAGCTTTCCGCCGGCTAATATTTTCCCCTCTTTTTCGATGCGGGTCTCGAAGCGAAAGTCGGGCCCCAAGAGCTCCAAGGCTGTAGCGGTAGTCAGTATTTTCAGCGTAGAGGCGGGGATGAGCGCCGTATTCGGCAGGTATTCGCAGATGCTGCGGCCGCTTCCGCTTTCTATCACTTTCAGACTTATAGCGGCATTGCGCAGGACTTCGTTTTCCCTGAAAGCCGCAAGGGCTTTATTGGTTGTTCGGGCTGTTAGGCTTCCTAAGCAAACTGAGGCGATGCATGCGAACAGGATTCTTTTCATGACTCAGATTCGTGTTTTTTTATTGAATATTAAAAGAAAAGTGGGAAGGTCTTTATGAAGCTTTTTGCAAAATCCGCATCCATATAAGGAAGGTAGGCTTTCGGTTCACGACGGAAGGGATAGTTCGAGCGTTGTGCTTCGAAGCCGCTTGGGTTGCTCTTGAGCAAGATGCTGTCGGCTTCGATGTCGTAGGTTCTGAGGAAAAAATCCGTGACGGAGCCCCCCGGCTTGCATGCCGATTCGATGGGAGGGGGCAGTTGTGGCGTTTCCCAATCATCTATACCCAAACCGAAGAAACGGCTTAGCGCTCTTATGCTCTGCTGGGCAGCATTGGCTTTTCCGTCGGCCGAATAGCCGGCTATGTGAGGAGTGGCCAGCAGACTTCGCTCTAACAGCTGCGGGTGGACTTGCGCTTCGTTTTCCCAGCAGTCAAGAATGGCCTCCGATATTTTTCCGGCGTTCAATGCTTCGAGAATGGCGTCCGTCGAAACAATTTCGCCTCGTGCGGCATTGATGATGACGGGTTTCTGTCGTAAACGCTCGAAAAAGGCTTTATCGGCCAGATGATAAGTCTTGTCGGGCCCTGTCCTGTTTAGCAGGGTATGGAAGCTGATGATATCCGCTTCCCGGCAGATTGTTTCGAGATCGACAAAGTATTTTGTTCCTTCACGACGGGCACGCGGCGGGTCATTCAACAAGACGCGCATGCCGAAGGAAGTTGCCAGCTCGGCTATTTTTGAGCCTACAGCTCCGACGCCTACTATCCCGATGCTTTTTGTTTTCAAATCGAGGCCTTTTTTTTCTTCTAAGTAGCTCAGCGCCGATGCGAGGTATTGTGCCACCGAGAGAGCATTGCAGCCCGGAGCGTTGGTCCAGGAAATCTGTTTTTCCCGGCAGTAGTCGGCGTCTATGTGATCGTAGCCGATGGTTGCCGAAGCAATGAATTTTACCCGGCTGCCTTCCAACAGAGCCGCATTGCATTGTGTTCGGGTGCGGACAATCAGGGCATCGGCATCGCTTAGACGCTCCGGCTTTATTTCGACGAAAGGCAGGTAATGCACATCGGCCAAGCCCTCCAAGGCGCCTTCTATGTAGGGAATGTAGGAGTCGATTATTATTTTAAGCATATTTCAAGAAGCAGGCGACATCAGCCTGCAAAAATACGGAGAATCGTTCGAAAATCCTATTCGAATTTTATTGTCTTTGCCGGCGATATCTTGGTTATCAGGAAAGAAGGGCCGATCATGATTAAAATCGAAAGGGCAAAGGTGATCACATTCAGCAGGAGCATGTGGTAGAAATTCAGTTCTACGGGTACGAAATCGGTATAATAATCCTGCGGGTTGAGCTTTACAATTTGTGTGTAATGCTGTATCAGACAAATGCCTATGCCTGCCAGGTTGCCCCAAAGCATGCCCTTGGCCGTAAGGAAGAGGGAATGGAAGAGGAAAACCTTGCGAACCAGCCAGTTTGATGCTCCGAGGGCTTTCAGTATTCCAATCATGTTGGTGCGTTCCAGGATCAGGATGAGCAGGCCGGATATCATGTTGAAGCCCGCCACGGCCATCACCAGAATCAGGATGACCCAAACATTCGTGTCGAGCAAGTCGAGCCATTGGAATATTTGAGGAGCCAGCTCCCGAATGCTTCGTATCTGATAGGCGTTACCCTCTTCGTTGAAACGGTTGGCCGTACGATCATAAACCTCGTCGCTGATGCGGTCGAGCTGGTCGAAGCGGTCGATAAGCAACTCCACACCGCCGAAAGAGTCCGAGTTCCAGTTGTTCAGGCCTTGTATGTGTCGCAAGTCGGTCAACAGGAAGAGTTTGTCGTTCTCTCCGAAGTTGGTGGAGTAAATGCCGCTGATTTTGAATTTGCGTATCCGAACCTCTTCCTGAATGAAATAGATGAGGAAGCTGTCGCCCAGCTTTAGGTTCAACAGTTTGGCGAGGCTTTGGGAAATCAGCATATCGTTTGAAGGTTTTTTCTCGTCGTAGCGGAGCGTTTGGCCTTCAATCAGGTTTTTGCCGAAAAAATCCCAGTCGAAATTCCGCCCTACGCCTTTGATGATAACGCCTTGAAAATCGTTATCGGTTTTGATAATGCCCGGTTTGGTTGCAAATTCCTGTATGTGCTTCACTCCGGGGATAGCCGACAGCTCGTCTTTCAGGCTTTGATCCATCCGGATGGGCTTCATCTCGTAGCTGTTGTTGTTGTCGAAGTTGCTTATCAGGATATGTCCGCCGAAACCGCTGGCTTTGTTACGTACTTCGTTTTTGAAACCTATTACTACGGCCACGGCTACGATCATTACAGCCAATCCCACGGCAATCCCCGTTGTGGCAATGCGGACGGCAGGGCGGGAGGCTCTTTTTTTTTCGTCCGATCGGAAATGGATACGTTTGGCTAAGAAGTATTCGAGCTTCATCCCTTTGGAGTGCTATTGGGTTCTGCCCGGATAGGCTTCGAGGGCTTTTTGCAGGACAAGCAAGGCTTCTTTCAGTTCTTCTTTATCCAGCACATAGGCAATGCGTACTTCGTTTCGGCCATTCTCAGGATTCGAGTAGAAGCCCGAAGCCGGGGCCATCATAACAGTCCGCCCTTCGTATTCGAAGTCGGAGAGCAGCCAAGCGCAAAAGCGGTCCGAGTCGTCGATGGGCAGGCGGGCTACCGTGTAGAAAGCTCCCATCGGTATGGGCGAATAGACTCCCGGTATGCGATTGAGACCATCGATAAGGAATTTGCGGCGTTCTACATACTCGTCGTACACGTAGCGCATGTATTCTTCGGGCGTATCCATGGAGGCTTCGGCTACAATTTGGCCCAATAGAGGAGGGCTGAGCCGGGCCTGACAGAACTTCATCACGCTCTTGCGGACTTCTTTGTTTTTGGTCACCAAAGCTCCGATGCGGATGCCGCACTCGCTGTAACGCTTCGATACGGAGTCGATCAGGACTACGTTCTCTTCGATGCCGTCAAGGTGGAAGGCCGAGATGTAGGGGGCGCCCGTATAACAGAATTCGCGATACACCTCATCGGAAAAGAGATAGAGGTCGTGTTTGCGCACCAGATCGCGTATTTTATTCATTTCCGAGCGGGTGTAGAGGTAACCCGTCGGGTTGTTGGGATTGCAGATGAGGATACCCTTGCTCCGAGGGCTGATGAGCTCCTCGAATTTTTCGATGGGTGGCAGGGCAAAGCCTTCTTCGATGGACGAAACGACCGGACGCAGTACGGCTCCTGCAGCCTGCGCGAAGGCTGTGTAATTGGCGTAGGCCGGTTCGGGAACGATGATTTCATCGCCCGGATTGAGACAGCTCATAAAGGCGAAATTCACCGCTTCGGAGCCCCCCGAGGTGATGATGATGTGCTCTTCCGTAACATCGATTTTGAAACGGTGGTAGTAGGCCGCCAATTTCGATTTCAGACTCGGGAATCCGTCGCTCGGGCTGTACTCCAGTATGCGCAGCGAGATGTTGCGTATGGCTTCAAGCGCTATCTCCGGAGTGGGCAAGTCGGGTTGTCCGATGTTGAGGTGGAAAACCTTAATGCCTCGAGCCTTGGCTTTGTTGGCCAGAGGAGCCAGTTTGCGAATGGGCGATTCGGGCATGGCCTGCCCGCGTTGCGAGATATGTGGCATAAGCTCTTATTCTGTGTTTGCGTGAGTCGGCCTGCGCCCTGAATTGTTTTGAGCGACTTTGCGGCACAGGCGGAAATTTTTTGCAAAGGTAGAAAAAATATGACGGACGGCATGGAATGCTCCGGAAAAAAGCAGGAAGCCTTTCTCGTCCTCGAGGCAAGAAAGGCTTCCTTGTTTGTTTGGAAGCTGTTGTTTGTTCCGAGAATTTATTCGATCGAACCCGAATGGTTTTCGAAGAAGGCTCCTTCTTCCACAACAAAGCTTCCGTCTTGGCGGATGTCCAGCAGTGCATCATTTTTGAGTGTAAGATGGCCGCCACTGCGTACTTTTACGTTGCAGTTTCTGACGCTACCCCCATCCACAATCAATTGCGCTCCCGGCATGACGATAAGCAGAGAGCCCGGCTGCATACTTACCTCGGCTTTAATTTCCAAACTGTTGTTCGGCATTACAATCAGATCGTAGCAAAGCGAACGGGCTTCGGTCCACAGCTTGTTCGAGGTGATGTATTCGGTTTCGCAGGGTTTTTGATAGACGCCCGTGTTGTGTGGATTGTGACGTTCGCTGCCCCATTCGATACCCGACGGCAGACCGTTTGTCTGCCACATATCTATTTGATTATAGGATGTAGCCAGTATTTCGTTCCTACCATCGCTATCTACGTCGGCTACACAGATACCTCCGCATGTATGGGTTTTGCTGCGCAGCGGAAAGCCTAAAGCCTTGCTGCCGTCCATTTTGTAGGCATGTAGCTGATTTCCCAGTGCAAACAAAATTTCCGCCAGACCGTCTCCATCCACATCAGCTAACAACATGGGAGCGTTATCGGAAGAGATGGGGCTATCGATGGATCGAATCTCTTTTCCCGAGTTGTTCCATATCTTGATTGCTCCCTCTGTAGGCGCAACGATTTCCAGTTTCCCGTCGCCATCGAGATCGCCCACATAGAGCTCCTGAAGCCAATCCAAATTCGTGTTTATCGTGATGCTTCCGTCGAGGCCAGCTATCGGGTTTCCGTCGTAACGGATGCCAAAGAGCTTGGCGATAGAAGCAGCGTAGGGATCTGCATTGTCTTTTATCGCAAAAGCCAGGATGTCTTTGTGTCCGTCGTTGTCGATGTCGCATACAACGGGCGATCCGACAACGTTATAACCGCTCAGCGGAGGACTGTATAAAGGATTGCTTCCCCGGTAGGGGCTGCCGTCGTGATTCCATACACAGATTCCTTGCCCGTCCGTATGGATGATTTCCTGATCGCCGTCTTCATCGATATCCGCCACGGCAATGGCACCGTAGGTATTCCTCGTGTTTATTTTCGTGCGTATGTTGCCATCGGCATCAAAGATAGCGATAGGCCCCCGTTCGTCCGCTGTGACTACGATTTCCAGTGATCCGTCCGGGCTGTTGTCCACGTTGGCCAGTACCACGCCCCGGTAGTGTTGGCTTGCCATCTCCTTTGACCAGCGTAAATCCGGTTTGCCGTCTTTCGGATTTTCATCTTCGAAAGAATAGCAGAGTACATCATTGCCCTCTTGCTTGTTGTATTCTCGTGTGGCGGTTATCAGGCTGTATTGCCCTTCCCGTTTCAGGTCTCCGATAGCCGGGATAGCCCAAGGAGTTTTTCGCAAAGGAGCGAAACCGCTCGAAGAGGTAAGGTTGTTGTCGATGTTAAAGATGTCCTGTCCGTCGTATCTTAAGCCTACGAGGTAACCTCGTAACTGCGTATTGACCCGGTTGCGGCTGGAGACAAAAATCTCTTTCTTCCCGTCGCCGTCGATATCCGCCACATTGATGTTGTTATTGCCGAAATCTCCCAGAATTGTATCCATGGTTACCGGATATAGATACTTTCGGGGGTAGGAAGTCCAAGCTAAAATCCGCTCCCTTTTTCCTTCCATACCGCTATTCGATACGGCAGCTACCTGGTAATAATACTTGGTCAATCCTTTCAACCCTTCCGTGTCGTTGAAAAAGCAGTAGTTTACCGGCCGGAGATTCAGTTTTTTATAGCTTCCAAGCTCGCTGTTCTCGCTCCCGACATCGCAACGATAAATATTATAGCCGCTTATGTTGGATAATTTTTCCCAATTCAGATCGATTTCCTGAAAATCCGATGAAAAATCCAGCGATGAGATATCCGGAGGGGATGCGAGGTTGAAGTCGAAGTTCCAGACCTTACCGTAGGCATTTCTCAGTTCCAGTCTGAATTCAAGCTGAGCCGGAACTCCTGCATATCCGGGGCCCACTTTGAATTCGAAAGGAGAATCGGCTTGCCGGATGCTGTCCGGACTGATGGAAGGATAGCTGCGAGGCGTTTCGGAACACTGCTCGATAATCTGTGGCAGAGCCTTGCTTTTGAGAATGGCCTGAAGCCCGACAGAACTCCCTTTGCCGAGGCATTGAAGGTCTATTTGCAAACGGATATTTTCGTTTGCTTCGATCTTGAGGTCGCCGTTGGAAGTCGCCAGTATGTGCTTGTTGCACTGAGCCAAGGAATCCGCTGCAATGTCGATGGCGAAAGTATCCCTCCATAGCCGCATGCCGGCATCCCGCATCTCGAGGCAGAAGCGCGCCCTTTTCTGCTTATCCCGCGCATCGATGGGGATATCGGGAGCATTCTTGTCGATGTGATAGCGGAAATAAGCCGCTACCGAATTTCCCGAAGCGATATTGCCGAAGCCGGCCTCGGCTTGCGAAACCGAAAGATAGGGCGAAAGGCTGTAGAGTCTTGCTCGCACCTGCGAGGCTGTTTGGATGCCCGAGTTCTCCAGTAGAACTTTCAGGTTTATGTCTTCGCCCGCGTCGTTCTTTTGGTTGTTGTTGCCCGCACTGCCTGCACTGCCGTCGTCGATAAAGCTGAGCGAGCGGATGTGGAGTTGCGGATCCGGCGAAGAGTTGATGCGGACAATCCGGTGGCAGGGATAGTAGTTGTGGGCTGTGGCCGTAACTTCTATTTTACCGGGGCTCTCTGTCGAGAAGCTCAGGTCGTATTGCCCTGCTTCCACCAGCATGACCTCGTAAAGCTCTTCTCCTTTTCGCAGGCAAAGCCTCGCCCGCTCGCCGGGGGCCAGACCTTGAATGCCGATACGCAGGCTTTGTTCTCCCGTTGTCAGAATGGAGTCCGACAGCGTCAGCTGCATGTGCTTCGGCCGGGAAGTCCATACCTGCATCTCGGGATCCCCCAGCAGGTGCAGGCGCCAGCCGGCATCGAGTGCCTTCTGGAAGGCGCTGCCGATGTCGTAGCGCCCTGTGCCGTAGAGCGCCTTGATAAAGGAGCCGAACTGGCTGTATTCGTCGGAATAGCCTGCATCCGTATTACCGATGAAGGCCACGCCGCCGCCCTGCGGACTGAGCAGAAAGCGTCTTCCGATGCAGTCGTAGTTGAAGTTGCCCGGACTGCAGCCCCCCGACATCAGGATTTGGTAGGAGGGGCCGTTCTGCAGGACGTCCACATCCTCCCGCCGGATGCCATCGCCCTTATCCTTGCCGGAGATGCCCATGCCCGTGGGTCCCGAGTGATCCATGTGATAAACGATGTGAAACTTCCCGAAACCGGCCTTCGAAGAGCCTGCATTCAGGGCATTCAGAAAGTTGTTCCGGTTCAGCTCCTCGTCGCCTGTTGTACATCGGCTCGGATCGAGACATGCTACGTTATTAGACTCAGAACCGTCGCTGCAGCAATTGAAGATCCCATAACCATGTAGTCTTCCGCTGCAATCGTGATCGTCTACCATCAGCCAGGGCCTGATATGGGCAGGCAGGTATTGTTCGCAGTATTTCTTCAAACTGTCTTTGCCTATATCCCCTCGGATGTCTATGCTCGGGCAGCGGAGGATAAAGGCATCGGCCACGAGGATGTTCCGGTAGTATTCCGGATCGGGGGTCTGCCCGCTTTCGTAGGAGGCGATTTTGTCAATCAGGAGCCTTGCCTCCCGGGCGTTGCTTACCGGCAGCCGGCCTGCAATATTGATAAAAGACTTGTTGTAGTTTCCGCTGAAAACTCCCTCTTCGTAGGTGAAGGATCGGGAAGTGGCGTAGTACTTGTCGCAAGGGTGGAGGCTCTGGTCCGTACCCATAACGCCTTTCACCATACGGGGCGCTACGATGTGCTTGTCGCCGCCCAGCAGGACATAGAGCCCTCCTCCCCATTTTCTGAAGGCCTCCAGCAGGTAGTTCCGGATTTTTTCCGGCAAATCGGAACCCGGATAACTCCGGCCGATGTTTTCGACCGTTTCGATGCGGGCAAAGAGGCCTTTCCGCGTTTTGAGTTCCGCGAGGGGCCGGAAGGCTTCCACCAACGAGTCGGCCGTAATAATCAGGTAGTCCGGAGTGATTTCCGTAGTCAGGGTAGCCCGCCCGAGCCTCGTAATACCCCTTCGCCGGCTCAGCGGCAGGAGTTGCCGGCCCCGGCTGAGCTGCCGGGGTGCGACACCGAAGCGCTCGATGTCCTCCGGATTGCGTACGAGGCTTTGCAAGAGGCGCTTCCCTTCTTCGTAACGGACTTCGCTCTGCCGGAGCGGAGCCGGAGGGGCCGGAGCCGGCCCGTAGTCGATCCGGAATTGCAGTTCGGGGTAGTAATTCAGCGTCCTGCTTTGCGGCAGATATTCGAAGGGGTAAATGCAAAGGCTAAGCAAGTGGTAGCCTTGGAAGAAGACATCCGACTCCACTTCGTAGAGCTTGCCCGGATAGGGGAGGTCGGACTGATACACTTCCTGGTCGAAGGCGGCTTCCTCAGGCTGCCTTCCAGGGAAAGCGCCCACGGGAATGGCTTTCGGGACGGGCGCTACGAAGACATCCTCCGCCAGAAGGCGCTTCCGGCTTTGCGAAAACCGGATGCCCGTCAGCCGTGCATCCGCCGGGAGCAGGTATTGCAAGCGGTACACAGGCAGCGCCGGCTTGCCGCTTGCCTTCGTTGTCGGGCCTGTTTTCCAAAACAGGCTCCTGTTGCCGTCGGAGCTGATTTCAAAAAGCGATTCCGGATTTTCGATGCGGATGCGGTCCCGGATTTGTCCGTAGAGACTCAAGCTGCCCAATAGCCACAGGCTCAGAATACATATTTTAGTTTTCATAATAGCGGTGTTTTAAAGTTGTTCTTACCAAATCCATTTGCAGTTGTAGCGGGCTCCCGA
>BDEJ01000011.1 GCA_001653155.1 Porphyromonadaceae bacterium H1
AAAGAAATCTTTTTCTTAAATTTGAAACAAAAAGTTGCATTCTCTGGTTGAAACTACGCAAGCTTGATTAGGCTTGCCTAATGTTGCTATTTGGGCAATTGTTTCAATAAGAGTAGCTGCCGGATTCATGTGTTTGGAAAGAGTATCCGAAGTTGGAGTTTTTTCAACTTCTTCGATTCTTAAGCCTTCTTCACCCGATATTCTTAGCTGCTCTCGTAATGCAACTTTCTGATAATGAATTTTGTGTGCCTTTGGTTTGATTTTTAGGAGAAAAATTGTACTTTTGCAGGCCTAAATATCAACATATTAAAAGAATGCTCTCATGATTAATGCTCAAGACATAAAAAACGGTACCTGCATCCGAATGGACGGACGGCTTTACTTCGTTATTGATTTTCTGCATGTGAAGCCCGGTAAAGGCAATACTTTTATGCGGACTACACTGAAAGATGTGGTGGACGGTCGTGTGCTTGAACGTCGTTTTAATATCGGCGAGAAGCTGGAAGATGTACGCGTCGAACGTCGTCCCTATCAATATTTGTATCAGGAAGGTGAAGATTTCATTTTTATGAATCAAGAAACTTTCGAGCAACAACCCATAGCGCGTGCGCTCATCAACGGGGTTGATTTCCTGCTTGAAGGAATGATTTTGGACGTTGTGTCCGACGCCTCCACCGATACGGTGTTGTATGCCGATATGCCGATCAAGGTACAAATGAAGATAACCTACACCGAACCCGGCCTGCGCGGCGATACGGCCACCAATACTTTGAAACCGGCTACGGTAGAGTCGGGGGCTACGGTGCGTGTTCCCTTGTTTATAAACGAAGGAGAAAGCATCGAAATTGATACTCGGGACGGTTCTTATCTGGGACGGGTGAAGGCATAAATTTTGAATCGAATTATAGTACTATGGAATCCGGCAAGATGCTTCTCTGCCGGATTTTTTTTATTTTTGTTGCAAATTCTTATTCGGTTTTGCGTATGAAACGCTTGTTTAAAAGTTTCGGCTTTGCCCTTCAGGGCATAGCTTCTGCCTTACAAAGCGAAATGAATTTGAGAATTCATTTGCTTGTCAGTTTTGGAGTCGTCGTATTCGGTATTGCGCTCGATATTTCGCTTTATGAGTGGATGCTTTGTTTGCTGTGTATGATGGTAGTCATTGCCTTGGAACTGTTCAATACCGCTATTGAGCGGGTTGTCGATTTGCTTTCACCCGAGAAGCAGCCCTTAGCCCGTGTAGCGAAAGATGCTGCTGCCGGAGCAGTATTTTGGACAGCCTTGCTGTCCTTTGTGATTGGAGTGCTGATTTTTCTGCCTAAAATTATAGATATGCTTTTTCCGTAGTGAAGCCTCATGAAAGTTGCCTCTTGGATTTCAGATTTCTTTAGCCTTTTGTATCCCGATTTGTGTCCGGCTTGTGGGAACAATCGGCAGCGAGGCGAAGGCGAGATATGTTTGTATTGTCAGGATAACCTGCCTCGAACGAATTATCATCTTCAAGCGGATAACCCGGTAGAACAGCGCTTTTGGGGAAAAGTTCCGGTCTTTCGCGCCACGGCTTTTTTCTTTTTTCGCAAGGGCTCGCCTTATCAGAGCCTCCTCCATCAACTGAAATATAAGGGCAATTGTGAACTGGGGCGCTTCTTGGGGCGCTGTGCCGCTCAAGACCTATTCGCGTCTCCGGACTTTAGGTCCGTGGACTTGCTTATGCCGGTGCCACTGCATGTCAACAAACTGCGTAAAAGAGGCTACAACCAAAGCGCCTGCATTGCCGAGGGGCTTGCTGCCGTACTGCAAAAACCCATCGATACGAAGAGCCTTGTCCGCAGTGTCGAAAACCCGACACAGACCCGTAAGGGTGTTTACGAACGTTTTCGAAATACCGAAGGGGTTTTCTCTCTGATCGACAAGCAGGCTGTTGCTTCCAAGCATATTTTATTGATTGACGATGTGCTTACAACAGGTTCTACCCTTGAGGCTTGTGTACATGCCTTACGGGAGGCTGATGATGTTACAGTCAGTGTCTTTGTTTTGGCCTTAGCCTAAGAGCCTTGAAACTGCTTCCCTGCAAGTGCTTTGCCGGGCTTTGCGGCAGAATGTTTTTTCTTCTTAAAGGCGCCGTGTTTTTCATCCGAATGTCTTTCCACTCTCGCGGATTATGTGTATTTTTGCACGCAATAAATTTTTCATAGCCTGTTTTGCAGGGCTTTGCAAGCATCCGTATTATTGAATAAAAAATTATCCGACTATGTCTTTTATTGCCGAACGAATCCGTATTGAGGGTCTAACTTTTGATGACGTACTCCTCATCCCCGCTTATTCCGAAGTGCTTCCCCGCGAAGTAGATCTAAGTACTCGTTTTTCCCGCAACATCGAATTGAAAATTCCCATTGTGTCGGCAGCTATGGATACGGTTACAGAGTCCAAAATGGCCATTGCAATTGCTCGTGAAGGAGGGATTGGGGTTATTCATAAAAACATGTCGATTGCGGAGCAAGCCCGGGAGGTAAGCATCGTTAAACGGGCTGAAAACGGAATGATTTCCAATCCGGTGACCATCCTTCCGGATGCCAGTGTGACGGATGCCTTAGCTCTGATGTCCGAATATAAAATCGGGGGTATCCCGGTGGTGGACAAGGAGGGTTATTTGGTCGGTATTGTTACGAATCGTGATTTGCGTTTTCAGCGCGACGGTAAGCGGCATATTCGTGAGGTGATGACGAAAGATAATCTCGTTACGACCACACGTTCCACTACATTGGAAGCTGCCGCCGACATCCTGCAGCAACACAAAATAGAGAAACTGCCTGTAGTAGATAAAGATAACAAGCTCGTGGGCTTACTTACCTACAAAGATATTACGAAGGCGAAAGATAAGCCGATGGCTTGTAAGGACGAACAGGGGCGTTTGCGCGTGGCGGCCGGTGTCGGTATCACGGGCGATATGTTCGACCGGATGGACGCTTTGGTCCGGGCCGGAGTAGATGCTATCGTGATAGATACTGCTCACGGGCATTCTGCCGGCGTCGTTCGTAGCCTGCGCGAGGCAAAAAAGCGTTATCCCGATATTGATGTGGTTGTAGGGAATGTGGCTACCGGTGAGGCTGCCAAAATGTTGGCCGAAGCCGGCGCCGATGCAATAAAGGTGGGCATAGGCCCGGGTTCGATATGTACCACACGGGTGATTGCCGGAGTTGGCGTACCTCAACTTTCGGCTATTTACGAAGTGGCTAAGGCGCTTCAAGGAACGGGAGTGCCTTCGATAGCCGATGGCGGTATTCGCTATTCCGGAGACATTGTTAAGGCCTTGGCTGCCGGTGCTTATACGGTTATGGCCGGCTCTCTTTTTGCCGGTGTGGAGGAGTCGCCCGGAGAGACCATCATTTTCAACGGGCGGAAATTCAAATCCTACCGCGGCATGGGTTCCCTGGAAGCTATGGAGAGAGGTTCGAAAGACCGCTATTTTCAGGATATGGAAGCGGATCTTAAAAAGTTGGTGCCCGAAGGTATTTCAGCCCGCGTTCCCTTCAAAGGATCGCTTTACGAGGTGGTTTATCAGATGATAGGCGGTCTGCGTGCCGGCATGGGCTATTGCGGTGCTGTCAATATAGATCGGCTCCATACCGCAGAGTTTACACGCATTACCAATGCCGGTGTGGTCGAGAGCCATCCGCACGATGTGTCTGTTACCAGCGAGGCCCCGAACTATAGCCGAGGCGAATGACGAATCCTGCAGTTTTAGAAAGTTAAATATCTTCACCGTATAAATACGTAAATCTTTTATAACAAAAACACATCAGTAACTATCATGAATCTGAGAACTTTAATCCCTGTGATTTTGCTCTGGAGCTTTGGCTTTTTGAATGCACAAACTCCCGATCCTGTTTTGATGACGGTAAATGACAAGCCGATACTCAAGTCGGAATTTGAGTATGTGTACAATAAAAACAACGCAAACAATAGTATTGATAAAAAAACTCTTAATGAGTACGTCGATCTCTTCATCAATTTCAGATTGAAAGTAGAGGAGGCTCTTGCTCAAGGGATGGATACCACAGCTTCTTTTCGCAGCGAGTTAGCCGGCTATCGCACCCAACTTGCTCAGCCTTATCTGATTGATAGCGCGGCCGACGAAGCCATTCTGCATGAAGCCTACGAACGCATGAAGGAAGACATTGAGGTGAGCCACATTCTTATCCGTGTGAACCAGAATGCAAGCCCGGAGGATACATTACTGGCATGGAACAGGGCTCAGATGGCTTTGCAGCGTTTGCAACAGGAAGATTTTGCACAGGTAGCCAAGGAAGTATCCGAGGATGAGTCGGTGGTGCAAAATGATGGCTATATCGGTTGGATTACAGCCTTTCGCACCATCTATCCCTTTGAAACTATGGCCTACAACACTCCGACAGGGAAGCTTTCTCAACCGGTGCGTACTATGTTCGGCTACCATATCCTGAAGGTGCATCAACGTCGTAAGAGTATGGGCGAGGTACTTACCGCACATATTATGAAATTTACCTCCGAAAATCCTTTGGAGGCTAAAAAGAAAATCGACTCTTTGTATCAACGCGTTCTTGCCGGAGATGATTTTGCTGCTTTGGCCGAGAAGTATTCCGATGACAAGGCCTCGGCTGTCGATGGCGGAAAGCTGCCTTGGTTTGGCTCGGGGCGTATGGTTCCCGAATACGAAAACGCTGCTTTTGCAATTCATAATGTGGGCGAGTTTTCTCAACCGATCGAATCGCGTTATGGCTGGCACATCATAAAATTACTCGATAAAAAAGATTTAGCCTCTTACGCAGATCTGAAACCGGAACTGGAACGTCGTGTTAAACGCGATGAACGCGGAGAGAAAGGGAAGCTGGCCTTTGTTGCGAAGCTTTATGCGGATTATAACGTGGTGATGCATAAGGAACATTTGAAAGACTACTATGCTCTGCTTGCCGGACGGCATTTGGGAGATTCTTCCTTCTTAGCCGAAGCTGCTAAGCTGAATAAAGAGTTGCTTAGCTTTGCCGGCCGGACGCGGAGTCAGTCCGATTTCACAACTTATTTGGCTACTTATTCCGAAACCGACAAATTGTCCATTGAGGATATTGTTGCCGATAAATTCAAAAAATATGTAGATGGAGAATTACTCGCTTACGAGGACTCTCAGTTGGAAAAGAAATATGCCGATTTCCGTCTCTTAATGAAGGAGTATCACGATGGTATTTTGCTTTTCGAGGTAAGCAACAAAGAAGTCTGGGAACGCGCTTCGAAAGATGTTGCCGGTTTGCAGAGGTATTTTGCATCCAACAAGAAAAAATATAAATGGCCCAAGCCGCATTTCAAGGGGCATGTAATCTGGTGTAAGGACGAATCAAGCTACGATGCGGCGAGAGACCTCGTAAAACGTGTTGAGAAGGACTCCATCACCAAGTATTTGTCCGAACGTTTGAACGACAGCGTGCAATACGTCAAAATAGAAAAGGGTCTCTTTGCAAAAGGCGAAAACAGGGTTGTTGACAGGGATGTGTTTAAGGATAAGACGATCGAACTTTCTGAAGAATATCCTTATGCTTTCGTCGTGGGTAAAAACCTGAAAAACAAGCCTGAGGATTATTCCGATGTACGCGGATTGGTCGTTTCCGATTATCAGGATTACCTTGAGAAGCGCTGGATCAGCGATTTACGGAAAAAATACCCCGTATTTGTAGACGAAAATGTTTTGAAAACGGTTAAGAAAAACTAACGCGATAAAGCCGGAGAAAATAAAAGCTTTATCTTTGAAATCACTTATGAATCAATCTCTTTGGAGAACTAATAAATAAAGAAGGCTTTAGCCGTGAAGAGATTCATGGCTAAAGTTGTTTTTGGTTGATAAAGAAAAAATCTCCCGGAAAAACGAATTGATGATGAAAACCGCTATTCTTTGTGTACTCTTGCTCTTCTCGATGCTGCAAACCTGCCGCAAGAAGAGTGTTGACAATCATCATGCTGCCGTGGCAGAAGTAGAAGGTCAGTTTCTGTATTACGATGATGTGGCAAAGGCAATTCCTTCGGACATAAGTTCGACCGATAGCATTGAAATGGCTCATAACATCGTTCGTAAATGGGCCATAGACGTGCTCATGTATGAAAACGCGAAGCGTAATACACCCAACGAGGAAGAGATTGAAAAGATGGTGCAGGAGTATCGTAAATCTTTGATTATCCATCAATACCAGCAAAATCTGATTGATCAGCGCTTGAATACGGATCCTCGGGAGGAGCGGATAGAGGCCTTCTACAAACAATACGGCTCCCAGATGCTTTTGAAAGAACCGGTTATCAAAGGCTTTCTTTTAATAACTCCTAAGGCCTCACCCAAGCTGAAAGATATGCGCGAATGGGTGAGGAGGGGGAACACGCAATCTCTTGAGAATATAGAAAAATACCGTTTTCAGAATGCAGTCGGTTTCGAATATTTTGTAGATGCCTGGATGCCTCTTGCTTCCCTGCTGAAAAAACTTCCGATACAAACTAAAGAACCCATTGAGAAAGCTGTCAGACAATCCTTTTATGAGGTGTCGGATTCGTTGCATACTTACCTCTTGCATATAAACGATTACCTGCCTTCCGACCGTCCGGAACCTTACGAGTTGGCCAAAGAAAAAATAACGAATATTATTCGTATGCAGATGAAAGCTGATTACATCGTATCTTTCGAGAGCGATTTGTACGAAGAGGCCTTAAAAGAAGGGCGAATAAAAATCTACAGGAAAGAAGATCCCCTTCTTTCCAAGGAAGAGCCTGCTCCGAAACCTTAATTGTGTATGAATATTTGTGCTTATTGAGCAAATAGAAAGAAATCAAAATACGGAAAAAGAATGAAAAAAATAATGTTTCTCGGACTGCTTTTAGCTGCAAACCTTGTTACTCTAAATGCTCAGTCGAACATCATAGATGAAGTCATTTGGCTGGTTGGAGACGAAGCCATATTGAAGTCGGAAGTAGAAGAACAGCGCTTGCGGGCTCAATACGAAGGTACTCTGATACAAGGCGATCCGTATTGTGTCATCCCGGAGCAGATTGCCATTCAGAAACTTTTTCTGCACCAAGCCGAATTGGACAGTGTTACGGTGAGCGAGAGCGCTGTGTCGAATCAGGTGGAGACTCGAATGAACTACTTTCTCTCTCAAATAGGCTCGCGCGAGAAGCTGGAGGAATATTTCGGAAAACCCAGTAACCGCATCCGTGAAGACTTGCGAGAGGTAGTTCGTAATCAGATGATTATACAAGAGATGCAACGGAAGCTGGTCGATAATATTTCTTCCCGTCCGGCGGATGTCCGGCGCTATTATCATTCGCTTTCACCCGACAGTATTCCGCTTGTTCCGGCGCAGGTAGAACTCCAGATTATCAGTTTTACCCCGCCTGTTTCTTCCGAAGAAATATCACGTGTAAAAGAGCGTTTGCGTGATTTTACAGATCGTGTGAATAAAGGAGAAACCGAGTTCTCGGTATTAGCCCGTCTCTATTCCGAGGATAAAGCCAGCGCTACGCATGGAGGAGAGTTAGGTTTTCTTGCTCGGGGGGAGCTGGATGCTCAATTTGCTGCCGCTGCCTTTAATCTCCAAGACCCGAATAAGGTATCGCGTGTGGTCGAGTCGGAATTTGGTTTTCATATTATTCAACTGATTGAGAAGCGTGGAGACCGGATCAACTGCCGGCATATACTGATGAAACCCCGTGTTTCCTCTGAAGATCGCGAGGTAGCTACCCGAAAACTGGATTCCATCGCCGGCCTTATACGTGAGGATAAAATCAGTTTTGAACAGGGAGTCGTGCTTCACTCTCAGGATAAAAATTCGGCCATGAATGCCGGTTTGATGCTCAACGAAAAAACGGGTACCTCCAAATTCGAATATCAGGACTTGCCTCCCGAAGCAGCCAAAATAGCTTATGCTATGAAGGTCGGCGAAATTTCTCAACCTTTCAGTATGATAGACCCTAAAACGAATAAGGAGATGGTGGCTGTAATCAAGGTGAAGTCGAAAACCGAGAACCACAAGGCCAATCTTACGGACGATTACCAGCTGTTGAGAAATATTTACGAAGCTAAAAAACGTGAAGATTTCATCAATGCCTGGATTGTGAAGAAGCAGAAAGAAACCTACATCAGCATCGATCCTCGTTGGAGCAACTGCAAATTTGAGTATCCCGGTTGGATTAAATAGTTTTTTCACCTGCTGTCGCCGTATTGCATGAAGCGCTATTCCTCTTTCTTTCTCCTTGCCGCCTGCTGCTTGGGCTTTTTACCCTCCTTTGCCCAAAATAGCCGGGGAGAGCTTCGGGAGGAGGTATTGGATCAGGTGAGCAAAACTTCTGCTCGGCAAACGGAAAAAAACAGACCTAAAACCGCTTCAAATAAGAAAACTACTTTTGTTTATCTGGAACACACGGATATCATTTCGGTGGATGAAAGCCTGAGACCCGGTGTGCAGTTGCTCAGCGGGAATGTCTGTTTCCGGCACGATAATGCTCTGATGTACTGCGACAGTGCCTATTTTTATCAGAATGAAAACTCCCTTGATGCTTTTGGAAATGTACAAATCATACAGGGCGATTCGGTGTTTGTATACGGAGATGTGCTTTACTATAACGGGAATACCAAATTAGCACGCTTGCGTAACAACGTTCGTTTGGAAAAGGGGGATGCCGTGCTTACAACGGACAGCCTCAATTACGATCGTGTAGTTAATTTGGCTTATTATTACACGGGTGGGGTTATTAATGACAAGTTGAATGCTCTTTCTTCGCTTTGGGGACAGTATTCGCCCGATACGGAGCGGGCGCTTTTTCGCAATGAAGTCCGTTTGGTAAACCCCAACTTCACTATGGATGCCGATACCTTGAGGTATAATACGAGATCCAAAGTTGCTGATATTGTCGGAACTACACATATTGTTTATCAGGATGAAACCGACATCTACTCCACCTTGGGCTGGTACGATACGGATCACGAGCGCTCAATGCTGCTGAAACGGTCTTTGGTTTTACACAAAGACGGAAAATCTCTTGTGGGCGATACCATTTTTTATGATAAAAAGCATTCTTTTGCAGAGGCTTTCTCGAAGGTAGAGCTTACCGACTCAATTCATAAATCCACCTTGTACGGTAATTACCTGCACTACAACGACAGTACCGAACGAGGCTTGGCCACCGACTCGGCTCTGTTGGTCGACTGGTCGGGCGAGGATCGTATGTACCTCCATGCCGATACGTTGCGGAGCTTCAAAGACTCGATTTTTAATGTCTCTTTGGGCTATTATAATGTACGGGTCTTCCGAACGGACATACAAGGGATTTGCGACTCCTTGATTTACTCCACCCGTGATTCGATTATCTGCATGAACGGAGAACCCGTTCTTTGGGCGGAAGGGAGCCAGCTTTCGGGCGACAGCATTAAGGCCTATACCAAGAATCAGAAAGTTGAACGTGTTGTTATCGAGCAGTCGGCTATGGCCTCACAGCAAGTGAGCTCCGAATATTTCAATCAGCTCTCGGGGAAGGAAATTATTGCTTATGTGGACAGTGGTGCCGTACGGAAAATCTTTGTGAACGGTAATGCCGAAACGATTTATTTTCCTCAGGACGAATCGGATGGCCTTTTGGTGGGGATGAACAAGACACAGAGCAGCTACGTTACCATGTATCTGAAAGCCAAAAAAGTGGATAAAATTTTGTTGACTACCACTTCTGCCGGAACGATGTTCCCTTTGGATGAGGCCAAGGAAAAGGGTTCTTACCTCAAAAACTTTTTCTGGCTCGAAGAACAGCGTCCCAAGGATGAAAAGGATGTATTTACCTACTATCCCAAAACCGAGCGACTAAAACCTGCTACAACCACTCCAAATCCGCCTTTGCAGGAACCCTAATTTTGCTTTGGATGCGCCTCAGGTGGCAAACATAAAAACTTCCACATAGACTCCTCCCTTGATTGATGAGCCTTTTGTGGAAGTTTGTGTTTTATATATCTACTCTTAGGTTTAGAGTCGGGCTTTAATCGCCTTACTTTCGGCTTCGTAGCCGGGTTTCTCAAGTAGAGCGAACATATTTTTCTTATAAGCTTCTACGCCGGGCTGGTCGAATGGATTCACTCCGAGGAGATAACCGCTTATTCCGCAAGCTTTTTCGAAGAAGTAGAGCAGCTGTCCGATGTAGCGCTCATCAAGTTGCGGCAATTCTATCTTCAGATTGGGAACTCCTCCGTCCACATGGGCAATCATGGTTCCAAGTTCGGCCATTTTGTTCACTTCATCTACATGTTTACCGGCCAAGAAATTTAATCCGTCCAGATTGTCTTCGCTATGCGGGATGATTTTTCGATGCTTTGCTTCGCAAACCGAGATAACGGTTTCGAAAATCGTCCGTTCACCATCCTGTATCCATTGTCCCATGGAGTGAAGGTCCGTCGTAAAATCGACTGCCGCCGGGAAGATGCCTTTGTGCTCTTTGCCTTCGCTTTCGCCGTAGAGCTGCTTCCACCATTCGGCTATGTAATGTAATTTGGGGTGAAAGTTAACGAGTATTTCGATTTTCTTTCCTTGTTTGTAGAGTTCGTTCCGCACTGCCGCATAGCGGGCCGCAGGATTCTCCTCGAAAGCCCTATCGGGAGCACAGTCTTTTTCCATTTCTACAGCTCCCTGAACCAGGGCTCTGACATCGAAACCGGCAACGGCAATCGGTAATAAGCCTACCGGCGACAATACCGAGAAGCGTCCGCCGATGTTGTCTTCTATCACGAAGGTTTTGTAGTTCTCTTGTGTGGCCAGTGTGCGTAAGGCGCCACGAGCTTTATCCGTGATGCAGACAATGAGCCGCTGCGTTTCTTTTTTCCCTTGTTGTTCTTCCAATTGGGCTTTCAGCAGGCGAAAGGCAATAGCCGGTTCGGTAGTGGTGCCCGACTTGGATATGGAAATAATACCGAAACGTTTTGTCTTGAGCAGCTCTTGCAGTTCGAACAGATAATCTTCCGAGATGTTGTGTCCGGCATAGAGGATGAGTGGATGTCCTTTGCGAGATCCTTGCAGCTGCTCGAAGCTGTTTGAAAGGGCATCGATAACAGCTTTGGCACCCAAATAGCTACCGCCGATACCTACCACTACCACTACTTCGCACTCCGAACGCAGGAGCCGGGCGGAGCTTTCTATCTCGTCCAGATCCGCGGAGCTTATCGAGGAGGGAAGGTTTAACCATCCTAAAAAGTCATTGCCTTTTCCCGTTGCCCGGTGAAGACTCTCGTTTGCGGCTGCTGAAGCTGCGGCATAAGATGCTATGGCCTCTTGGGATACAAAACCGAATACTCGGTCTATCGAAAGTTTGATACGATCCATGATGTACTGTTTTTATTGGTTTTATAACTTCTTACTTCAGCAACTCGCTCAATCTTCGGATTTCGAGTGTCGGGGAGTTGCGGTTGTATAGTATCTCATAAACGGCATTAACAATGGGCATGTTTACTTGATATTTTTCGTTTATTTCATATATGCACTTGGTTGCGTAATACCCTTCGGCAATCATCTCCATTTCTATTTGGGCGGTTTTTACGGAATATCCCTTCCCGATCATAGTCCCAAAGAGGCGGTTGCGACTGAATTTGGAGTACGAGGTTACCAGCAAGTCGCCCAGATAGGCGGATTCGTTAATGTCGCGGTGCATAGGGTTTACTGCGTTACAGAAGCGATTTATCTCTTGTATGGCATTTGAAAGGAGCACGGCTTGAAAGTTATCTCCGTACTTGAGGCCGTGGCAGATACCAACCGAAATGGCGTAGATATTCTTCATTACGGAAGAGTATTCGATGCCCACAATATCGTCGCTGATGGCTGTTTTGATATAGGGTGTGCTAAACTTCTTGGCCAGATTGCGTGCACGCTCCCTCGAGCTGCAGCCCACCGTAAGATAGGATAGGCGTTCCAAGGCTACCTCTTCGGCATGACAAGGGCCTGCCAGTACGGCAATATTGTCTTTGGCTACTCCGTACACTTGCTCGAAGTAGTCCGAAACAATCATATTCTCGTCCGGTACAATACCCTTGATGGCGGATACGATTATTTTCTTCTCAAGTTTTCTCCGCAACTTTTTAAGATGTTGTTTCAGAAAAGGTGAGGGCGTGGCGAAAATAATTATATCCGATGTACGCACCAGCTCGTTGATATTGCTGGTAAAACGAATCCGATCCAAATCGAATTTCACGCCTGTAAGATAGGAGGGGTTTTTGCTGAGGCGTATAAACTCGTCGATTTGCTCCTGCCGGCGCATGTACCAATTGATACTCTCCTCATTGGTAACTAATATTTTGGCAATAGCCGTAGCCCAACTGCCTCCGCCAATTACGGCCACTTGTAGGTCTTTGCTCATCATGCTTCTTACTGGTTAATTTAGGGAAGCTCCCTTACTGTTGTATTCAAGCTCTCTTATTTTTCAGCAGCACTTATCCATTCCTGTACTTCCTCTTTCGAGGGATTTTGCAATGCCAATTTTTCTTTTTTATTAAGCCCACAGAGGTCTTGATGGAGTTTGTTGGGGTTCAGCTCCTTCATGGCCTCCACTGTGTTGATGCCCGTTTTGCGCAAGACTTCAATCCATTCGGCCGGAACACCCAAAGCAGCGAATTTTTCGTTACTGTCTTTTTTCTCGACCTTTTCGGGTTTCATTTGTGGGAAGAAGAGCACCTCTTGTATGGCTTGTTGTCCTGTCAGTAGCATCACCAGCCGGTCCATACCGATACCCATACCCGATGTGGGAGGCATACCATACTCCAGGGCACGTACAAAATCCATATCGATGAACATAGCTTCGTCGTCTCCTTTCTCACTCAGTTTGAGTTGTTCCTGGAAGCGCTCGAGCTGGTCGATAGGGTCGTTCAGCTCTGTGTAGGCATTGGCTAACTCCTTACCGTTGACCATCAGTTCGAAGCGTTCGGTAAGCTCCAGATTGGAGCGGTGACGCTTACATAGGGGACTCATTTCTATCGGATAGTCGGTAATAAAAGTGGGTTGTATGTACTTGCTTTCACATTTTGCTCCGAATATTTCGTCAATTAACTTTCCCTTGCCCATGGTTTCGTCTGTCTCTACCTGCAAGTTGCGGCATACTTCGCGTAATTGCTCTTCATTCAATCCGGAAATGTCGATGCCGGTATGCTCTTTGATGGCGTCAATCATGCTAATGCGCTTGAATGGAGCCTTGAAGCTAATTTTTTTCTTTCCCACTTGCAGCTCGGTCGTCCCGTTTACGTCCAAACAGATCTTTTCGATCATCTTTTCCGTAAAATCCATCATCCAATTGTAGTCTTTGTAGGCTACATAAATCTCCATGGCTGTGAACTCCGGGTTGTGGGTGCGATCCATACCTTCGTTACGGAAGTTTTTTGAGAATTCATATACCCCTTCGAAGCCACCTACAATCAGACGTTTGAGATAAAGTTCGTTGGCTATGCGCAGGTAGAGCGGAATGTCCAAGGCATTGTGGTGTGTAACAAAGGGGCGGGCGGCGGCTCCTCCCGGTATGGGCTGGAGTACCGGTGTTTCTACTTCAATGTAATCGTGTGCATTGAAATAGTCGCGCATCGATTGGTATATTTTGGTGCGTTTAATGAAAATGTCCTTAATGCCTTCGTTTACAACCAGATCTACATAGCGTTGGCGGTAGCGCTGTTCGGGGTCGTCGAAGGCATCAAAAGCGACTCCATCCTTGTATTTTACAATCGGGAGCGGCCGAATGGATTTTGAAAGTACCGTGAGTTCTTGTGCGTGTACGCTGATTTCGCCCATTTGTGTGCGAAAAACAAAGCCTTTAATGCCGATAAAGTCACCTATATCCAAGAGTTTTTTGAATACGGTGTTATACATTTCGGGCTGTTCGGGACTGTTTATCTCGTCGCGGTTTATGTAAATCTGAATACGGCCCTTGGAGTCTTGTAACTCTACGAATGAGGCCTTGCCCATGATGCGCCGACTCATAATTCGTCCGGCAACACAGACCTCCCTCTTGCTCTCGTCGTCCTTAAATGTTGCCTTGATTTCACATGAGAAGGCATTGCTCGGATAGGCTTCCGCCGGGTAAGGGTTGATGCCCATTGTCCGCATGGTTTCAAGGCTTTGACGCCTGAAAATTTCCTGTTCGCTTAATTCGCTCATACGTTATTTTGTGTACAATCTGTTGCAAATGTATAAAAAAAGGCGGGGCTTGTCCAAAAATTATGGTTTGGCTCCCTGCTGCGTTCTCCCTTTTTAAGGTTAAACAATTTTTTCGATCCGTAGTTTTACTACGTATTCGTCGAAATCCAAATCGCTGGCCTCCGTAAGGCGGTCTTCCAGACTGATACTGTCGGCCAACACCTGTGTTGCGATGTAGGATTCGAAAGCTTTCACCGCTGCACTTATTTCCTCTCGCTTCTCGATGCTTACAGCTATCCGGTCTACAATATCATAGCCATTGGCTTTGCGGATGTTTTGAATCCGATTGACCAGTTCACGGGCAATCCCTTCCTGTATCAGGCTGTCGTTGAGGCTGATGTCGAGAGCCACTGTTAGCTTGCCTTCATTGGCCACCAGCCAACCGGGCATGTCTTCGGTAATTATTTCCACATCTTCGGAGCAGAGTTCGACTTGTTCGCCCGAAGGGAGTGTGAAGGAATAGCTTCCTTTACGTTCTATTTCGGCTATTTGCCGTTTGTCGAAAGCCGCTATTGCCTGCGCCAGCTCTTTCATGAGTTTGCCGTAACGCCGCCCCAAAGTTTTGAAGTTGGCTTTGGCCTTTTTTACAAGGCTGTCCATGTCGGCATCTGCCGCTATCACCTCTAGTTCCTTTATGTTTACTTCGGCTTTTATCAGGTCGGCCATGTAGTTTATCTGCCGGAAGGCTTTTTCGTCGATAGCCGGTACGACAGCTTTTGACAGAGGTTGGCGTACTTTCTTCTCGGCTTTCCGGCGCAGGGCTAGTATCATGGACGAGAGCTGTTGGGCCAGTTGCATGCACTCCTCCAAATCGGTGTCTATAAGTTTTTCATCGTAGCTGGGGAATGCCGCCAAATGTACGGACAGGATTTTGTTCTCGTCCATGGCGTGCAGGTCTAAGTAAAGCTTGTCGGCAAAGAAAGGTGCCAAAGGAGCCATCAGGCGCGAAACGGTCTCGAGGCAAGTGTAAAGGGTCTGATAAGCAGCTATTTTGTCTTCGTTGTATTTTCCTCCCCAATAACGCTTCCGGTTGAGACGAACGTACCAGTTGCTCAGATTCTCGTTTACAAAATCGGAAATAGCTCGTCCGGCACGAGTGGGTTCGTAGTTTTCATAATGCTCCTGTACTTCCTTCACCAGGGAGTTGAGTAAAGATATAATCCAACGGTCGATTTCCGGGCGTTTTGCCAAGGGAATTTCGCTTTCGGAAGGGCGGAAATTATCCACATTCGCATAGAGAGCAAAGAAAGAATAAGTGTTGTAAAGTGTCCCGAAAAATTTCCGTCGAACTTCTTCTACACCTTCTATATCGAATTTGAGGTTGTCCCAAGGGGAAGCATTGGTGAGCATGTACCAGCGCAATGGGTCGGAACCGTATTTCTCGATCGTGGAGAAGGGGTCTACGGCATTACCCAAACGCTTCGACATTTTATTGCCTTTCTTGTCGAGCACCAGCCCGTTGGAAATTACATTCTTGAAAGCCACAGATTTTCTGACCATGGTGCTGATGGCATGCAGGGTGAAGAACCATCCTCGGGTTTGATCCACACCTTCGGAAATGAAGTCGGCCGGATAGAAACTGCCGGACTCCACCAGTTCTTTGTTTTCGAAGGGGTAGTGCAGTTGCGCAAAGGGCATGGCGCCCGAATCGAACCAAACGTCTATCAGGTCTGTCTCCCGCTTCATGGGTTTTCCACCGGGCGATACGAGGACGATGGCATCTACGTAAGGACGGTGCAAGTCGATGTTTTCGACCGAATAGTTTTCGGCGTTATAAACTCCGGGCTTGAAGTTTTTATAAGGATTCTCGGTCATGAAACCGGCCTGTATCGCTTTTTCGATTTCTTCAATAAGTTCTGCTACCGATCCGATACAGAGCTCTTCGATTTTATCTTCTGTTCTCCAAATGGGCAGAGGAGTTCCCCAATAGCGGCTTCGCGAGAGATTCCAGTCTTGGAGATTTTCAAGCCACTTCCCGAAGCGTCCGCTTCCGGTGGATTGCGGTTTCCAGTTGATGGTTTCATTCAGAGTAATCATCTCCTCGCGACAAGCGGTAGTGCGTATGAACCAGCTGTCGAGGGGATAGTAAAGCACCGGTTTGTCGGTACGCCAGCAGTGCGGATAGCTGTGTAGGTGTTTCTCGATTTTGAAGGCCAAGCCTTGCTGTTTCAGCATGATGCAGATGGAAACATCGAGGGTTTCACTGTCTTCATCGAGACTTTCGTCGTAGGCATTTTTTACGTAACGTCCTGCAAAATCCTTATAGAGTGTTTTGTCTACCTGCGTGGCCACAAAGTCAGGATCCAAATCCTCCAAGCGGAAGAACTTTCCGGTGCGGTCTACCATCGGTTGGCGGTTAGCGTCTTTGTCAGTGAGCAGGAGGGGGGCTATCCCGTTTTGTTTCGCCACGCGGTCGTCGTCGGCGCCAAAGGTCGGAGCGATGTGCACAATGCCTGTTCCGTCTTCGGTGGTAACAAAGTCACCCGTGATGACACGGAAAGCTGTCCCTTCGGGTTTTACCCAGGGGATTAACTGTTCGTATTCGATACCTGCCAGCTCGGCGCCTTGGCAGCGGGCAGTTATTTCGTAGTCGTTTTTGCCCATGATGGCTGGCAACAAGCTTTCGGCTACGATAACCGAAACGGGCTTTTGAGTATAAGGTTGCTGGGTTTTTACCAGTACGTAGTCGATAGTAGGGCCTACAGCGAGAGCCGTGTTGGAGGGGAGGGTCCAGGGAGTTGTGGTCCATGCAAGGAAGTAAGCATCCTGCCAATCGCTTAAAGACGAGTCGGCGGGGAGGTGCTTCAACTTAAACATCGCGATGCAGGTCGTATCCTTCACATCGCGATAGCAGCCCGGCTGATTCAGTTCGTGGGTGCTAAGACCCGTTCCGGCGGCAGGAGAGTAAGGCTGTATGGTATAACCCTTGTAAAGCAGGTTTTTGTTGTAGAGCTGCTTGAGGAGCCACCACAGAGACTCGATGTAACGGTTGTCGTAGGTGATGTAGGGATCTTGCATATCCACCCAATAGCCCATCAGAGTGGTGAGGTTCTCCCATTCTTTGGTGTACTTCATCACATCGCGGCGGCAGGCTGCGTTGTATGCGTCGACCGATATTTTTTTACCGATATCTTCTTTGGTGATGCCGAGGTCTTTCTCAACACTTAGTTCTACAGGAAGCCCGTGGGTGTCCCAGCCGGCTTTACGTTCCACACGAAAGCCTTGCATCGTTTTGTAACGACAAAACACATCTTTGATACTGCGCGCCATCACGTGGTGGATGCCCGGCATGCCGTTGGCGGAGGGAGGCCCTTCGTAAAAAACGAAAGTTGTGTGCCCTTTGCGTTCGTCTATGCTTTTGCGAAACACATCGTGGCGCTGCCAGTATTTCAGTATTTCCTTGTTGACATCGGAGAGGTTAAGACCGGAGTATTCGGTAAATTTTTTTTCCATTAAAAATATATAACTACAATAAGTTTCAGGCAAAAATTCCGTTATAAGGCGGTGTATGTACTTTACACGGATTTGCAAAGCGCAAAAGTACAATAAAAACTCGAATATGAGAAACAGAGATGGGTTCGGCCTTGCAAAAGCCCCGAGCCGCTAAACAATTACTTCTCTGAGTTGTTTTAACAGCGAAAGCCCGTTTTTGCATCCCGAAATCAATGATGGGCAAAGGGCTTGGATGCACTTATTAATTATAGTTATGAATCGTTTCGTAAAGCTGCTTTTGGCAGCATGGATTGTAGCTGTTGCGGCATGTGCACAGACTACGGAAAAAAGAAAAGTTATGAAATTTAAGCAATTGACACTCGAAGAAGAAGCCGTCATCATTCATAAGGGGACGGAACGTCCTTTTAGCGGCGCCTATACCAACCACAAGGAAGCCGGTAACTACCACTGTAAACAATGTAACGCTCTGCTGTATCGTTCGGAAGATAAATTCGAATCGCATTGCGGATGGCCCAGCTTCGACGATGAGGTGCCCGGTGCCGTGTTGCGTTTGCCCGATGCTGACGGAAGGCGCACGGAGATTGTCTGTGCTACTTGCAAGGGACATTTGGGACATGTCTTCCTCAACGAAGGTTTTACCGAGAAAAATACCCGCCACTGCGTCAATTCCATCTCGCTGACCTTTGTGCCTCGTGACCAGGAGCAAGCCTTGTCGGCCGATACAGCCTTGCAAAAAACCTACTTTGCTTCCGGCTGTTTCTGGGGTACCGAATACCATTTTATGAAAGCCAAAGGAGTACGCCAAACGACCGTTGGTTTCATGGGTGGTAGGGTCGATAATCCCACATACCGCGAAGTCTGTGCCGGCGGTACGGGACATGTGGAAACCACCGAAGTGATTTTCGATCCCCGTGAGACTTCTTACGAAACCCTGCTGAAGCTCTTTTTCGAGACACACGACTTTACTCAGAAAAACGGACAGGGGCCTGATATCGGCGAGCAATATCTTTCGGTGCTTTTTTATGAGACGCCCGAACAAAAGCAATTGGCCGAAAAATACATCGCTATCCTGCGCAACAAAGGTTACGATGTGGCGACTTCTTTGCGCCCTGCCGATACTTTCTGGGAGGCCGAAGCTTATCATCAGGGTTATTACCAAAAAAAGAACGGCAGTCCCTATTGTCATATTTACAAGAAAATTTTCTGAAAAAATTCGGATATTCCCAAAACTTCCGTATCTTTGCGCCCGAATCAGAACAAATGGGGGTTTAGCTCATCTGGCTAGAGCGCGACACTGGCAGTGTCGAGGTGACCGGTTCGAGTCCGGTAATCTCCACCGAACCGCAGCAGGATTAGTCTTGTTGCGGTTTTTGTTTGCCTTTGATTCGGCCTTTGAAGTTCAGCAAAAGAATATACTCCTGCTTTTTTATACAGGGATTAAGATAGCTCGTTCTGCTGTCTCATCGTGGGATGATGCTTCGACTACCTCTTGAATAAAAAAGAAGAAGCGTGAAAAAATCTTTTTTCACGCTTCTTCTTTTATTTTACTTTTATGTTTCAACCGATGCTTTTGAAGGCTGTGATGCTTTCTTTCAGCGAAGCTATTTTGCTTTCGGCGTCGGCTTTTTTCTTCCGTTCGATTTCTACTACTTCGGATTTTGCATTAGTTACGAATTTTTCGTTGCTTAGTTTCTTCATCACCGACTGTAGAAAGCCTTCGTGATAGTTCAATTCGTCTTGGAGCTTTTCTAATTCTCCGGCTACATCAATCCGGTCGCTGATCGGTACGGCATACTCGGTGGTTCCGACCAGAAAAGCGCTAGCTCCCGGGGCTTTCTCGTGGCTTGCTACGAGCGTCGATAAGCGACACATCTTCATAATAATCGAGTCGAAATTGCTGTTGTGCGAACCCAGTACCTGTAATTGAAGTTCGTCTTTGTTGGGTATGTTTTTTTGCAGACGTATGTTGCGCACTCCGGCGATAATTTCCTTCACGGTTTCGAAGTCGGATAGCAGTTTTTCGTCGTAGTCCGTTGCCTGGTCTTGCATGGCCAGCATGATGCTTTCATCTTCCTTGCGGGGACTGAGGGCCTGCCAGAGCTCTTCGGTAATGAAAGGCATGAAAGGGTGTAGCAGGCGGAGCAGAGCATCGAAATAGTCGAGTGTGGCTTCGAGACTGCGACGGTCGATGGGGCATCCGTAGGCCGGCTTTAGTAATTCCAGATACCAGCCGGAAAACTCATCGCGGAAGAGTTTGTAGAGAAGCATCAAAGCTTCTGAAAGGCGGTACTTGGAAAAGAGATCGTTCATTTCGGCCGTGGTTTTTCGGAGCATGTTGCCAAACCACTCTACTGCGACGGCAGCCGTTTGTGGTTGTGGTTCGTCGCTTACCTCCCAACTTTTCAGGAGTCGGAAAGCATTCCATATTTTGTTGTTGAAATTACGGCCTTGCTCGCAGAGGGCTTCGTCGAAAGGTATGTCGTTGCCGGCCGGTGCCGTGAGGAGGAGCCCCATGCGTACCCCATCGGCTCCGTAGCGCTCCATCAGCTCAATGGGATCGGGCGAGTTGCCCAGTTGCTTGGACATTTTGCGCCCCAGTTTGTCGCGAACGATTCCGGTGAAGTAAACATTCCCGAAGCAGGCTTCTTTGCGGTAGGCATATCCGGCCATAATCATACGTGCCACCCAGAAGAAGATGATGTCCGGTGCGGTCACCAGGTCTTGTGTGGGGTAGTAGTACTGTATCTCTTCGTTGTCGGGGTTGCGGATGCCGTCGAATACGGAGATGGGCCAGAGCCAGGAAGAGAACCAAGTGTCGAGGCAGTCTTCATCCTGCCGCAGTGTGTATCTGCCTTGCAGAGCGGGGTGCTTGTCGGCTTGCCTGCGTGCTTCGGCTTCGGTTTGGGCTACGATGAGAACGGGGCTCGTGTCACTTTCTTTGCCTTGTAACGGAGTAGCGTAGTAGGCCGGTATGCGATGGCCCCACCAAAGCTGTCGGGAAATGTTCCAGTCGCGGATGTTCTCCATCCAATGGCGGTAGGTGTTTTTTAACTTCTCCGGAACGAAACGTATGTTGTCTTTCAGTACGGCATCGAGGGCCGGCTTGGCCAGCTCTTCCATGCGGAGAAACCACTGGGTGGAGAGCTTGGGCTCGATGGCTACATCGGTACGTTCCGAGAAACCTACCTTGTTTTTGTAGTCCTCCGTTTTTTCGAGGAGCCCCTTTGCTTCCAATTCTCGAACTATGGCTTCGCGCACCTCAAAGCGGTCTTTGCCTTTGTAGTGGAGGCCTTGAGCGTTGAGGCTGGCATCGTCGTTGAAGATGTCGATGCATTCCAGTCCGTATTTCTCGCCGAGAGCGTAGTCGTTTACGTCGTGTGCAGGCGTTACCTTGAGGCATCCCGTCCCGAATTCGATATCGACGTATTCGTCCTCTATGACCGGAACTACACGATTTACGATGGGGACGATGAGTTTTTTCCCGCGGAAACGGGCTGTCTTCTCGTCGGCAGGGTTGACGCAGACGGCCACATCACCGAAGATCGTTTCGGGACGGGTAGTGGCTATCACGGCATAGTCGTCTTCGTCCGCCACACGGTATTTGATGTAATAGAGTTTCCCGTTTTGTTCTTTGTGTATCACCTCTTCGTCGGAGAGGGCTGTTTTGGCTTTGGGATCCCAATTTACCATCCGAGCTCCACGGTATATAAGTCCTTTGTTGTATAAATCGACAAAGACCTTCATTACGCTTTCGGAACGCACTTCGTCCATGGTGAAGCAGGTTCGATCCCAATCGCAGGAGGCTCCGAGCTTTTTAAGTTGTTCCAAAATGATGCCGCCGTGTTTGTGAGTCCATTCCCAAGCGTGTTCGAGAAACTCTTCGCGGCTTAGTTGCGACTTGTCGATGCCTTCGGAGGCAAGTTTGGCCACCACTTTAGCTTCGGTAGCAATGGATGCGTGATCCGTACCGGGTACCCAGCATGCGTTTTTGCCTTGCATCCGGGCACGGCGTACCAATACGTCCTGAATGGTGTTGTTGAGCATGTGTCCCATGTGTAGAACACCGGTTACATTAGGGGGCGGGATAACGATGGTATAGGGTTCACGGCTATCGGGCTGGGAGTGAAAAAAGCCTTTTTTCATCCAATGGGCGTACCATTTATCTTCGATATGGGTTGGGTCGTATTTGCTTTCAAGTTCCATAAAGCTTGGGAATTGTATTTTTATCGCATTTTTTTTCGAGCTGCAAAGATACAAAAAATAATGACAGCCTTCGGTCCCTCAACGGAAGGGCCTTGGGCTGTTTCCTTGCAGAAGTCTGCTTGATTTTTTGCGCTTTTCGGGAGGCCTGAGGCGACAGAAGCCTCAGGTTTTGTTTTTTTTATTGCGGCGTTTGTTTGCACGATGCTTGGCCAGTACGAGTTTCAGATACTCGATATAGGGCTCGATGTAGCGTTTCTTTTTCGACTCGAAGAGATCCTTTATCGTAATCATGATGCCGGTTTCGTAGGTGCCGCCAAAGTCAGGGTCGCACATGGTGCCAAACATGCGCATCGTATTGGTTAGCCCGAGGTAGGCATTGATGAGAGGCGGAATGGTCTCGCCTTCGTTTCGGACGTTCTTTTGCAGTATTTTGTAGCAGGCGTCGGCATCTTTATCGGCAAACAGGCTGCGGGCGAGGCTCCGGTTCTCTTCGCTTACTACAAATTCCTTCACAGGGTATATCAAGCGTTCGGGATCGTTGCAGAAGCGGTACATGTATTCGTAAATCAGTTCGCGAGCTACTGCCGGGTAATCGTTGTAGATAGTTACTTTGCCGATGAAGTAGCGTACTTGCTTTTCCTTATGGATAAGAGCTCCCAATCCATCCCAAAGGTTGTCCAGCGCAAAGAGGCTTTTCATACCCATTTTGGCGCTTTGGTAGTCGGGTTGCACAAAAGCACGCCCGAGCTCAATGGTATATTTGAGATGTTTTTCGATGAATTTAGGACTGAATAGGAAGAGATGTCCCATGGTGAAGAGGGGTTGTCCCTTGTCGTCGAACTTTACTTGCGAGCCTGATAAAAAACGATAGCCACCGATAATTTCTTCGGCATCGGGATTCCAAACGATGAGTTGCGAGTAAGGCTCTTCCATCAGGTCGTATTCGTCGATGTCGCACTCCTTACCGCTGCCGCCTCCCCATGACCGAAAGGATAATTCGCGTAAGCGACCGATTTCCCGCATGACGTTAGGAGCCTGATGGGCTGTGATGATGTAAATCTCGTTGTGTGCTTTGTTTGTGGGACGAAGAAAACACTCCTGATTCAGTTCCTTCTTTAGCAGTTCTTTATCGACGGGTGGAATTATGGCTTGCATCGTTTTTCTTAGTCAGTCTTTCATTATAGTTAGCTTCTTTTTTTCAGCTACAAATGTACTACAAGCAAGCGAATCGACAAAATATGCTGCTACAAAAAACGAGAATAAAGAAATTCTTGTCTCGAATGCCTTCCCGGCTTGATTTCGTATTCTCGTATTTTTTGGGGACTAAAGCTTTAAATATGCGGTAAAATAATGTATCTTTGCATTCGATGAGCAATGTAAATCACCCTGATAAAGCTTCTTGCAACATGAATTTACCGGAAGAGTTTTCAGCTTACAGCCGCACGTTGCTTGGCGAGGAATTCTCGGCTTTTGAGCAGGCTTTAGCGGCCTCTCCTCCGGTAAGCATTCGCGTGAATGATAAGGTCGCTTTGTCTCCTTCGGATGATCCGGTGCCTTGGTGCGAAACGGGCTATTATCTTGCGGAGCGCCCTCGTTTTACAGCTGATCCTTTGCTGCATGGAGGGGCTTTTTATGTCCAGGAAGCTTCGTCGATGTTTCTCTTTCAGGCGGCCCGGCAATACATTCCAACTGCATCCAGAGTCCTCGATCTCTGCGCTGCTCCCGGCGGAAAATCAACTTTGCTGTTGCAAACCCTCAGTAAGGATAGTCTGCTGGTGAGTAACGAAGTGATTCGTCCGAGAGCTAAGGTGCTTTGTGAGAATATTCTGAAATGGGGCAATTCCAATGTGCTTGTTACCTGCAACAGTCCGGCAGATTTCGGGCGTTTGCCGGCTTACTTCGATGCGGTGTTGGTAGATGCGCCTTGCTCGGGCGAGGGTATGTTTCGTAAAGATCCCGGAGCTCTTTCGGAATGGCATCCCGGGCTTCCGACCTTCTGTGCCCGGCGCCAGCGCGAGATACTGAGCCAGGTTTGGCCTTGCCTCAAACGCGATGCCGTACTCATTTATAGCACCTGTACCTTCAACCGTGAGGAAAATGAGGAGAATGTGCGCTGGATTTGTGAGGAACTGGGGGCTTCCCCTCTGCCTGTCGATATTGCTGCATGCTCCGGTATCGTCTCGGGAGAATACGGCTATCGTTTTTATCCGCACAAGCTCCGGGGTGAAGGCTTTTTTCTGGCTGTACTCCGTAAAACATCGGGAAGCGAATCTTTTCGACCGAAAGCTTGTAGACGGTCTGAACTGAAGAATTTAGCTCAAGGCCGGATGTTGAAGTCTCATGCCGATTGGGCTTTCTTTGCCTCCGAATCGGGCATCAAGGCCTACCCAAGAACTTTCCTGAGCGATTGCTTTTGGCTGGAAGAAAAACTTCGCTGTTTGTTGTCGGGTTTGCTTCTGGGACAGCAGAAAGGACGAGATTTTTTGCCTTCGCAGCAGTTGGCTCTTTCAAAAGCACTTGACCGGAGCGCCTTCCAAGCACTCGAGTTGAGTTATGCCGACAGCATTGCCTTCCTCAGACGGGAAAGTTTGCAATTGCCGGATGACGTTCCCCAAGGACTCGTATTGCTTTGTTATCGCGGACTCCCTTTGGGTTGGGGTAAGAATCTCGGCAAGCGTTGCAACAATCTTTATCCTGCCGAATGGCGTATACGGATGGACATAAATACGGAGGAAGGTTTATGAGAGTGAGCATTCTTGGAAGCGGAACTTCTACCGGAGTGCCGGTAATAGGCTGCAAATGTCCGGTTTGCCTCTCGACCGACAAGCGAGATAAGCGTTTGCGGGCATCGGCTTTGATAAGCTGTGGTTCTACGCGCCTGCTCATTGACTGTGGCCCCGATTTCCGGCAACAGATGCTCCGTTTTGTGTCGGGGCGGATAACGCAGGTGCTGCTTAGCCATGAGCATTACGACCATATCGGTGGATTGGACGATTTGCGTCCCATGGGCGATACCCGCATTTATGCCGAAGCTCGGGTCTTGGATGTCATACGGAGAAACATGCCTTATTGTTTTGTGCCGGAACCCTACCCCGGTACTCCGGTCATGCAGCTGCAGGAGATTGCGGAGGAGGCTTTTAGCATCGAAGGTATCGAGATACAACCCATTCGGGTGATGCATGCCAAGTTGCCCATATTGGGCTACCGCATTGGAAAGATGGCATACTTGACGGATGTGAAAACTTTAACTCCCGAATCCTTGGCCAAGTTGCAGAATTTGGAACTGTTATTGCTGAATGCTCTTAGGCCGGAAGCGCATTTCTCGCATCTCAACCTTCGGGAAGCCATCGAACTGGCCCGACAAATCGGGGCGCGGAGGACGTTTTTTATCCACATGAGCCACGATATGGGCCTGCATCGTTTTGTGGACGCCGAGTTGCCCGAAGGCATGCATCTGGCTTACGACGGACTGGAATTGGAACTATAAACTCGAACACAAAACATAATAACAATGAAAAAACTACTGAATCTATCCTTGTTGATTGTTGTAGCATGCTGCTCAACAGCTTGTACGGGAATGCTCTATACGAGCATCGACGTATTGCGTCCGGCAAAAGTCGCTTTCCCCACCGGGCGTCTTCTCATCGTAAATAATGCTGCCACGCAGCCCCCAAAAGAAGGACACAGCACTTGGTTGCTCGAAGATACGAAGCGAAATATCGAACAGGCTACCGACAGTCTGAGTATGCTTCTGCTGAGCGCATTAAGTGAAGAAATTGCCGGGAAAACTTTTTTTACAGGTGAGGAGCTGATTTACAAGAGCCTTAATACAACCGGCGACTACCGGAAGGTACAAAGCCTTACAGCCGATCAGGTGAAGGAGCTTTGTCGGCGCTACAATGCCGATGCTTTGTTGGCACTCAATCGTTTGGAGACTTCCAGTCGCCTCGAAGAGTTTTATCAGGATTATTACGTTTACGGTCTTTCTCTGGCGGCAATTTATCGTTCCGACTGGAGCGTACACCGCCCCGGAGTGGAACAGAGCGAGCGTTTACAATTTGCCGATAGCTTGTTTTGGGAGGATACTGCTTTTTCGCGCAAAGAAGTCTTCGAGCGCTTCCCCTTGCGCGGCGATGCTCTGAAAAACGGGGCTCTATACATCGGTCGCAAGTCGGTGAAGCGCTTCCTGCCTTATTGGGAACCGGAAGATCGCTATTTCTTTGATGTGCGTGGCAAGCTTATGAAACAGGGGCTGGACTCTATTTATGCCAAAAACTGGAGCGCTGCGATAGCTCTTTGGGAAAGGGCCTTCGAACAAAGCAAGCGTTTGTCGGAGAAGGCTTTTGCCGCCAATAACTTAGCCGTGGCCTACGAAATGAGTGGAGACCTTAGCAAGGCTTGGGATTACATCAACAAAGCCATTGAGATTTACCGCCAGAAGACGAACACCGATCATCTGAAGTTTTATCGAATGAGCGTCTATCATCAGCAGCTCGATCGTCGCAGGAAAGAAGAAGCCGCCTTGAGCCGGCAAATGCAGCAATAGGACTTCATCCGCTCTGAAAAATGCAGACCCGAAGCTGACTCTTTCTTATTGAAAAGAAGAGGTTTCGGGTGTTTTTTTCGTTTCTTCTGAGCCGGGAAGCTTTTCGTAGTCCTCGTTTGTGGATTCTTTCTCGTCTGTCTCCGATGTGGAGGTCGGAATATCTTCATCCTCGTCTTCCCAATGCTCGGGTGGCGCCTGAGGGCCTTTTTTGCGTAAGATTATGGCCAGTAACAAGCCGCTTATCGCTCCTGTAAGATGCCCCTCCCAAGATACCGGGTCGTTGGCTTGCCAAGGGAATAACTGCCAGACAATGCTGCCGTAACAGAATACCACAACAAAGGATAATGCCGTCAGTGCTATGTGTCTTCGTATGGCTCCGCTTATGGCGAGGAAAAAGGCGAGGGCGTAGATGAGCGCGCTGGCACCCACGTGCCAGTTGTCTCGGCCAATGAGCCAAAGGCCACTTCCGCTGAGGATTGTTGCTAACAGGGTAGTCCGTGAAGCAATGTCGGGATAGAAATAGTAAAGGGCGCTTGCTAAAAGAATGAAAGCAGGCAGATTGGTGGCCAAATGAGCCCAGTCGGCGTGTACAAAGGGCATGCTGAAGATTCCGCCAAGCGATGCCGGTCTGAGGGGAAAGATGCCGGCGCGGTGGAAGTCCCAATCCATTCCTGTTTGGAGGATTTGGATGAGGAGCATGATCAGAGCTAACAGACAGGGTATGACGACTGCCGGAAAGAGGCGTCGCTTCTCAGGCTCTCTGTTATCGGTTTCGAGTGAAGACATAGGCGCGCCTATTCGTCGAGTTGCTTCATGACTCCTTCTATTTCGCTGTCGACCTCGTGGAGGTGTTTTTTACATTGTTCGAGAAGTTCGCTACTCCGCTGCAATTTTTCTTTAAGTCCTTTGAAAGAGGCTTCCTTGCCTTTTTCCAGTTCCAGAAGGATGGCTTGCAATTCGGCTACAGCCGCTTCGTAGTTGAATGCTTTCTTTTTGATTGTTCTCATATGCTTGATGTTTTTCTTATTTTTTAGCGGCTTTTTCAGCTTTTGACTCCAATTTCTTCTTCAGAAAGTGTCCGGTATAGGAAGCTTCGCATGCTGCGAGTTGCTCGGGGGTTCCCTCGAAGAGGATCCGTCCTCCCGCTTCCCCTCCTTCGGGTCCCATGTCGATGACATGATCGGCAGATTTTATCACCTCCGGGTTGTGTTCGATTATGATGACCGAATGCCCCTTTTCGATGAGGGCATCGATGGCGGCAAGGAGGGTTTTGATGTCGTGCAGGTGCAATCCGGTGGTAGGTTCGTCGAAGATGAAGAGGGTGGCTTCCGACTTCTCGTTGGCCAGGAAAGAGGCTAACTTTACGCGCTGACTCTCACCGCCCGAAAGCGTTGCGGAGGATTGTCCCAGTTTAATATAACCGATACCCACATCCTGGAGCGGTTTGAGACGCTTTACGATTTTCTTTTCGGTGCTCCCCGACTGGCTTCCGAAAAATTCGATAGCCTGATTTACCGTCATCTCCAATACATCGTATATGTTAACTCCTTGGTAGTTAACTTCGAGAATGTCTTGCTTGAAACGTTTACCGTGGCATTGCTCGCATTCCAGCGTCAGGTCGGCCATGAATTGCATCTCTACCCGCACGCAGCCTTCTCCCTGACATTCCTCACAACGTCCTCCTTCGGTGTTGAAAGAGAAATGCGAGGCGGCATAACCCATTTGTTTCGACAGTTGCTGTGCGGCAAATAGTTTCCGTATTTCGTCGTAAGCTTTAATGTAAGTGACCGGATTCGAGCGCGACGAGCGTCCTATGGGATTCTGATCGACGAACTCAACATCCGTTATCCGGTCCATATCACCCTTCAGTACACCGAATTGTCCGCTACGCTCGGCTATGCCGCCATAGTATTTTTTTAGTGCACTGTAAAGAACCTTGCGTACCAGCGACGACTTACCCGATCCGCTTACTCCCGTTACCACGGTCAGCACATTCAGAGGGAAACGGACGTTGATATTTTTCAGATTGTTTTCCTGTGCACCCAGTACTTCGATGTAACTGTTCCATTTGCGGCGCAGCTTGGGAACGGCTATTGCTTCTTCTCCGGCCAGATAGCGCAGGGTGTGCGATTGTTTGAGCTGGGGAGTTTGAGCTTTGAGTTTCCCTGCAAAAACAACTTCCCCTCCCAGTCGTCCGGCTTGGGGACCGATATCGATGATGTAATCGGCAGCTCGAATGATTTCCTCGTCGTGCTCTACCACCACTACCGTGTTGCCCAAGTCGCGTAGCTGCTTAAGCACTTTTATTAAACGCTGTGTGTCGCGATCGTGCAATCCGATACTGGGTTCATCCAGCACGTAAAGCGAGCCTACCAGGCTGCTTCCCAGCGAAGTGGCTAAGTTAATGCGCTGACTTTCACCGCCCGAAAGGCTGTTCGACAGGCGATTCAGTGTGAGGTAGCCCAGTCCCACATCGCAAAGAAATTGCAGGCGTTTGCCGATTTCAAGCAGCAGGCGTTTGGCCACAGTGGCATCGAATGCCTCGAGCTCGATGTTATCAAAAAAGGTTTTTAGCTCAGTTACGGGCATTTGCACCAGCTCGCAGATGTTGTGCCCGGCTACTTGTACGTAAGTGGCTTCTTTTTTCAGACGGCTACCTCTGCAGTCTGGACAAAGGGTTTTGCCGCGGTAGCGTGCCAGCATAACGCGGTATTGGATTTTGTACTGATTCGACTCCAAATGATGGAAAAATGCGTTTAGACCTTTAAAGTGATGATTGCCCGTCCAAAGCAAGGCGCGTTCATCAGCACTCAGCTCGTAATAAGGCTTGTGAATGGGAAAGCCGAATTTGCCTGCCGAGCGCAGCAAGGCGTGCTTCCATTCGCTCATTATCTCCCCTTTCCAACAGACGATAGCGTCTTCGTAAACCGATAGCGCCTTGTTGGGTACTACCAAATCTTCGTCGATGCCGATGACCCGCCCGAAACCTTCGCAGCTGGGACAAGCTCCCGTGGGACTGTTGAAGCTAAACATATGCGCATTCGGCGCTTCGAAAGAAATGCCGTCTGCCTTGAAACGTCGTGAGAAGCGTTGACGCTCTTCTGCTTGCCCTTCGGGCAGGGCCAGCAGGATGCATTCGTCCTTCCCTTCGGAGAAAGCTGTCTCGATGGAATCGTTCAGACGACTGATACCTGCTTTCGAGGGGTCGGCTGTCAGGCGGTCTATGAGTAGAAGGAGTTCTTGTCCTTCCTTTTCGAAATTCGTGTTCGTTTGTAGCAACTCATCGATGCCGCACACACGTCCGTTGAGCATGATTCGGCTGAAGCCTTCGAGCTGCAGGCCTTGCAACTTGTCGCTTATGGAACGTCCTTCGGTACTGTGGATGGGAGCCAGAATCATAATGCGCGTTCCTTCGGGATAGCTCAGTGCAGCCGCCACGACGTCTTCTACCCGATGTTTTTGCACTACCTGTCCCGATACGGGCGAAATGGTCTTACCGATGCGGGCAAAAAGGAGTTTTAGGTATTCGTATATTTCGGTAGAAGTACCTACGGTGGAACGCGGGTTGCGAGTATTTACTTTTTGTTCGATGGCGATGCTGGGAGGGATGCCTTTGATAAAATCCACTTCGGGCTTGCTCATTCTTCCCAGAAATTGACGGGCATAGGCAGACAGGCTCTCGACATAGCGACGCTGTCCTTCGGCATACAAAGTGTCGAATGCCAAAGAAGATTTGCCCGAACCCGACAGACCTGTGATGACTACCAGTCGGTTACGTGGAATTTTGACATCGATATTTTTCAGGTTGTGAACACGGGCGCCTTTTATGGAAATATTTCCTTCTGTCTGCATGGCCTCCCCCTTATTCTTCCTGTTTGTTTTCCGGTTTTATTACCCTCGGAAGTATTTTGCCGTTTTCTTTGTCGAGCTCCATAAGGATGTTATCCCCTTCGGAAACTTCTCCCGAGAGAAGGAGATCGGCCAGTTCGTCTTCGAGGTAGCGTTGTATGGCTCGTTTCAGAGGACGAGCTCCGAACTGCACATCGTAGGATCTTTCGGCAATGAAATCTTTGGCTTCCTTGCTTAATTCGAGTCCGTAGCCCATATTGATAATCCGTCCGAAGAGGCCTTTCAGTTCCAAATCGATGATGGCATAAATGGAGTCGCGACTGAGTTGGTCGAACATAATAATGTCATCCACGCGGTTAATAAATTCGGGAGAGAAAGTGCGGTTTAGGGCTTTTTGGATGACAGATTTCGAATAATCGGAATTGATGCTCATCTCGCCGGGGAGGTTGAAACCTACGCCTTTCCCGAAATCTTTAAGTTGCCTTGTTCCGACATTCGAGGTCATGATGATGATGGTGTTCTTAAAGTCAATACGTCGGCCGAGGCTGTCGGTCAACTGTCCTTCGTCCATCACCTGCAGCAAGAGGTTGAATACATCGGCATGAGCCTTCTCTATTTCATCCAGCAGAACGATGGAGTAGGGTTTCCGCCGTACCTTCTCGGTCAGCTGTCCGCCTTCTTCGTAGCCCACATATCCCGGAGGAGCTCCTATCAGACGCGAAACACTGAATTTTTCCATATATTCGCTCATATCGACCCGGATAAGTGCATCGGCGCTGTCGAACATGAACTCAGCCAATGCTTTTGCCAAGTGAGTTTTTCCTACTCCGGTAGGTCCGAGGAAGATGAAGGAACCGATCGGTTTGTTGGGATCTTTCAGGCCGATGCGGTTGCGTTGTATGGCTTTGACGATTTTCTCGACGGCGTTGTTCTGACCGATAACTTTTTGTTGCAACAAGTCTTTCATCTGCCGGAGTTTTAATCCTTCGGCTTGTGCAATGCGTTGTACCGGTATCCCCGACATCATGGCCACGACCTCAGCTACTTTTTCTTCATCTACAGTTTCGGGGTGCTGCTGCGATTCTTCTTCCCAGCGCTTAATCGCATCTTCGAGGGCGTATTGAGCCTGACGCTCCCGGTCGCGGATGGGCCCGGCCAATTCGTATTTCTGTTCGGCCAGTACCTGTAGCTTTTCTTTTTTGAGGGCTTCGATATTTTTTTCAAGTTCTTCTATTTCTGCCGGTACGGCTGCATTCCCGATGTGTACCCGCGATCCTGCTTCGTCCAGAGCATCTATGGCTTTGTCGGGGAAACAGCGGTCGGTAATGTACCGGTCGGTCAATTTTACACAGGCTTTGATGGCTTCGGGGGTGTAGCGTACGTTGTGGTGGTACTCGTAGCGATCTTGTATGTTTTCGAGTATTTTGAGTGTTTCCGCAGCTGTAGTGGGATCGACCATTATTTTCTGAAAACGGCGTTCGAGAGCCCCGTCTTTTTCGATACTTTGGCGGTATTCATCGAGAGTGGTAGCTCCGATACATTGTATTTCGCCCCGTGCCAGCGCGGGTTTCAGCATGTTGGCTGCATCGAGGGAACCGGGTGCTCCTCCGGCTCCTACGATGGTATGTATCTCATCGATAAAAAGAATGATGTCGCTGTTTTTCGACAGTTCGTTGAGTATGGCTTTGATGCGTTCCTCGAATTGTCCTCGGTATTTCGTTCCGGCTACGATGGAAGCCATGTCCAGCGAAACAACACGTTTGTTGAAAAGTACGCGCGATACTCTGCGTTGGATAATACGCAGGGCAAGACCTTCCACGATGGCGGATTTCCCTACGCCCGGATCACCGATGAGGACGGGGTTGTTTTTTTTTCGCCGGCTGAGTATTTGAGCCAGACGTTCGATTTCTTTTTCACGACCTACGATGGGGTCGAGACGATTCTCGAGAGCCGCTTTCGTTATATCCGTGCCGAAGGTGTCGAGCGCGGGAGTCTCGCTGGTCTTGCCGGAAGCCGGATTGGCCGTTGGGCGTTGGCGACGGGGCTCGTCGTCATCGTCTTCGTCGTCTTGAAATCCGGAGTGCATGTTGCTTGTCTGCCGGCTTGGGTCGAGCAGGGCTCTGGCTTGTTCGTAGTCGAGGTTCTCGGCTTGCAGTACATCTACGGCCAGGTTGTTTTTTTCTTTGAGAATGGCCAGGAGAAGGTGTTCCGTATCGACTGTCTGCGCAGCTAAGGCACGGCTTTCGAGCTCCATCAATCGTTTGATGCGCTCGGAGCTTTTCAGGAAGGGGATTTCCGCGCCCGTCGGTTCGAGACCCGTGCGAATCTGACTTTCGATGTTTTGCTTGATCTTGGATAAGTCGATTTGCGATAATTTGAGCATTTCGATGGCTTTACCGCTTCCGTTGCGCAGGATGCCCAGCAGCAGATGCTCGGGGCCTACGTAGTTGTTGCCCAAACGCTCGGCTTCCTGAGTGCTGTATATCAGTATATTCTGTAATTGTTCGGAATAATTGCTAGTCATGACTTGTTGTTCTTGTTTTGCAAATGTAGTATTGTTTGCCCTTTCGCATGGGAATTGTCAAGCGCCCTTAACTAAAGTTTTGATTATTTTTCGTCTTTGCTGTTATGCTTAACAAAGAAAGGACTTGTATTGTTGTCGTTGTTGGACGGATATTAGCTATAAAGGGACAAAAATAATACCGCCTTGCATGTAAAGAGCGAATTCGGTAATTCTGTCAGCCTCCATGTTTTTCTCTGCCTCTTTTGGCGGCTTCTGTCCGGCGAAAAGGCAGACTCTTTTTGCCGAAACTGTAAAGGAGGCTTTTTCTTCGTTTTTTGTTCGGATTGATTTATATTTGTAGCCTTGTTTCACCGGCTGCCTTGAAAAAATTATGACTTTTTGGCCCAAAGATATTTGCTTACGGATCTTCTGCTTGTCCTTGCTTCTGCCCCATGGTTTCGTAGAGGCACAGCGCAAGCCCTTCGTTTTCGATTACATTACCAACAACGAAGGCCTGACGCATAATACCGTATACGATATTTGTCAGGATTCCAAAGGATTCCTTTGGTTTGCCACAGAATTGGGTTTGAATCGCTACGACGGGCAAGCGATACGTCAGTATCATTACCGGGCTGAGGATGAAAATTCCTTACCGGCCCATTCGGTGCCTTGCCTGCTCTATACTGTAGACTCGCTTTTGTTTGTGGGTACCTCCTCCGGCCTTGCTCTTTATCGCCCCGAGACGGATAATTTCCGGCGTATTTCTTTTCGTGACGAGTCCTTGGGACATTTTGTTACGATGGAAGAGGGTTTCGGTGGCGAGTTGCTTATTTGTACCGAAGACAAGGGGGCTTTTGCCTACGACCCTGTGAACAATACCTTGCAGTCTTTCTCCGTTGATGCCAAGCTCTATGGGCTTGTTTGCGACCGGCAGACTAGCTATTGGGGCTTTTCCCGTTATGCCGTCTACCGCTTCAATCGCGAGCGTCGGCTTATGGCTGAATACCCCATATCCGAACGGTTTTTCGGGTCTTCCATTTCTTATATCGGCTGCGACAGCGGCGGCAGGCTTTGGGTAGGAACCTTCGAACACGGCCTTTTCAGTTTCGACTCCCGCAGGAATACTTTCGAGCAATTGCCTCTCTGTCGCGAAAATAAGATGTACTACGTCCGCACCCTTGAGGAGAGCGAATCGCCGGACGAATACTGGATCGGATCCGAAAGCGGCCTTTACATCATCAACACTCGTTCGGGAGATTTGAGGCACTACGTACAATCATTCGACGGCAGACGCGGCACGATAAACGACAACGCGGTTTACAAAATACACCGCAGCCGAGAAGGTCTGTTTTTTACCGGTACTTATTTCGGGGGCGTAAATGTCGTTAGTACCCGGCATAGCGGTTTCCGGGCCATACTGCCCGACGATAAAAACGGCAGTTTGCAGGGTAAAGCCATCAGTGCCATAGCCAAAGCCCCTACGGGAGACCTGTGGATGGCTACGGAGGATGCCGGTATTGCCGTTTTCGATCCTCAGCATTATCGTTTCCGGCACTTGTGTTTCGACGAAAAGAATCCTTTTAGCATATCGAGCAATAACGTTCACGCCCTACTCATGGACGGTGATTGGTGCTGGGCGGGACATTTTATGGGAGGTATTTCCCGAATCCGTCTCTCCGACGGCCGGGCGCGGCGTTTCCCTGCTAAAGCCGGCGGATTAAGCAATAACTTTGTGTTTGCCCTCCACTTCCTTTCTCCCGACAGCATACTGGTGGGGCATCTTGCTGGCGTAGATGTTTTTGACAAGAGGGGGGAGCGTTTCGCGCCCTTTCGCTCCGAAGAATTTGCAGGAGCTTTCATCTACGATATTTTTACAGATACGGATGGACGTATCTGGTTTTGTAGCTACGATCGCGGTATCTTTATCTTCGACCGGAACAAGCCCGGAGCGATGGAACACTATCAAGCCGGCGATGCTTCGGGGCTTACGAGCAACTCCATCATTAGCTACTGCATTGATGCGCGACGGGATGTCTGGATTGGTACCCGCGATGCCGGTATGTTGCGTTATCGCAACGGACGATTCGAGGCTTGTCCGCCTTCCATGTTGGCCGACAATGTGGTTTACGGTATTGTAGAGGATGACGAGGGCTTCTTTTGGTTGAGTTCCAATAAGGGAATCAGCCGTCTTAATTTTCAGGATTCTACTGCCCTGCATTTCAATGTTACGCACGGCCTTTCGGGCAACCAGCACAACTATAAGTCTTACTTCAAAGACGGGAAACTCATCTACTTCGGGAGTGTGGCCGGTCTTACATATTTCGATCCCCGCAGCATTTTAGCCGTCCGCGAGAGTCCGGTGTTGTATTTTACCGCTCTGCGTATTTTTAATCAGGATGTCCGACCGGCTGTCTCCGGAGTGCTGGAACGGCAGATCGATTTTACCTCCCATTTGACGCTTACGCACAAGCAAAATTCTTTCGGTTTCGATTTTGCGTCCATCAGCTTTTTGCCCGGCAACATCAACTATCAGTATTATCTCGAAGGTTTGGAGGAGAGCTGGTCGCCGCCGAGCGATAAGAAGCAGGCGGATTATACCAATATTGCACCGGGCGACTATGTCTTTCATCTGCGTGCAAGTGATCCGATAAGCGCCACTACGAGTGGAGAACGTTTGTTGTATATCCGGGTGCAGCCTCCCTGGTGGGCTTCGTGGTATGCCTACGCGCTTTACATACTGGGCGTCTCGGGCTTGAGCTACTATGTGTACCGAATCTACAGGAACCGGCAACGTGAAAAGTTGGCTTTGACCATCGAAAAAATCGAAAAAGAAAATCTAAAGCTCTTGCATCAGCATAAAATGAATTTTTTCACCTACATCTCGCATGAGTTTAAGACCCCCTTGAGTATTATCGCAGCTTCGGTCGAAATGCTCGCCTCGCGTAGAAGCGGAGAAGAAAACGAGCTGCTTCAGTCGGTGAAACGCAGTGCCGAACGCCTCCTGTTTCTGGTAAATCAGTTGATGGAGTTCCGAAAAATAGAAAGCGATCATGCTGTGGTGCATATCACCCGCGGGAATGTTATCGAGTTTATCCACCGTATCATTGATGCTTACCGTTTGTTGTTCGAGAAGAAAAACATTCAGCTCAACATGAGTTTGAATTATACGCGTAGCGAGGTGTTTTTCGATTTCGACAAACTGGAGAAAATAATTACCAACTTGCTGACCAATGCCATCAAATACACTCCTCGCAACGGGCAGATACACTTCAGCCTCGATGTGGAAGAGGAAGCCGTAGCATTTTCGATAGCCGACAGTGGCAAGGGTATTTCGGAAAGTAAGCGCGATAAGATTTTTGAAGTTTTTTACAGCGACAGTACATCGAGCGATGTAGTGGAGAGCAGCGGTATCGGTTTGGCTCTTACCGCCAGTCTGGTCAAACTGCTGGGAGGACGCATCAGTCTTCACAGCGAAGTAGGACTGGGGTCTCGCTTCGATGTTAGCTTGCCGTATGCCGGGCAGCCGGAAGACTCCGGAGATTCCGCAACATCGGAGGACATAGTGCTGCCTGCCGGCGAAGAATTGCAGGCTCTGGCTATGCCCGAGCAAGGCAGCCGGGAATATACCCTTGTGTTGGCCGAAGATAACAAAGACCTTGCTGAGCTCCTTTACAAAAATTTTACTCCGAAATATCGCGTCCGCCGTTTTGCGAACGGAGAGGAAGCCTGGGACTACATCCGCAGCAATAACCCCGATTTGCTCATTACCGACATTATGATGCCCCGCATGAGCGGTATCGAACTTTGTAGTAAACTCAAGACCGATGTCAATCTCTGTCACATTCCCGTATTGATGCTTACGGCTAAGGATGGTAACGAATCCAGGCTCGACGGCCTGCGGGTGGGCGCCGATGCCTACCTGACCAAGCCTTTCTCGATGCTCGAACTCGAAATACGTATCGAAAACATCCTCAGTCGCGAGAAAGCCCTCCGCCTTCGTTTAAAGGAGCTGGCCCGCTTCGAAGGCTTCGAGCTGCCTGCAGCCAATCACGACCGTGCCTTCGTTCAGAAGTTACTTGCCTTCATTCAGGATAATATCGGAAACAGCGACCTCGATATTCCTTTCATTGCCGATACTTTGCACCTGAGCCGCAGCAGCCTCCATAACAAAATGAAAACCATCATGCGGATGAGCAGTTCCGAGTTCATCAACACCGTACGCATCAACAAAGCCCGCGAACTGATGGCCGACCCGGAGCTGAGCCTTTCTGAAATAGCCTTCCGTGTCGGTTACAACGACTCCGCCTATTTCAGCCGGATATTTAAAAAGCACAGTGGTAAAACGCCTAAGGAATACCGAAGTACCCTGCGCGATAATGCCGAGGATTCGTCTCATAGCTGAAACAGCTATGCCGCCGGAAAAATAATTTTTTATATCCCTTGCCTGCTACGGAAGTTTTACCCGAGCAACTCTTCGGGCTTCGAGGGTATTTGCACGGAGAGCCCTAAAACATTACCTTTGTGGCATTCAACAAAAAAACGATTCATGGAAAAACAAGTCAATGTAGCGCTTCAGGTGCTACCAAGCTCCGACACGAAGCATTCTTACACTCTTGTGGATGAGGCTATTTCCCTTATCCAAGCTTCCGGGCTTCGCTACCGTGTTTGCCCTTTCGAGACGGTTATCGAAGGTCCTTACGATCGCGTGATGGAGCTTGTCAAGCAAGCGCAGGAAGCTTGCTATCGCGCCGGAGCCGACAAGTTGATGACCTATATCAAAATACAATCGGCCCGCGACGAAGATGTTTGCATCGAAGATAAAATGGCGCAATACGACGCTCCGTAGCCCGCATTCTACTCATGTTCAACGCATCCATCGTTTTGTACCGGCATGATCCGGAGGATATATTTCCCCTGCTGAACAGCTTACTCCGTTGCCGGGGCTTGAGGCGCCTCTTTCTCTTGGATAATTCGCCCGAGGCCACCAAAGCTTTTGATCATTTGCCCGTGATCTACCATTTCAATGGGCGGAATCTCGGTTATGGAGCGGCTCACAATATCGCCATCCGGAAGAGCCTTGCCGAAGCTATCCCTTACCATTTGGTGCTTAATCCCGATGTTTCTTTGGAGCCTTCCGTACTCACCCGTCTCGAAGCCTTTATGGAAGAACACCCCGATGCCGGCTTAGTGATGCCTAAAGTTCTGTTTCCAAACGGTGAAACGCAATACTTGTGCAAGTTGCTGCCTACGCCGGCCGATTTGCTTTTCCGGCGCTTTCTGCCTCCTTCCTGGACAATGCGCCGCCGCCATCGCTTCGAGCTCCGTCATACCGGTTATAACCGGACTATGGATGTGCCCTATCTTTCCGGATGTTTCATGTTTCTCCGCTGCGATACCCTTCGTGAAGTCGGAGTTTTTGACGAGCGTTTTTTTCTTTATCCTGAAGATATCGACCTGAGCCGTCGCATACACCGCCGGGCCCGAACGCTCTTCTTCCCCGAAGTCAGCGTAGAACATCGCCACGAACAAGGCTCTTACAAAAATGCGAAATTGTTTCTGCTTCACCTGGTAAACATGGCTCGCTATTTTGGGAAATGGGGTTGGTTTTTTGATGCCGAACGACGCGAAATAAATAGGTGTATCCTGCGAAGCTGGAAGCAGGATGAATATTGATTTCTTCGTCCTTCCCCTGCCTGTTGTTGCAACAGGCAGCATTTTCATTCAAAGAATATTTTTTGTAATTTTGTACCGGCCTCGGGAAAACTCTCAAATCGGAGAAGAACCGTATTAGAGACAGCGCTGAGGTATAAGAACCCGATAGCAATTTACAACATGAATTTCAATTTCGTAGAACTCTCCAGTGCGTTTATTGTCCTTTTTGCCATTATCGATATATTGGGTTCCGTACCCATTATTCTCAATATCAAAAGGCGAGGCGATACCATCCATCCCTACAAAACGAGCTTGGTTGCTTTAGCCATTCTCATCTTTTTCCTGTTCTCGGGCGAGGCCATCCTCAAACTTTTTGGGGTCGATATCCAGTCTTTTGCCGTGGCCGGATCGCTCATCATTTTTGTTTTTGCTATTGAGATGATTCTCGATGTCGAACTTTTCCGGAATAAAGGGCCTAAGGGCTCTTCGTCCATTGTTCCGTTGGCCTTTCCGCTTATTGCCGGGCCGGCATCCTTCACTACCTTGCTTTCGCTCCGTGCCGAATTTGCCGTCGAGAATATCATTGTAGGATTGATTTTAAACCTTGTTTTTGTTTATTTTGTGCTTCGGGCGACAGACAAAATCGAGCGATTTTTCGGCGAAGGAGGCATCTACATCATCCGGAAATTTTTTGGAATCATCCTCCTGGCGATCTCCGTAAAACTATTTACGAGCAACATCAGCTTCCTGGTAGGAGGCTGATGTTGCTCGTAAACAGCATAATGTTTTTGAGTCTGCGAGGCAGACCTTAATTACTTTATGTCTTTAAGTTCTTGTTCTTGCTTCTGGAGTTGCTCTTGTTGTGTTGCCAGCTCTTTTTTCGCCTTTTCGATATCTTTTTTTGCTTTTTCAATTTCCTTTTCGGCTTTTTCGATATCTTTTGTGCGTTTTTGTATGGTCTTCTCCAGCGATGTAATCGAGGCGCTCGTGCCTTTTATTTCTTTATTCTTATCGCCTATCTTTTCTTTCACCACGTTGTTGTAAACTTCTTGACTGTAGCGTTGGTTTAAGAAGGTTTTCAGGTTGCTCACCAAAGTAGCGTCGTTGGCCGACGAGACAAAATCGTTGCCGATACCCTTCGATACGAATACATAAACATTCGTCACCGGGTTGATTGAGCTTTTATCTACCGCATCCGCTTTCACGTAGAGATTGATGTATTCGGTAGAAATGGCCGGGAAGACGGTTTTTTCGTAACGCAGGGTTTTGCCCGACTTTTTGCCTTTCAGGCCTTCGCTTTTCAGGAGGGATTCGAATGTTTTTAAGGCGTTATTAACCGAAGCATTCACTTTAATTGCCAAACAGGAAGCATTGGTTTTATCCCATTTTTCGATGGTCTCGTAGGCTTCCTGAGCGTTTGCAGCGAAAGTAAACAAGGTAGCCAATAAAAGAGTGAGTAGGTTTCTTTTTGTTTTCATAATTTTAAAAATTAGTTGTTTATATCAAACTTCTGTTGAGACAAAAAACATGCCATCGGATTGCTATGCTCTATGTTCTTTTGACGAATCAATGTGACGGAGGAAAATAACAAAGCCTGCCTGTCGGCAGCAAGTGCTCCGGCAGACAGGCTATTACTTAGAGTAAGACTCTTCCGGTCAAGTCATTGACCTGGGATGAGCTTAAAAACGAAGGGTCAGTCGTGCCATGTAGTTACGCATGGCTTGAGGGTAGTAACCAACGTAGCTGTTCGGCGTATCTTTACCGCCATCTCGGTAGTAGAACTTGGAAGCATATCCGTTGGCGATATACTCGGTATCAAACAAGTTGTTCACGAAAAACTGAAGGCTTATTTCTCCCAATCCGGTCTTCCGGAAAGTATATCCCGCTGAGAGGTTGGTTACGCTATATGCCGGTAACGAGCGCTCGTCATCCGAAGTATTGTCGAGGTATTGCTTGCTCACGTATTTGCTTTGGATGTTGAAGTAGAGTACATCGAAGGGCGTATAGGTCAGCCTCGCGAAGCCTACGTGGTTGGGCGAATAGGATATGTGGGTAGATGGGAAGAGTTCCGGGAGACGCTCTAATTCTTTGTCACTGCTGTCATACACAGGGAAATAAGCGATGTAATTCTTGATTTTATTTTCGCTCAGCGTATAGTTTGCGTCGAAATGGAGCGATTTCAGAAGCTTGAGTGAAAGCTCCAATTCCAGTCCTGCGCGGTAACTTCGGGCAACATTTTCCATCAATTTATATCCCACATCGTTGAGTTTGCCGGTTTGTACGAGCTGATTGCGATAATCCATATAGTAGAGATTAGCTCCGAAGCTAAAATTCTCGTACCGGTAGCGATAGCCCAGCTCGTAGTCTATCATTTGTTCCGGTTTTACAGCGTCCTTGTCCTTTCCCTTTATGGCGTCTTTCAGGTCGGCACGCAAGGGTTCGCGTTGTCCCACGGCTACAGAGGCGTAGAGGTCGTTTCGTTCGTTGAGGTGATAAAATAGCCCAGTTTTGGGGTTGAAGAACTTGTAGTTGAATCGGTGCGTCAAATCGACCAAATCGTCATCTTTGCCCGAAAAATCGTAGTCAATGAGCCGGTATTGCAGGTCTCCGAAGAGGGAAAGTTGTTCGGTAAGCAGATATTCGGCTTTCGCAAAGGTGTTGAATTCTCCTTTTCTGCCGTTGTTGCGATACCATTCAAAAGTTTCTAGGTTTACGGCATTGTCTTTTTCCCAATATTTTACCCAAGGCAGTTTGCCGAAGTGTGCTCCGTTGTATAGGCTGTAGAGGGCGCCGAAGTTTGCTTTGAGGCGTTCGGTGCTGTACTCCAAGCCGAGGTTTGCTACATAGAAATCGTTTTCCATCAGCTTTCTCCGGATCATATCCGATCTCTCGTAGGTTTTGCTGTCAATGACTTGCGGCTGCAATCCGAAGTCTTTGAATTCACGAGCGGTTTTGTAGTTTTCGTAATATCCGTATCCGTGGTTCCAACTCAGGGAGGTATTGAGCATGAGATTGTCGATGAGTTCGCGTGAAAAGAGCAACTGCACGATGTCGGAATAGTAGTTGTCGGTTTCGTTGTCGTAGTAGAAGCGGTTGCCGACTTCATCGAAATATTCTCCGCTGAGGTTGTAGCGGCGTCCGTACTGTGGGTCTTTCATTTGTTCGGCTGTAACACCTTCCCAGGTGATTCCCGTGTGCTGCACGCCTTTGATGTAGCTCAGGCGGATGAGTTGCCGATGGGCATAGTGAGAGAGGGCGGCGTAGAGGTTGCTGTGGTTTACTTTTCCGTTGCGGATGTACCCGTCGCCCAGCACACGGGAATAGCGCACGTCGAGGGAAAGTCCGTTTTCTAGTATTCCGGTACCGCCCGCAAGTGTCGACGCGAAAGTGTTGTAGCTCCCCAAGGCTGTTGATGCTTCGCCATAGGCTTCGGACCGTGCACCAGTGGTTTTGAGCGAGATGCTGGCTCCAAAGGCTGCGCTACCGTTAGAGGAAGTACCCACGCCACGCTGTATTTGAATGCTTTGAAGGGCGTTCGATAAATCGGGCAGGTTTACCCAAAAGACTTCCTGACTTTCGGGATTGTTGAGCGGCATGCCGTTGAGCGTTACGTTGATGCGCGTGGCGTCCGTGCCGCGAATACGCATGGAGCTGTTGCCTACGCCCGACCCGTCTTCGGTGAAAGCCACGAAAGAGGGCTGGCTTTGCAGGATAAGAGGAATGTTGCGTGCGGCATTGTCTTTTTTGATCTCCATCTCGGAAAGGTTGGAATAAGCCATAGGTGTGGTTCGTCCGGCCCGTATGGCCGAAACGGTAACTTCTTCCAGCTGCCTGCTTTTGATCGTGTCGGCCGGATTGCTCGCGGCGTTAAGCTTTGTGCCGGCGATAGATACACCGGCCAGTAGAATAACAAATAACTTTCTCATTGTAATTTATAAAATTAAATAGTTAATAAATTAATGAGAGAGCCTGAATGACGGAAATAATGTGAGGATACTTTTTCCCTTTCCGGAATTACCCGGACAGGTTCAAAGGGTATGATCTCAGCCCGAAACAGTAAGGCACCCCATTTTTAGTGATTAAATACCGGTGGAAAATCCGAAAATTTTCCGCGCGCAAAAGTATAAAAAAAATGGATAGCTACCAATTCATCGGGGAGGGGATGTTTTTTTGAGCTTGCCGGGCCTTTGCTTTAAGCTGTAAGAAATGCGGAGCTATTTTTACTTGAGATATGCCGTTTTTCTTTAAGTGGCTGTTTGTGAGTTTTTTATGTTCCTTTTGTCAGAAGTGATAACTCAGCATAATCATGCCTACATAACCGACATTGGTGTCAAATTGATTTCTATTGGCCTCGGGTATAGGATTTTCCGGGTTCCGATAGTTCGTATACAGGAAATTAATGCCCAATTCGGTGGATACCGAAAACCGGGGCGACAGGAAGTATGCAATGCCGGCTAAAGGACTTAATCCCCAACGCAGGTAGTAGTTAGGCATGAAGTTGCGCAACCAATAAGACATGCGTGCGTCTGCGCCATAGTAAAAAAGCCAGTGTTCTGAGACGATGGGGAGTTTTCGCTCGTAGCCGACACGTAAGCTTGCCGTTTTATAGCCTTCTTTCCCGTTACTCCAGTCCAGATCCAAACCACTGCGGAGTGCGTTCCGTGTGTCGAAGTGCCACTTGTAGTTAATCAGGTTCGATTCTTTTTTCTTCGACAGAAAAGTAATGATATTGGCAATGTCTACCGAAATCTGATGCCGTAGCAATTTGTTGTTTTCTTCGGCAAAAGCAGCGGCGTTGTAAAGAAACAACGCCGCTATCAGAATGTGTTTCAGCTTTTTTATCATGCTGTTATAAAGAGTTTTTTGAACAAATCGACTAACTCTTTGTAGTATATTTCGGAGTTTTCGTTGCTGTTGTCCTTATAGCGAATGAAGACAGTCAAATTTTTGTCTATCTCCTTTATGAAAAGCTGAGCAATCTCTTTTTCGTTGTAAAGAAGCTTTAAGTTCAGACAGTTGTTTAGAACTTCAGCGTTGATGTTGTCTTCATTCTTGAATAATGTTTCCGTATCGATGTCTCCAAGCAATGAAAGTTTCTCTTGTCTGATGGTGAAAGACAGGTTTTTTATGCCTTTACTGATGCTGAATCCGAAAATATCGGACAAGCTTTTCTGCGAATCGATATCCTGGCTTGCAGTTACTTTGCTTTCAATCTGCAAGTTGTTTTCGGTTTTGTTTGCATCGCTTAGTCGGGTAAAGATAGAGTAACTATTTGCTTCTTCTTGCTTAAGTTCGGTTTTTATTGTAAATGGTTTTACAAAAACATCGAAAGAGATATGTGTCGGTATACCATTTTCCGTATACTGGCCCGTAAAATCCGCTGTAATCATTCGCGCGTTATCTTTCTGGAAATAAGCTTTTAGTTTTATGGGAGACAGCAGTTTCATGCCGTCCTGAATTGTTTGCTTAAGCTGAGCCGCTTCTATACCTATTTCACAGTTGTTTTTGGGGGAGTTTTTCTCTTCGGGGAAAACTGCCAGCAAGTATCCGTAGTCTTCTTTGTCAAAGGATTGGGTTTTGTGGTTCCAGATGTATTTGCCTCTGTATGGAGACATGTCAAAATTCGGATTATTAGCAAAATCTTCATTGAGGCCTTGCGCAAAAAGATGCTCGTTCAACTTGTTCATTAAATCCGAAGAGATGAGTTGCAGGAATCCGGAAGGTTGCCACAAGACATTTCTGTTGAAATCCCCTTTGCCTTGACCTACATACACGTATTCATAATTGTCGTATGTGTAAGAACCCAATGATTTCCCTACAAATACGTAATCGTAGTCTTTGCTTTTTTCGACCAGGAGGTTGAAGTTTTCACTTTCCCGGATGTCTTGGATGATGTTTTTTATCCGGTTAAAAGAAGATTTGATGTGCTCTTTGTCTTGTTCCACCGTAGTGGGGAGCTCTTCTTCGAGCTTTTTTTCCGGCTGGCAGGAGCTCAGTATACTCGATGCTGCAATAACCAGCAATAAAATTTTACTCAGATAGCTTGTTGTGAATAACTTTTTAGCTTGAAAGAGAGTTGCTTTGTGTTTCATCATTTTTGTTTTTATTTCCGTTGCTTTAAGAAAACGAATGGGTTGTTGAGATGTAAAAAATAAAACTGTAAGTGTTATCAGAAACCAAACTTCATAGAAGTCTGAAAAACAAGTTGCAAATGTATTAAAAAACAAACAAAAAATGTTCTATAGAAAGCCTTATCTTCCTTCATCCGGATAATTAATCAGGAAAATTTGTTCGCTGGCACGCGTCAGAGCTGTGTAGAGCCAACGGTAAAATTCCGTATTTACCTGCTCGTCGGACAGCCTGCCCGTATCGATAAATACGTGTTTCCATTGTCCGCCTTGTGCCTTGTGGCAGGTGACGGCGTAGGCAAACTTTACCTGCAGTGCATTGAAAAACTCGTTTTCAAGTATCTTTTTGATGCGTTCGCGCCGGTTGCCTATCTCGATGTAGTCTTCCTCTACGCGAGCAAAGAGGGTGTCGGTCAATTGCTTCATTTCGGCCGGTGAGCCGGATTGTAGGGCGTCGAGCCATATTCGTGCATCGACTTCCCAGCCGTAGTCCTGCGAGTAAAGTGTCAGATCAACAAAGCGGAAACCGTAAATTTGATGATACTTACCGATGCGTTTTACCTCTACAATGTCGCCGTTGGCAATGAAGTCGATGTCGGGGGCATTCTTGTTCCAGAAGTAATTATTTTTCGTTACCATCAGCAAGTCGCCGTTATTGAGTTCCTCTTCACGCATCATCACGCGGGCCCGGATGCCGTTATTATAGAACTTTGCCCGTTGGTTCGAGCGTGTTACCACCATGCACTGCTCTACTCCCTGCCTGTCGTAGGAGCGTTGCATTTGCTCGATGAGTTCGTTGCCGCTCAATCTCCTCACATCCGTAAAATCTCCGGTATTAAAGGGGGGGAGTTTGAATGTGTCGCCTTGTTCGATGCGCCGGCGAAGTTTGGTTGCGTACCAGAGGATACCGCTTTCCAAGGCCTGTCTCACCACTTGAGTGAGAACAAACTCCTTTACCGAAAGACCGTATCCTTCGAGAAATTCTGTTTGTAAAGCCGGACTGTTTTCCTGCATTACGGGAGGGAGTTGCGCCGTGTCGCCCAGTAGCAGGAGACTGCAAGATTCAGCCTCGTACACATAACGGATCAGGTCGTCGAGCAAGCGTCCCGATCCGAAGGCGCTGCCTTCTCCATCGCTGTTGGAAATCATGGAAGCCTCATCTACCACGAAGAGCGTATCCCGATGACGGTTGTCCGACAGCTGAAAGCGAAACTCGGCCATTGACTTCTGGCGGTATATTTTTTTGTGTATGGTGTAGGCCGGCGAGCCGGAGTAACCGGAAAGGACTTTGGCTGCACGTCCGGTAGGAGCCAATAGTTGTGTCTTCTGTCCTAATTGCTTCATCGCCTTCACCAAAGCACTGACCACGGAGGTCTTCCCTGTGCCGGCATAGCCCTTGAGTAGAAAAAGCTTTCCCGGCTCTTTCGAAGATAAAAAAACTCCGAGAGCTTCTATCAGTTGCTTTTGTTGCTCGGTAGCTTCGAAAGGCAACTGTGCTTCTATTTGTCGGGCGATGAAGTCTTGTATCATGCAGCGGAGGAGCTGTGAAGCACAAAAGTTCGGATACAGTAGAGGCTGTTCGGTTTTTGCTTTTCCGAACAGCCTCTTTGTTGAATTTTTTTAATTCACCCGGAAACTTTCGTTTCCGTTTTTGAGAAAATCGACAATTTGTTGGGCTGCTGCGATGCCGGCATTAATATTGGCTTCAGCTGTTTGAGCCCCCATCTTTTTCGGTGTCGAGAAGTAACGTCCCTTGCCGGCTTCTTGCATAGCCGCATCGTTAGCCGGAAGAATGTCGGTAAGATATTTGAAGTCGGGACGCTCTTTCATGAAGAGCAGCAGAGCCTCTTCGTCGATTACTTCCTTGCGTGCCGTATTCACAAGTACGGCTCCTTTAGGCATTTTTTCGAGCAGAATCTTGCCGATGGATTTTTTTGTTTGTTCGGTAGCGGGAATGTGCAGCGATACTACATCGCAAGAGGCATAGAGTTCTTCAGCGGAAGGGAGGGCTTTCACGCCGTCGGCCTCTATCGATGCAGCCGGACAGAAGGCGTCGTAGGCGGCAACCTCCATGCCGAAGCCTTTGGCAATACGGGCTACGTTGCGTCCCACGTTGCCGTAGGCGTGTATGCCGATACGTTTCCCCTTCAGCTCGAAGCCGGAACTTCCGTTGTAAAAGTTGCGGAAGGCAAAGACCAGGAGCCCGAATACCAGCTCGGCCACCGCATTGGAGTTTTGTCCGGGGGTGTTCATCACACAAACCCCTGCCTTGCTCGCTGCGTCCAAATCTACATTGTCGTAGCCGGCGCCTGCCCTGACCACGATTTTCAGTTTTGGGGCTGCCGCTATTACTTCCGCGTCTATCAGGTCGCTTCGGATGATGAGCGCTTCGGCGTCGGCTACAGCTTCCAGCAGTTGCTCTTTGCTGCTGTATTTTTCCAGCAGAGCTAAAGAAAATCCCGCAACCTCTACTTCCCGGCGAATACCTTCGATGGCCACCGGAGCAAAGGGCTTGTCTGTTGCTACAAGTACTTTCATAGGACTTTGTTTTTTAGATGTTCGGTGTAAAGATTAGTGCTTTTTCTCGAATTCTTTCATGCAATCCACCAAGGCTTGAACGCTTTCCTTCGGCATGGCGTTGTAGATTGAAGCCCGGAAACCACCTACCGACCGGTGTCCTTTTATTCCGACCATTCCGCGCTCGGTTGCGAACTTAAGGAAGTCGGCTTCGAGCTCTTCGTAACCTGCCTTCATAACGAAGCATACGTTCATACGCGAACGGTCTTCTGCGGCGGCTGTGCCGGTAAAGAGCTTGTTCCGGTCTATTTCGTCGTAGAGCAAGGCAGCCTTTGTCGTGTTGCGTTTTTCCATTTGGGCGACGCCTCCCATGTTTTTAATCCACCTGAGAGTTTCCAGTGCCGAATATATCGGCAGTACCGGTGGGGTGTTGAACATCGATTCGTTTTTGATGTGTGTACGGTAATCGAGCATCGTTGGGATGTGGCGCGAGACTTTACCCAACAAGGCTTCTTTTACGATCACGAAAGTCAGGCCGGCGGGTGCGAGGTTCTTCTGGGCTCCACCGTAGATTATACCGTACTTCGATACGTCCAGCGGACGGGAAAATATGTCGGAAGACATGTCGGCAACCAAGGGTACGGGCGAGTCCAAATCTTTTAATATCTCCGTACCGAAAATCGTGTTGTTGGTTGTTATGTGGAAGTAGTCGGCATCAGCAGGAATCCTGTAGTTCTTGGGTATGTAGGAATAATTCGACTCCTTTGACGAAGCCGTTTCGATGACTTCTCCAAAGCCTTTGGCTTCCTTCATCGCTTTGTTTGCCCAAGTCCCGGTGTCGAGGTAGGCTGCTTTTTTTTCCAGCAGGTTAAAAGGAATCATGGCAAATTGCAAACTCGCTCCTCCGCCCAAAAACAACACCGAATAGCCAGCAGGGATGTCGAGCAATTCTTTGAAAAGGCTGTTAGCTTCGTCGATAACTGCTTGGAAGTCTTTTGAACGATGGCTGATTTCGAGGATGGAAAGCCCGGAATCGTTAAGGTTCAAAACGGCATCAGCTGTTTTTTCAATTACTTCGCGTGGCAAAATAGAAGGACCTGCGTTAAAGTTGTGCTTTGTCATATTGTCGTTTTTTTGTTTGTGGCTCAGGAGAAACAACTGGCTCTGAGGTTTCCCGTTTCGCCGGATTTATGTTATCAGGGTCGAAGATATTCGACATACAAAAGTACGTCTTTTTTATGATTAACCGTCTTTCCGGCTCCGATAAATTTAAACAATCCGACAAATCCGAGTGTTGACTGCCGGATCTTGCTATAAATTGCAAAGTTTTCTCAAAAAATGTCTTGTTTCTTTTTCTTATCCGAATTTGTTTGGTTAATTTTGCAAACCTTCCGGTCAAATTCGGGAGGAGCTCAAAACAACCATCCTAAAGACTTGAAAAATATGGAATTATTGGAAAAACAAGTGGCTCAGCGTTTGTTAAAGGTGCGAGCCATCAAACTGCAACCCAAGAACCCTTTTGTGTGGGCTTCGGGTTGGCATTCTCCTATCTATTGCGATAACCGCAAAACTCTTTCTTATCCCAGCACCCGCAACTTCATCAGAATAGAATTGGCCAGACTCGTCATGGAACTTTATCCCGAGGTGGAAGTTATTGCCGGAGTGGCAACCGGTGCCATTGCTCAAGGGGCCTTGGTGGCCGATTTGCTGGGGCTTCCTTTTGTTTACGTACGTCCCAAACCCAAAGACCATGGTCTGGAGAACAGAATCGAAGGCGATTTGCGTCCCAAACAAAAGGTCGTGGTTATTGAAGATCTGGTTTCCACCGGAGGCAGCAGCCTCAAAGCCGTAGAAGCCATCCGGAACGATGGTTCGGAGGTGTTGGGAATGTTGGCGGTATTCAGCTATGGTTTTCCTCATGCGGAAGAAAATTTCCGGAATGCAAAGGTAGAGCTGACCACGCTTTGCAATTACGATGCCGTTCTGAACGAAGCTCTGGCAACCAACTACATTTCCGAGAAGGACTTGGAGGAGCTCAAGAAATGGAGAAAAAGCCCCGAGACATGGAATCCGACCTGAGGCAGATGGGTTGCATGGCATATCCACAGGCTAAGAAAACCGCATAAAAACAAACAGATGACAACTTACGAAAGTACGATAAAAACCATTTCTTCCGCCGAAGAAGTGGTTTTTAACATTCTTAGTGATTTTACAAATCTCGAGAAAATACAGGATAAACTGCCCGAAAGCGATGCTATAAAAGATTTGGCATTCGATAGAGATTCTTGCTCGTTTCAGCTTTCAGGGATGGGAAAAGTGGGCTTCCGCATTGCAAGTCGCGAAGCTTACAATACCATCGTTTTGAAAACGGAATACCTGCCTGTAGAGGCAGAGGCTCGCATCGATCTGCAGGGAAGCGGAGCTAAGGAGACGCAAATGAAGCTTAGCTTGAGCGCAGAACTTCCGATGATGATAAAAATGATGCTTGACAAGAAACTGAAAGAGGGTATCGATCTGTTGGCCGGGAAGCTGGCAGAAGCCCTCAGTGAGTCGGCACAATAAATTCAAAATCAAAAAGCAGACCTTAGATGAAACTTTGGGAGAAAGACATCAAACTCAACGAGTCGATAGAGCAGTTCACTGTGGGGCGCGACCGTGAAATGGATCTTTATCTTGCGCCTTTCGATATATTAGGCTCTATGGCGCATATCCGGATGTTGGAGTCGGTAGCCTTGTTGCAGAAAGAGGAGCTGGATGCTCTCAGTCGGGAGCTGAAACGTCTCTATTCCAAAGCGCAGTCGCAGCAGCTTGTTATCGAGGATGGGGTAGAGGATATACACTCTCAAGTTGAGCTGGAACTTACACGGAAGTTAGGCGATTTGGGAAAGAAAATACACAGCGGTCGCTCGCGAAACGATCAGGTATTGCTCGATTTGCGACTGTTTACCCGTTCGGAAATAGAAAAAACAACGGAACTCGTTTCCGAACTTTTCGATGTGTTGATAGCCCAAAGCGAAAGCTACAAAGATGTGCTTATGCCCGGCTATACCCATTTGCAGGTAGCCATGCCTTCGTCTTTCGGACTTTGGTTCGGAGCCTACGCCGAAAGCCTTGCCGATGATTTGCAGCTCTTGCTGGCCGCCTGGAAGATCAATAACCGCAATCCCTTGGGGTCGGCTGCCGGCTACGGGTCGTCTTTCCCGCTCAATCGGAGTATGACTACCGAACTGCTCGGTTTCGATACGATGGCTTATAACGTGGTGTATGCACAGATGGGACGTGGTAAAACCGAGCGTGTCGTGGCTACGGCTTTGGCAGGTATTGCTGCTACAATTTCAAAACTGGCCTTTGATGCCTGTCTTTTCAATTCTCAGAATTTCGCTTTCATACGCCTGCCGGACGAATTTACAACGGGATCGAGCATTATGCCTCATAAAAAGAATCCGGATGTATTCGAACTGCTGCGCGGCAAATGTAATAAAATACAAGCTTTGCCTCAGCAGATTGCTTTTATCACCAATAATCTGCCGTCGGGCTACTTTCGCGATTTGCAAATTACCAAGGAGATTTTTATACCCATCTTCGAAGAGTTGAATGCCTGCCTCAGGATGGCCAGTATGATGATGAAGCAAATAGAGATAAACGAAGATATATTGTCCGATAAGCGCTACGACTATCTCTTCAGTGTCGAGGAGGTGAATCGCCGTACGCTGTCGGGTATTCCTTTTCGCGATGCCTATAAGCAGGTGGCCGGCGAAATAGAGCAAGGGCGTTTCCAACCCGAAAAACGCCTGCGGCATAGCCATGAAGGAAGTATCGGAAATCTTTGTAACAGTCATATAACCAGTTATATGCACGAAATAAAAGAGAGCTTCGGTTTTGCCCGGGTAAAAGTCGCCGTGGAAAAACTTTTGGATTTGAGCTGGCTTGAAAATGAAAGACCGTAAGGATATTTTCGCAAAAAATGTTATTTTTGCAGCATAGACCATGAAAAACCAACCATAAAAACTCATACGTATGGAATATCCGACTTTAGAAGGGAGATTGATAATGCCCGAATACGGACGTAATATCCAGCATATGGTGCAGCATGCTCTTAGCATACAAGACCGTGAGGAACGAACGCTTTGTGTAAAATCAATCATCCACATCATGGGTAATATGTTCCCTTATTTGAGGGATGTAAACGACTTTAAGCACAAACTTTGGGATCACGTAGCCATTATGTCCGATTTCAAGCTGGATATCGATTATCCCTACGATGTGTTGAAAGAAAACATTCAAGAGGCTCGTCCCGAAGCAATTGCCTACCAACAATCTACAATTACCTACCTGCATTACGGACGCACACTGGAGCAGATGATAGAAAAGCTGGTCGAGTACCCTGAAGGCGAAGAAAAAAAGAAATTTATGCGTTTGGTAGCCGGTTATATGAAACGGAGCTTCCTGACTTGGAACAAAGAGCCTGTTGACGACAAGAAAATATACGACGATCTGCGTGAACTGTCCAAGGGCAGGCTGGAGGTTACGGAAGAAGCCATCAAGCTTTCGGAACTTCGTCCTGCATCCAATAACAATAAGAAAGTAAAACCTAAAAAGAAATAAGGCCCTTTTCAGACCAATCAATTGATTGGGAGCCTTGCTAGCCGGAGCCTTATCGAAAATTATGTCATCATTTATCATTGAAGGAGGACGCCGGCTCAGCGGAAGCATTACCCCCCAAGGAGCCAAGAATGAAGCTTTACAGGTGCTCTGTGCCGTTCTGCTGAGTTCCGAGGAGCTTGTCATTGACAATATTCCGGACATCCTCGATGTGAATAACCTCATTGATTTGCTGCAAGAGATGGGGGTGCGCGTGGAGAAAAAAAGAAAGGGCTGTTACGCTTTCAACGCTGCGCATATAGATTTAGCCTATCTCCGGACGGAAGCATATTATCAAAGATGCGCTTCGCTTCGAGGCGCTGTAATGCTCGTCGGGCCGCTTCTGGCACGCTTCGGAGAGGCCGTTCTTCCTCAACCCGGAGGAGATAAAATAGGGCGTCGCCGCTTGGATACTCATCTTATAGGAATCCGGAAGCTCGGCGCTGTTTTTAGCTACGACTCCAGCAAGAAACGTTACAACATACAGGCAAAAAGTCTGAAGGGCTCCTATATGCTTTTGGAAGAAGCCTCTGTTACCGGAACGGCCAACATCATCATGGCTGCTGTTCTGGCTGAGGGAGAAACGTGTATTTACAATGCTGCCTGCGAGCCTTATGTGCAGCAACTCTGCCGGATGTTGAATCGGATGGGGGCAAAAATATCGGGAATAGGTTCCAACTTGTTACGCATACAGGGTGTCGAAGCTCTTGGAGCCTGTGAGCATCGTATTCTGCCCGATATGATTGAGGTTGGAAGTTTTATCGGGATGGCTGCTATGACTGCCTCTCAGATAAGCATCAAAGATACTGCCTTTAACGAACTCGGAATCATTCCGGACAGCTTCCGGCGTTTGGGGATTGCTCTGGAGCAGCGGGGAGACGATATATTTATTCCGCATCAAGAGGGCTATACCATTGATTCTTTTATCGATGGATCTATCATGACCATAGCCGATGCCCCGTGGCCGGGTTTGACTCCCGATTTGCTCAGTGTATTGTTGGTGGTTGCCACCAAAGCTACCGGGAGCGTGCTGATTCATCAAAAAATGTTCGAGAGCCGTTTGTTTTTTGTGGATAAACTGATTGATATGGGAGCACAAATCATTCTCTGCGACCCACACCGCGCCACTGTCATTGGCTTGGGCAGACAGTTTCGCTTGCGGCCAGCCACAATGACCTCCCCCGATATCCGTGCCGGTATTGCCTTGCTTATTGCTGCCTTGTCCGCCGAGGGCAGAAGCGTCATACACAATATCGAACAGATCGATCGGGGCTATGAAAGCATAGACCTCAGACTGAATAAATTGGGAGCCTCTATAACGAGGGTCTCGTCATAAGCGACAACGAAATTAGATAGAAAAGAAACGATATGAAAATCAGACAAAAAATACTTTTTTCCTGCCTTGCAGCTTGCATGTTCCTTCCTGTTCAGGCACAACTGCAGATTATAGCACATCGAGGCGCTTCGGCCTATGAAGAGGAGAACAGCCTGGCTGCCTTTAAGAAAGCCTTTGAATTAGGCGCCGATGCCATTGAGCTCGATATTTGGCGTACTACGGACGATTCCCTGGTCGTAATTCACGATCGGGAAACACAACGCCTTGCTGACAGGAACATCATCATTCCGGAATCGGATGCAAAGACTGTGCGCAGCCTGAAACTCAAAAATGGAGAACAAATTCCCTTTTTGGAGGAAGCTCTAAAGATCCTTCCTAAAGGTAAGAAGATCGTTATCGAGATAAAATGCTGCTGGGAAGAAGGACGAGCCGGAAATGTATTTCCCATGCTGAAAAATATATTGCTGCGTAGCGGAAGGTTGCAAGATGCCATCCTGATTGCATTTAATCCGCAGCGCCTTGCGGAGGCGAAAAAAGAACTTCCTCATACAGCTTGCTACTACCTGTCGGGGAAAAGAGATGCCGAGGATGAGCTGCTGCAAACTTGCAAAACCCTAAAGCTCGATGGATTGAATGTGAATTACGGCCTGCTCACGCCAAGTCTTGTAAAAAAGGTAAAAGAGGCCGGGTTGGAGCTTTGGGTGTGGACCGTGAACAATGCCGAAGTAGCCGAGGAAGCGGTGAAAAATTTTCATGTATCGGGTATCACTACCGACAGACCCGACACAATAAGAGAGGCGCTCGAACCTTGAAGAGAGCGGCAGAGAGCCCTTCGGAACTGAGGGGCTTTCGTAACGAACACAAACAACAGAAAAAAAGATGAAGATTATTATTGTAGGTGCCGGGGAGGTTGGTAAGCATCTTGCCAAACGCTTGCTGCGGGAGAATGTAAGTATCAGTATTTTGGATGAAAATCCCGATAACATGCGGCCTTTGGAGGCTTATGATCTGCTGATACATCAAGGATCTCCTACGTCTATTTACGATTTGAAGGAAATAGGGAGCGCCAGCGCCGATCTGTTTATAGCGGTGACGCCGCACGAAAGTGTCAACATGACTGCCTGCATGATTGCGACTAATCTGGGAGCAAAGCGTACCCTGGCACGTATTGATAACAACGAATACCTGCTGCCTAAGAACAAAGAGTTTTTCAAGAAACTGGGTGTCGATTATCTGATATATCCCGAAGTGCTGGCTGCAAAAGAAATCGTTGAGTCCTTGAAGATGAGCTGGATGCGCCAATATCTTAGCTTCTGCAACGAGGCTCTTATTTTATTAGGGGTGAAAGTCCGGAGCAATGCCCAGATTCTGGATAAAAAGTTTATGACCGGCTTTTTCAATCATTCACGCTATCGGGTAGTAGCCATCAAACGCGACAGTCAGACTATTATCCCCATGGGGCCCGATGAGATAAAAGCCAACGACATCGTTTATTTCATTACCACCAAAGAAAATCTCAACTTTGTTCGTGACCATGCCGGAAAAACCAGCTCCCCGATTAAAAATATCATGATTATGGGCGGGTCGCGCATCGCGCAAAAGATAGCCCAGTTTCTGCCCAATGAAATCGGCGTGAAGATATTGGAGAAGGACAGGGAATGTTGTTACGCTCTTTCTGAAAAATTGGACAATGCTTTGATTATCAATGGAGATGCTCGCAATATCGACGATTTGCGTGAAGAAGGTATCGAGGATATAGATGCTTTTGTGGCCGTATCGCCCAATTCGGAGGAAAATATATTAGCATGCTCGGTAGCGAAACGACTCGGTGTGGAACGCACCATCGCTGAGGTAGAAAACCTCGATTACATCATGCTGGCCGAGAATATGGACATCGGCATGGTTATCAACAAAAAGATGATTGCCGCAGGTTATATTCATCAAATAACCCTTGATGCCGAAGTGCTGGATGTGAGGATACTTACTGCGGCCGATACCGAGGTTATAGAATTTGTAGCCAAAGAGAAATCGAAGATTACCCGCGATATGGTTAAGAACCTGCGCTTACCGCCAAAAGTGAATATCGGAGGTATTGTGCGCGACGGCAAAGGAAGTATTGTCGATGGAAACACGCGCATTTTACCGGGCGATCATGTCATCGTATTCTGCGAAGCAAGTTCTGTACGGAAGATGGAATCCCTCTTCAATTAAATAAAACCTTTCCTTTTTAACAGAATAAAGCATGCCCCTTGCCTGCTAAGGAAGTATAAAGAGCGCGTGATTGGGTCGAAGATAAAAGAAAAAATGCGTCCGGCGCATGGAAGACTGGCAAGGAGTTTTTTTACTTCTTGCTTCTTCCTTTTTCTGGCTTTTGAGCTCTGGGCCGTGGAGGCTCGACCGGTGCCGGGACTTCCGGAGACTGTTGTTGTGGGGCAGGTGTTCGACCGGCAGGGCAGGCCTTTGGGAGGGGTTAGCATTTCCACAGAGGGGAGTAATCTTGTTGCTGCGCAAAGTAACGAAGAGGGCTATTTTCTTATTCGTTTTCATTCCGAAAAGCGAATCCGGCTGCTTTTTTCCTCCTTGGGCTACCACAAGCATCGTGTTTGGGTGGAGCCGGGGCAAGGCTTAGGCATCGAAGTCCGCCTGCAGGAGTCCATCAACTGGTTGCCGGAAGTTTTTGTGCTTCCGGGTAGCAACCCGGGCCTTGAATTGATAAAAAAAGCACGCAAGTACCGCAAACGCAACGATCTGACTCAGCAGGCCGGATACGAGGCGAAGGGGAGCGAAGAGACCTTCGTCTTCCTGAGGAAACTGTGGAAGCCCGACAGTCCTTACCGGCGTCATCTGTGGAAACCTGATTTTGCTGAGGACAGCAGCGCTTTGATGCCTCTTTACCGCTCCCAAAAGAGCTTTCTCCTTTCTCCGGCAGGGCGCAGCGAAATTTCCGACAGCACGCTCCGGGCCGACGAGAGTCCGGAAGGTTTTTTCGAAGGCCTGAGCCAAAGTCTTGGGGCTCTTTCAATGAATTTTTATGAGAACTCCGTTTTCCTCCTCGGAAGAGGCTTTGTCAGCCCACTGGGGCAGGTGGGAACTTCCTACTACAAATATTTCTTGGCAGACAGTATTGCTTCGGCAAACGCCAAACGCTACCGGATCGATTTCCGAAACGCCACAGGACAAGATGCGGCTTTCGACGGGACGCTCTGGCTTGATTCGGCCAGTTTGGCCTTGGTGGCCCTTGAGGCTCGATTGCCTCGGAATTCAGCGGCAAATTTTGTGGACGGCTTTCACATTCAGCAGCGTTTCGGGCGATTAAGTAACGGAAGCTGGAGCAAACAGAGCGAGAAACTCAGCCTGAGTTTGACTTACGAGCTTTTTCCCGATAGCCTGCCGGGCAAAACAGCTCTGATTCTTCATAAAAACACGAGACTCGACACTCGAATCTCCGAGCCTCCAGTGGCAGACGAAATACTTGAAGCGCCTGATTATGAGTGTGATAGTATCGACATCCGCCTGGAAGCTCTGCGTAAGGATCCGCTTTTTCGTTCGGCTTTGTGGATTGCCGATGCAGCTTTCACGGGGCAGGCCCGTATCGGGAAAGTGGATGTAGGCCCTGTGCAGCATATCCTTCGGGTGACCGACGTTGAGGGGTGGCGTTTCAACCTCCCCCTGCGTAGCAACGAGAAGCTTTGGAGGAATTTCAGCATCGGCGGAAACCTAGGCTATGCGGCAGCTAAGAAAGTCTTCCTTTATTCGGCTTTTGCTTTTTTTCGCCCCAAAGCCTGGAGAAGTCAGCGTTTTGGAGGAGGATATACCCATGATTTCCGCCGCATCGACTATAGCTACAGCGATTTCCTCTTTCGAGAAAATCCTCTGCAAAGTGGTGACGAAGACTTCTCCTCGTCGGTGATGTCTCTCCTCTCGTCGGCCAAGCTGAATGAGCGGAAAGAGTTTTGGCTCTCCTGCCGCAGCGACTGGACGCCTTCCCTCGAAAGCAACATCTACCTGAGGCATACGCAACAACTGCCGGCCCTTTGGCTGCCGATGCATAGTCCGAGGGGTGGGGTTGCGGCCCTGAACAGCAGCTCGCTGCTGCTGAGCTTCCGTTACGCTCCCCGCCAACGCTACTACGACGACCACCTGCAACGGATATACATCCCCGGGGGCGAGCCTGTGTTTTACTTCAATGCCGAATGGGGACAATACCAATTCGGAGGGCAAAAAGGGCTTTATGCCAAGCTCAGCGCGATGCTACTGAAGCGTTTCAGTTTTGGTTTCGGCCATACCGATTTGCTTTTGCGTGCCGACGGAGCCTTGGGGGCGCTGCCTTATCCTCTTCTTATCTTTCCCCACGGAAACGAAACCCCCGGCTACCACTTGCAGCGCTTCAGCATGATGAACTACATGGAGTATGGAGCCGACCGCAACCTGCAGCTGCACAACGAATGGACTTTTAATCGCCTCCTGCTGGGGCGCCTGCCTTTTATCAGCCGCCTGAGGCTGCGCGAATTGCTTTCCCTTAAAGTCAATTACGGTGGACTCCACAGCCGCCACCGCGACTTGATGGATTTTCCCGAATACCTGAAGGCTGCCGATCGCCCCTACGCCGAATTCGGTATCGGCATTGCCAACATCCTGCGGATATTTTCTTTCCAAAGTATATGGGCTTGCAACGATTTGTTGGGCCCGGCTCCTCTACGCTGGAGCCCGCGTCTTTATATGGCCATCGAGTTCTGAGTGAGAAACCTTCCTTGCACAAAAAAAGCCTGCAAAAATGTTGCAGGCTTTTTCATTAGCTTTGGTGAGAAGGGGCTATTGTTTCATTATACGGTAGCTGCCATTTCCCGTAGCGGTTTTCACTTGCACACTATACATGCCCGTCGGTAACTGATTGAGGTTGATTTGCTTCGTATTTGTTTCCGAAGCTACGGCTATGCCTTGCATGTTGTACACCGTTATGCTCAATACGGCCTCTTCCGATTGGATGTAGAGCTTGTTACGTACCGGGTTGGGGTAGAGCTGGGTATTGGCAAGCCCTGTCTCGGCAAGGTTGTTCCCGTTCGGTGAAATGAGCACTTGAATTTTTTCGATATTGCCTTTAGCATCCACTACAGCTTTTTTGATAGCATCGAACCTGCCCCCTGCCGGCGAAGTGATTTTACAACCTTGCAGGTTGAGTTCTTTTAGATTCGCTATACAATTGTCTCCCAATGCTGCTAAGTAAGATTTGTTAACTGTAAGTTTGGAGTTTGTGTATCCGGTTATGCCGAATTCCTTTCCTCTTGCTGTTAGGAAACCGGTAGCTACCGTTAGCTTATCGGAAATATAGATCCCTGATTTTTTCGTGGACTCTACTAATAACTTACCCTGTACTCCTATGATGCTTGTCGGAGCTCCGACCCATAGTGCGTCTTTATCTTCTGTCTTAAGTTTATTGTTATACCCGATTAATTTTAAAGTAAGCTCTTTGTATATAGATATGGCAGTTTCAGTCTTTGCTTCTATCGTAGCATTCTCGAGGGTAAGGATTTTTTTTGAAGGATCGTAGCTAATGCTTCCGGAAACTCCTTTTATATTAATGAGTTCTTTGTAATTGTCCGAAGTGATTTCTATTCCGTTGATAGAAAAGCCGTAGGGTTCTACAGGGATTATGCTTACTACGGGGGCGTGCTTATTGTTGTCGTAGACGCCGTAACCTCTCACAAAGACAGCTTTTTCAGGTGATTTTATGATGCAATTTTGTAACTTTAATTCTCCGACGGAGATGATTGCTCCGTCTTTTTCCCCCGTGGCTTTGACGGTAGAGTTTTCGATGATAAGATCCCCTGTTCCGCCACCGTTAATTCCGTATGTCGAGCCTGTTACGACCAAAGAAGTGTTTTCTATACTAACTTTCTTTGGATGTCGCTTGATATAAATACCTCCTCCGTGGTTGTTCTCGATTTTCAGCAGCCCTTTCCCGTGAATTCGTACATTGTCATATGCCGTCAATATCTCTGAAGAGTTTGTTACGTTGGTATTTTTTAATATATTGGTTCCGGAAAGCTTTATTTTAAAAGATGTACCGAATGGGTGATTCTCTTCATTGTGTATCACCGGACTACTTCCTAATGCCTTTATGGTGGCGTTATTGAGTGTCAGTTCTCGGATCTTGTTGTCGAATACCACATCTCCGGAGACATTGGGGAACTCGGTAAGTCTTTTGTAATTACCTGAGTGTACTTTAAATCCATTGATGGAAAAATCGTAATGAGTCTCTACGGGGGCTATTTCTACGCTTTTCTTTACTACATTATCCCGGTAGCCCACCACTCCGGCATGCTGCTTGAATTTGGCTCCTATGGGATAGATGATTTCACACTTTCTTTTCAGTTCAAGCTCTTCCCACTCGCCTACAATGGCGCCATCAGTACCCTTGGCCGTAAGGTAGGCGTCGTCTACCACCAGATATCCCGAGGGATGCGAAGTCGGAGCATACATCCCATTGCTACCTCCTTCGGCTATTACCCGGGCTCCTCCTTCGATGGTGAGGGTGACATCGTTACCTACGTAGATACCCACGCCCTGACTATCCGAGGCATCGATCGAAAGCGTCCCTCTTCCTTTGATTTTGGTATCGGCCCCAAGCGACAAGGCGCCGTCTCCTATCGATTCAGTTTCCAGATTGTTTTCTCCTTTCAGTTCGATAATCATGCCGGGGTTAGCTTCGTTTCTCAATGCCGGCTTTTCTTGGTAAGCATCGTTGGATATGCTGGCGCCGTCGAGGGTCAGAGTTTTCGTCGCGGGATTGTAAGTTATCTTACCGCTTACTCCACTGAGAGATTTCAAGTTTTTATAATTACTCGGAGATATTTCGATTTCGTTGATAAAAAAACCGTAAGTTTCTTTTTGTGTCTTAACTTGTATAGTAGGCGAAGTGTCTGAATCCGGAGAATAGCCTACCCATAAGTATATGTCGTATGAGGTGTTTGATTCCAAGCCTGTGATGGTATAGGAGGAAATACCGGATTTCATACCGCTATTTTTGTAATTGCTACTGCTTTCCGTCGCTTTTTTCCAGGCTATTATATACTCATAATATTCTGGATAGCTAAGTTCGGGCCAAGAGATAGTGATGCTGTTTGTGGTTATTTTGTCCACTCTGAGATTCCCGGGGTAGGGATTTTGTGCTGTGGAAATACCCCACGAAGTTGCTAATATAGCCAGGATTGCTGTTAATAGAAATTTTTTCATGATTCAAATTGTTTTTTTGTTAAACGAGAATTTATTTATTAAGATGCTTGTTTTGAGATGTTGCTTTCTTCGAACTTCGATACCGCCTCAAGGAGGTCTCTGGAGGCGGTCCGGAAAAACACACATCTTTTTTCCGAAAACACGCGTGTTTTTCTCCAAAATGTAGCGTGTTTTTTTTCGGAAACAAGGCTGTTTCTCCGAATCGGGATTCTCAGAGTTTTTCGTACTTGAGTTCGTTGAGCATTTTTTTGAGTTCGCTTCCGGGCGTGAACACGGTTTTGGCTCCGGTGATGGAGGCCTGACTTACTTTTTTCTCCTCAGCTTCGCCGCGGCTGCTGATGCTCACACGCAGGCTGCCCAGTTGATCCAAACGCAGGGACAGCCCTCAGTCAATACCGATCGTGTTGGCCGAAGCGTAATACTTTTTCACACCACCGCCCTTTACGCCGGGCTCACCCTTCTGAATGACTTTGTACTTGATAGCCATAACAAATAGAATTTAAAATTAGACTTATGTGCAAACACAGCCTGACCCTGCTCCTGCGGATACTGGAGAGGAGGGAGAGGAATGTTTGTTTTCTGGGATAAAATCCCCTTTGTCAGTTGGTTGGTTGTGTGTGGAGTGGTAAGCAGCAAGAGAAAATCCACCTGCAGGGTGGTTCTCGTTCCGGTTGTGGGCCGGGGTCCTTGTTGGTGGTTTTGTTTCTGGCATGCTGCTGGTGTTTACAGGAAACAATTGCAAATATAATAAGTTTTTTTTTACATACAAACAGAAAGTAGAAAAAACAAAAAATAGCTAATGTTTTTTAGGAATACTGCATGAAGCCTGTGATTTTTTTATATTTTATTCTTCGTCTCAGAAGGCTTCGGTGGCAGTGATGTAGAATCGCAGTGTTTCGTCCCGGTTGTTACGGGCCAAGTCGAGGCGGAGGTGTACACGGGCGTCGTTCAGCCGGAAGCGCAGTCCGGCCCCGTAGCCGAGCTTAAGTCCGCTTCCTTCTGCCTTCGAAGTGTTAAAGACGTCGCCGGCGCTGAGAAAGACACTGGCCTTAAGTCGTTTGTAGAGCGGGATGCGGTATTCGCCTTGCCAGAGGGCGAGCAGATTATCGCTGTACATACCGGCGGGGAAGCCTCGACCGGCATCCCGGCCTCCGAGGCTGGGTAGTAACTGAAAGGGTAGTATGCCCCGGCTTCCCCAAGCGCCTTTGAGAAGTAGCTGCCAAGCTGCCACTTGCCCCTGCCAAGTGGGGATGTAGTGCCGCAGGTCGAAGCTGAAGCGTCGCAGGGAATAGCTGCTGAGCAAGTGCCTCGAAGAAAGGTCGAAAGCCGTTCGAAGGAAGAGGCCGCGATGCGGATAAAAGGGATTGTCGCGACTGTCGTAGCGCAGCACGGCTCCGAGTCCTATGTTGCGGTAGAGCTCCCAGCCGGCAGCTCCATAATGCTCGAAGATCTGCTGTTTCAGTTTTGCAGAGTCGGTCATCAGCCGGGCAAACTCGGTAATGAAAGAGAGGCGCAGCCCGACGAAGAAATGATCCAGTACTTCGCGTTGTATTTCGGGGCTTATTTCGAGTTTGCGCGAGATGTAGGCTTGCCGTTCGGCCAGCAGGCGCTTGCCTCGGCCGTAGTAAAAATCGGGGTAGCTTTGTAGCTTCAGTTTGGAATGCAGATAGTATTTGCCTGCTCCAAAATAAAACTTGGGACTGAGGTTCAGCAGGAACTGATTGTGCAGGGTGTAGTACATGCTCCCCGATATGGAGTTGATGCGGCTGATGTCCCGACTCTTGGCGTAGTAGGCACCCGCCACTCCGAAGGCGAAATCCGTTTCGGGCTGGTAGGCCACGTTGGGAATGATAAAGAGGCTGCTCCGTACGGGAAGGGAGTCGGATGCTTCTCCGGCCGATAGCTTCGGGAGCCAGAGGCAGAGGCAGCAAATCAGGGATAAGCGGATGTTTCTCACAATGGCTGCGGGGAAGAAGAGGCCATTCTGCTGCTTCGGTTCGAGAAGAGGAGAATGGCCTGGTGAAAAAGTTTGACAGAGGTTTTCGGATTGCCTCTTTCCGGAAAGAGAACTATACGGTCATGATTTCTTTTTCTTTGTCGGCCAGTAGTTCGTCCACCTTTTTGATGTATTTGTCGTGGAGTTTTTGTGTGTCGGCTTCGGCATCTTTTTCCACGTCCTCGGGCAATCCGTCTTTTACGAGTTTTTTCAGTTTGTCGATGGCATCGCGACGGGCATTACGGATGCTGATTTTTGCTTCTTCGCCTTCGCTGCGGGCTTGTTTTACCAGTTGTTTCCGGCGTTCTTCGGTCAAGGGAGGCATCATCAGGCGGATAACTTCGCCGTTGTTGGCCGGTGTAATCCCGATTTCGGAGTTCAACACGGCTTTTTCGATGACCGGTAGCATGGCTTTTTCCCATGGTTGTATGGCAATGGTCTTGGCGTCCGGCGTCGTTATGGTGGCCACGTTGCTGAGGGCTGTCATCGCACCGTAATAATCCACCCGTATCCCGTCCAATATGCGGGGGTTGGCCTTCCCGGCACGGATGTGAGCTAAGGCTTCATCGAGAAAGAGGATAGCTCCTTCCATGCTCTCTTGCGCATCGTTCAAATAAGGTTTTACATCTATCATAACTTGTATAACTTTAAAGTGATTTTGTTGAGTTTTCAGTTCTTAGTTGCGCACCAGCGTGCCTATCTTTTCTCCGGCGAGAACTTTTTTCAGGTTGCCGGCCGTGTCCATATCGAAGACGTAAATTGGCATGGCGTTTTCTTTACACATGGTTGTCGCGGTAAGGTCCATCACCTTCAGGTTGCGCGCATAAACCTCGTCGTAACTTATGGTCTCGAATTTGACGGCTTTCGGATCTTTTTCGGGGTCGGCCGTATAAATACCGTCTACGCGGGTGCCTTTCAGCATGGCATCGGCGCCAATCTCTATGGCCCGCAAGGAGGCTCCGGTATCGGTTGTGAAGAAGGGGTTACCCGTACCGCCGGCCAGTATCACCACCTGCCCTTTTTGCAAACGTGCCAAAGCCTTCTGTTTGCTGTAAAACTCACCGATAGGTTCCATGCGTACGGCCGTTAGTACGCAGGACTGCAAACCCAAGGATTGTAAAGCTGAATTTAGAGCCAGACTGTTTATTACCGTTGCCAGCATACCCATTTGGTCACCTTGTACCCGGTCGAAACCCTTGGTTGCACCACTCAGGCCGCGGAAGATATTGCCGCCGCCAATGACAACGGCTACCTGAACCCGCATGGCTACGGCTTCTGCAATTTGAACCGCATATTCCTGTAACCGCTTTTCATCGATGCCGTAGGGCTTATCACCCATCAGCGATTCGCCGCTTAATTTTAATAATATCCGTTTATACACTTTTCTTCTAAATTTATTTCCTCAGCAAAAGTAACTAAATTGAGCCGGATATACAAACCTGCGGTGAAGAGAAAGTTTTGGATGAAAGTTCGCCTCCTTGCAAAGCTTAGATGAGCAGGAGTCGGTATATCGGATAGTAATGCGGGTTGTAATGTTGCCGGAAATGTGCTTTTATGAAATTCTCCATTTCTTCCTTCTGAGTAACGTAAGCCTCGGAAGAAGTCATTCGGAGTAATTTGCGATGTGTTTTGATGAGTCGCAGGATGACTTGCCGCAGGATGGAAGTTCTGTCTGCCGACGAAAGTTTATCCGATTCCGCAACGAATTGATAAATTTCGGCATTCACGTTGAAGTAGTCGACTTCTTTCTGCGGATGTTGTGCGTTCAGGATACTTTCCGCCCGCTGTACATAATGGTAGGATGATTTTCCTGTGTGTGCAACCCGATGAGCTCTTGAAAAAACTTTATACAAGATGCCCAAATCTTCGAAAACCCGTCCGACTTGGAAGTTTAAGTCTTTGAAGAGAGTTTTCCGAAACAGCATGTTACACAGATAGCTCTTCAGGTGTTTGCCTCGTAGGATTTCGTGTAGCGCCTGTTGGCCTTTCCAAATCCGTTCTTTTCTCTCATGAGACTGGTAGTGTCTCAGCCGGCCGTTCGGAGCTTCGTTAAGCACGCCGCATATACTGATGTCGGCATGTTGATGTTGCATGGAGGCATACAGCGTTTCGTACATGTCGGGCTCTATCCAGTCATCGCTATCTACAAAACCTACAAAATCGGCCCGAGCCTCTCTTAAACCTGTATTTCGAGCTTCTGCAACTCCTTTGTTCTCTGTATGTATGACCCGTATCCGAGGATCTTTTTCAGCCCATGCATTGCACAGCAATGGAGTTGCATCGCTTGATCCGTCGTTAACAACGATTATCTCCAGATCGGTAATGCTTTGTGCGGAAACCGAGGCCAGACACTTATCCAAATAGGCTGCCGTATTGTAGGCCGGAATGATGATGCTGATGGCTGCTTTGCTTTCTTTCATCTGCTAACGATATAAGTGTAAATAAGGGAGGCTGCTCCAGTAGTTGCAAAGGATATATTTCCAACAGCTCTTGTAATGGAAGTCGGCGTGCAGGCGCGTGGTCATGGCCCGCTTTATATCTTCCTTCCATGCCCTGTACTCAGCGGGAGAAGTCATTTGGTGTATCTTGCAAGCGCTGCTTAATAAACGTTTCATTGTTCGGATGCATAAGGCTTTTTTTTCTTTTTCGGAGAATGCCTCGAAGCTGAGGATAAAGTCAAAACGCTCTACTTGTGCGGTAAAAAAATCCATTTCCTTTTCCGGCGTATTGCTGGATCCGAGTATGCTGTTCCCGTGTTGAATGTAGTGATAACGATAACTCCCTGTGTATGAAATGGCCTTTGCCCGGGCATATAACTTATATACGGTGTTCAAGTCTTCAAAAACCCGTCCGGGAGGGAAACTGATATCCTGAAACAGCTTGCTGCGGTATAGTTTATTCCAACGGTAGCTTTTTTCCGATTTATCTATGAGCAGCTTCTTTAGTGCCGGCAGGTAGTGTATCGTTTTTTCTTTTTTGCAGCCCAACTTGGAGATTAACTTTCCTGCTTTCGTTTCCAACAAGATACCACAGACTGCAATGTCCGACCCTTCTTTTATAAGTGAGGCGTATAGCTCCTCAAACATTTCCGGCTCTATCCAGTCGTCGCTGTCTACAAATGCGATAAACTCCCCTGAGGCCTTTCTTAATCCCTCGTTGCAGACTTCGGCTAAACCTTTGTTGCTTTGGTGAATGATTCGGATGCGACTGTCCTTTGAGGCCCATTCGTCGCATAGCTTGGGAGTGTTGTCGGTCGAACCGTCGTTCACCAAAATTATTTCCAGATTGCCATAACTCTGTTGGCATACCGAAGTCAGGCATCTTCCCAGGTAGTTTACAGCATTATAGGCTGGGATGATAATGCTGATGAGAGGCTTTTGCATGTCAAGTGGCATCTGATGGACGGATTTTCTTTTTCTTGAAAGAATCATTTATGTTGCGTGAGGGGCGGATGCGTTCCGAATCCCCAACTGCGATGAAAAACGAAAGATAAACGCAAAAACGCATGATACCCTCCGGCATGTACAAAGGTTCTTCTATCATCATGCCCATAAAATAAATTAACAAGAACATTTGGAGCAGGTAGTTACGTGTTTTTAAAGAATAGTAAAGCAGTCCGCCAAATACAATCAAAAGCAAGATACCGCCCCAGATGCCAAACTGAAGAACTTCACCGAAAAACTGATTGTGCACGTACAGGAAATCATCCCAGTTGAGATGCGAGGATTCGAAATTGAGTTTTTCTTTTTGCTGTATTAAAGCTTCTTTCTGCTGATTCGTGCCGCATCCCCACCAGGGGTGTTCTTTGATGTGGCTCATAGAAAGGGTATAAAGTTCCGTTCGCGCCTTATCCGCCACGAAGCCCCGCAATTTGCTCTCTACCGAGAACATCAGCAGGATACCCAACATGGAGGATAAAAAAAGCACGGTTTTAAATTTTGACAGTTTTAATTTCACGTAATAGAGCAGATTTATTACAGTGAGAATGGAAAAGGCTAAAATTCCGAGCCGACTCTCCAATGCCAGTATCAGAACGCCGCAGCTTATCGTGAAGGCCAGCAGTTCAAAAGTAGAGATATATGCAAAGGCAGCTTTCTTGTAATGCAGGTAAAATCCGATAGTCAGTCCGCATAAGAGGACAAAGGAGACATAGGTGGGATGGGAAGCATTGAACTCAACTCTTTTGTAAAAAAAATTGGCCCAATCCGCTACATAGACATATGCACCCTGCCCCTCGAAGGATAACTTGTTACCAAGCCATACCCATGCCGGTACGTCGTAACTAAGCGCATTGAACCACCAATAAATGATCGAAACGCAAGAATATAAAAAAAGGAGCCTGAAACTGAGCTTAAGTATGCGTAGCATGCTCGCTTTCTCAAAAGAAAAGAAGCAATAAGAAAGCGGCAGTATGTAGAATGAGTAAGTCTTTTCCGGAAAATGGAAACCCTGTGCTGTGCTAATAGTGCCAAATAATTGCAGTAAGGCAAAAGTAAAGAGGAGCCAATAGATTTTATTTAAGAAAAAAAAAAGCCGGTGACGCAGGAAATAGAGTAAAACCGAGAAAAGATACACGGCAATTCCTATCGCATTCACTTGCGCCGAAAATAAAGAGAGAATCAGAGAGAAAACAAGGCCGAAAATCAAAAAGCTCCGCGTGGAAAAGAGCGATAAAATTGTATTGTTATTTCGGAAAAACTCACGCAGGCCAATCAGGATGAAAGCAGTTAAGAAAACAATCCGCAGCATAAATGCAAATTGACTTGCGTAACTCTTTGATATGTAGCCTGTCCATGCCGACAAAAAGCTCAGCAAAATCAAAGACAGGATGCTCCCCCCTAACAAGATTAGACTGTATGTGTTTTTGTGTCGTTCGAATTTACCTGTCATTTTAAAAGGGTTTGTATATCAGTCTTATACATATTGGTCGATACCCGTTGAGATGCGGGTGATTTTGTTTTCCCGTAGGAAAGCCATTTTTTGCATGCGCTTTTTGTAGTCCTCCGAGCTCAGGTCCCCGTCCTTTTCCCGGTGGTATAAATGATACATCACGGCCCCCATTTTAAGGCTTCGCTTCTTTAATCCTATGTTATCGAACCTGATGGCCAAGTCGTGGTCTTCGTAGCCCCAACCCTTGTAATCTTCATCGTAACCGTTGACAGTCAATACGTCCTTTTTCCAAAAAGCCATATTACAGCCTTTGATGGTAATCGGGAAATGCTTCATGAGGCTATTGCGCAACAGCCTTATGCGAAATTGATTGAAAAAACTCCCTTTTACCGCTTTGAGTTTACTCCTGTCGAAGACTCCGGACTTGAAGCATTCTTGGCTGAACTCCTGTGAACAGCAGGCCCGGCTGCCGCAGACATAAGTGCCGGGACGCGCCGCTTCTATGTGGTCTTGGATGAAGTGTCGTTCCAAGACACAATCGCCGTCAATTTGTATGATGTAGTCCTCTTTTGCCTTGGCAATGGCTTTGTTACGTATCTTGGAAAGCCGAAATCCCTTGTCTTCTTGCCACACATGCTCTATGGGAATGGGCGATTCTTGTCTGTATCGGTCGATCAGCTCCTGTGTGTCGAGACGGGAGCCGTCATCTGCAATGATAAGTTCATCGGGCAATACCGTCTGCTTAAAAACAGAAAGCAACACCAATTCCAAGGCTTCTTTCCAGTTGTAGGTGCTTATTACCAAGGATATTCCTTGAACTTTAGTTCTTCTTGCCATGGTTCTCTTTTAGTATCTCATGAAACAGATTTTCCCACTGCGTGATGATGGACGCTACCGAGAAAATCTGGGCTCGTTCGATGGCCTTTTCCGCGAACTTGTCTTGCAAATCCTTGTCTTTCATTAAAGTGTTCAATGCTTCTGCGAGACGATTAACATCTTCGGGCGGAAGCAGCAGGCCGGTTTCGTTGTGGACGACAATTTCCCCCGGACCGGCTTCGCAGTCAAAGCTCACTATGGGCAATCCGGCTGTCATCGCTTCGAGCAAGACAAGGCCGAAGCCTTCGTAACGTGACGACATTACCAGCATGGAGGCATTTTTGTATTCGCTAACCACATCTTTCGTCGCCGGGACAATCTCGGCGGAATCTCCAATGCCGTTTCGTTGTATTTGTTGTTGCAGACGCTTCAAGTGACTACCCGAACCGACTATCCGTAAGTTCCAGCCTTTTTTACGCTCTTCAACCTTACTCCAGGCGTCGAGTAGCATGTCAAAGCCCTTCTGACCGGCCAGCCGTCCGATGGCAAGAACTCTCTTTGTTGTACGCGGCGATATTTCGATATTTTCCACTGTAATGGGGTTGGGTATGCACACGGCATTGCTTGCCCCGAAAATATTAGCGTAGTTTTGAGCATCTCGCTGTGTTAATGTTACAATCCGGCGGCAATGTCGTACGGCTAAGCGTCTTGACAGCTTGTGCAAAGGATGCCAATTGATGTTTGCGTTAAAGTGTTCCCAAGTGATGCTGGGTATGCCTTTGGCCGCAGGAAGATTCATAAACGAGCGATGCGAACCTAAAAACACCACGATATCGGGTCGTTCTGCCTTGTACAGTCGTTTGAGATGTCGAATGCGGCTAAACCGACTGCATGAGAGGTAATGGCGTACTACCGATTCGTGAAGCGGAAAATACGCTTCCCCTTTTTGTAAACATATGATTCCTACCTCATAGGATCTTCTGCCCAACTCGCTGGCTACGACAGAAGTAACCCGCTCTATCCCCCCGTGGTCGTGCAAACCGCGTATCACGAAAAATATTTTCATGCCGAATTTTCAGATCCTTAAATAATTATCTTCTTAAAACGTTCGGGAAGTTTGACGACTAACTTCCAGCGTCCCATACTCGGTTTGTTCAGGGCAAATATGGGTCTGCATATCGTTTGCAGCATCCGGGCTATGGGAAAGTACCGGTCGCCGTCTTTAGCTTTTTTCTGAGTAACTAAGCTGATGACTTTCGAGCGTTTTTTCATGTGGCGCTCCCAGCCTGCAGCCATGCGGTCTTTATCCTGAAACCGGGCTTTTACCATTTCCAAATCGAATACACCGAAATGGAGCAGGTACAAGTTTTTATCTATCTTGAAGTTATGTCCTTTTACCCGATGGAATCCGGCTCCCCACTTTACCGCTTTGGCAACGATAACCGGCTTTGTGTAGCGTGATGAAACTACTGCATAGCTTCGTTGGGAAAGAAAAGGTATTGTGCCGTCTATCGTTTGCTCCTCATTCAGGTTTTGGCCTATGTCCAAGCCCAAGCCCGAAAGAGATACCTTGATATCGCATCTGCTTAAATAGTCGGGCAGACTTTCGTTCAATGCCGGGTCTATCACCAAGAACTCGTCCGCATCGGTACCGATTACCAAATCGTATGTGTTGAGAAGTTCTGCCGCAACTTTTGAGAGCTGTGTCAATCGTCTCTTTTCGGCAGCCACTACCTGCCCGGGTATTCGTTCGCAGTGTTGTACTTTCGCGGCTCCTGCATTTGCCGGTATCGCTTGGTCGGTGCCATCCAAATAGATGTACAGGTTCTCCTCTCCCAGCAGGGAGCCGTAATAAGCGATCCAATGCTCCAGAAAGAAGGCATCGTTACGAGCCATGGTGATTGCACAAATCTTTTTCATCATTCGTTTTTTTCGAAAACCCAAGGGGGCTGGTACTTTTTTGTTAACTAAGGCTCAAAGGTAAAGATTTTTTTTGCATTAAGAAAACTCATGCTGTCCTGTTTGAGATTTTTCGATCTTAGTTTTTGTTTTTGAGACTGTTGTGGCGTTCTTGTCTCTCTTTTCTGGAAATTTAAGTCTTTGCTTCTGAGTGGGGATATGAAAAAAGAGCTGCCCTTATAGAAGAACAACTCTTTTCCATGAAACGAAGTGGGCCCAGCTGGGCTTGAACCAGCGACCCCCTGATTATGAGTCAGGTGCTACTAACCAACTGAGCTATGGGCCCTGCTTTGCAAGATTTTTTCTATCTTTGCGTTGCGGATGCAAAAGTAATCATTTTTGTGATTGTGCAAAAATTCCGCTTCACTTTTTCTAAATAAATATGATAGATTTGAATCATATATCGACACTTATTTTTGACTTCGGAGGTGTGATCGTTGAGTTGGATAAGGATCGTTGTGTCGATAATTTCAAGGCCTTAGGAGTAGCTGATACGGATAAGTTTCTTGGAAATTTTGCTCAAAAAGGTTTCTTTCTCCGCTTTGAAAAAGGCTTTATCAGCGAGTCAGACTTCAGAGCGGGTATTCGGGAGATGACCTCACGGATGCTGACCGATGAGGACATTGACCGAGCTTGGTGTTCGTTTATAGTGAATATCCCGAAGGAAAAAATAGAGCTGCTGATAAGCCTTAGAAAGCGATATAAGGTGTTGATGCTCAGTAATACCAATAGCATACATATTCGTTTTTGCAAGGAGCGTTACTTTCGCGAAGCCGGTCGGCGTTTAGAGGACTGCTTTGATAAGTGTTATTTTTCCTATGAAATGCACATGGCCAAACCCGATGAAGAGATTTTTAAGGCCTTGCTGGATGATGCCGGGCTTCTTCCCGAGGAATGCTTGTTTTTGGATGATGGCGAGCAAAATATCGAGACTGCAAAACGTTTGGGGATAAACAGCTACTGCCTGAAAGAGTCAGAGGATCTGTGTGCGTTGTTGGGCTATAAATGATTTGAGGAATATTAAGAAAGAATATGCAAACTTTATTCCTGAATCAACTTTCGGAAAAACCTCATCCTAGTACGGCTGCGGTCGGCTTCTTCGACGGCCTGCATAGAGGGCATAGTTACCTGATCGATGAGCTAAAGAAAGAAGCTGCCCGACGGAAGCAGTGTAGCATGATTGTTACTTTTTTGGAACATCCGCAGAAGATTTTACGCCCTGGAGATCCGGTTGCTATACTGACCACCTTTCCCGAAAAATTAAACTTGTTACAAGAAAGTGGAGTGGATTACTGTGTCGTTCTGGAGTTTACGAAAGAGATGGCATCGCTTTCCGCACGTAGTTTCCTGCAGGATGTATTGGCCCGGAAACTATCTGTGGCTACTCTGCTGATCGGCCACGACCACCGTTTCGGTTATAATCGGGAAGACGGGTTGGATGCCTATGTGACTTATGGAAAAGAGGTCGGTATGGAGCTGCTTGGGGCCGATTGCTGCTGCATTTCTCAGGAGGTTGAAACAAAATCCTCAAGTATTCGCCGTCTTCTGCAGCAAGGGCAGCTTATGGAGGCGCAAAACCTCTTGGGACGTCCTTATTCCATTATGGGAGAAGTAATACACGGACAAAAATTGGGACGTCGAATCGGCTTCCCGACAGCCAATCTCCAATTGGATAGCGCAGATAAGTTGATTCCCGCTCCCGGAGTCTATGCCGTACGGGCTTATTTGAAAAATCAGACTCGTTGGGGAATGATGAATATCGGTTATCGACCGACCGTCGATGCCGGACAGTCATTGAGCCTTGAAGTGAATCTTTTCGACTTTGATCAGGATATTTATGGGCAATATATGCGAGTCGAATTGCTGCAAAGGGTGCGTAGCGAGAGAAAGTTCGATTCGCTTGATGCCCTTGTTGCGCAGCTGCATAAGGATCGAGAACTCATTGCTGCTGAGATACAAATGAAACATCCTTTTGGGCGCTTGTAAGGGCTGCGCCTTGTCCATAAATTATTGGGATAAGGAGCTGGCAAAAAAAGAGAAATCTTTTTTCGTTGTTCTGCAAAAAAAATACTACTTTTGCAGTCCGAAAGTATTGCGGGATGTGGCGCAGTTGGTAGCGCGCTACGTTCGGGACGTAGAGGCCGCTGGTTCGAGTCCAGTCATCCCGACAAGCAGTGAGCCCCGGAAAGTCTCTTGGCTTTCCGGGGCTCACTGCTTTTTTACCTATTTTGATATCATCAGGCTTCTGTGACTCCAATCAGATCGCGGCCCAGGCGATCGATGTCGATACCTGAAAAGTTTCCGGAAGTCATTATCAGAAGAACGGCTTTTTGGTAGTCGAATTGCTTTAGTGCGTCGCACAGTTGTTTCGAGTCTGTAAATACGCGCAGGTTATCGCCTCCGAAAGCAGTCCGAACTGTTCCGGGCTCTATCTCGGCAAGTCCTTTGTGGCGTATTACTTCCGGATTGTAATAAATCAGGGCGCTGTCCGCGTTTTGCATACAGCCCTTGTACTGAGGGAGGAAGTCTTTCGTCAAGCTGCTGAAGCTATGAAGCTCCATACAGGCAATAAGGCGGTGTTGGGGATATTGTTCGCGAACGGCTTCGATACTGGCACGCAGTTTGGATGGTGCATGTGCAAAATCCTTGAAAGCTATTGCGTGATCGGTCTCAGCAATCTTTTGCAGACGCCTGGCCGCTCCGGAGAAGTCGCTTATTGCAGCGTAGAAATCCTTGTCCGAGATGCCTAATTGTCGGCATACGAGATGGGCGGCTTCCATATTCTGCAGATTGTGGCGACCGAAAAAAGACAGACAAATCTCACCGTTAGGTGTTTGCAGATAGGTTTTTCCTTCTCGCAGGTGGTGTGGAGGTGTCGTATAGGCCCATTGCTGAATGTCGGGTCGGAGTTCGGAGGCAATCTTCCGTAACTCGGGATCTCCTTCGAAATAAATTAGTTTTCCATTCGCTTCTATCAGCTCGGCAAAACGATGAAACTGCTCCACGTAGTTTTCATAACTTGGAAATACATTGATATGATCCCAAGCAACACCGGTAAGTACGGCTATGTGAGGATGGTATAAATGAAATTTCGGGCGAGGATCAATGGGCGAGGTCAAGTACTCGTCGCCTTCGAAAACAGCCAGCTTTGCAGTGTTCGATAGCCTGACCATGTTTTCGAAACCGGTTATTTGGGCGCCTACCATGTAGTCGCTTTCGTAGCCCAGTTTTTTCAGTACATGCAGAATCATAGCCGTCGTGGTGGTCTTTCCGTGGCTGCCACCTATCACAATGCGCAGCTTGTCTTTGCTGTGTTGGTAGAGGTATTCGGGGAAAGAGTATATTGTTAACCCGAGAGCCTGGGCTCGAAGCAGTTCGGGGTTGTCGGCTGTGGCATGCATACCCACAATCACGCAGTCGAGATCTTGATGGATGCGCTCGTCGGGAAACCAACCTGTTTTCTCCGGAAGCAAGCCTTTGGCTTGCAGCCTGCTCCGCGAGGGTTCAAAAATTTCATCGTCCGATCCGCTGACTTGACAGTTGGCTTCTTCGCTCAATGCAAGGGCCAGATTGTGCATGGCTGCTCCGCCTATGGCGATAAAATGAATTCGCTTCATAATTTGTCGAAATGTTTTTTCGGTTTAAGCATTTTCTGTAAGTTTGCAAAAGTAATAAAAAAAGGAAAGTAGAGGAAAAATCATGAAATTAGCAAAGATAGAGGCCGGTAATTTCTATTGCGACGGTGGTGCTGTGTTTGGGGTCGTGCCCAAAAAAGTATGGCAAAAGCGCTATCCCTGTAATGATGAGAATTTTTGCTTACTGGCTACACGTTGCTTGTTGCTCGATACGGGCAGCCGACTTATCCTGATTGATACCGGTGCGGGTAACAAGCAACCCGATTATTTGAAATTTTACGGTTTCGGTGAACTTGTCGATTTTGAACAGGCATTAAGAACTTTCGGCTACACGGCTGCGGCTGTAACCGATGTGGTACATACTCATTTGCATTTTGATCATTGTGGAGGAGCTACTCGTTTCGATGCGCAAGGCCGGCTTGAGCTGATTTTTCCGAATGCTGAACATTGGCTTTCGGAAGCGCAGTGGGAGAACCTGCTTTGTCCGAATGTGCGCGAGGGAGATGCTCTTTTCCCCGAAAATATTCTGCCGGTGGAGCAAGCCGGGAAGCTTCGGTTGATACGCGAAGATACGAGGCTTTGTCCTGAAGTGGAGTTGCGTTTGTTTGGAGGACACAGCCCCGGACAGATTGTGCCTTATGTCTCGCTGCCCGGAGGAAAAACTTTGGTATATGTCGGTGATGTTATTCCGCTGCTGGCCTCCATCCCGATAGCTTGGGTGAGTGCTTACGACAGCTTGCCCGCCCTGTCGATGGAAGAAAAAGTGAGGATGCTCGAAGAGGCGGTCTCGGAGGGGCAAATTCTCTTTTTTGAACACGATGCCTATAATGAATGCTGCACGGTGAAGAAGCAGGCTGAGAAATATCTTGTGGACAAAGTGTTTCGGCTCGAAGAGCTGCTTTGAGGAGATGAGCCTTCCGAAGTGTTTCCCTTAGCGTGTGGCTTGGTAGATACTACCCGGAAGGCATTTTACAAAACCGGCAAATTCCAGTTGCAGTAACAGGCTCGACATCTCGCTAAAGCTTTTGTGAAGGATTATGCTGAGTTCGTTGACCTGTATCCCGTCGGGGTATTTGCGCAAGATATTCAATACTTCGTTCTCTGCTTCGGACAGTTCGGCAAATAAAGTGGGCTCAATAACCGGACTTTTCCTTTGCCCTTTCTCTTCCCAGTTCATGAAGCGCGCCAAGTCTTCAGCCGATTCGATGAGCGAAGCCATGTTCTTTTTTATGAGGCTGTTGCAGCCCGAACTCTGCTCGTCGGTTACCCGGCCGGGAAAGGCAAATACATCGCGGTTGTAATCGTTGGCCAGTTGCGCTGTGATAAGCGAACCGCCTTTGACTCCCGATTCTACGACTACTACCGCATCGCAAAGCCCGGCGATGATTCGGTTGCGCTGAACGAAATTGGGGCGTTCGGCTTCGGTTCCCGTGAGGTATTCGGTAAGTAATCCGCCCTTTTCCAGCATCTTTACCGCTACGGATCGATGCGAGGCGGGATAAATCCGATCCAAACCATGTGCCAGTATGCCCCATGTGGGTGAATCGGCTTTCAAGGCGGCCCTGTGTGCACATACATCGATTCCGTAGGCCAGTCCGCTTACTACCGTGATGTCAGGATGTCGCAAAGCTAATTCCGAAATCAGATGTGTGCAATTTTCCTTTCCGGCCTCGCTTGCATTGCGGGTGCCTACTATGCCTATAAATTTTCCGTCGTTCAGAGCTCCTCTCCCTTTGGTAAAGATGAGCAAAGGGGCGTCGGAGCATTCCTTTAATCGAAAAGGGTAGGCCTTGTCTGTGAAAAAATAAGCTGTAATGTTGTTTTTCTCAATGAACTCAAGTTCTTTCTCTGCTCTTGGAATAACCGTATTGTTGCCTACCTCCTGAGAAAGTTTCGGGCCTATTCCGGTGATTTTTAGCAATGTCTTTGGCCTTTCTCTGAAAATAGCTTCAGCGCTTCCTGTGTAGGCAATAAGTTCTTTGGCTAGCTTGTTCCCGATGCCTTTTAATAGACTGAGGGCTATCTGATATTTGAGTTCCGGATGAAGCATAGCTTGATCTGTTTATTGTTTTTTCTTCAATATCCATGCAGCAAACAGATAGCCTGTCAAAACGCCCACTGTGTTGGCCAGCAGATCAAGGAAGTCACCTTTCCGTCCGGGGATAAAGCAGTCTTGAAAAACCTCCATTAACGCTCCGAAAAGAATCGGAAAGAGGAGACACAGCATCTGTATGTGCCGTTTCCGGGTAGATTCAAGTCTTTGGGAATCAAAAGTTAGTAGCATGCTTAGAATAAAATACATACTGAAATGTATCAGTTTGTCTGCCGCAGCAAAGGCGGAGAGCGAGAAGCCTTTAAATCCGGAGGGTGGAGCCAGGGATAAATAGGCAATACAGATGCCCGCAAGGATGCTTTTCCAATAGTTGCGCAAGATGTGCAAAGCAGAAGTTATCATACTGGGATTCTAAATTCGTATCGGGATATCTTGTTGTTTTAGATAGCGTTTCAGGTCGTTTATGTCTATTTCTTTGTAATGAAAGATGCTTGCGGCTAAAGCGGCATCGGCCTTGGCCTGGATGAATACTTCTGCAAAGTCCTCCATCTTTCCGGCTCCACCACTGGCTATGACGGGCACTTGTACGGCTTCCGATACGGCACGCGTGATTTCTATGGCGAAACCCTCCTTGGTGCCGTCGTGGTCCATGGAGGTGAGAAGGATTTCCCCGGCGCCTAAGCTTACGGCTTCTCGTGCCCAATTGATGGTTTTGATATCCGTAGCTATGCGGCCGCCATTGAGAAAAACATGATCTTCCTGACCGATACGCTTGCTGTCAATCGCTAATACCACACACTGACTCCCAAACTGTCCGGCTATTTCGCTGATAAGTCGTGGATTGCGTACTGCTGCGGTATTTATCGATATTTTGTCTGCACCGCTGTCCAGCAACATCCGTACATCGTCTATACTGCTAATGCCTCCTCCCACGGTGAAAGGGATGTTTATCACTCGTGCTATCTGTTTTACCAGATCAGAGAGGGTTTTTCGCTTTTCGTTGCTGGCACTGATGTCGAGAAAAACAAGTTCATCCGCATTCATTTGGGCATACAACGAAGCCAGCTCTACGGGATCCCCCACAGCTTTTATGTTTTCAAAGTTGACTCCCTTTACCGTTTTCCCGTCTTTGATGTCGAGGCAGGGGATGATACGTTTGGTAAGCATAACATTCTGTGTCTATGGTTACCAGTTTATTTCGCTTAAACCCTGTGCTTTCAGATAGCGGTTGGCCTCCGAGAAGTGGCCGCATCCCATGAATCCCCGGTGGGCCGATAGCGGAGAGGGGTGAGCCGTTTTCAGTACGAGGTGACGTGCAGAGTCAATAAAAGCTCCTTTCTGTTGGGCGTAACTACCCCAAAGCATAAATACTAAATGTTCTTTTTTATCTGCAAGCTCGCGTATCGCGGCATCGGTAAAGCGTTCCCAGCCTTTCCCTTGATGAGAGCCGGCGCATTGAGCTTGCACGGTGAGTGTCGCGTTCAACAACAGTACGCCTTGTTGTGCCCAACGTGTGAGATTGCCGGAAGCCGGTAGTGGAATTCCTAAATCTCGTTGTATTTCTTTGAAGATGTTTACGAGCGAGGGCGGAAACTCCACTCCGTCGTTTACGGAAAAGCATAAACCATGTGCCTGACCTGGACCGTGATAAGGGTCTTGCCCGATAATTACAACCTTAACCCGGTCGAAAGGACATTGGTCGAAAGCATTGAATATGAGATTACCCGGTGGAAAGATTCTTTTTGTCGCGTACTCCTTTCTCACAAAATCGCTTAACTCCTTGAAATAAGCCTGGTCAAATTCGGGTTGCAGTATCGCCTTCCACGAAGCTTCTATTCTTACGTCCATACGAGTGTTTAAAATTTATTTAATTACAAAATTAAGAAAAACTATTCGACCGAAAAATTCCTTCCTGATTATAATAAACTTGGCTCCTGCCGACAAGAAGCAATTTGATCCCCTCTTTATTAAAATGTTTTGGTGTCGAGATAAGAGCTTTTGATTGGCTTGAAAAGTCGGGATGATGCCGTTTTTTCCTCAAACCCCATGGTTTATTTGTGATGAAAGTGATACAAGAGAAACATTCTGTATAATTCTTATGTAGAACTCACGTTATTTTAATATCTTTGCATATTCAACGAAAGCCTTTGTGGCTGATAGATAACAGAAAATGACCCGCAAGCCTCTCTTTGTCTCCTTTTTTCTTGCCGCTGTTCTGATTGCGACGTTTACCTCGTGTATCACATCGAGAAAGATTAACTACATGCAGGAGCCCGGTTCGCGGATACCGACTTATCCGGACACGACTGCCTATCGGGACTATTTGTTACGTACGGGGGACTGCCTCTACATTAAGGTTTATGCACTTAATAGCGACATAAGCGAAGTCTTGAATGGTAACGAATCCAATAATAATCTGCAACTTATCTCAACGACTTCGTCTGTATCCGATTTGTTTACCTATATCGTGAAACCCGACGGTAATATCAATTTCCCATTGGTCGGTGATGTTGCCGTATTGGGAAAAAGCACACGCGAAGTAAAATATCTGTTGGAAAAAAAACTGGAGACTTTTATTGCTACAGCTTCGGTTGATATACATATCGTACGGCGTTATTTCAGTATTATCGGAGCCGGAGTTTCGGGACGCTATGCTTTAAGTAAAGATCGCGTAAGCATATTTGAAGCTCTTGCTATGGCGGGAGATATAAATATTTATGGAGATAGAAGCCGGGTGCGTATCGTGAGAGAAATAAACGGAAAGACCGAAGTTAAGAAATTTGATATCAGAAGCAAGGATATCCTCCATTCCGAGTACTATTATGTCGAGCCTAACGATGTGATATACATACAGTCTGTGAATGAGCAGTTTTTCAGCATGATCAATTTCCCGACCGTGCTTTCGGCTACTATCTCAACTGTGTCATTCGGAATTCTGATTTATAATTATATCGTAAGACAAAGCAAAACCCGATAATTTTCGCTAAGCGAAAGAAATGACAATGCAGAAAAAACATTTTTTTATCCTCTGTGTGACCATGTTGTTCGCCACGTCGTGTTACACATACCGCAATACGGGTTTACTACAAGATAATAATCCCAATCTACCCGTTTATGAGGCTGCGAATTTTGAAGACTACAAGATTCGTGTAAACGACGAGATTATCTACCGTCTCATTACAATAGACGAGTCATTGGCCAGGATAATGCCTTCCGCCACAGCCATAAATCGTTATAATATAGTTTCTTACCGAGTTCATTCCGATGGGACGGTGGATCTTCCTTTTCTGAATCGGATACCGGTAGAGGGGCTCACAATCGAAGAGGCCGAAAAAGTCATCGAAGAGCGTATGCGTGAACTTGTTCCCGATGCCTCCATAAAATTGACGCTCGCCAATAAGACATTCACGGTAATTGGCGACATAGGCTCGGGAGTCTTCCCCGTTTATAAAGACCGAATGACGATTTTTCAAGCTCTTGCTCAGTCGGGTGATCTTTTCCAGACGGGCGATAGAAAACAAGTACGCATCTTGCGTGAAACAAGTGCAGGTATCAAAGTTTTGGAGTTTGATATTCGTTCTGAAAGCATTATCAACTCGGAATATTATTATATTTATCCCAATGATATCATATATATCCGTCGAGCTCCGGCGAGTTTTTATAAGGTATCTAATTACAGCAGTTTCTTGGCCATAATAACATCTTCATTGTCGTTATTTTTTACAGTCTTATTTTTTGTACAGAAATAAGAGAAAGCATTTTTTGCAATATTAAGATTTATGACACCGCAAAACAATATAGAACAACAGTTTCAGGAAGAGGATTCGAGTTTTGATATCATGCATTGGGTCTCTTTGGGGCTTCACTATTGGTATCTCTTCGTTATATTTACTTTGTTGGCCTTAGGGCTGGCTTACCTCAAAAACCGTTCGTGGATGCCTGCCTATCAGTCGGTTGGAAAGATTATGATTGATGAATATGGTGCATCCCCTGGCGCTCAGGCTATTATGCAAGGTTTTGGCTTGCAGGCGAGCTACCGTAACATCAACAATCAGGTGATTATGCTTGGGTCTTACGACTTGCTGTGTAAAGTCGTTGACAGTATGCCCGATTTGAAGATAGATTATATCAGCAAAGGGCGGTTTAAGACGCACTACCTCTACAAATCTTCTCCTATTGATATTAAAGCCGATTATCTGTCGCCGGAGATTTATGACTATATGTTCAAGCTGACCTCGAATCCGGATGGGAGTTACACCATCGTCAGTGTTGAAAATGAAGATAAGACTTTCAGCGAACTTAAAGCTACCGGTCGTTTTGGCGAGCCTTTGCTTCATAATGCTTTTTTCATCACTGTCAATAAAAACCGGGACTTTAATGAGAATCAGAGCATCTTTTTCCGTTTCAGGAGCCGGGAGTCCTTGGTTGATGAGTTCTCGCCCCGACTTAACTTCAGTTTTGTAAACGAGGGGGCGTCGGTTTTGGATATATCTCTCGTAAGTCAGACTCCTGAGAGGGATGTGGATTTCATCAATAAGCTGAGCGAAATGTTCCTTGCTCAGAATCTGGTCAAAAAGAACGACGCGGCACGAAAAACCATTCAATTTATTGATCAACAGCTGTTGAGCGTATCCGAATCATTGTCGAAGTCGGAAGACCGAATGACCAGATTCCGCCAAGCTAACCAAATTGTTGACGTCTCGAGCTATACCAAAGATCTGCTCTCGAAGGTAACCGAAATAGACAAAAAACAAGGAGATTTCAACTTGAAGAAGGAATACCTGAAACATTTGGAGAGTTATCTTTCTACCAACATGGAGCAGGGGGCGGTATTGGCTCCATCAAGTATTGGACTGAATGAACCTGTTTTGATGCAGCTCGTTCAGCAGATTAACGACCTGCAGGCGCGTCGCAATGCATTGACTCCCAATAATCCTTACTTTGCCCAATATTCGCAGCAAATAGATTTGCTGAAAACAAGTATCCGTGAGACCATAAAAAGTATGCACGCATCGTTGATGATACAGGAAAACGATATCAAGGCGCGTAATAAGGAAGTGGAGATAGAGATAGCCAAATTGCCCAATAAGGAGTTGGAAATGATTTCTATTGAACGCAAATACCGTGTTGATGACAACTACTACACTTTCTTCCTCCAAAAAAGAGCCGAAGCGGAGATACAGGAAGCTTCCAATACTCCCGACAATGAAATCTTGGACAAAGCTCGCACAATATCCATAACGAATCTGAACGCTCGCAGCAAAACACTGACGATTTACTTGCTTATGGGGCTTATGATCGCTTGTTTGATTATATTCCTGCGGGAGCTTTTCAACAATACCATACGCTCGGTAAAAGACATAGAGAAAAATTCATCTTATCCTGTAATAGGCTCCATCCGTCACACACGCAGTACCGATCCGGCTCTGGTGGTAAAGAAGCCCCGCTCTTCTTTTGCTGAAATGTTCCGCGTGATACGTACCCGTATCGAATTTATCGCACAGCGGAAAACCAATATTATGATTTCCATTACCTCGACCGAGTCTGCCGACGGAAAGACTTATTTTGCAACCAATCTGGCAGCAATTTATGCCATGACGAAAAAGAAAGTCATATTGATGGATGTGGATATTCGAAAACCGAGCGTACTGAATGCATTCGGAAAGACAGCTCGCTATGGCCTGACAAACTACCTGATAGACGAATGTTCGCTGGAAGACGCTATTGTACGAGTAGAAGGTGTCGATTATGATATTTTGCCCGGAGGAACGATTCCTCCTAACCCGGGAGAAATAATTCGCTCCGATAAACTGAAGGAGCTCTTGTACGAGCTGCGAAAAGTTTATGACTACATCATTATGGATACCAGTCCGATCGGCTTGGTTGCCGATGCTTATTCTTTGGTATCTGTTGCAGACGTAAACCTCTTTATCGTGCGTTCGGAAAGAACGCATAGGGCTTTCTTTAAAAAGCTGATGCAACAGCTGGAAGCCGACAAGGTACAGAAACTCTACATTGTTTTCAACGATGTGCAGGACAATACCAACCGATACGGAACCAGAAATGCATATACATACGGACGTTACTCCTATGCGGCTAAAATAAGAAAGAAAGACAAGGATAAACTGAGTCAGTATTATCAGGACGACGACGATATTTAGAATCAGGATTGTCGGAATCTTGACAAACATTTAATTAATTACAAAAATGAAAGCAACCATTTATTTCGTAGCTGTCGTGATGTTACTTGCCTGTAACAATCAGCGACGCATAGATGCTAAAGCAGCGGATCAGCGCCTCCGGAATATAGAACAACTGCTGAAGCAGGGGGCCTATGATCAAGCTAAAAATGAGATTGACAGCATTCATGCACTCTATCCTCGACTGGTTGACAAGCGCAAGGCCACACAAGCTTTTATGGATAGTATTTTGTGTCGTGAAGCCGAGAGAAGTATTGTGTATTGTGACAGCCTCTTGGCACTGAAACGACCGCATGCGGAAGCTCTGGAGGCCGCATTTAAGGTAGAAAAAGATGAAACATATCAGACCATCGGAAGTTTTGTCCACCCTTTGCTCCGGACTGAAGTAAATGCGGGACAAAACTTTTTAAAGGTATATACCGATGAGGAAGCTGTTCTTTATGTTATCAGCTATTATGCCGGTTCCAAGCAAGCGCATAGGCAATTGAAGGCAACATCCGGAGATTTGTTTGCCGAAAGCAACTTACCCTCTAATGAAGAGGGGGCGCGTTATACCTTCACCGACAATGGAGTAACATGGGAGATGCTTACTTTTAAAGATGAAGAGGCCAGTCCATTGGTAGCTTTTATCGCACAGCAAGTGGATAAGCCGATAAAGATAACACTCAAAAGCGATGCCGGTGAGAGTGCTTCCTATTTTCTGTCGACCCGCGTAAAGAAAGCCATTGCAGAGACCTATAACTTTTGGATTGAAAAACGCGATGTAACTTTGCTGGAAAGAGAAATTGCCAAATCAAAAGCCCGGATCGAAACGATTAGAGGAAAGCAAAACAAACCCCAAGAATAAGCTTGGAGCCCGAGTGATGTGAGCTTCCTCCTTACATTCGGATTGTTATTTTTTATATGATTGATACGCATTCCCACATTTATAGCGAAGAATTTGATGTCGATCGTGAGGAGGTGATTTTGCGTGCACGGGAGGCTGGTGTAGAGAGTATTATACTGCCTAATATTGACTCCGACTCTTTCGCGCGTATGTTGGAGGTAGAGGCATCCTACCCCGACTACTGCTATGCAGCTATAGGGCTTCATCCTACCTCGGTAAAGCAGAATTACCGCGAGGAACTTTCTCTGCTTCAACCTGAGTTGGAACGCCGCAAGTGGATTGCTGTAGGAGAGATCGGCATCGATCTTTATTGGGATAAGAGCTTCTTCCGGGAACAGGTTGAGGCTTTTTGTACGCAAATTGAGTGGGCTATTGCTTACAAACTACCGGTGATAATTCATCTGCGGGAAGCTTTTCGTGAAACTTTGGAAGCCTTGAAACCTTATAAAGGGAGCGGACTACGAGGTGTTTTTCACAGCTTCGGAGGCAGCTTGGCTGAAGCTCAGGAAATTTTGGATTTCGGCGCTTTTCGAATCGGTATTAACGGTATCGTGAGTTTTAAGAAGTCGGGATTGGATTCCGTTCTTCCTCATATCGACTTGAAACACATCCTTTTGGAGACGGATGCTCCGTATTTGGCTCCCGTTCCGTTTCGAGGGAAGCGCAATGAAAGCGCTTATTTGAGTTTTATCGCTGCTAAGTTGTCGGAAATATACGGCCTTCCTCTGGAAGATATAGATCGCATCACTACGGAGAATGCACGCGAACTTTTCCGTTTGTGATCGAACCCGTATGCCGGTTCGGGAAGCCCGGAAGGCATTAGTGTTGTGGCGGAATACGTAGCAGTTCTCCGGCCTTCAACGAGTTGTCGTACTTGTTGTTGTATCTTTTCAATGCGTCAACGGAGCAATTGTAGCGGCGAGCGATTCCGTATAGAGTTTCGCCTGCTCCGGTACGGTGTTCCAAGGGTTCAAAATGCTGTTTCCGCACTTCCGACAGGCTCTCGTTTCTTTCCTTCCCATGCTTGATAAGCAGAAGTTGGCCAATGGAAATGGTATTATCCGTTAGCTGGTTTAATTCGCGTAGCTGCTCTACGGAAAGGCCGTAGTTTCTTGAGATGGAATAGAGTGTCTCGCCTCGTTCTACACGATGAGTTACGGAGGAGGATACCTCGGGTGTTTCTGTCGAATATTCCGGCTGTCGGTCTTCGCTTATAAGCTCTTCTTCAAATTCTTCCTCCGTCTCCTCGGATGGATCCCCCTCGTTATCGATTCTTAACAGGTAAAAAAGGGGAAGCGGATCGTTTGCTGTGATGTTGTTTTTTTCCATAAGCTCTTGTACGCTTATGTTGTATTTGCGAGCGATGGAGCTTAAGGTCTCGCCCGATTGTACGGAATGGTACTCTACCTGACTTTTACGGACACTGTGCTCGGTTTGAGGCAGGTTAATTTGCTCGGGAGATAAAAGGCGGCCTCCGTGCAAAAAACGTTCGGCATAGTAGGCTTCCTCAGACCCTGAGATGATAACGCCATTCTGTGTGGAGGCGTGGAGAAAATCGAAGCTTCCGTCCTGCTTGATGGCTGATACGATGCCTACATGACCCACTCGTCCGTTATGTCTGCTCCCTTCGAAGAAAACCATATCGCCTTTAGCAAGTTGATTCTTTGTGAGCGCCTGCTGAACGAACTGTGCCTGTGCTGCGGAAGAATGAGGAAGAGCAAAACCAAAATGGCCGTACACGTGGCTGGTGAAGCCTGAACAGTCGAAGTGAGAAGGGCCTGAGGCTCCATGGCGGTAAGGAGTGCTGAGGTAACGAAGACCGTAGTTTACGATACGGTCGGCCAGAAACTCTTCACCTCCCTCGTTGCGAGGCGAGGCTTGAAAGCTTCCTGCACAGAGTATATACAACAAGAGTAAGGACGTAATTTTTCGCATCCGTGCTTTCTTTTAGGATTTTAGGAGAGGGTAATAGCGGAAGAGAAAAATCCGGGAGTTTTTCTCTAACCGGCAAGACCTTCCCGTCGTGTACTGACTGCTTGGGCGAGACGTTCCATGGCCTCTTTCAGTATGCTTCGAGGGCTCGCCACATTGAGACGCAAGTGATGTTCACCCCCTTGACCAAAAATAGTGCCAAGATTTAATCCGAGCCCGGCTTTTTGTATGAAAAAGCAAAAAAGCTCTTCGGTATTTGAGAATCCCAAATTGCGACAATCGAGCCAGATGAGAAATGAGGCTTCGGGGTTCATGGGAATGATTTCGGGAATTTCTCGTGCTAAGAAATCGATGACAAAATGGATATTTTCCTGTACGTAATCGAGCATTTGGCAGCGCCATTCCTCACCTTCGCGGTAAGCTGCTTCGGTAGCGATATAGGCAAAAAGATTGCCGTTTCCCAGTTCCGAGGCTTCCAGAAAGGAGGTAAACCTCCGTCGTAAGGCCGGGTTTGGAATGATGTAGCAAGAGCTAATCAAGCCGGGCATATTGAACACCTTGCTTGGGGCCATGAAGCTTACCGAGTGTTGAGCAGCCCAATCCGAGACGGAGGCAAAAGGTGTATGAGGATGAGGGGAGGAGGGTAATACCATGTCGGCGTGGATCTCGTCGGAAACAACAATAAGGTTGTGCCGGTGGCATACGTCGGCCAGGGCCAGCAGTTCTTCGCGTGTCCATACACGGCCGCCCGGGTTATGCGGATTGCAGAGTATTAGTAAGCGACTTCGTTCGGTAATGGCGTTTTCGAGATGATGTAAATCCATCTTGAATCGTCCTTCTTCCTGTTTTAAGGGATTCAGTACGAGGTTCCGGTGGTTGTTTCTCACCACATTGAAAAAAGGGTAGTAAACAGGAGCTTGTATAATTACTTGGTCTCCTTGCTGGCTGAAGCATTGTACCGCAAAAGAGAGGGCCGGTACAATACCGGGGATAAAACCGATGGATTCGATAGCCGGTTCCCAGGCATGGTGAGAGCGTATCCAGTCTTGAGTAAGTGCTAAAAAATCGTCACTTAAGGTCGTATAACCGAGGATGGGATGTTCCAGACGCCGACGTATGGCATCCCGAATGCAGGGTGCTGTGGCAAAATCCATATCTGCTACCCAAAGAGGGGTGACGGCTTCGGTGCCGAAAATTTCCGGACAACGTTTCAGTTTGATGGCGTCTGTACCCGATCGGTCGATGGGAGTGTCGAAATCGTATTTCATACTAAACAAACTCTGTTTTTTTGAGAGACAAAGTACGGAAAATTTTTCGAATTACGAATTAGGAATTGCCAATAATTTTCCGCTAAAATCCTTCTTCCGGACTGCTAATATAGGCTGTAAAAAAATCCCCGCTCCGTCACGGAGCGGGGAAACTTCTTTTTATTATGGCAGTAACTGCCCTTGTTTCAGCGTTTCAGGCCGCTGCATGGGCTTTTGTTGTTTTTTATTTAGCCTCTTCGCTTGTTTCGGTAGCCTCTTCGGCAGGGGCTTCTGTTTCGGCGGGTGCTTCCGCAGCAGCAGCTTCGGCAGCGGCTTCAGCGGCAGCCGCTGCGGCCTCAGCTTTCTTCTTGGCCAGCTCTTCGGCTTTTACCTTATTCTTTTCGGCTTCTTCTTTCAAGCGGGCCTTTTGAGCTGCTTGTTTTTCGGCCTGTATTTGTTCTTTTGTTTTGGAAACGCTGGAGTCTTTAGCGGCTTTCCATGCTTCGAATCGTTTTTCAGCTTCGGCAAGGTCGAAAGCACCTTTTTTTACACCGCCTAAGAGGTGTTTTTTCAACAATACCCCTTCGTCGGAGAGGATGTTGCGTGTCGTGTCGGTAGGTTGTGCTCCTACTTGCAGCCAATACAAGGCTCTGTCGAATTTCAAATCGACCGTTGCAGGGTTTGTGTTCGGATTGTAAGATCCGATTCGTTCGATGAAGCGTCCGTCGCGCGGCGCTCTGCTGTCAGCAATCACGATGTGGTAGAAGGCGTATCCTTTCCGGCCGTGACGTTGTAATCTGATTTTTACTGGCATTTTCTTTTTTATTAATTTAATTTATACCTAATGCTTTTTCTCGAAAAGCGGTCGCAAAGATACTGCTTTTTTCTGATAGAACAAGTGTTCGATGTGAAATAAATATCACCTTTTCCTACTTTTTGTACCTCGTAATGAGGTTGTATGCCTTGCTCAGTCCTAACTCGCCGGCCTTGCTCAGATCGGCCAGTCCCTTTTCCTCCTCGCCGATGTAGAGATAGGTTAATCCGCGGTTGAAGTAAGCTTCGGCAAAGTAGGCCTCGGCTTCGATGGCCTTACTGTAGTGAACAATGGCCGACTGAAAGTCGCGGATACCACCCAGTATGTTGGCTTTGTTGAAATAGGCGTATGGGAAGGGATAGGGGCTGATCTGATTTACCTTGTCGTAATCGCGCATGATGAGCTCGACGTCGTATTTGTATTGAGTCTCGCTTGCAGGTTTGTCGGCGTCTCTCTCCTTTGAAGCATCGTGGGTCTCAGGTTTCGACATCTTGCTGCTTTCGATGGATTTGTAGCGTATGTTGGCACGGGTGAAGTAAGCCGGTATGAAATCGGGACGAAGGGTTATGGCTTTATTGAGGTCTTCCAGCGCAGCACTGAAATCTTGTACGAGAGCAAATTCGATGGCTCGAGCGAAATAGAGATCGGCCGAATTTTGTTGCTGGATGTGTTGTGAGAGCTCGTTGATGCGCCTAAAATGCATGTCGATGAGCTCTTGGGTGAGTGCCAACTCTTCGTTGGTTATTTTCAGATTGCTGGCCAGTTGCTTGCTCCGGTTGTAGTTGTCCACTTCGATGTGGTAAAGGGGAGTGCTGCAAAGCACCTTGACTTTGGCGTAGTAGCTCAGCACGAAATTTCGTTCACTGCTCAATTCCACGTAGCGATGCTGGATGCTTCCGCGCGTAGTTCCGGCGTACTTTTCTTCGCCGGATTCCTTGTCTTCGAGGTTCTGAGCGGCAAAGCGATTGAAAAACTCAGAACGCCTGCGAGAAGCGCTTTGTTGGCCGCCGGTCTCTATCTTATTGTCGCCGGATAAGGCCTTCGCCTGCTGCTTTTCTTCTTTCTTCTTTTCTGTCTCGATGTCGTAGGCTTTTTTTCTGTATCGAAAAGCCTGCTTGGTGTTTCCGACTTTGTCTTCCATTTCAGCCAATGCGAGGTAAGCGGGGCTGAAGTAGGGGTATCTATCGAGTACAATCCTGTAGTCCTGTTTGGCTTGAGTGAAGTTTCCGAGTTGTTGTTCCAATACGGCTTTCTGGAGTAAGGCCTGGGTGTTCGAGGAGTCTCTGCGTAGCACGGCATCAAAGTCGTCGAGCGCATTGTTGCGGTCGCCAAGCTGGTTGCGCAACAAGGCCCGGTTGTAGTAGGCGAGACTGTTTTCTTTATCTAAAGTTATGGCCTGGTTGTAGTCCTCCAAGGCTTGTTTGTAATTGTGTTTTTGCACGTGTATGATGCCTCGGTTGATGTAGTCTCCGGCAAAGTTACTTTTTTTCTTTATGGCTTGGTTGTAATCGCTCAGAGCTCCTTCCGTATCGTTTTTTTGAAGGCGCAGTAAGGCGCGTGCACTCCAAGCTGAGCTGTTCAGACTGTCCAGTTGCAAGTAATGTTCAAAGCTTTGTTCGGCTCCGATGGTGTCGTTCAGCTGCATCTGCAAGCGTCCTTTTTCAAAAAGAAGTTCCGGCTGCTTGTTGTTCTGCTGCATGTAGTTTTCGAGGTCGGTCAATGCTGCTTGATAGTCTTGGTTCATGGCCCGCGCATTTATCTTGTTCATTAGAAAAACCTCGTTTGCCGGGCTGAACTCCAGTGCTTTCGAAAAATCCTCGACAGCTTCGGCGTGGCGTCCCAGACGCTGCCGTGCAAAGCCACGGGTGTAGAAGGCCTGAGGAACAAAGGGATTCAGCCGGATGGCTTCGGAAGAGTCGTCGTCCGCTCCTTGGAAGTCTCCCAGTTGTATCTTGGCAATCGCACGGTACATGTAAGGCTCGGGCAGGTAGGGTTTGGCCCGTATGATTTGATTGAAGTATTGGATGGAAAGTACGTAATCTTCAAAATAAAGGGCATTTCTCCCGATAGATAGAATGCGATCCGTATTCAACTGGGCGAAGGAGCCGAGCTGAATAGTGCAGAAGCATAATATGATGGCGTATTTTTTCATACGAAATCTTCCGGTAGCAAAGTAAAACAACGCGATTGGCTGAGCTTCGAGGATGCTGGGCGTTTTACTCTTCTACGGTAGTAGCCGGGGTGGCTTTATCCACATCGCATACGGGATTGTAAGAATATCCCTGCCCGTATTGGAATTGCTCATCGTAAGAATAAGCAAGGTTCGGGTCATCCAATACTTTTTTCATATACAAAGCCCATATCGGGAGGGCCATACTTGCACCTTGCCCGTGTGCCATGCTGTCGAAGTGAATGGAGCGATCTTCGCCGCCAACCCATACACCCGATACCAAAGAGGGGGTGAAGCCCATAAACCATCCATCGGAGTTGTTTTGGGTAGTTCCGGTCTTTCCACCCATGGGCATCTGTAAGCCGTAGCGGAAACGCACCCGTCCTCCGGTTCCCACGTCGATGACCGAACGAAGCATCGAGATCATTTTATAGGAGGTCGATTCGCTTATTATCTCGTACACACGAGGGGCAAAAGTTGCAATGACATTGCCGTTTGCGTCCTCGATGCGGGTTACGTATAAAGGGTCGATGCGTATTCCTTTATTGGGGAAGGCGGTGTAGGCTCCCACCATCTCCGAAACGGATATTTCGCAGGGACCGAGGCAGAGGGACACCACGGGATCGAGCTGTCCGCGAATGCCGAAAGAACGCATCAAATCGACCAAAGCCTGAGGGGTGGTGAGGCTCATCAGGTAGGCGGATATCCAGTTGTTGGAATTTGCCAGACCCCAATTAAGACTAACCTGTTCGCCGATGCGTAGCTTGGAGGTGTTGCGCGGTGTCCAGGCTTGTCCGGTTTCGGTATTGAGGGTTATGGATTCGTTTATGGTTGTGTTGCAAGGCTGCATGCCGTCGCCCATCGCCAGGGTGTACAGGAAGGGTTTTACCGTAGAGCCTACCTGCCGGCGTCCCGAAGTGACCATGTCGTATTGGAACCAGGCATAATTGGGTCCTCCTACATAAGCCTTCACGTGTCCGCTTTGTGCATCCATCGACATGAAGCCGCATCTCAGGAAGTGTTTTAAATAACGAATGGAGTCAAGCGGCGACATGAGGGTGTCTTTCACTCCGTCGTACGAGAATATTCTCATCTCTACAGCTTCCCGGAAAGTCTTATTTATTTCCGCTGTACTGATACCGGCTTCCTGCATACGGCGGTAACGATCGGATTGTTTCATGGCTCGACTCAAAATCGACTCAATCTCTTTTTTGTTTACATTTCGAGAGAAAGGAGCATAGCTTCGTTTGCGTTTCTCGGCAAAGAAGGCATTCTGAAGTTCCTGCATGTGCTGATTTACGGCCTCTTCGGCGTATTGCTGCATGCGCGAGTCGATGGTTGTGTAGATTTTCAGTCCGTCGTTGTAGATGTTGTAGCTGCTTCCGTCCGGCTTTTTGTTTTTCTGCAGGAAGCCATAAAGGGGATTGTGTTCCCATTCCCACAGATCATCTTGATATTTTTGTTCCTGCCAGCTGGCATAGTTGCCTCGTTTGGGTTCTTTGGCCGTCATGATGCTGCGAAGGTATTCTCGGAAATAAGGCGCAGGGCCTTCTTTATGATCGAGGCGTCGGAAATGTAAGCTCAGTGGCAGTTGCGATAGCGAGTCGTATTGTTGCTGCGTGAGAAAATCAGCTTTTAGCATTTGATGCAATACGACATTGCGTCTGTTGCGCGAGCGTTCGTTAAAGCGTACGGGGTTGTACAAAGATGGGTTTTTGCACATGCCCACCAGTACGGCTGCCTCTTCGGTCTTCAGCTCTGCGGGTATTTTCCCGAAGTAGGCCTGCGCTGCGGATTTTATCCCTACGGCGTTGTTCAAAAAATCGAACTGGTTCAGGTACATGGTAAGAATTTCTTCTTTGGAATACAAGCGTTCGAGTTTTACGGCTATGACCCATTCGTTGAGTTTTTGTATCATCCGTGCCACTTGATTGCCCGTAGTGTTCGAGTAGAGTTGTTTAGCAAGTTGTTGAGTGATGGTACTGCCTCCTCCGGCTCGGCCTAATTTTATCACAGCTCGAAGAAAACCTTTTCCGTCGATGCCCGAGTGTTTGTGAAATCGTATGTCTTCCGTCGCTATCAGCGCATTGACCAAATTGGGTGAGAGGTCGGCGTAATGGACTCCAACCCGATTTTCGCTGTAATAGAAACGTCCGAGAATTTGCAAATCGGAAGAGTAGATTTCCGTGGCATATTTGTTTTGCGGATTCTGCAACTCGTCTATCGGAGGGAGATAACCTATCCAGCCTAAGTTGATACCGGTGAATATGAGGAAAATCAGAACTAATACTGCGGCAAATGTTCGCCAAAAGTAAGTTAGGAATTTCTTCTTATTCCAGTTGCTTAGAAATTCGATGCTTCGTTTTTTCAGGTTCGTTTGAGCCATAGCGCTTAGTCTGTAAAATGAATAGAGTTACAAAAATAGTGTTTTTTTGTTTAATCGAGAGGACTTATACCTTCATGAGTGTTGCCATGATGTGGTCGGAAATGAGAATGCCGGATTTTGTCAAACGGAAATGCCCGTTACAAACGTGTATTTTTTCGGTCTTGATAAAGCTTTTTATGTTTTCTAAACAGTAGCTTTCCCAATCTGTTCCGAATTCCGAACGAAGGTAATTGCCGTCGATGCCCTCTGATGTGCGGAGCGAGAGCATTACATAGTCGTTGTAGCGATCCCGGAGGGATAACTCCTCACGCTCGAAAAAATCGCCACCTTGCCTCAGAGCTTTTATGTATTGCTGCGTGGAGGCCACGTTCCACTGCCGGGACGAAAGGTCGAAAGAATGTGCCGAGGGGCCCAAGCCCAGATAAGGAATCTGTTTCCAGTAGGAGGAATTGTGTCTCGATCGATATCCGGCTCGTGCAAAGTTGGAGATTTCGTAGGCTTCGAATCCCTTCCGGCTCAATTCGTTGATGAGTATCTCGTACATGGCAATCATATCTTCGTCCGGACAGATTTGGAGCAAACCTTTCTCGCGTTGCAACCAAAGTTGGGTACCTTCTTCGTAAGTCAGGCCGTAGGCCGAGATGTGTTGTATGTCCAATCGGAGGGCTTTCCGTATTTGTTGCCTCCAATTGTCGACCGTCTGGCCGGGCAGCCCGTAAATAAGATCGATACTGATATTGTCGAATCCCGCTTGCTGCGCAGTTTTTACTGCCTCAACAGCCTGTTCGCCCGTATGACGTCTGTTTATTCCTTGCAGTGCCTCGTTGTCGAAGCTTTGTATCCCGATGCTGAGGCGATTGAATGGAAGCGATTTGATCTGTTGTAGATATTCTTTTGTCAGATCGTCGGGGTTGGCTTCGAAGGTGATCTCGGCTTGCGGTTCAAGCCTGTAGATATCTCTTATGCCTTGAAATACCCTCTCAAATTCTTGGATGCTTAATACACTGGGGGTTCCGCCTCCGAAATAAATGCTTTGTATCCTTTTGTCGGGTAAATACTCCTTTCTTTTATACAGTTCTGCAACAAGGGCTTCGATATAATCGGGGATGAGCTGCGTGTTCAAGCCGGTGTAGAAATCGCAATAGCTGCAGCGTTGCTTGCAAAAGGGGACGTGGACGTAAATTCCGGACATCTTCGAAGGTAAAATTTCAAGGAGTAACTGTCCGGACTTCCCGGTGGGATATGTAGGCATTCCCTTGTTGAGAAGGGGTGATCAGCATATCGTGGATACAGACATGCGGCGGTCGGGTAACGATAAACTCCAGAGCGTCGGCAATATCCTCGGCAAGAAGAGGGGACAGGCCTTCGTAAACCTTTTTTGCTTTTTCTTCGTCGCCGTGATAGCGGACAATGGAAAATTCGGTTTCCGCCATTCCGGGGGAAATGGATGAAACTTTTATTCCGTGCTTCAGTAAATCGATCCGCAACCCTTTAGTCAGTGCATTTACCGCATGTTTGCTGGCGCAATATACATTCCCTCCGGGATAGACCTCTACTCCGGCTATGGATGATATGTTTACAATCAACCCCGATTTGCGCTCAATCATTTGTGGAACGATCAATTTCGTCATATACAGCAGGCCTTTTATGTTGGTGTCGAGCATCCGCTCGAAGTCGTCGAGCAAACTTTCGTCAAAAGGCGAAGCTCCGGCGGCCAGTCCGGCGTTGTTTACCAGCAGGTCTATCCTGCTGAACTCCGGCGGCAGGGAGGCCAGCGCTTTTTCGCAGGCTTTGCAATCGCGTACGTCGAAACAGAGGTTTGCCACCGGCCTTCCGTATTGACTTTCGAGTCTTTCGGCCAAGCGCTCCAGACGACTTTTTCGGCGGCCTGTGATAATCAGCCGGTAGCCTAGCTTTGCCAATCGGAGGGCAAAGGCTTCTCCGAAACCCGAAGTACAGCCAGTAATAAGTGCAGTTGTCATGTTAATTCTCCACTAAACGTATTTCGGAACTTACTTCGATGGCTTTCCGGAAAAGGGCTCCCACACCGCAGTATGTTTCTTCGGACATACGCACGGCTTTTTGTATTTTTTCCAAAGGCAATCCTTTGCCCTTGAGGGTATAGATTACATGCATGCGACAGTAATACTTAGGATGTTCCTCCCTAACATCGGCCTCGACTTCCAACTCACAGGAGTCGAAATCAACCCGCATCTTTTTTAAGATGCTTACAACATCCATACCCGTACATCCTGCCAGGGAGGCCAGTAGAAGTTTTTTAGGGCTTGCGCCGCTCTCTCTTCCTCCGTTTTCGGCCTTAGCATCCATGACTATTTTGTGTCCGTCTATGTCGGCTTCGAAGGCCATGTTCTCTTTCCAGTAGGTTTTTACTTTGTGTTGTTCCATATTGCGTTGTTTGTTATACTGTTTTCTTTGATTGTGATTTACTTACCATTTCCTTTCTCCAACAATGAGCACCCAAGGGTTTTCATTCGGAGCCTTGAAATGGCCGTTATTCCTTGCTCCACCCTCTACGAAATTTCCCGTTTTAGGGTCGAACCAACGGTAGGGGAGTGTGGCGGGTATATCCTTGATGCTGATTGTACCGCCTTGTTCGAGGAAGGAAATGTAGAAAATACCGGGTTTGGCAAGAAGAGGCTTGCCGCCTTCGGCCAAATCCCAGCGACGTTCCATGTCACTAAAATCGAAGCCTTGGAATGCTTTGGAGATGAAGGCTACGTATCGAGAGCCTTCCAGGTCGAGAGCTTCCCGCCAAGATAGAGGAGCATTCGTCCACTCGGGCCATCCCGCTTCTTGCGCTGTGATTTTCCATTGCCAGAGACAGGCAGCTCCGTAAACCACACCCATGCTGCCGCCATGCATCAGCTGCATCCAGGCATCTTCTCCTTGCCACCATCCGAGGCCGTTTTTCCCACCGCCCATTCCTTCGTAAGTGGATTCACCGTTCATAACGGCCTTGGTCGGCTTCTCGTCGTACATTCTTTCGACCTTGTGATAGAGGTGCTTCCCGTCGTGTCCGGTTTGTGCCCATTGAAAGTCGAGCCAAGTTTCCTTCTGATAGACTCGATTGTAGTGAAAACAGCAGTTGCTGTCACCTTTTGCCCAAGTGGCCATATAATCGTCGAAAGGGCTGTAATGGAGACCTACGGGTTGTCCGTACGCGTCCCACTGCTCAAGAGCTTCTCCCGCAGGTTTTACTCCTTGGGCGTGTATGGGGTGTCCATCCAGATTGATTAGCCAGAGAGCCGGACGACTTCCGTAACGTGCGAGCAGGTATTTGCAATAGCGTACGTATTCTTCGGCGGAGGCTTCGGTGCCGATGGCTGTTTCACCCTTCCATCCGTATCCGTGTGCGAAGGGAGCAAAGACCGGTGTCAGCTCGTGTTCAATCAGGATGTCGACAATGCTGTCGAAGGTTTGGAAATAGTCGGGCTTCAGGCGCTTCAGTTCTCCTTGCCGGAGATCTTCGAAAGCCCGATCGAAGCCCTGCTCCGTGTTCCGAGCCTCGGGGCCTTGGGCGAACTTGTCGGGCTGTAAACTGAGAAGAAGCACTGTGTTGAATCCTTTTGCTTTGCGGTCGGCTGCATAGATTTTTACCTGATCGGGAGTAGCGCGGAAGGGGATAGACCAGGGAGTATCGCCTACAATAAGAAAAGGACTTCCATCGGCATGTATTACGTTCCGCTTTCCGGGCGACATTCGAAGCAAGCCCTTTTTGAGTAGTTTGTTTTGTCCTTTGTAGGCTACGGAGCGCAATTTCCCGCTTTGGCCGTTTAATCCGGCATCCTTTACAGAAGCATGACTGGTCCATGACCATTCTTGTCCGGAGGTGGGAGGAGTGAAGCGTACTTTCCATGTGGAGCCGGCGTCCCAGAATGCCGGACGCAGGAGGCTATCGCCTTGCTCGTTCGTAAAACAAATCCAGCAATCTACTTCTGTGTACGGATTGTCATAGTTCTTTTCCGATTCGAATTGTAGCTCGTAGCTGGTCCATTGCTCCACTTCGGGCAGTGACCGGCAAGCTGCAAGCAGGCTTGCTGTGAGAAGCAAAAGAATTCCTTTTGTCATACGCGGATAATTACCGTAAAACGCTTTTCGACATTTGTAAATAGATACAAAGATAGGGATAAACTTAGAATCCTTCAATCTTTTTTCGGAAAAATGGCCGACGAAAGCATGGCGGATTTGGAAAAAATATTGTACTTTTGCAGCGCCGGACATAAGGAAAAATGCCAGAGTGGTCGAATGGGCCGCACTCGAAATGCGGTGTACGGGTAACTGTACCGGGGGTTCGAATCCCTCTTTTTCCGCTCTTCAAAAGATTAGTAATTGCGGCTACTTGCATGTTGACAGGTAGCCGTTTTTGTGTTTCGCGAATCACTCCTTTGCTTGAGGAGTAATTAATGTTAATCAGAATGACCAAAACAGCGCTTATAGGAAAGAGCTTGTCGGATTTGCGGCAACTCGTATCGGAGTTGGGCATGCCCGCTTTTACGGCCCGGCAGCTTGCCGATTGGATTTATGTAAAGCGGGTTACTTCGATTGAAGAGATGACAAACCTCTCGAAAAAAAATCGGAGCTTGCTTGCCGAACACTGTGAACTGGGGCGCTCGCAACCCGTAGCTGTGCAGGAGTCCACGGACGGAACAAAAAAATACCTCTTTCCTACGCACTCGGGACATTTCGTGGAGACGGTCTTCATTCCCGAGGGCGACCGGGCTACCCTTTGCGTGTCGTCGCAGGTGGGCTGCCGGATGAACTGTTTGTTTTGCATGACGGGGAAGCAGGGGTTTAGCGGGCAGTTGTCGGCGGCCGAAATTCTGAATCAGATACTCTCTTTACCGGAATCGGACAGCCTGACCAACGTTGTTTTCATGGGGATGGGCGAACCGCTCGACAACCTCAGCAACTTGCTCCTTGCCATTGAAATCATGACCTCAGACTATGGTCTGGCTTGGAGTCCGAAACGGATAACGGTGTCGACCGTAGGGCTGATTCCGGCGATGAAGACCTTTCTCGAGCAGACCGATTGCCATTTGGCTGTGAGCCTGCATGCCGCTTTCGCCGAACAGCGCTCCGAGCTGATGCCGGTCGAACGTCCTTTCCCGATGTTGAAACTCCTTGAAGAACTGAAGAAGTTCGACTTCAGCCATCAGCGTCGTTTGTCGTTCGAATACATTATGTTCGACGGCAAAAACGATACGCCTCGCCACGCCGCCGAGTTGGTGAAACAGCTGCGCGGTTTGCCTTGCCGTGTGAATCTGATTCGTTTCCATGCCATCCCCGATGTCCCTTTGCGAAGCTCCAATGAGGTGCGTATGACGGCTTTTCGCGACCAGCTTTCGGCTAACGGGATTATTTGTACTATCCGGCGTTCCCGAGGCGAGGATATTGCGGCAGCCTGCGGCATGCTTTCCACTCGAGAGCAACAGCGAGCAAACAGCTGAGAGCTCTTCCCGTAGCTCCGCCGTGTAAGGGTTAATAAAAGCAACGGCCTCTGCATTTCTTGCGGAGGCCGTTGTTGTTTTACCTGCAATTCGTTTTTAGGATTGTTCTTCGAGTTTCTGAGCGATTTTTACGATTAACTCAGTGGCTTTTTCCATGGATGGAATGGGCAGGTATTCGAAGCGTCCGTGGAAATTGTGTCCTCCGGCAAAAATATTGGGACAGGGGAGGCCTTCGAAAGAAAGCCGGGCTCCGTCAGTTCCTCCGCGAATGGGTTTGATGTGAGGCGTGATGCCTATCTCCTTCATGGCTTCTTCGGCCAGGTGTACGATGTGCAACACGGGCTCTACTTTTTCGAGCATGTTGTAATATTGATCGCGTATTTCGATTTCGGCAGTCCCGGCTCCGAATTCGGCGTTTATTTTATTTACCAAGTGCTGCATTTCTTTTTTCCGACGCTCGAAGCGGTCGCGGTCGTGATCGCGAATGATGTAGTTCAAGGTCGATTTTTCAACCGATCCTTCGGAGGCTATCAAATGGTAGAAACCTTCATAGCCTTCGGTGTGTTCGGGCGTTTCGTGTCGAGGCAGCATGGAGGCAAACTGATGTGCAATGCGTATGGAGTTGACCATTTTATGCTTTGCATAACCGGGGTGTACGTTCAGTCCCCGAAAGCTGACTTTGGCAGAGGCTGCGTTGAAGTTCTCGTACTCAAGTTCACCAATCTGGCTGCCGTCCATGGTGTAGGCCCATTCGGCAGCGAATTTTTTCACATCGAAATGGTCGGCGCCCTGACCAATTTCTTCATCGGGAGTAAAGGCGATGCGTATCTTCCCGTGTTTGATTTCAGGGTGGGCTATGAGGTGCTCCATCGCAGTTACGATCTCGGCAATTCCCGCTTTATCGTCGGCCCCGAGCAGGGTGGTTCCGTCGGTTACGATAATGTCTTGTCCGGTGTACTGCTGTATTTCCGGATAGGTGGCCGTTTCCAGAACGATTACTTCTTCTTCGTTGAGAAGGATGTCGTTCCCGTCGTAATTCTTAATGATACGGGGTTTGATGTGCTTGCCGCTCATTTCGGGGCTGGTGTCCATGTGTGCAATGAAACCGATAACCGGAACCGATTTGTCGGTGTTGGCGGGAAGGCTTGCCATGATGTAGCCGTTCTTGTCCAGTTCGACCTCCTGCAGACCGATGGATTTGAGTTCGTTGACAAGGTATTGAGCAAAAATCATCTGTCCCGGTGTGCTGGGAATCATGTTCGTATTTTCGTCGGAAGTGGTATGAAAACTTACATACTTGAGAAATCTGTCGGTGATGTTCATGATTGCGAATGCTGATTTGAAATTTTTTGAGGGACAAAGATAGCAAATAAAAGTGGAAGCCTTATTGCCGTCGCACTGTTCGGGCCAAAATAAATTCGTACTTTTGCTGTCGGCTCCCTTGCCTTTGAAAGCCGGAGCTCTTCCGGAAAAACAAGCTACGCAATATACGAAATTTATATGCTTACTATCTATCGGGCTTCGGCCGGTTCGGGAAAAACCTTTCAGTTGACGCAGGACTACATCCAGTTGCTCTTTGCAAGCTCTAAGCCTCAAGCCCATCGGCAGGTGATGGCTGTTACTTTCACCAACAAAGCCACCGAAGAGATGAAGTCCCGTATTTTGGAGGAGCTTTACGCCTTGTCTTCGGGAAGAAAATCTCCTTATCGAGACGCACTCATGAAACGTTTCGAGAAGACGCAGGAGGAAATCGATGCGCAGGCTAAAAGCATACTCATTGCTATATTGCACGATTATTCCTCTTTCTCCATCAGTACTATCGACCGTTTTTTTCAGCAGGTGATTCGCGCTTTTGCCCGTGAGATAGGTATCAGTGGAGGTTATGCCCTCGAACTGGACGATAGCCGTGTACTGGAACAGGCTATCGATACGATGTTTTCCGATCTTTCGAAAGAAGAAAACCGTCAGTTGCTTCAGTGGCTCACCGAATATGCCGAGGAGCGTATCGAACAAGCCGAGGGCTGGAATCTGCGGCAGAGTATCGCTACCCTTGGGAAGGAAATTTTTAAAGAAAACTATCAACATAAAGCCGAAAGCATCCGTCGGAAGCTGCGGGATAAAGATTTTCTGGCGGCATATCGTGCCAAACTTCGTCGGATACAGAAGGATTTCGAACAAAATGTTAAAGATCTTGCTACCGAAGCCCTGCGGATTATGGCGGCCCACGGTTTACAGCACGAAGATTTTTCGAACGGGAAACGCGGTGGAACGGCTACCTTCGACAAACTGTTGGCCGGAAACTACAGCTACGGCAGCAATTTTCTCAGATACCTCGACGGGCCTGAAAAATGTTACACGCAAAAAGCTCCCGAGAGTTTGAAAAAAGCCATTGAAGCCGCCTATGCCGGAGGTCTTCGTTCCTGTATCGAGCGAAGCGTTACACTTCTGGATACCGGCATGGTAGCTTACAATACGGTTCATATCATATTGAAGCACATTGGTACGCTGGGTATCTTGTCCGATTTGGCAGCCCAGATAAAACAGCTTTGCGACGAGCAGAATTTGCTCCTCATCGCCGATAGCAACATGCTCTTGAATAAGATTATCGATCAAAGTGATGCGCCCTTTGTTTACGAACGCACCGGCCTTACTGTCCACCACTTTATGATTGATGAGTTTCAGGATACCTCCAATTTACAATGGAAAAACTTCCGACCTCTTTTGTCCAATAGCCTGGCCAGTGGCAACGAAAACCTTGTTGTGGGCGATGTGAAACAGAGTATATATCGCTGGCGAAACTCCGACTGGAAGCTCCTTGACGAGCATGTGTCCGTCGATTTTGATGCCGGACAACTGTGCGAGCGAAATCTTGCCGTTAACTGGCGGAGCGACCAGAATATCGTGGCTTTTAATAACGATTTTTTTCGCCTTGCCTCCGGAATTCTTCAAGAAAAACTGAATTCCGAAATAGGCACTGCCGTGGATGTGTATCCTCAACTTGAAAAATTGCATCGGAAGATAACCCATGCCTATCGGCATGTAGAGCAACAAGTATCCCCGGATGCGGCAGCCGGATATGTGCATTTTGAGTTCCTGCCATCCGAGGGAGATGATGGCGAATCATGGAAGCAAAAAAGCCTCGAGCGCTTACCCGTACTTATCGAAGACTTGCAGGAAAGAGGCTATCGCCCTTCCGATATCTGCGTACTGGTGCGAAAAAATGTAGAGGAGCAGGCCGTTGTCGAGTACATGCTGCGTTACAAAAATACCGTTCAGGCAAAGTCCGGATATACCTACGATGTGATCGGAAACGAAGGATTGCTTATTGGCTCCGCGGCTTCGGTGCGCTTCATTTTGGCATTGCTTCGCCTCACCGTTAACCCTTCGGATGCCGTGCAGCGCAGCATCTTGAGTTATGAATACCTCCGGGCTCAAAAGGCCTTTTCCCCTGCTGAAGCCTTGCAGTGCTGTTTTGCTCATCAGCTCGATTCCGTTGAGGATTTTTGTCCTTTTTTTACCAAAGAAGAGAGGGAAGGGCTGAGGAAAATTTTCTCCCTGCCTCTTTTCGATAGCATCGAATCTATCATTTCGCTTTTTCGCTTGGGAAGCCGGCACAACGAGGCTGTCTTCCTTCAGGCTTTTCAGGATCTTGTCTATCAACATAGCATCGGTAAGACGGCCGACCTGAACAGCTTCCTCGCATGGTGGGACTTGAAAGGCTCGACGCAATGTCTCGCTTCACCCGAAAACAGCAGCTCGATCCGGATTATGACCATTCATAAATCCAAAGGCTTGGATTTTAAAGTGGTGATTATGCCTTTTGCCGATTGGACTTTGGATAGCCGGATGCGAAATATAATCTGGTGTGAACCCCAGGAAGCTCCCTTTGACGAGTTGCCCTTACTGCCTGTCGAATATACTTCGAAACTCGCGAACAGTATTTTCTCCGAAGTCTATTTCACCGAGAAGATGCAGCTTTATATCGATAATCTGAACTTGGCTTATGTGGCTTTCACGCGAGCCAAGCATGAGCTTTTTTGTTTTATGCCGGAAGGAGAGTCCGGGGCATCTTCCGATACGAAAAAGATAAGTTCTTTGGCCGATTTGCTGTTTTTTTGCTTGGACCGTGACGACAGCGTGGAGGAATCGGAGTCTTATAAAAAGACTCTTTCGCAATATTATGATGCGGAATCCGGTAGTTTTACTCTGGGTCGGAAGTCGAAGCCCTTTGCCTCGGAGCCGAAGCCGGGACTTAGCCTTCCCGACTTTACAATCGGAGATTATCCGAGTGTTAACACCTCCGACCGCCTGCGAATTCGTCGTCAAAGTAAGGAGTATTGGCTCGAGGACAACGAAATATCGAAGGATCGTTTAAACTACGGACTTATTATGCATGATGTCTTGCGCCGTATGCAGCATCCCGAAGACGAAGAAAAAGCCATTCGGGAGCTACTCGCCAGTGGCCGTATTTGCGAAGCGGACAGAGAATATATTCGCGGCGAGCTCAAAGCTCTGCTTGCCATGCCTCAAGCAAAGGAGTGGTTTGCCGCAGATGCCATCGTTCTGAACGAGCGTCCTATTTTAACGCCTTCGGGGGCTGTTTACCGTCCCGACCGCGTCATCTTACGTGATAAGAAGGCCATCGTGGTCGATTATAAGTTCGGCGACAAAGAAAATCCCCTCTACCTTACTCAGGTAAAGGGGTATATGGATCTCATGAGCCAAATGGGCTATCAAACAAAAGGTTTTGTCTGCTACGTTAGTCTGCGAATGATTCGGGAGGTTTCTCAGTAAGCTCTGAAGCCTATAATCTCACGTACGTCCTTGATTGTTTGTGAAGCGCTTGCGCGAGCCTTCTCACGTCCCATGGCAGCAGCTTTCGCGATGTAAGCTTCGTCCGCAGCAATTTCTTTAATTCTTTCTCTGAAGGGAGTTGTGAAAGCAATCATGTCTTCGGCGAGTTGCTTTTTCATGTCTCCGTAGCGGATTTGGCAGTTGTCGTACAGAGTTTCGAAGTGCTTCAGGGTTTCAGGCGCAGAAACGACTTTCATCAATTGAAAAAGATTCTCTATGGCCTCCGGTTTTTTTTGCCCTGCTTCGGTTGGTCCCGAGTCGGTAACGGCCTTCATCACTTTCTTACGTATCGTCTCCGGCTCGTCGGCTAAATAAATAGCATTTCCTTCTCCTTCGGATTTGCCCATCTTTCCCGATCCGTTAAGGCCCGGTATTTTGACCAATTCTTTCCCGAAGTTGTAGGCTTGAGGTTCCGGGAAGTAATCGTGTCCGTACATGCGGTTGAAACGATTTCCGAAAGTTCGTGCCATTTCCAAGTGTTGTTCTTGATCCTTCCCTACCGGAACTTTGGTCGCGCGGTGTATCAAAATGTCGGCAGCCATCAGGGTTGGGTAGGTGAGTAGGCCGGCGTTGATGTTTTGAGGGTTCTGCCGTATTTTATCTTTGAAAGAGGTGCAGCGCTCCAATTCCCCAACATAAGCATTCATGTTCAAGAAGAGGTATAATTCAACGACCTCGGGTACATCGCTTTGTATGTAAAGGGTAGATTTTTCGGGGTCGAGTCCGGCTGCCAAATATTCCACCAATATCTGCCGCACATTTCCGTGTAAATCCTTGGGGGTAGGGTGGGTTGTCAGGGAGTGGTAGTCGGCGATGAAAAAGTAACAGTTGTGCTGGTTTTGCATATCGATGAAATTTCGTAAAGCTCCGAAATAGTTTCCCAAATGCAAGTTTCCGGTAGGGCGTATGCCGCTCAAAACAGTTTCCATAAGATTAATTAAAGTTCTTTTCAAAAATAAGCCCACAAAGGTACGTAAAAAAAATGACCGTGAGGGACAATTTATTTTCTTCGGCTTCGTCGAAGGCTTTTTTAAGCTTCGCTGTTTAGCCTGAAGCTCCTAATGCTTCCTTACGTAACTTTCGGATAGCCCCGTATATTCTTCCTTCTCGTAATATTGAAAAAACTATAAATTAGGATTTTACTTGCATAAAAAGCATTACCTTTGCCGAATTATTTTTAACATCCGGATTTATACCGGTATTTTCAGAACAAATTAAAGAATCGCAGGGAATCCTACGCTTGCCCTGTGATGAGTAGAATAACCATTTTCACTTAACAATGAGGACAGACAACGAAAAATGGGGCGGAAATCCAAGATCTTCGGATTCCGGCTCCGGCCGAGACGGTAATTTTATGAAACGCGATGTGAAATCGATACTGAGAGACGGTAAGAAACCCGGAACTCCTTCCCGATCGAGCTACGAGAAACCCTATGGTAGCTACGGAGATAGGGAACAAAAGAACTACCACTCCAAACCTTACGGGAAAAGACAAAATGCGAACTATAAATCGGAAGATAACTTCGAATTCAAACCACGAAGAAGCCCCGGAAGCTCTTCGGGAGGAAAATTTGTAGAGATTCGCTTCGATAACAAAAAAGACGGCGTGGTTTTTCGTAAGCCTCGCTCGAAAGATCCTAATTACGATCCCAATGCCAAATACAGCCAGAAAAAAAGAGCTCTCTATCATCAGGAGTTTGTAGATCCCACCAAGCCCGTTCGTTTGAATAAATTCCTGGCTAATGCGGGTATTTGCTCGCGTCGCGAGGCCGACGAGTACATACGGGCCGGTGTGATAACAGTCAATGGCGAGATAGTAACCGAGCTTGGCTCCAAGGTGCTGCCCAGTGATAAGGTGATGTTCCACAACCAACCCGTTCAGTCGGAGCGTAAGGTGTATTTGCTGCTCAACAAACCGAAGGACTGTGTAACGACTTCCGAAGATAAGCACGCCAAAATGACCGTTCTCGATTTGGTTCGGAATGCTTGCAGTGAGCGTATTTATCCGGTCGGACGTTTGGATAGAAATACTACCGGAGTACTTTTGCTGACTAACGACGGGGATTTGGCTTCCAAGCTGATGCACCCCAAATACGAGAAGAAGAAAATCTATCAGGTAACTCTTGATAAGGCTCTTTCGGAAGATGATTTTAAAACCATACTCAGTGGAGTCGAGCTTGAAGACGGCCTTATGGCTGCCGATGCGCTCGAATACCTGCCCGAAGGAAAAAGTAAGCAGGTCGGCATTGAAATACATTCCGGTCGCAACCGCATCGTACGCCGACTTTTCGATAAATTGGGCTATCGTGTCGTACGCCTCGATCGTGTCTATTTCGCAGGGCTTACCAAGAAGAACCTGCCTCGCGGAAAATACAGGTTCCTGTCCGAACGTGAAGTGAATATGTTGAAGGCCGGAGCTTATGAGTAAACGTTTCTTTCAAAGAATCAAAAAAAACAGGAAAACAGCCCTTGGGAGGCTGTTTTCCTGTTTCGAGCCCTTTTGTGAATCCGCCGAAAGATGATTTTGTCGCGAGAAGGTGTCGATCATCGGTCTTTTCTTATTATGTAGTCATCCCTTAAAAACTCTCTTTAAGTGAGATTCGATTTTCAAATGGGCTCTCGCTTATTATTT
>BDEJ01000012.1 GCA_001653155.1 Porphyromonadaceae bacterium H1
ACTGGCTCGAATGAAGCCACAACAACTAATCACAATACAATTTTAATGCGTCAACCCTGTTCCGGGTGTCTCTTTTGTTCATTGTTTTTGTATCTTTTTGTATCTTTGCAGCCCGCTTTTGTTCCTCTCTGGATATTTAGTTTACTTGGATTGGTTTGAGAGTGGGGATCTAATTCAATTGCTTTTATTTTTATCTCTCTATGAAGAATAAGTATTTTGATTTGATAGAGCAAACTTTTGAGTTTCCTAATGAAGAATTTGCTGTGGTGGAAAACGAATTGATGTGGTTCGGTATTCCGCTTATGGATATTATCAAGCAGTATGGAACGCCTTTGCGCATTGCTTATTTGCCTAAAATCGGTCAGAACATACAACGAGCGAAGCGTATGTTTAATGTGGCCATGGCTAAGGTGGATTATAATGCTGATTATCATTACTGTTATTGTACCAAAAGCTCCCATTTCTCCTTTATTCTTGAGGAGGTTTTAAGGCATAATGTGCATATAGAAACATCTTCCGCTTTTGATATTAATATCATTGAGACCTTGCATGAGCAAGGTTTGCTTGCGGCAGACACCTTTGTTATTTGTAATGGTTTTAAGCGCCCTCAATATATTGAGAATATTCAGAACTTGATAAATTGCGGATTTACAAATGTTCTTCCGATATTGGATAATAAGTTTGAGCTGGATTTGTTGCTCAAGGATTTTGATAAAAAGCTGCAAGTAGGTATCCGGATTGCTTCAGAGGAAGAGCCTAAGTTTGATTTTTATACATCAAGACTCGGGATCCGTTATAAAGATATTATACCTTATTATAAGACTCATATAGCGGGGAATGATCAGGTCGAACTTAAAATGCTTCATTTCTTTATTAATACGGGTGTAAAGGATACTGCTTATTATTGGAATGAATTGAGTAAGGCGATCAATCTTTATTGTGAGTTGCATAAGGTTTGTCCTACTTTAGATAGCTTGAATATCGGTGGAGGATTCCCTATCCAGACACACTTGGATATGGTATATGACTTCGAATATATGGCTGAGGAAATTGTCGCTCAGATAAAAAATATTTGTTCTAAAAATAATGTTCCCGAGCCCGATATCTTCACTGAATTTGGTTCTTTTACCGTAGGTGAGAGCGGAGCCATGTTGTATTCTATTGTTAATCAAAAGAAGCAAAACGATAGAGAGCTTTGGAATATGATTGATAGCTCGTTTATGACGACTCTGCCCGATACTTGGGCTATCAATCAGCGCTATGTCTTTTTAGCGATTAATAATTGGGATTCGGAATATGAGCGTGTGAATTTAGGTGGTCTTACTTGTGATAGCGAGGATTTTTATAATGCCGAGGTACATTCCAATGCTATCTTCTTGCCTAAGATGCAATACGATCGTGAGCAGTATATCGGATTTTTTCACACTGGTGCTTATCAGGAATCCTTGAGCGGCTTTGGAGGAATACAGCACTGTCTGATTCCGGCTCCCAAACTGGTGATAATAGACAAAGACGAGAATGGGGAGTACTTTACTAAACTGTTTGCCAAGGAGCAAAGCTACAAATCAATGCTGAAGATTCTGGGCTATTGAATTTGTTCTTTAGCGGACTCGCTTCGCTGTAAAAAACAACAGGCATAAACCTGGCTTCTTGCCAGTTTGTGCCTGTTGCTGTAAGTGGTAGATTCTTATGGGTGAGAATTACAGAGGATACGCATCGGAATCATAGAGGATGGTCGATAAATAGCGCTCGCCGCTGTCCGGAAGGATTGCAATAATGTTTTTTCCGATATTTTCTTCTCGTTTGGCTATTTGAGTGGCGGCAAAGACGGCTGCTCCGGACGAGAACCCAGCAAGCAAACCTTCTGTTCGGGCTAACTCCCTGCTTGTGTGTATGGCTTGGTCGTTACTTACTTTTAGTATTTCGTCCACCACTTTGAAATTGTAATTTCCGGGTATAAAGCCTGCACCTATGCCTTGAATCTTATGTGATCCGGCTTGCTCTCCCGAGAGTACAGCCGAGTCGCTTGGCTCTACGGCTACTATCTTGATTTGAGGATTGAGGCTTTTTAGTTTCTCTCCAATTCCGCTTAGCGTGCCTCCGGTTCCTACACCGGCCACGATGATGTCAACTTTTCCATCGCTATCATGCCAAATTTCTTCTGCCGTTGTTTGTTGGTGGATTTTCGGATTAGCCTTGTTCTCGAATTGTTTTAAAGCTACGGCGTTCGGATTTTTTTTGAGCAGCTCTTCGGCTTTGGCAACGGCTCCTTTCATGCCTTCTGCCCCTGGAGTTAATACTAAATTGGCTCCCAGTGCGCTTAAAAGCTTGCGTCGTTCCATGCTCATTGTTTCGGGCATGGTTAAAGTCAGCTTGTAGCCTTTTGCTGCAGCTACAAAGGCTAGTCCGATGCCTGTGTTTCCGCTTGTAGCTTCTATTAGTTCGCTTGTCGAGTTGAGAATGCCACGGCTTTCGGCGTCTTCTATCATTGCTTTTGCAATGCGGTCCTTTATGCTGGATGCCGGGTTGAAATACTCCAATTTAGCAATAATAGCTGTGCTTAATTTGTTGCTTGCCGAGTAGTTGCCTAATTCCAGCAAGGGTGTTTTACCAATTAAGTCTGTTAATTTCTTTGCAATTTTGGCCATGATGAGTGTATGTTTTTTTTATCTCCTGCAAAGATATGTCGTATGAAAACTTGTAGCAATAGCCGCATGATGTTTTCTGTATGTCTGAGGATAAAAAAAACTCATGATTCAAATTGCAGAACCATGAGTTTGGGGAGTTTTTCCTTCCTTTTTGAGGCGGGAAAGAATAAAATTTTGAAGATGTTAACCGTTCATCGAAACCAGAAACTCTTCGTTGTTTTCCGTACGCTCGATACGTTCCTTTAAGAACTCCATGGCTTCGATGGAATTCATATCGCCCAAGTAGCGACGGAGTATCCACATTCTGTTCAAAGTATCTTTGTCGAGCAGTAAATCATCGCGGCGTGTGCTGGAGGCCATTATGTCCACGGCCGGGAAGATGCGTTTGTTCGATAAGCGGCGGTCGAGCTGTAATTCCATGTTACCGGTACCTTTGAATTCTTCAAAAATGACTTCATCCATTTTTGATCCGGTCTCAGTCAGAGCTGTTGCAATGATGGTCAAGCTTCCGCCGTTTTCAATGTTACGAGCTGCTCCGAAGAAACGTTTGGGCTTATGCAGTGCGTTGGCATCTACCCCTCCGGAGAGAACTTTACCCGAGGCCGGAGATACGGTGTTGTAAGCACGGGCCAAGCGCGTAATCGAATCGAGCAAAATTACTACATCATGCCCACACTCTACCATTCTTTTAGCTTTCTCATGCACCATGCTGGCTACTCTTACGTGACGTTCTGCCGGTTCGTCAAAAGTTGATGATACCACTTCGGCGCGTACGCTGCGTGCCATGTCGGTAACTTCTTCCGGGCGCTCGTCTATCAGCAGGATAATCATATAAACTTCCGGATGGTTGGCTGCTATCGCATTGGCAATGTCTTTAAGTAATACGGTTTTCCCTGTCTTGGGTTGGGCTACAATCAAGCCGCGCTGGCCTTTCCCTATCGGAGAAAACAAATCCACAATCCGTGTTGACAAGTTATCGTTCTTTCCGGTTGTCAAATTGAATTTCTGATCGGGAAAGAGAGGGGTGAGATGTTCGAAAGGAACTCGGTCACGCACGTATTCCGGTGAGCGTCCATTTATTTTGCTCACTTTGGTTAGGGGGAAGTATTTTTCTCCTTCTTTAGGTGGGCGTATGCTACCTTTTACTGTGTCTCCTGTTTTCAGTCCGAAAAGTTTTATTTGAGACTGTGAAACGTAAATGTCGTCGGGGGAGGAGAGGTAGTTGTAGTCCGCCGAACGCAGGAAACCATAGCCATCTTGCATGATTTCAAGGGTTCCTGTCCCTTCGAGCACCCCGTCGAAGTCGAATAACTTTTCGTTCTTTTCTTGTTGTTTGTGATTGGGCTTGTTGTTTTTGTTTCCGTTACCCCCTCCGTTCGGAGTGTTCTTTTGCGTATTGTTATTTTTCTCCGAGGGCTCTGTCGTTTCAATTTTGCTGGGAGCTGCTTCCTCCGGATTGCTTGCTGTTTCGTCTTTTTCTTCCGGTTTTTCCAATATATCTTCGTCCAATGCTACTGTCGGTGCTACTATTTCAGGTAGGATGGCTTTTTCTGCAGCTGGTTCGGATGCTCCTTTTTTATTGCTTTTAGGGCTCCTTTTTGCTTGTTTTTCTTCCGCTGTCCCTGAGGAGTTGGCCTTCTTGCTTTCTTTGCGGATGCTTCCCGGTTCTGCTGTTTGAGTTTCTAAAGCTTCCGGATTTTTCATACTTTCAGTAGCTGTGCTGTCGGCATTGGGCTCTTGAGTCTTTTTTATAGAAACACGGGTTCTTTTTTTGCCGGTTTCTTTTTTCTCATTTCCCGTTGCTTTGCGCTGTGCGCCGACTACTGCCTGCTGGTCGAGTATGTCGTAGATCAGCTTGTCTTTACTTACAGAGTTTGAAACCTTTAAGCCCAATTCGCTTGCAATTTCTTTTAACTCCGATAGTTCTTTTGCATTTAGTTGTAGGATGGTGTAGTTGCTCATAAATGTAATTTGTGGGCATTTAGTGGGTGTCTCTCCCCCACGTTAAAATAGGAAATAATTGATTTATGTAAAATGTTTCTGATTTTTGTACGTAAGCAGGAATGCTTAAGACTGAAAAACGCTGCAAAAGTATAACATTTCTTGTGTAGTACAAAATGATGATCTGTATTTTACCGATTTATCCCAATGTTGTCCTAAATATTTTGATAAACATCAAAAAAAGAAGTAGAGCTAAGGAACAA
>BDEJ01000013.1 GCA_001653155.1 Porphyromonadaceae bacterium H1
CTCATACACAAAAGAATACAAAAATAAGAAAGACAAAAACAAAATTAAACTAATAAAATCCAACAAATTAAAATATTGCAAAATATAAATATGCATAAGTTAACAATATAAAAATAAAAAGGGAAAAGAGAAAGATTATTTTGTTTTCAGGGAAATCATTCCTAACTTGCGCTTGTTTTTTGGAGGCAATAAATTTTATTGCTCAAATACTCCTGAAGCCATTAGCACGCAGAAAAGGAGCATTTCGAAGCATATTTTCTTCGCCAAAAACAAGAAAATCGATACAAATGTAATCACTAAAAACAAGCAATAACTATTGATCATTTCCTTAAATTAACCATCACATGAGAAAGTGTTTTTTCCTACTTTTTTTAGCTACATTTTCAACCCTCTGCCTTTTTGCTCAACAGCCGATATCCGGTGTCGTTGTGGACGAAAACAAAGAGCCCATCATTGGGGTTTCGGTCGTTGTGAAAGGCTCTTCCACGGGCACCATAACGGATATTGACGGTAAATACCAGCTGAATTCGGTACCTTCGGGCGCCACGCTGTTATTCAGTTTTGTGGGTATGAAGTCGCAGGAAGTAAAGCTAAGCCCAACAGCGAAAACTCTAAACATCACCATGCAATCCAGCTCCTTGGCCATCGAAGAGGTGGTCGTAACGGCCATGGGTATCAAGCAAGAAAAGAAACGCCTGAACTTCGCCGTACAAAGCGTGAACACGGACGATCTGAACGACAACAAATCGGCCAACTTCGTGAATGCCCTGCAAGGCAAGGTGGCCGGTATCAATATAACCCATGCCGGCGGCTCTCCCAACTCGGGGGCAAGCGTCATTCTGCGCGGTATCGCTTCGGTAAACCCGGGGCGCAGCAATCAACCGCTCTACGTACTGAACGGCATAGCCATGCAGGGAGGTCCGGAAGACATCAACCCCAATGACATTGAAAACGTTACGATACTGAAAGGTGCCGCAGCTTCCGCACTGTACGGACAGGATGCTGCAAACGGAGTGATCATGATCACCACCAAACAAGGTAGCCCGGGAAAAATGTCGGTTAATGCGAATGTGAGCCTCCAGACCGAGCACACAGCAAACCTGCCCGAGACACAAAAAACCTATGGAGTCGGAGCACTGGGAGTATACCGGCCGGAACAGCTGGGAGGAACTTCAACGGCCTGGGGGGCACCACTCCCTTCCGATATACAGCGCTACGACAACATCCGAAACTTCTTCCAAACAGGCTTCTATCAAAAGTACGACGTAAGTATAAGCGGAGGGTCCGAAAAACTGCAGGTTTATACCTCAGCCGGATATTCCAATCACGACGGTACTGTTCCGCGAGACTATAGAAGAACCTTGTCTTTACTTTTCAGATCCGATTACAAAGTAAACGACAAATTGAGCATCTCGGCAGGCTTGAGCTCCACCTCTCATAACTTCCGAAGCTCCGGGGAGACAAGGGCTATCTACTACTGGCCGATATCGGACGATCTTCGGAACTACGAAGAAGAGAACGGCTGGCCACGCTTCCGGTACATCCGCCAAGGAGATAAGTTTGTAAAAAAGAACTCACCGGTTAGTCCGCTTTGGAGTCGCTATAAAGATGCCGGGGAGAACGAAAGGATTCGCAACATCTTCCAAGCATCTGTGCTCTTCACACCCATCGAAAAGCTACGAATTACAGCCCGTATAAATAAGGACGACAAATACTACAACTACGAAGGCTATAGAGTTCCCCGTTTCAACATACTTACACAAGACGTTTGGCCGAACTTCAATGCCAACGGAGCCTATGCGGAAGGAAGTCCCGAATACAACGAAGCTTACCTCAAATACTACGAAGCTTACAATGCTACGCCCGCTCTCAACGCCCAAGATTTGGAAAACATACGGGGAGATAACGAAACCCGTGAATATTTAGGCGCTTACAGCTTCAACACGAGCCAATCGAGTCAACTCTCAATTAACGGGATGATTGAATACAGTATCGACCTCCCGAAAGACATAACATTGGAACTTATGCTGGGGTCGGAGGCCAAAATGAGAAATGGGCTCGAGTCTTCCGAAACTCGGAGAGAATTTACGATTCCTAATCTCTACAGCAGGAACTCCACTTTTAACGATGCAAAATCCATGTCTAGCGACATGTCACACAGCGCACACCGCATAGCAGGAGTATTCGGAGAACTACGTCTGGATTACAAAGGCCTGGCCAATCTGAGTGCCACCTACCGGAGCGACTGGTCGTCAACCATATTCCCGGAAAAAAATCCCTACTCCTACCCATCGGTGACAGTCGGTCTGATTTTCTCGGAACTTTTCGACTGGAACAACGACTGGTTCTCCTACGGGAAACTCCGTGGTAACTGGGCCGTAGTGGGAAGCGATGCCCAACCCAATCTTTTCTCTCCCCGATACAGCCTCTACCAAACCTTGCCCGACGGGGGCTACGGAGTTGACCCAACCAAGTCGGTAGCTGCAAAAGATCTGACTCCGGAATTTGCGGACTCTTGGGAAATTGGCTTCGATTTGCGCTTCTTTGAAAACAGAACACGCTTAGACTTGGCCTATTACGGCACAACCGTTTTCAACCAGATTGCAACGGTACGGGTATCACCGGCCTCGGGCTATATCTTGCAAACCCGCAACGAAGGATACATATCGAATCAAGGTATTGAAGCTACTCTGGCACAAGACATTATCAAACAAAGAAACTTTTCGTGGACCACGGGTCTCAATTTCACCTTAAACCGAGGTCGAGTAGAAGGTCTGCCCGATAACATTATAGAGTTAACCGCGGGACAATATGAAGATATCTTCCCGACAGCCTATCTGCATGGCTCCACGACGGCTCTATCGGGAAAAGACTACCTGCGTACCGAAGACGGCCGCATCATCATAAACGAAAAAGGCTATCCTCAAATCAATCCTACGAAAGGTGTAGTAATCGGTAACCGCGAACCCGACTTTATGCTGGGGATAACGTCCAATTTCAAGTATCAAAACGCCTGGTTGAACCTGCTCATCGATGCCAGGCAGGGAGGAGATGTAGCCAACATAACCAAGCGGGGTATGTACGGAAGCGGACAACACAAATCCTTGGATACCTACCGGGGCCGGCAAATCGTTTGGGAAGGAGTTGTGAAACAAGCGGACGGAAGTTACCTCCCCAACACGACCCCGATAGTACTGAATCATCAAACAATAAATGAATTTTATCGGGCCGTGAGCTCCAACTTCATTGAAGACGGCTCTTACATACGCTTGAGCTATGTTACACTGGGCTACGACTTTTCCTCCTTCCTGCGTAAAAACGCCTGGATTAAGAGTCTGAAAGCATCCCTGACCGGAAACAACCTCTTCCTGCTCTCGCGCTACACCGGCTCGGATCCACAAATCAACGCGAATGTTGGTAGAGGAGGAAGCGGAAACAGCGGTATCGACAACTATGCAGTACCCGCTACCAGAAGTTTTAACTTTACACTAAATGCAACTTTTTAATTTCCCCGAGAAATGAAAAACATCAAATATTTATTCGGATTTTTTGGCGCCCTTGCCATCCTTTTTTCACAAACAAGCTGTACCGACTGGCTTGATGTAAACAAGAGCATAGACCATGCTGCAGATCCTACATATGCGCAAACCCTGCCCTTAGTAGTGTTTTATGCTTCGCAAACAACCTACGACCACGCCGAGTACGGCAACTATCTGGCCCAGGCTTTAACCACCGGCGGAAGAAGTCAGACCGGAAATTACGCGTACAAAGCCGGCTGGGAATTCCTGTCGATGAACCGCCACCCACAATGGAGACGGCACTTTTTCGACATCGGACGAAATATCAAGGAACTCCACGAAATGGCAAAAAGAGAAAACGTACGTAACGTCATTCTGATAACAAGAACCATCAAGCTCTATTCTACGATGCTCACCACCGATGCCTTCGGAGATATGCCCCATTCGGAAGTATATGAAAAGACAGCTCCGGGCTACGATACTCAAGAATCCATTTACGAATGGATGTACAAGGAAGTAGATGATTTAATTGCTTTATACGCCGACGAGACTTGGACGGACAACAAGAACCCCAACAACAACAATAAAAACATCATACCGAAAATGGATCGCCTCTTTCACGGCGACATGGCAAAGTGGGGTGCATTTACGAAAGCTCTGAAGGCACGCCTGCTGCTGCGTAAGCTCCCCAACTGGGACAATACACCCGAAACCTGTGCTAAAATCATCGAAGCGGTAGATGCGGCCTTGAACGACCCGGCTTATACGGACGCCCTCTACAAATACGACGGCGGGATAGCGGAACAAAACTGTCCTTGGGGACCGGCACAGCCCAAGCTGAATCTGGGTTGGCCTCAAGCCCGGGAAAACTTGCTGAATGACGCCATCCCCTCGCGCTTCTTTGCGCAGGCTATTTTAGGAGCTTATGCCAGTAAATCGACGAATTATGGAATAGCCCTCGACCCGAGAGCCGAAAAGCTGATGACCGCCCGTTCGGGAGCGACAGGTAGCGGGTCGGAAATCATACGTTACCTCGACAACAACATCGGGATGAATCCCTCCATGAAAAAAGACTACTATCCGGACTTGTACACCAGCGGAGGATCGAATCCTTACGCCCGCAACGACGGCTATGTGGCCTTGATGACCAAAGAGGAGCTGCTCTTTATAAAAGCCGAAGCCCAATACTGGAAGACTTCGCCGGCCGGCAGAGACCCCAATAACTCGGGTACTCCCCTCGCACAGGATTTTACGGAGGCCTACGAAACAACCAAAGCAGCCGTGGAGTTAAGCCTCCAACGCTTCTCGGTCGGGAAATCGAGCAAAACGGAAAAACGCAGATACGAAAAGTTTATGGAAATAAAACTGCCCGGAGCATCGGCTTTCAGCATTGCCGATCTGATGCAACAAAAGTACGTATCCATGTACATGCAACCAGAAATGTGGACCGACATGCGGCGCTACAACTACAGCAGCAAGACCAACGGCATTGCTTACAGCGGGCATTTTGTATATACCGTAAGGAATCTGCACGACGGAAGCTCCAACTACAAAGCCGAAAATTTCAAGGAAGAGTTTTCCCTAACCCGCCCCTACAACCTCTACGACTCCTATTGGAACACGCCGGAGAATTTTGGAGGAAAAGCCAAGTTTTCGCCCAATGCCTGGATCAACCGTCTGAATTACGACCCGGAAACAGAAGAAAAGTACAACCGAAAAGAGTTGGAACGCCTGGGCGCTTACAAGAATCCCGAATGGATGAAAAAACGCATGATATGGGCTTATAAGAACAATAACTATGTAACAATAGCGGAGGAAACCCCGTGGAAATAAAACAGAAGAACTACACAACGGATTTTCTTATGAAAGCACAACAATCGATATTTACAATAGCTCTAAGCAGCTTATTCCTATTTGCTTCCTGCGATAAGCACGATAATTTGGACGATCAGCTCATTGTGGGGAAAATGGCCCCACAGGTTCATTGGGAACTGGCAAGCAATACCGTAAAAGCCGGAAGCAAGGTCTCCTTTGTTGCACAATACTACAGCACAGGAGAAGCGCCTATTTCCCATTCGGAAGTATGGTACGATCTGGAAGAAACAATAGAAAAAGAAGTTTCCTGCCCGTGGACCGTTAGCTTTAAGTACTTGATAACATCCACCACCTCGGAAAGAAAACGTATAGCCGAAAAGGTGGCCTCCTTTGAACATCAGGAAGCGCTTTGGAATCCGGAACTTCGAGCTTATAAGCTCGAAGGAAGTTTCCCGACCTCTCCGACCCTAAGCAGTGTAAGCTGGAAAGAACCGGAAGTATTCGGAACGAAAGACTCCCTGCTTATGAAAAAATACTTCGGGGAAAACTTCATGCAACATTTCAAGGACAGCCTCTTCTCCCTGATGCAAGCTGCAGATTTTCAGAAGATGTATCAGGGTTTGGATTTGGTTAGCGATTTTAAAAAGCAATTTTTGGATTCGACTCTCAACAAAAACAGCGGCAGTTGGGACTATCATTTCCCCATCGTAAACGGAGAAAAGCCGGTTCCACAAGCAGTGGTCGAAATATACCAAAAGATTCCTTTTGCCGATTTACTAATCGATCAAAGCTCCAAATACGCTGTTAAGTATCAAAGACAATATAGCATTAACGCCTTCATAAAGGTGATAGACACCGATAAGAACGAAGGAAAAACATTTATTTCCAAACTAACGGAAATTACACTTAACTAACAGAAAACACATCGCGGATTTTCATTGAAAATAAAAGACTAATGTATATGAAAAGATTTTTTAACCTCGGTCTGATGCAGATACTAAGCTCCGCAAGCCTGATCTTCGCTTTGCTTGCTTGTGTAGACCATAACCCAAAGATAGAAGACCTACCCGGCAAGGAGCTGACTTTCTCCTATTCGGTGAAGGACAACAACTACCAGTTGGACTACTACGTAGGAGCTACGATTGAGTTTGTCAGCTCCGCTACGATTCCCGGAGAACGCTCTTGGAACTTCGGAGACGGTAATACGGCCAGCGGAGAGATCGTAAGCCATAAATACAGTCAAGCGGGCACTTATCAAGTTAGCTTGATAATCGGCGAGCGAATTTTCAAGCAAAACATATTCATCAGTGACATCAAACCCTTGATGGAGTCTTTTCTCATATCCGGAGATATTTGTGAGGTGCAAAATTCCTACGTCGGCTTCAAGGTTGAGCTGCCGAATCCGGAAAACCTGGAAGAGGAGTACACCTGGACCTTCCCCGAAGGCAGTTTGGACGAAAGCGGAAACCCGATAAGCACTTCCACCAACAAAGATCCCGGAAGGGTTAAATTCAGCCATGTAGGTTCCCAAAGCGTAAAATTGCAAGTGAAATTAGGCGGGCGTCTCTTGGAAGAAAGCAGCAAAAACATACAGGTAGCCTACAACAAAGAAGTCCCGACACTTTATTTTGCCGTTAAATCGGGCAACATCATGGCTTTAAAGTTGGTGAACGACGCCCCCGCCGGCATGCACATAGGGCCTTTTAATATGGAAGTAAAATCCGGAGATCGTCCGCTGAACATCCTCTTTAAAGACAGCGCCCTCTATGTACTCGACTGCGGAAGACAGTTTACCTATGTAAACGATGCCGACAAGAATCTGGGAGACGGACGCATCTGGGTTATGACCCAAGACGCTTCGCGCATAGAGAACATACTCATCAACAGCGGTTTTGCTTTCGACGATCCGTTTTACGGCTACATTGAGGGCTCAAGCCTCTACTTCACCGACCGTAACACCGGCATTGCAAGCGTAAAACTCACGGATAGAAACCAATCGCTTAACAGAACAAGCTATCCTTTCATCGTGGAAAACAACCGTCTCGGTTACTACGGCAAAGGGATGTCTTACGGAGCCACAAATGCTTGCTTCGGAAAAATAAAAAACCTATGGTACTGGTGTAAAACTTACAACGGAAACGGTATTTTCCGTTTTACGGACAGCGACATTCTTTCGGAAGCAGCCCAGGACAAGGATCCGGCTCCGAGCGCCGGTATCGCTTTGGAATCCTTCTCTCCGAAGTCTTTCGTTTACGACGAACAGCGCGATGCATTCTACTTCTCCATCTACTATCCGGGCTTAGAAGGAGTTTACAAATGTAAGCTGGAAGAACTCAATGCAATAAAAAAGAGAGAAGACCTCAGCGCCTACAAATTAAAATTGAAAAACGGAAAAACGGTAACCCCCATTACCGAATCAGGTAAAGGCGAAGGTTCTCCGGGTGAATTTATCGGTATTTGCCAGTTGACTTTGGACGAGTCCGACGGTTCGGTATATTTCGGACTGCGCTCGGGCGACCCGGATGTAAAATCGGGACTGATGCGCTACAACCCCGCTTCGGGACACATCGAACACCTTATCGAGGGTATCGAAGTCTACGGAGTGGCCGTAAACAATGCTAAATCCAAGCTATTCTAAGAAACGAGACATGAAAAGGCTCCTTTATACGGCTATAGTATTTGCAGGATTTTGCACTTCCCTATGGGCAACATCGCCCAAAAGGGAAATGCGCGCCGCATGGCTTACAACCGTCTGGCGAATCGACTGGCCTTCCACCACCATTCCTGCTTACGGGGATCCGGAGGCACGGAAACTGGCCATTGACCATCAGAAAAAAGAATTCATCTCTATACTGCAATCGCTCCAAGAAGCGCATGTCAATACGGTGTTCTTTCAGGTGCGTACTATGTGCGACGCCCTCTATCGCTCCTCATACGAGCCCTGGAGTCAATACATATCGTCGTCGCGAGGCGCCGATCCGGGATACGACCCCCTGGCCTTCGCCATCGAAGAGGCTCATAAAAGAGGGATGGAGCTCCATGCCTGGCTAAACCCCTACCGCTATTCGGCCTCATATGCAACCCACGGCAACCTTGCTACGGATTACGCAAGCACGAAACCCGAATGGCTCCTTAATTATGGAGAATACATCAAAATACTGAATCCGGGTATTCCGGAAGTAATGCAACGCATAACGGACATTGTAGCCGAAATTGTAAGCAATTACGATGTAGACGGAATTACTTTCGACGACTATTTTTATTTTTACAGAAGTGCCGACATCAAAAACAACAAAACGGAACTAAAAACCACCGATGCTATGGATCAGGCGCAATACGACGCTTACAATCCCGATAAACTATCGCGTGCCGATTGGCGGCGCGAGAACTGCAACAAGATGATAGCCTCGGTATACAAGAAGATACAGGAGTTAAAGCCTTATGTCCGCTTTGGTGTCAGTCCGGCGGGAGTAGCCGCTTCGAGTCCGTCTGTAGCCGCCAAGTACGGAGTAGTCCCCTCTCCGGTAGGAAGCGACTGGCAATATGGCAGAATCTACAGCGATCCCTTAGCTTGGGTCAGTAGAGGAACGCTCGATTATATTTCTCCGCAAATCTACTGGACAACTTACCACGGCAGCAATCCCTATGGGCCCTTGGCTTCGTGGTGGTCTTACGTAAGCAATACCTTCGGCAGACACTTCTACTCGAGCCATTCGCTGACGGGTATGACCGCCTCAACAAAAGGTCTTTCTACCAGAGGAGAAGAAATCCCGCTTGAGGGCCTTTCATCGATTGAGCAACTCGCTGCATCAGGAAACGGAATGGCAGCCCGAGAGAAAAGGCGTATCTCCACGCGAGCTAGTTTTACTTTCGACGAATTAGGCTTGCAAATAGACCACAACCGCAACAGCGACCGGAACGGAGCACCCGGAAGTGTATTTTTTGCAACAAAGAAAACGATCCAAGCACCCTTTCTCAACTACTTGAAAAAAAACAAGTTCACGCATCCTTCCTTAGTACCGGCTATCACATGGAAAGAGGCCAAGGAGCAGGGGCTTGTCGAATCCTTAAACCTGTCCGATACTACCCTGTCTTGGACTTATCCAGAAAGCAATGTTCGCTATGTGGTATATGCGGTACCCAAAGCAAACAGCAACGAAAATTTTCTCTTTGCTTCCTCCCAATACCTCTTGGGTATATCTTACGCCAAGCACTACAGCTTACCGGCAGGCATAACAGCCTCCAGTCACAAAATAGCAGTATCCGTTCTCGACCGCTATGGCAATGAATTTTCCGTGCGCGTATTGGGTGAAGACATGGAGACCGGAGGCAGCATCACGCTCAGTTATCCGGCCGATAATTCGAACCCCCTACTCCCCTGCTTATTCAAATGGGAAGGACTTAGCGGGGTGGACAGCTACCTATGGGAAGTAGCCTACGATCCCGAGTTTAAAAAGAGGATCTACGCCAGGGAAACAACAGAAACCCAATTCTTCTCCGGCCTGGAGGCCGGCATGAAGGAAAATACTACTTACTATTGGCGGGTACGGGCTCAAAAAGCCAACACGACCGCTATCTCGTCGGCAGTGTGCCGCTTTAGCGGCAAGGACTTCTCCATAACTTCGCCGGCGAACGCTTCCGAGGAGGTTGATTTGAATGCTCGAATCGCTTGGGATAAAATAGCGCCAACGGCAGAATACACCCTCGAAATATCGCGTTCGGAGAGTTTCAAACCACAGGAAGAAGTTTTCCGTAAAAAGACAAACGAAAACTACCTTGACCTGCCTCAGAACACGCTGATAAACGGCTCAATCTACTATGCCCGCGTAAGCGCTAAGTTCTCGGTATTCAGTGCCTTGTCGAAAGTCTCATCTTTTAGAACGAAAAAAATGCCGGTACCCATACCGCAGATAATAAGCCCCGAAGCCGGTAGCCAAATCAACTCATCCGAGCTGAAAGTAAGTTGGAAAAAGCAGTATGCAAAAGGGTTTCGTGTAGAGCTATCAACCGATATGGAATTTGCTCCCCTTGCAACCCATATAAAGCAAAGCAATGCCTCCAACTACAGTGTAGTTTATAAAAAGTTGAAGCCCGACACCTACTACCTCAGGGTCATCGCCAAAGACGACGACGGACTTGATAAAATATCGGAAACCCGAAGCATCGAGATAAAAGGGACTTCGAATCTGCAAGGAAATCAAGCCGAGTTTTCCAATTGGAGCCTGCACGCCACAAGAAAGAACTGCCTGCTCTATGCTCCTAATCTCCAAGAGGCGAAAACAGTAGATCTGTCGCTTTACAGCTTGCAAGGCAAACTGCTCCGGCAGAGCAAGCTAAACCTGCAACACGGCGAAAACCGCATAACAATAGAAACCGAAAACATTCCCAAGGGCCCGTATGTTATAAAAATAACAGACGGGAAAGCACTCCGAATATTTAAGTTCATCAAATAAACAAGTAAATTCATTTTAATTACTAACTCTAAAATTTAGAAATCATGAAAAAAAATCTTCTTGCATTAGTACTATGTATGGGCTTCGGCTTTATTACAGCGCAAGCTGCCGACCCGAAGACAGACAGCTTTAACTATCCCGACCGTATGGACGGAAAATACAGCCTGAAAAACAACTGGATATTCTCCAGTACGGAAGGAAACTATAGTTCCGGAGCTGATTTAATCGCTCCAGCGAACTCAACACGGAGTATGGTCTCGAAAGACGGAAAACTCTACTTCTCGAGCCGGGACGGAGGCAACAAACTGATTGAGGTAGACGGCAAAACAGGTAAAAAAATCAAGGATATTAAGTTACCGGCTAATGCTTTCACTTATTTAGGTAAAACCAAAGACGGCAAAAACGACAGCACTTGGACCGTCGGTCTCGCATGCAACGACATTCAGAAGGATGCAGCCGGCAACTTACTTGTCTGCAACCTGCTTACATCAGCCTCAGGTGTATTTCAAATATGGCGAGTGAACCCGCAGGACGGAAGTGCCGTATTGGTGCTCCATACCGTACCGAAAGTAAACAACAGCCTCGGTGATGAAGCTAAAGTACGTTTCGATGCTTTCGGGGTATTCGGCGATTTATCAAAAGACGGTTACATTTTGGCTCAAAACGCTTCCGAGATGAATACTTTTCGCTGGGATGTAACTGACGGAAAAGCCGACCCCGAAGCCAGCATATTCGACATCGATGTTTCCGAAACGAGCTACTTCAAAGGATTAACTAATCCCGGATCAGCCCCACGGGTGTATCCCATTTCGGACACACATTACTATATGGATGGAAATACAACCTTAGTCACCCTGCTTCAAATGGATACAGATGCCGGTAAAGCTACTGTAGCCGACGGATTTTACAACAAACCCAGTGCACTGTTCGACTCCATCACTCCTCCGGTTGCCGACCCCAAGGAAAAATGGGAGATGAACCAAGGGCACAACGGAATGATGAATTTCCAAGTAGGCGACCAACATTTCGTAGTAATGGCCGCAACCAATACCGCCAAAGCCCCGGCATCTTCTTTCCGTTTGTTCAAATACGCCAATAAAAACAAAGCTTTCTCCGGCTTGGACTGTCTCTGGACCTTCCCGGCTGCCGGGATGGGAGCAACGTCGAATGCTTACAGAACGGCTGTTCCCAACGTGGAAGTAAACGGGAACAAAGCCACCATCTACCTCTATGTGGGTGAAAATGGTTATGCTTCCTACGAATTCACGGTTAAAGATGGAAACAACGTAGCACAGCTCAACAACGATGCGGTAAAAGTAAGCGTAAAAGGTAAAACTGTAGAACTAAGTCCGGAAGTAGCTTCGCTGCTAGTTTACTCGGCTTCGGGAGCCTTGGTTACATCGGCACAACATGTAAGCGAAATAAGGCTTGAAAGCGGTATGTACCTGATCAAAGCCACTACCTATGCCGGCGAAATAGCCATTCATAAGGTAGTTGTACGATAAGCGTCGCAAGTCGCATCTCCGACAAACGAAGGAGGGCTATCCGAAAAACCTTCCGATTTTCAGGATAGCCCTCTTTTTCATTCACAGAGGGAGTTCCGGCAAAACTTTTCCGGAATTACCAGCAAACGAATACTAAAACACAAACTTAACACAACGGGAAAGAAGCTATTTTCCCTCCACACGTTTCATTCCTCAAAATATACCTGTCGCATGAAAAAACACCTCCTCCTCATTTTCATCACCGTATTAGGTTACCTGCTCGCTCCAGCTCGCGATCTGAATATAGACGGTGTAAACTACCGGGTTGACACCCTCGAAAATCATCAGGTGGGCCCCGGAACGGACTACATCGCCTTGCGCTTGACTACCTCCAAAAAACGTTTGGATGTTTTTTTCCTCAAAGCTGATCTGAAGAATCCCCACATCGATGTGCGCACAGCCCTCGGACAGGATTCGATCTACTCCGGCGAACGTCCTTCGCGACTCGCCAAACGCAAATCCACCGAAGGCGCTTTTTATTTTGCCGGCACCAACGGTGATTTTTACATTACCTCCGGATACGTGGGATATCCGGTAAGCGGTAGCATCGTCGATGGCGAAATAGCCCGGATACCGGGTAATCGCAGCGTAGTTGCCTTCGACGACAAAAAAATGCCTTACATCGGTATAATGAGCTATTCGGGTCGGATTCGCTTTGCTGATTCGGAGGTCGAGATAAACAGTGTAAATCACCTGCTCGAAGCAAATCAGGTGGTACTGTACAACCGCCACAACGGCAAATATACCCGCAGCAACGCCTACGGAACCGAAATATTAATAGAGCTACAAAACGGTGAGAGCTGGGGCAGTAACAAAAACATGAAGGCCAAGGTGCTGAAAATAGAGAAGAATATCGGCAATATGGCCATACCTCCCGGAAAAGCCATTATATCGGCTCACGGAAGAGCCGCAGCGAAACTGGAAGGCTTGAAGGTCGGATCGGATTTGGAAATAAATCTGGGCTTGACCATGAACGGGCAAAACGACTTCAACATCACGGGAATGAGCGGTGGAGACCCTCATGCCATCATGCTGAAAGACGGCGTAATCGAACAGGCAAACGTGTGGAACGAGCTGCATCCTCGAACGGGGCTTGGTTACAGCCAAAAGAAAGACAGTTTGATTTTCTGTGTGGTGGATGGTCGAGGCCTCTCCAACGGGGCTAGCACGAAACAGTTGGCCTACATCATGAAAAGCGCTGGAGCATACACTGCTTTCAACATGGACGGAGGCGGATCGAGCTGTATGTATGTAGCCGAATACGGTGGCCCGGTAAACAGACCTTCGGACAGTAGCGGCGAACGTGCGGTATCAAACAGCATTTTCCTCGTTTCGACAGCCCCGGCGGATGAGCAAATAAGCAGCATCAAAGCGCATCAAAGCTCGGTAACGCTAGCCGAGTTCGGAACATACACACCAAAATTCTACGGATACAACCGATATGGAGTACTTGTCAACCCCGATCTAAAAGACGTAACGCTCAGTTGTCCGGAAACAATGGGAACAATATCCGGAAATACCTTTATGGCTACAAGCACTACAGGAGGCACACTAACGGCGAGCTACAAAGGGAGCAATACCGTTCACATCGCTGTTCGGATTGTTCCGGCCGGCAACATAAGCATGAGTCCCAATCCGCTCATACTCGATAAACGTTCCGATTATACCCTGCAAATAATAACACAGACTGAGCAGGGAGAAATGCCCATGTCTCCTTCGGCTTTTGAGTGGAGCGTAGAGGATGCCGGCATCTGCCAAGTAACAAACGGAGTAGTGAAAGCTCTGAGGAACGGCGAGACCAACATAACGGCACGCAGGCAGGATATAAGTGCAACAGTTCAGGTAAAAGTACAAACACCCGCTTCGGCCCGTATCATAGATGACTATATGAAAGCCGAAGACTGGAAACTCTCCGGATCCGACTTCTTCGAGAATTTAAACTGGGGAGGAAGCAACCTGCCCGGCGGATGGCAACATGGAGCTTCCATAGCATTTAAAAACTCATTAGGCTTAGGTCCCTTCATCAAGCTTACAAGCCAAAAGAAACAGCTTTTCGGGCTCCCCGACAGCATTATCATCACACTGAATACAGACAGGGTAAAAGTGTCGGAATTTAGCATTTGGATCAAAGCCAAGAATCAGAAAAAGCCCATCAGCAGCAAATTCAAAAATATCGAAGGTGGCAAGGACATCAGCCTAAGCATAGCAATCGACGATCTTTTTGACAGCAAGGACAGAGGTATTTACCCCCTTACAATCAACAGCATGCAGTTCGCTATCGAAACGGACAAAATGACCGAAGGAGAGACCTACACGCTCTTTGTAAAGGACATAAACCTCGCATATCGGAATATGACAACTACGGGCCTCAATACAATAAAAGGAGAGGACGAAGCGCTAAGCATCTATCCCAATCCGGTGCATACTCCGGAAATTTTTATCCGGCCGGCAACACAACAGCTACAAATGCTGAAAGCCGAACTTTACAGCATGGCCGGACAGAAAATAGCCGAAAAGCAATACGGAAATTACGCAGGAGGCAGTGTCGTATTTCCATTGGCCATGCTTGAGCAAGGCACTTATTTGCTGAAAATTTACGAAGACGGCAAACAAAGCACGAAACTAATTATCAAACCTTAAATGACTGCAACATAACAAAGAAAAAATAAAAACTATAAAAGCACATCGTATGAAACACAGAAGCACACTACTGACAACTCTCTTAGTTTTGGCGGGCCTCTCCCTTCAGGCTCAAAGCATCAGCATCGAAAAAGTACAGCAACCCATTAAACAGAAAGGATTCTATCCCAAGCTAAGTCCAAGCGGAGCCTTCATGACCTTCACTTCAGAAGCCTACGGAGGATTAAGCCTCTATCGCTTTTCGGACAATTCCGTCGAGCAAGTATCGACGGACAAGGGTTCGGGCTTCGACCCTGTTTTCAGCACCAACGAGAAAAAGCTCTTCTACAAGCAAATCAATTACGAATCCCGTTTGCGCAAGGAGGGAGTAAAAAGCTACGATTTGGAAAAGAAGACAGAGCTCGAAATGCTTCGTCCGCGACGCAATGTAAGACAATTACAAGCTTACAAGGACGGAGTTATAACCCATGCCGAGTCGAAACTCTTCCGTTCATCCACAAGTAAATCAAAAGAAGCCATATCGAATTACGTCTGGAGCGATGGAAACAACCTGAATGTCTTCCGAAACAACAAGACGACTGCTATAAATCCTATAAAAGGAGCCAGAGGTTATATCTGGACTTCCCTCTCCCCCAATGCTAAGATGATTCTCTTCCATGCAGCCGGGAAAGGCAGCTACGTATGCGATTGGGAGGGACGGATTATTGCCGAATTGGGTGATCTGAACGCCCCTGTCTGGTATGGTAACGACTTTGTAGTAGGTATGCAGGATAAAGATGACGGGCATTTCGTAACCGAGTCAAAGATACTCATGAAAAGCCTGGATGGAAAGGTCGAAAAGGTTCTCAGCCCGGCCGGTGAAATAGCCATGTATCCGGCGGCATCAGGCAAGGCCTCGAAAGTAGCCTATAACACCCTTGCAGGCGATATTTATGTATTGGACATTCGCATAACAAAATAACTCTATGAAAAATTTTAGAATTCTTTTTCTGCTCATCGCTCTATGGGGGCTACAAACAGCTCTTGCTCAAGACTTAAGCGGTGTAAAAATACACATCAACCCCGGCCATGGAGGTTGGGACTCCGACGACCGGGGCGTACCGACCCCTCTCTTCCCGAAAGTTGGCCCCAATCTTGGTTTTTGGGAGTCGCAAAGTAACCTCGACAAGGGATTGCAACTACGGGATATGTTGCTGGCCTTGGGAGCCAATGTACAGATTTCGCGCACGCAGAACCGTACTGAAGACGACCTGCGCCTCTCCGTTATCGTACGCATGGCCAACGAATTTCAGGCCGACTTCATGCTCTCCATTCACAGCAATGCGGGACAGGGGGTGGCCAACTACGTATTGATGCTCTTTGCCGGAAAAAGCGACGGCGATACCCATATCTACCCCACTCCTACCCCGCGATCGGACGAAAGTAAGGCCATCAGTACCGAAATTGCCAAGAACCTGATCAAAAACCGACTCAACAACTGGTCGACTCCTCACTACAACGTATCGGGCGATAAAACCTTTGCCCGCCTGCAAATGGGCTGGAACGACGGTTACGGCGTATTGAGAGGGCTTACCGTGCCGGGAGTTATTTCCGAAGGTTCGATGCACGACTACATCCCCGAAGCCTACCGGCTGATGAACATGGAATACAAATGGCTGGAAGCCTGGAACTTCAAAAAAGCTTTTTGCACCTACTTCAAAAATGCCGAAATACCCACCGGAAACATCGCTGGATGGGTTAAGGACAACAGCTTGAAAATAACCGATGGGCAGTACATCAAATACGGAAAGGACATACTCCTACCTATTGACGGGGCGAAGGTTAGTCTTGTCGAAACGGGAGCTAGCTACACGGTGGACAACAACCGGAACGGTGTTTATGTTTTTAAAGACCTGCAACCCGGTACTTATACGATACGCGTAGAAGCTCAAGGATATCACACTCAGGAACAGAGTGTTAAAGTAACGAAAAATGAAATCAGTTACCAAAACATCGAACTGGTGAAAATACGCAATACGCCGCCACAAGTAACGGCCTATTCACCCAAAGTAGCTGAAAACGAAACGGTAGAGTGCTCCAGCGACATCGTATTAGACTTCAACTGGGATATGGACGAAGCAAGCACCTCCGGCGCTTTTTCGATAAGCCCGCAAAGGGAAGGAAAAATTACTTTTGAGAACAACACGAAACGCTTACGCTTCAAACCGCGGATTCCTTTCGAGAAATCGACGCGCTATACCGTAACCCTCAAGCGAACAGCGAAACATCCTGATAATATGAGCATGGAAAACGACTTCTCCTTCAGCTTTACAACCAAAGACAGGAATCGTCTGGCGCTCTTGGCGGGCTTCCCGAACAACGAATACAAAGTGATGCAGGCTTCCAATCCGGCTTTCTACTTCATCTTCGACGGGAAGTTAGGCAGTACGAACATGCTGCAGCAAAACATTCAGGTTTTCGATTCCGAAAACAAGGAACTGGAAAAAGCCCCCATGTCCATAAGGAAAAACAAAATCCGAAAAGGAGGATACGGCGATGTGTATTTCGAAACCTCCAATCCTCTGGAAGCCGGTAAGAAATATAAGGTCGTACTCGGCAGCGATGTGGTGGACAACATAGGTATGCCGCTGGTGGATCCTATCGAGATTCATTTTACCGCTTCAACGATACAAGTAAACGACAAAAATGTTGTCGAGGATTTCGAAGGCAAAGTCGGATTTGTTTACGAAGCGGCACAAAGCCGGAACACCCAATCGGCTCTAAGCGAGAAAAGCAGCTCGGAACGTTTGTTCGGATCTTCTTCCAACATGCTCAAAGCCACATTCTCACAACAGGACGCCTTTGCCGTTTACAAAGTCTCGACTCCTTCCGTAAGCAGTACGAAAGGCCGGGCATTCGGTCTTCACGTGTACGGCGATATGTCCAACAACGAATTACAACTGGAATTGACGCAAGGCGCTACGGTCAAATACCTAAGTCTGTGCAAGCTCTCTTTTTGGGGCTGGCAGTTTGTAGAAGCCAAAATAGAGGAAGCAGGGGATTATACCCTCAGTGGCATACGCATACTGCGCAAAGAAGGTGTTATCTCGGGGAAAAGTACGATATACATCGACAACTTGCTCCAATACGATAATCTGATTTCATCGTGGAACAGCCCAAGCTTTGAAAGAGAGGAGCTCGCTTTGTTGCTCTACCCGAATCCGACACAGAAAATGGTTTTTGTACGCTCCGAATCGGAAGAGAAACCGGTGCTGCAACTTTATAGCATAGACGGCAGTTTGCTAAAGACCGTTCTGTCGAAAGAAATGGATATCAGTGAATTTCCCAGTGGAAGTTATTTAATGAAAATCGCGTTCCGGAATCGCACTTTTGCCCGTCCGGTATTGCTGAGTAAATAAGCCCGCTTATATTTTGGAATTCGCATACCATCAGAGGCGCCTTCGTGTATGTCGCGGGGGCGTTTCTTTTGATTTTTCCAAATAACCAAAGAAGAAGAACAAACTCAATACATCTATCAACAAGACAGTAAACGCGAGAGTCAAAAACATGAAACTAAAAGAATTTCTACAGGAAGTAAGCGAACACATGCCTTCAAAGCACATTCAGACCGACCTTATGAACTGTCTGGCTTGGGGCAACGACGCCGGCTTTTATCAACTCATGCCCCGTGCCGTGCTACACAGCTCGAACGAAACGGAAATCATTGCCATCATACAAGCTGCTCGAAAGTACCGGACTCCTCTCACTTTCCGGGCTGCCGGCACAAGCCTCTCGGGACAAGCCATAGGAGAAGGCGTGCTGGTTGTAGTCGGGAAACACTGGGAGGGCTATCATATCGAATCAGACGGAGTGTCCATTCGATTACAACCGGGCATTGTAGGCCAACGTGTAAATGAAATTTTAAAGCCTCTGGGTCGAAAGTTTCCTCCCGATCCGGCTTCCGTGAAATCAGCTATGGTTGGCGGCATCATCCTCAACAATGCTTCCGGGATGAGCTGCGGGATTCATCACAACAGTTACCGCATGATTCGTTCCGCTCGGTTGATACTGAGTGATGGAACGCTGCTCGACACCGGTAATGAAGCAAGTAAAAGAAATTTCTCCCTCAGCCACCCCGATTTCATCCGGAGCATCGAAACGCTTCGCGACCGTGTGAGAGCCGACAAGCAACTGACCGAGCGCATCCGAAAGAAGTATTCCATCAAAAATGTAATGGGACTGAATATCCTTCCTTTCATTGAGTTTGATGATCCTTTTGATATCATCACACGGCTTATCGTTGGCTCCGAAGGTTGCCTGGCTTTTTTAGCTGAAGCCCACATGCAGACCATTCCCGACGAAACTCATCAAGCCAGCGCCTTGTTGTTTTTCCCCAACACGCGAACAGCCAGCGAAATGGTAGTCGCTCTGAAACGCTCTCCGGTGGTCGCAGTCGAATTTCTCGACCGGAAAGCGCTCAAGTCGGTCGAAAACGAATCGCAAATGCTTTCCGATTTGAAAAATCTGCCCGAGAAAGCTTCGGCCTTGTTAATCAAGATTGAGGCAAAAAATGAACATCAATTGGCAGAGCGCACTTCGGAGGTCAACCGCATCATCCAAAGTTTCAAAACGCTGTATCCGCCTCGCTTCACCACAGACGAAAAGGAATACGGCTTGTATTGGACCATACGGTCGGGCATTTTTCCAGCCGTAGGAAGCATGCGCCCCGTAGGTACCACCTGCCTGATCGAAGACGTAGCCTTTCCCATGGAGGTTTTTGCCGATGCGGTAGAAAACCTGCGTGCCATACTCGATCGCAACGGCTATCACGATGCCGTCATTTACGGACATGCACTCGAAGGAAACTACCACTTCATCCTGAATCAAGCTTTCGACACTCCGGAATCCTTAGCGCAATACGAAGCCATGATGAAGGAAGTGGCGGAGCTCGTAGTAGGCAAATACGATGGTTCATTGAAGGCCGAGCACGGAACGGGACGCAACATGGCTCCTTTCGTACGATACGAATGGGGCGACGCTGCCTACGAAATCATGAAAGAAGTAAAACAGTTGTTTGACCCTGCCGGCATTTTCAATCCCGGTGTTATCTTCAACTCCGACCCTCAGTGCCATCTTAAGCATTTGAAACCCTTGCCGCTCACCCATCCGCTCATAGACAAATGCATCGAATGCGGCTTTTGCGAAGTGAATTGCCTCAGTTGCGGATTCACCTTATCGTCCCGCCAACGCATTGTTCTTCAACGACGAATCAAGCACCTGAAGCAGAGCGGAGAAAACAACGAGTTAGTAAAACAGCTCGAAGCCAGCTTCAAATATGCCGGAGAACAAACCTGTGCCGGCGACGGATTGTGCTCTACTTCTTGCCCGGTGAAAATCAATGTCGGCGATTACATCCACGTCCTGCGCGAAGAGAATAACCAAAAGCATCCCGGCCGTTACCGCATCGGAGCATGGACTGCCAATCATTTCTCGCTGCTAAACCGATCGCTCAAAACGACCTTAGGCCTTACCTACCACACAAGAGCTTTGATCGGGAACAAGACTGTAAACCGGATCGGTAAAGGCTTGCATTATGCCAGCGGGAAACAAATTCCGCTTTGGACGGCATCTCTACCGAACTCTGCCGCAGGGAAACCGTCTCAGCAACCAAGCGAAAAGCAGGATAAAGTCGTGTACTTCCCAAGCTGCCTCAATCAGATGATGGGCGCTTCGTACAACGACCCCGAAGCCATACCGCTCATGCAAAAAACGCTTTCCTTTCTCAACAAAGCCGGATACGAGGTTATTTTCCCGGAAGAGATGAACAAACTCTGCTGCGGAACTATTTGGGAAAGCAAGGGTATGCCCGATATTGCCGATCAGAAAACCTGCGAGTTGGAACAGGCCCTGTTAAAAGCCTCGGAGAACGGAAAATATCCGATACTATGCGATCAAAGTCCCTGTTTGCTGCGTATGCGCCATAACATCAAAAACCTCGCACTATACGAACCTGTGGAGTTTATCGATAAATTCTTGCTGGACAGGCTCGACTTTTTCCCGACAGACGAAGCCATCACCATACACGCTACCTGTTCTACCATCAAGATGGGCCTTAAACCTACTTTGATAAAAATAGCGAAGTACTGTAGCAACAATGTAATCGTACCGGAAGAGGTCGGATGCTGCGGATTTGCCGGAGACAAAGGTTTTTTCTTCCCGGAACTGAATAACTATGCCTTACGGAAACTACCACAACAAATCAAAGAAGCAAAAGTAAAAACAGGTTACAGCAACAGTCGCACTTGCGAAATCGGCTTGAATACAAACACGGGCATACCTTACGTATCGATTATCTATCTGGTGGACAAATGCAGCAAAGCTAAGGGATAAAGAAAAGCCTCGCAAATCAAAAGACTAAATATCGCTACGACAGGAGTTGAGGATTGTAGTATTCAACCAGACCTTTCATCGGCGATTCGGTAATTTTGGAAATCTCAATACCGAATTCGCCGGCTACATCTCGTAAGATGCTTTTATAATTCTCGGCGACGGAACCGATAAATCCGATGGGATAATCCTGAAAATCGTACTGAAGGATATTCCGTCTGAAGAAGCGTCTGAAGTTTTTTGCGACCAACTCGTAAACATATTCGTTATCGAGAAAATCCGACAAAAAGAAAGAAAAGACCGACAAACTACGATTCGGGAAGGATTTGTTATAAATAAGATCGAGGGCGTCATCGGCAGTAATGCGGTAGATGTCGTAAAATTTCTCGGTAATTTCGGGAGGAGCGAGGTTTTTCAAACAGTCACTGAGAAACATCTTGCCCAATACCGCTCCGCTGCCTTCATCTCCAAGTATGTAGCCGAGGGATTTTACATTTCGTACAATCTGATCACCGTCATACAGGCAGGAGTTAGAGCCCGTTCCAAGAATACAGGCAATCCCCTTTCCTCTGCCGAAGAGAGAGCGGGCTGCAGCCAGCAAATCACTCTCCACGTGCGTCAACACTCTGAATTGTGAGGTTAATGAGGCTTTGACAACATTCTTCTTTTCTTCGGAAGTGCAGCCTGCCCCGTAGAAAAAAATCTCATCCAACTTACGTGTAAAGAATTTTTCAGGGAGTTGCAAGCGTACACAACGACTGATTTCACGTCGTGTCTGGAAGAAGGGATTGATTCCTTCCGTATAGGTATGTTCCACGATGTGGTTGCCCTCAAGCAAACACCACTCGGCCTTAGTCGATCCGCTTTCTGCTATTAATTTCATCCTGACGACTTCAATTGGGGATGCTACGCCATACCGCAACGGGAAGAAGTATGCATCCGGTTTCAACTTCATTCTTCCATAAAACTTCGTATGGCTTCTACCCAAACAGCATAGCCTTCTTCGTTCAAATGCAGTCCGTCGGTAGTGTAAGCCTCGTTAAGCATTGTTCCGGTTTTGTCCAGAAACAGAGGATAAAGGTCTATAAAAGTAACATGCTCTCTGCGCCCTAACTTTCTCAAACGCTTATTGAGTGCCTTTATTTGTTTTTCCTTATTCAACAAGCGCTTATAACGTCCGAAACTGTTGTTAACAGGCAACAAGCTCTGAAGATAGATACTCGTTTCGGGTGATTCGGTTTTTACACGACGAAGTATCTTTTTAATGTTACCGGCAATATAGCTATTCGCAACATCCTGCGAAATATCATTGACTCCCATCAACAAGAAAAGTTTCCGAGGCTGAGCTTCTACTATTTCATCGAGGCGCGCCCACATTCCATCGGTATTATCACCTACAATACCTCGATTGGCCGGCTGCTGGCGTGGGAAGTACAATTCCCAGTCCCCGCCCTGAGTCAAACTGTTGCCCAATAACACAATCTGCCCCTTCTGTAGTTTATCGGCTTTAAAGGCCTCCAAACGTTTCTTGTATATTTCCGTTTCGTAAACTTTGGCAGCCTGATTTTGAGCCAGGGCAGATAGTGACACAAAGCAAAGCAAAGATAGTATGTTGAGTTTCATTCTACTTGATTTTTATAACACAATTCGACCTCAAAGCCAGCCGTAGCACAAGCCGGGGGTTTCGCAAGCGATGCAACAAAGTTAATTAAATATTTTAAAACTTCTCTCCTTTCCCCTATTCTTTTTTCCACAATCACAAGGCAGAATACAAACATTTAAGAATTTGGATGCAGACAGACAACAAGACAGAAAAAGCAAATACTGTCCTCAAAGGATATTTCGGGCTGGGTTGCTTGTCAATCCCTAAAAAACTCTTATCTTTGCACGCGAAAAATTAAAGGAAAGGTGCTCGAGTGGTTGAAGAGGCACGCCTGGAAAGCGTGTAAACGCCTAAAGCGTTTCACGGGTTCGAATCCCGTCCTTTCCGCAAACAATCTTTTTTCATACGCACAAAAGAGGGCTGTTGGCGATTATTTTCGCCAACAGCCCTCTTGCCCTATCTATAAAGCAATAAAATTGCAAAATTGGGAGCTAACGAAACTCTAAAGAGTCGGCTAAACAAACCCCGAAAGTTTTTTGTCTAACTTTCGGGGTTCACTTCAATTGAGCCCAAGCTCTTTAATTAAAGAAGTTTCGGTTTATTTCCGTACGAGTCGGAGTACCGAAGTCTTATTCACGCGCATCAGATATACTCCCGGGCGCAAAGCGGAAACATCAAGCGTTTCTTTGTTTGAGTTCAGACCGGTAACTTCGTGCAGCAAACAACCATTAAGATCGAAGATAGCTACAGAGTTAATACTTTCCGTTGATTCTATCGTAACGAAAGCATCGGTCGGATTCGGGTAAGAAACACATGAGAAACCAGGTTCTTGAAGCTTCGCAAGAACAATAACTGCATTTACATAAGCAGCTTCCGTTTCGTAACTTCCCACCAAAGCCGTAACCGAATATTTGTACTCTCCGGGAGCAAGATCCTTATGAACATAGCTTTGTTCGGCTACGGTAGCCAGCAGTTCACCTTGGCAATATACCTTGTATTTTACTTCGGCTGTTACTCCCGCCGGCTTATCCCAAGTAAGGGTTACTTGCTTTTGTGAAACCTCAGCCTTCAGGTTAGTTACTCCGGGATAAGTTACATTTCCTCGTGCGATGAGAGAGGCTTTCATAGCAGGCGTAGTACAAGTATTCTCCGTTATCGGCATAGCCCAAACACTCACTTGTTTGCCCTTATTCGAAAGCGCATAGAGGTTTCCGGCGTAGTCGAAAGCAAAGTCGTCGTAGGAAGTAGCAGGCAGATCAAAGGCATGTTTAAACTTCGGTGTTACTTTCGGAATACCATTTTTATTGATTTTGTACTCGAATACATACACGCCTCCGTTGTAGCTGAGCGCAATCAGATTTCTGCTTTCGTCGACAGCCAAAGCTCCGTTTTCAGATGATTCCTGGATAATAGCTTCTCCATTTTTGTCTTTAAACTCAGCTGCATTAAAAACAGCTTCTTTATGTTTGTCGCTGTAGTAAAGCATACAGGGATTGCCCACCGTATTACTACCTTTTCCACGGTATTGAGCTGCCCAATAACCGGTGGAAACAGGCACGACACTGGCATTGCCGTTACCCACATAACTGCTTCCCATAGCCTTATAAGAAGGAGCTGCCGACCAGGTATTTTCGTTACCGATGTTATACACATTGGTTATTTTCTTCCAATTATTTCCGGAAGCCGATTGGTCTATGGCAAACACTTGTGTATTCTTACCCTCACCCCGTGTACCGATGGCAACTACCTGCCCACAAACGAAAGTAGATCCGGCTTTCAGCACGCCTTTTTCGTCGCGAGTAACGCCTGTAAACATCGGAGCCATGGAGTAGTCTTTGGGATTCATCACATAAATTCCGGAATTGCTTACACTGGCATCCGACAGGAATACCCTACCATCAGCCGCTACCGCCAGTTTACGCGGTCCTTTGGCATTTTCGTTGCTCCAGGCAATACCTCCATTATGGGCGTTGTTTCCTTGATTGCTTACATCCGAAGCATCGGGGCCGAGAATATAAACTCCGGTTGTGGTTGCTCTACCGCCAACCTCTCCGGACATCGTATTGCTCACATAAACTCTTCCGAAGTATTCGCTTTCGGTCGACTTGTCTATTGCAACCCCTTTGGGAGCAAAGAATTTATAAACAGCACTGTCATCGGAGAGTTTGGTAAAGCGGGTAACGCTGCCGGCCGAAGCACGTATTCCCCACCAGAAACCTTCGTTTTCAGGTATGTCGGCATCTGCCAAACGGGTTTCGTGTTGACCCTTTGTTTTAGCTCCTAAGGAAATAACTTTGGCTTCTTCGCCGGAGAGCTTGTAAAGTATCAAGTCAACCTGATTCGCATTCTCGTTCAAGGCAAACTTAATTTTGAAAGCTTTGTCCGCCGTACTGTAGCTTGCATTCAGTCCGTAAGCAAAAATACGGGCGGGCGACGAAGCCTGTGCCGCACCACGAGTTGTAGCTTTAGCCCCTTTGCTTCCTACCAGGAGATACAAATCAATATCGGCATTGTCCACCACTCCGTGTGCAGTCATCGGACTCAAAGCGGCTTCGTTGCTGATAAGAGTGGGCGTGCTACCCAAATTCATGGCTTTATCGAAACCGTTGGTAATATCAAATAAACTTACTTTATACGAGTAAGCGTTGTCGCCTTGCTTCTCGAAAACCGGGGCGCTCATATACAGCCTGTCGGCATAACGGAAGTAATTCGCTCCGTTGGCCTCAACAGGAACTGCCTGATTAAATTCTTTCAAATTGCTGATTTGAGTTTTTTTGGTTTCAACCTTAAATTCATGAGGTTTTATCGTCTTGCCATCGACTATTAGATGGTCGACAGCCGTTGGCGACAAGGTAATCCGCACATCTTCGCCCAGTTGACTTTCGTCCCATTCGGTATCATTATATTGGTAATCGATCGCCTTTCCGTTTTTCACGAACCAAAGCATGTAACGAATTCCATATTTGGTATTCCAACCTGCACCGGCATGAGAATCGAAGTAGAACCGGAAGTCATTCAGCTTTCCGTTCAGGGCAATGCTGTTGGCCATTAAATTGGACCTGTTATAGCCTGCGAATAAAGCGTTGTTGTTATTATTTGTTTCCATCTTTAAAAACACCTGAGGATCTACCTCTTCGAATGTTTTTCCTTCGGCAGCCTGCCATTTATACATATAGAAGTCGCCTGTCTGATATTTGTTATCTTTTACCCCTATTACGGTAGAGTTTACACCGATAAGCACCGTATCGTTGGTAAAAGCAATGTCTGAAAGGACATAAGGATAAGTTTTGCCGTTATAGCCTTCGGTTACAATGCCTGTCGTGCTCATTTCCCTAATCAGGCCTCCGTCAGCAGGATTCAAAACCAATAATTTAGGTTTCTTATCATTATCCACTGCAAGCACATAGTATTTGCCGAAGCGCAGGATAGCCCTTCTGACCGTCAGGCCACTCAATGCCGGAAAGTTACTTACGCTTCCGTCCGCAACGATATTATAGGAAGAAGCTCCTGCGATGTCTCCGTCTTGCTTCGGATGCGTATAGTAGCCCACTTCAGCAAGACTTTGTTCTTCCGTACCGGGTTCGGGTTTGGACTTGTCGGTTAGGAGTTTGTTAATAAAGGAAGTTTCGTTTGCCTTCACTTCGATTACTTCTTCTTCCTTCCAATAACCTTCTATGTCATATATCAATTTGTATTTACCCGGAGAGAGTTTCTTAAACACATATACTCCGTTATACTCCTTGTCGGTCTTATAAGAGGCGAGCTCTACACCTGATTCGGATTGGAGTTTTACGACTACCTCGTTCAACGGTTTATGAGCGTCGAAAGACCCCACTTTATACTTATATAATGTATGGTCAAGCGCTTCGTTTTTATCCTTAACGGTTCCGACAATATAGCCTTTGGTTTCAGTATTATCTCCGAACCAGGCTCGTATGGCACGGGAGTAACGAACACCGAATTCATAGGTATAATCCCGATTCAACATCCGATGACGCTCGGGTTGGTAGGTATGGAAGCAGGTTTCAGCCAAATAACCGTCACAACCGTGTTTCAACACTCCAAGATAACCGGTAAATCCGTCAACCGTAGTGCTTTTTCCATAGAAAGAAATATCTCCACGGGTATTGTTAGAAGATGCAGAAGTATAAGCTGAAAAATAACTTACTCCCTCTTTAGCCAAGTACTTCCAAGTGTCCAGAGCCATTTGACGCGCATCTCTCAACTCGTTACCGACCTCCTTATCCGTACCGCGATAGAGCAACAAAGGATAGTTGGTAGTAGAACCGTCGGTATGAGCATTGCTGTGCAAGGAGATGAAGTAATCCATATTGTTTTCCTGCACGTCGCGAGCGATAACCGAAAGGGTAGAAAGCTGCTCGGCATCTTCATACTGTTCGTGAGGGAAAAGCGTAGCTTGACTTTTAGGAGCAATACCGTTTCTGGTACGCGACATTCTTATGTAACCCGCTCCGGCATTTTTCAGTTCATCCCGCAGCGACTCTCCTTGCCAGAGGCTTGTTTTCGTTTCGAAAAAGCCTAAGGTATCCATAATCACATAATTGATAGTGGGCAAAGGACGGTCGTTAGATCCCCAGCCACCGTGTCCGGGGTTGATGTAAATGCGTGCTTTATTCAAGGTGTTTTCGGCATAGGTTTGTGTAAACACAGCCGAGACCAATATTGCTATCAGCAAAAGACCTGTTTTATATAACTGTTTCATAATGGTATTATTGAGAGATTTCAAGATTCATGAGGAATATTTTACCGTCCTCGGTATTGTAGACGATTTTCGTAGCATCGGCCGACCCGGAAGGATTGGTTGCAATTACCGAAGATCCGGTCAGCTGGGTACGATAGCGACCGTCGGCAGCCACCATCACGATTTTAGATTCAATGATAGTTTCTCCGTTATCCCGGTCTACCATACCTACTACCCAATCATTGCCCATCCATTTCGGAGCTCGCAATACGCCTAAGGAAACAGGATTACTTCCGTCCAGATTGCTCACATAAGCCTTTCCGTGCTCAATGACATAATAAAGCAATTTGGTACCGTCAGGCGAAACAGCCGACCATAAATAATTAACTTCCCTGCCTGCGGGCGACAACAAACGGGTCTTTCTGTTGTGAGTCAGGTAAAGCTGGCCTTTCTTAACACTGCTTACAGCTGGTGCTTGGGCAAGCTTGCGACCTGAAATACGGCGCACTTTCAAAGCTCCGTTTTCGACGGCAAAGACAGTATTTTCTTTCATGCTAAGCCCTTCGAGATCACGAGTTGGCTTCAGTATCTCGGCCTCGTCACCGCTCTCCAAGTCAACACTCTTAACACTGGTATAACGGAGTCGTTTTTCATATTTTTGACTCCGGAACACAACATGCTTGCCGTCTTCGGAAATGCAGGGATCGAAGCCGGCTCCACGATCGGTACTAATCGTACGCAATTCTTGAGTTTTTAAATCGAATTTCTGAAGGCCTTTCTGATCACCGCCTGTCAGCAATACATAATCGCCCGAAGGGCTTAAGACCGGATTATATCCGATTTGGGACTTAGGCAGCGGCACCTGTTCGTTACCGACCACCTTCACTTTTTGAGAAAAAGCCTGTGCGCCGAATAAGAGAAATGCACACAGCAGGAGAGTTGATTTCTTCATAAAAATTAATGTTTTTAATGGATAATAATTAAGACAACAAAAGACGTTCGGAAACATTGATACCGACAGGGTCAAACCCTTTTAAGCCGAAGCACAATCCGTGATGATGCTGCGCTCGAGAAGCTCGAAGCGGCAAACATCCGCCTCAATACAATTGGAGATAAGCGTACACAAAGAGAGATTCCTCAGCAAAAAAGAGCGACTCTCCAGCGCCCAATACAACCTTGCGTATTTTGTTGTCAAAGATAGAGAGAATAAATCTTTTACGAAAGAAAACAAAGACTAAAAAACAATAATAAAAGTATCCGAATCATAAAATACGTCTCGGAGAGCCATATGCAGGAAACATAAAAATCGAAACGAAAGAACTAACTTTGCAAAAAAATGCCACAACCATGCTCGTAGACATCCACACACACCGGCTCAGCAAGCTCAAAAACAACAGCATCTACAACCTCAAGTGGGAAGAACTCCCCCATACGTTACAATCGGAAAAAGAGGGATACTTCTCCTTAGGTTTTCACCCTTGGCAACTGAACGATTTTTCGGAAACCAAACTCGAACTGCTCAGCTCCTTGCTGTCCGACAAAAGAGTACTGGCATTGGGAGAGTGCGGCTTGGACAAAAACAGCAACTACCCTCTTCACGAACAGGAAGTCATATTCGAGAAGCAGATACTTCTGGCAGAAGAAAAGCAAAAAGCCTTAATCATACACTGCGTGGGGTGCTTCAACGAAGTATTGGCAATGAAAAAGAGACTCAGGCCTTCACAAAAATGGATCATACACGGCTTCCGGGGAAAAGCGCAGCTGGCAGAGCAACTGCTGCGGGCAGGCTGTTCCCTGTCCTTCGGAGAGAAGTTTAACGAAACGAGCCTGCGCCTTACCCCTCTCGAACAACTCTTCGTCGAAACGGACGAAAGTCCACTACCCATCGAAGCAATCTACGCACGCCTGGCCGAAGCGCGAGGCTGCAAAAGCTCGGAAATGAATGCAGGAGCTCAGTGGCTCAATTCTCTATAAATTCTGTTACAACACCTTAATTCCCGGCCTTACAAAAGCCTGTTTTTGTACATTTGCATGATTATTACTCACGACAAAGACCGCATAGAATGAGAAAAGACCGCATACTTTGGGCTGATGACGAAATAGATTTACTAAGGCCGCACATCCTTTTTTTGGAAGAGAAGGGATATGAAGTACATACCGCCAGCAATGGGAAAGATGCCGTGGACATGTGCCGCGAAACAAGCTTTGACATCATCTTCCTGGATGAGAACATGCCCGGCTTGAGTGGTTTGGAAACCCTGTCGCAAATCAAAAACATAGACCCCAATGTACCTCTGGTAATGATCACCAAAAGCGAAGAGGAGGACATTATGAACATGGCCATCGGTCAAAAAATAGCGGACTACCTAACCAAACCGGTGAATCCGAGCCAGATTCTGCTGACACTGAAAAAGAACATACACCAACGTGAAATCGTAAGCGAACACACCACTTCGGCCTACCGTTCGGAATTCGGACAAATCGGCATGCAAATCAACGACTCATTCAGCTACGAAGACTGGGTGGAAATTTACAAGAAGCTGGTATATTGGGAATTGGAACTCTCGGAGGCAGAAAACGGCATGGAGGAACTGCTGATGACGCAAAAAAACGAAGCGAACAGCGCCTTCTCCAAATTCATCAAACGCAACTACCTCGACTGGTTTCACAGTCCGGAGAAACGCCCGCTAACAAGCCCTGAAATTTTCAAAACAAAGGTATTCCCTCTCTTGGACAAAGGAGAGAAAGTATTCTTTGTTCTTGTTGACAATTTTCGCTACGACCAGTGGTGCTTGCTACGTGGCCTTATCAACGAGTTTTATCACATCGAAGAAGAGGAGATTTATTGCGCCATGCTGCCTACCGCAACTCAATATGCACGGAATGCAATATTCTCAGGCTTGTTTCCCAGGCAAATACAGGAAATGTTCCCGGAATTTTGGGTAGAAGAAGAGGAAGAGGAAGGCAAAAATTTATACGAAAAAGAGCTACTGGAAACACAAATTCAGCGTTTTCGGAAACGCTACAATTTCTCTTATCACAAGATTAACGAATCGTCTTTTTGCGAGCGACTGATACAGCAACTCCCTCAACTGGAAGACAACAACCTGAATGTATGCGTATTAAACTTCATCGACATGCTCTCACATGCACGCACCGACTCGAAGATGATGCGCGAGTTGGCCAATGACAACAAAGCATATCGCTCCCTCACGATGTCGTGGTTCAAACATTCGTCGGCCTACGACCTGCTCAAAGCTATTGCCCAACGAGGCTATAAGGTCGTCTTCACAACCGACCATGGAATGATACAGGTTAGCAACACAATAAAGGTAATAGGCGATCGAGCCACCAATGTCAACCTGCGATATAAAGTAGGCAAAAGTTTGAGCTATAATAAAAAAGAAGTCTTTGAAGTAAAAAAACCTGAGGAAATAGGCCTACCAAGTCCCAATGTCAGTTCGACTTACATTTTTGCCACGAACAACGACTTTTTTGCCTATCCGAATAACTATAATTATTACGTAAACTATTTTAAAAACACCTTCCAGCACGGAGGAGTCTCTTTGGAAGAAATGCTCGTCCCCATAGCCCTGCTATCACCTAAGAAATGACTGCCAACAGAGAAACAAACACTGCAAAAAAAGTGTTAAAATAAAAGAGATAAGAAAATCTTTTTTGCATTCCGCTGTAGTAAAATTATTTTTTAGACGTATCTTTGTGCCTTCATCCTTTAGCCCAGAAAATTCGAAAATCTGCTTGCACTTCCGTAATCAGGAAAGAATCGGGCTCATGCTCCCGTTCTTTAACTGAAAAAAGAACGGTAATTTTTATTTAACAGACATTACAACCTGCCATATGAATCGTTTCGGATCGAAGAGTAAACTCCCTATATTGGCCGTGGCCATTCTTCTGATTTTCGCTACAAACATCGAGTCCCTTGCCCAGACAACTCAAGCCGACAAGCAAGTCCAAGACAGCCTCGTACTCACGCTCGAAAGCGCTCTGGAAATTGCTTTGAGCGAGAACCCCATTGTAAAAATAGCCGACAAGGAAATTGAGCGTGTAAAATACCTGAGTCGCGAACGAGGTTCTGGGTTATTTCCGAAGATATCCTTAGCAGGAGATTACAGAAGATCACTCAAGAAACAACGGATGATCTTCGAGATTCCGGGGGTACCGGCGCCTCCAGATGGTATCGAAGTAGGACAAGACAACGCCTTCTCCGGAGGCATTAGCGCAAGCCTGCCCATCATAGCCCCCACCCTATGGGCTACCTTGAAGCTGAACAAAACCGACTTGGAACTGGCCCATGAGTCGGCACGGGCATCGAAACTATCCCTTGTCAATCAAGTAACAAAGGCTTATTACAGCCTTTTGCTGGCGCAAGACTCCTACGAGGTAATAAAACACAGCTACGAGAACACTCAGATAAATGCCCGGGTTAGCGAGAGTAAATACAAGCAGGGTACGCTTTCGGAGTTCGAGTGGATACGGGCCGACGTACAGACCCGCAATGCGAAAAGCAACTTAGTTTCGGCCGAAAGTGCCGTAAACATGGCGAAACTCCAGCTAAAAATACTCATCGGCATGGATATGGATACCGAAATAAGCGTAACGAACAAATTGAGCGATTATCACAAGAACATCCAAGAAAACGACCTCATGGTCCCCAAAGATAATGCACTAAAGGCAAACCCGGAAGTAAAGCAACTGGAAATACAAGGGCAACAACTGGAGCAATCCAGAAAAATTAACATTGCAAGCGCTCTTCCGGCTTTAATCGCAAGCATCAACTACCAATACATGTCGATGGTAAACGATAAAAAAACCTTTACGGCCGATCACTTTTGGTTTCCGACTTCAACACTGGGAGTCACATTAAACATCCCCTTATTTGAAGGTGGAGCTCGGATACATAAGAATAAACAAATTAAAGTACAGAAAGAGATGTTAGAGCATCAACGCGAGCAGCTTCAGCGGAATCTCGAGCTACAGGTAAGCGCGCACGTCGACAACATGAAGAAAGCCCTCGAAAAAAGCGAATCGAATAAAGAAGGGCTCCGGCAGGCCGAGAAAGCTTTGAATATCTCTCAAAAAATGTACGAAGTCGGAATGGCTACATTCTTAGATGTAAGCAACTCCGAATTGCTCTACATCCAAGCCGGATTAGCTTATAATCAGTCAATATACGACTACCTGTCGGCCAAAAGTGATTTGGAAAAGTTATTAGGTCGCGAAGAAAAATAAAAATTTAAAAACACAACTACACGTAAACTCAGAGACAAAAATGAAAAAGATTTTTCCTATTGGGCTCATTTCTATACTGTTTATCAGCATATTATCGGGATGCCAAAACTATCAAAAAGGAGCTGAGATGGGCAGCAAGGATAGCATCCAAAGTCTTCCTAAAGTACGAATATCGAAAGTCTCGAAACGAGATGTAGCACAAAACACTAACTTCACAGCTACGGCAGAAGCGCAGATAAAAAACAGCATTGCACCTTCAACACCAACGCGCATCCGACATATTTTTGTAGAAGTCGGCGATAAAGTAGTTAAAGGACAGCGCTTAGCACAAATGGACAAGGTTAATCTGACAAAGCTCCAAACCGAACTGAACAACATACGTGAAAACTATCGCCGGATATCGGAGCTATACGGGGTGGGAGGAGCCTCGAAGCAAGATTTGGATAATGCAAAAGCCCAACTGGAAGTTGCAACGGCAAACTCTACAAGCTTGGAAGAGAATACCTACCTGCTGAGCCCTATCAACGGCATAGTAACTGCACGCAATTACGACAACGGCGATTTATTTAACGGGCAACAAGCCCTGCTCACCGTCATGCAGGTAAACCCGATAAAGTTAAAAATCAACATATCGGAAAGCTACTTCAGCAAAGTAAAAAAAGGATTGCATGTCGATGTAAGCTTCGACGTATACGAAGACGAGAAGTTCAAGGGAGAAATCAGTTTAATCTATCCCACAATCGACCCGTACACGCGTACCTTTACGGCAGAAGTAAAACTAAGAAACGATAAAAACAAGATTCGTCCCGGTATGTTCGGACGGGTAATGATAAACTTTGGCAGCGAAAAGCGCATGGTCATTCCCGATCGTGCTGTGGTGAAACAACCCGGCTCAGGCGTCCGTTATGTATATGTTTATGAAGAGGGTAAGGCCTACTACCGCGAAGTAGCTCTTGGAATACGACTTGGAAGCGAATACGAAGTTCTATCCGGCCTGACCGAAGGCGAACAGATAATCATTGCCGGACAAAGCAAGCTTTCGGATGGCGATAACGTGGCCGTCATCGACTGAAGTTTAATCTCTCCTCATAACACAAGAAAAGCAAATGAGCAGTATATATCAAACCTCTGTAAGGAAACCCATTACCACCGCTTTAATTTTCATTGCTGTAGTTATTCTGGGCATCTTCTCCTTCCAGCGCCTCCCCATCGATTTGTACCCGAATATAGAAGTCAACATGCTGATGGTGATGACGAGTTACCAAGGAGCCAGCGCTGCAGATATAGAAACAAACATCACAAAGCCTCTGGAAAATACGCTGAATACGGTGTCGAATCTAAAAAAAATCTCCTCATCATCGCGTGAGAACACCTCCATCATCCAACTTGAATTTGAATTCGGCGAAGACTTGGATGTGCTCACCAATGACGTACGGGATAAGCTTGAACTGATAAAATCCTACTTACCGGACGGGGCCTCCACACCACTGATTTTCAAATTCAGCACGGATATGATTCCCATCTTGTACATCTCGGCCGAAGCTCAAGAAAGCCTCCCGGGCCTGTATAAAATACTCGACAACAACGTGGCTAATGCCTTGGCACGCATCAAAGGTGTAGGAACAGTTTCTATTTCCGGAGCTCCGGAACGCGAAATTCAGGTGTATGTCGACCCGGGAAAACTCGAAGCTTACAACCTAAGCATTGAAAGCATATCGCAGGCCATCATGCTCGAAAACCGAAACACACCTGCCGGAACGGTGGACATAGGTAGCAACACCTATTCCTTGCGTGTTCGAGGGGAATTTGTCGAGGTGAGCCAACTCAATCAGGTAGTCGTTGGGAATTTCGATGGTAAAACAATTTTCTTATCCGACGTAGCCAGCATTAGAGACGGAGGACAAGAGCGCATGCAAGAGGCCTATACGAATGAAAAGCAAGGCGCCACCATCATCATTCAGAAACAATCGGGAGCCAACACCGTACAGATTGCCGAAGCAGTCAAAACCGAATTGAATAAGATCCAACAAAATCTACCGAGCGACATCAAGTTGCAAATCATTGCAGACTCATCGGACAACATTAAAAACAGCATATCAAGCTTACAGGAAACCGTAATTTTCGCTTTCTTGTTTGTTCTCTTGGTCGTGCTGTTTTTCCTCGGTCGTTGGCGGGCTACGCTCATCATCATGGTTACCATCCCCATTTCTCTAATTGCAGCCTTTATCTATCTCTTCGGGACGGGCGGATCGCTCAACATCATATCCATGAGTGGTCTGATTATCGCTATCGGTCTGGTAGTAGACGATGCCATTGTTGTACTCGAAAACATCACTACACACATCGAACGGGGTAGCGACCCGCGTAGCGCCTCCATACTGGGTACGAACGAGGTAGCATTGGCCGTAATGGCCTCGACCCTTACTCTCGTTGCGGTGTTCCTGCCCTTCACGCTCGTTCCGGGAATGGCCGGCATGATGTTCAAACAGCTTGGCTGGATGGTCACAATCATGATCAGCATGTCGCTCATCACAGCCATCACCCTCACTCCGATGATGACCTCACGAATGCTCCGACGCAACATGAAACAAGGGAAGCTATTTGCCCCCATCGAAAAAGGGCTTGCAAGATTCGACAAGGCCTACGGCAGCTTCATCCATTGGGCAATACGACACCGGAGAAAAATCATGGGTTCAGCTACGGTTATTTTTTTTCTGGCACTTATACCCGCTTTTACTTCCCTGGGTTTTGAGAATATGCCGGCTTCGGACAACTCGCGGATATCGGCCACAGTAGAACTTCCCGTAGGAACGGGGCTGAACATATCCCGAAGCATTGCCCTCAACATATCGCAAGATTGGCGTAAAAAATATCCCGAGATAGAAATGATTAACTTTTCCGTGGGACAACCCAGCGAATCCAACGCATGGGGAACGCTGATGAACAAAGGCAGCCATGTGCTATCCTACACGATACGCCTTGCACCCAAAAACAGCAGAAAACGCAGTATGTTCGAAATCACAGAGCTCATGCGTCAAGACCTGGGCGATATGCCCGATGTAAAAAAGAGTAATGTAATAGCCGGAGGAGGGAATAATATGACCGGGGGACAGTCAACACTAAACGTCGAGATATATGGTTTTGACTTTAGCGAGACGGATCGGGTAGCTTCCGAACTCGCAGCCAAGATGAAAGAGATCAAAGGTTTCACCAACATCACCATCAGCCGCGAGGATTATCAGCCCGAATATCAAGTGGATTTTGATCGCGAAAAACTGGCTATCAACGGATTAAACATCACAACGGCATCCAACTTCCTTCGAAACCGGATGAGCGGAGCACTTACTTCCCTGTTTCGCGAAGACGGCGAAGAGTACAACATCCGTGTGATTTACGCCCCTGAATTCCGAAAATCAATAGAAGACATCGAAAACATACTGATTTACAATGCACAAGGCAAGAGTGTACGTCTGAGAGATGTCGGTCGCGTTTACGAGTGCTTTTCACCTCCCACCATTGAACGAAAGAGCCGCCAACGGGTAATTACCGTATCGGGAGTAGCATCCGGCATTACCCTTGATAAGGCGGTAAATGCTACTAACTCAATACTTAAGCAGATGGACATCCCATCAGACATATCCACGGTTTTAGGAGGCTCTTACGAGGATATGCAAGAGATGTTCGCTGATCTCGGCACCCTCTTCCTCATCATCCTGATGCTCGTATTCGTAGTCATGGCTTCGCAGTTCGAGTCGCTTACCTACCCTTTTGTCATCATGTTTTCGATACCTTTCGCACTTGTAGGAGTTATCCTATCTCTCTGGATTACGGGTCATACGGTTAATACGATGTCTTTCATCGGAGTAATTATGCTTTCGGGTATCGTGGTGAAAAACGGTATTGTACTTATCGACTACATCAACCTCAACCGCGAACGCGGAATGGGAGTCATACGGGCAGTTGTTAAGGGAGGGGAGTCTCGCTTACGTCCGGTTTTAATGACTTCAATTACAGCTATTTTAGGAATGATTCCCTTAGCCATAAGTCAAGGAGAGGGAGCTGAAATGTGGCAACCCATGGCCGTAACAGTCATCGGAGGCCTTAGCGTTTCAACCCTGTTAACCTTAGTGGTTATTCCTACGCTATATACTTCTTTCGCCAAAAACGGCATTGTACGTCAACGCAAAAAAATAGCCAAATTGTACCAAAAAAAATAAAAAGGGACTGTCAGATCTTTTTTAAGAAAACTCATTATGAAATCGGTATTTATAACATACGACCAGGCTTATCAGGACTCCGTAATGGCAATTTTAAGCAAACACAACATACGAGGATACAGTGGCTGGCAAGGCATTACGGGTTGCGGTAGCCGTAGCGGCGAACCGCATCAAGGCAGCCACGCATGGCCTGCGCTCAACAACGCATTGCTTACAGTAATAGACGACAGCAAAGTAGCTCCACTGCTGGAAGCCCTGCGAGAGCTCGATAAAACATCCGACTTGCTTGGCCTGCGTGCCTTTGTTTGGAATATAGAAGCCAGCATATAAATACTTTCGCATCTATATACTTTAATGTACCAAGATTGACATTGCAAATACTAAACAATGGCAGTACAATACACATAACTAAAATAAGAAACATGGTACCTGCAATACCATGTTTCTTTGAACAGTTTTTTGTTAATGCAAACGAATAGAATATCCAAGTTGCTTTTCAAGCATTACTATGAAAATGTATAATTCAACACTGTTCATAGTAAGTAATTTGGATTTCAATTTATGACATTTATGTATGTCATAGATGAAAACATCATTAATTAAATTGTACATAATGAAAATTTTAAGTTATGCCTAGCAATTTGCCAGGCATTTTCTATTATACGACAAAAGAGCAAAATTTGCGCTTTTTGAATGGCTAATTTTCATTAGCCATTTTTATTAGTTTGATAGTTAGTTGTTTGTGATAATCTATAAAAACTATTTATCATTTTTAGTGCAAATTAGACCCTCAGTGTAGTACTATATTCATACAAAAATGGCATATGCTACATTTTGAGTCACTTATACATTTGATAGATAAGCTGCAATCTGAGGATGATTGTAGGCTATATCTTCAAGATGTTAGATGGCTGATTACCCACTCTGTCCTCATTGTGGTAGCATTTTCGATAGACACTATAAACTGAAACAGAATGGAACGTCCAAGGGCTATACAAATGTAAGGATTGTAGGGAAGGTTCACGGTAACTCTTGGAACGATGTTTGAAAGCTCTAATTTGCCTTTGGAAAAATGGCTGTTAGCTATATACTATAAGAAAGGCATTAGTAATGTTCAATTATCCAAAGACATTAAAGTTACACAAAAAACTGCTTGGTTTATGCTTAGTCGTATAAGACACAATCTGAAAGACAAGAAAAAGCCTAAATTTGAAAATGAAACACAGGTTGAGGAAACTTATGTCGGTGGTAAGAATAGAAAAGGTAGAGGAAAGAAAAAGAAGACGCAAGGAAGAAGCCTTAAAATCAAAGTACCCGTATTTGATGCAATTTCAAATGGCAAAGTATATACCGAAATAATACCAAAGGTTGGACTTTGAAGTCAATTATATATGAACTTGTTGAAAAAGGCACTACCGTTGTTTCAGATGGGTGGGCTGGCTATAAAGGTTTGGCAAGATATTATATTCATGAGGTGATAGACCATAGTAGTGGACAATATGTAAGGACGGTTTTCATACCAATTCAATTGAAGGCTTTTGGTTACAGCTAAAGCGTGGAATATTGGGAATATACCATTTAGTAACGCCAAAGCATTTAGCAAAGTATTGTTATGAACTTGCATTCAGATACAATACAAGAGACATGTCTGATGGAGAAAGGTTTATCAGATTCATTATCTTTGCAGATAAAAAATTGAGATATTGTGAATTGATTGCAGCTCATGTATAGAACGTATGAACAAATTTCGTATCTTTGTAGCGTCTTAGCAATGAGACATACATAGTATATGGAAAACGTTTAGCTTATTCCTCATTGATGAATCTGGACAATTCAATCTGTGTTGAGGGAGTAAGAAGATACGTTCTCCTTTGGTTTCGTATATGCACAAAACATATAAGAGCCAAAGGCGTGAGCTGTTTTCTTATGTTCAACACGGGTTTGTCCAGAACCTATCAATGACATGAGTTAACAGTCTTGCGCCTTCCTTTTTTTATAATAATTCCTTTTTGAGGCTGGAAGGAAAGAAAACAAAAGTTTATATGAAAAACTTAATGTATTTGCTGGTAGGTGTATGTTTGCTTTATTCATACTCTGAAACACCGAAAGAAAAAGAAGTATCTGTATTTGATGTTGAGATTACAGGGTTCTTAAAAGACTACGTTAGCATTCATTTAAAATAAACCAAGTACAAACAATAAAAATTAGAAAAGAATGAGTTTTGGAAAATCTTTAAAAAGTGAACTCGGTAGAAATGCTGGGAAATGGGTAAGCAACAAAGTCTTTGGAAATACAGGTTGGGCGACACCAAGACGACACGTAATTGAAGTGGAACAACGGAAAAAACAACGTGAAGAAGCCCGAGAATACAAACATCGTCAAAAAGAAATGGAGCATGAACGCAGAGAACGTGAAAGAGAATTGAAACAAATGGAGAAAGAACAAGCGGAGCGTGAAAAACGCGCAATGATTAGAGCCAATGAAGAAGAAGTTCACAAGCACAACAGTTATTTGGAAGTAATACAATCGGTTCACAAATCCTATTCTGACCAAATAGATTGGAAAGAACTTCAAAAGCAGAACGCACCAGATTATGTTCCAACAGCAGAAGAACTTCGAGAAGAAATTTCCAAATTCACGAATGATTATGTTGACCAAGAAATCGAAGGATTAAAAATAAGGTCAAGACTTTCCTTAGTCCGCTTGATTTTAGGCAATATGTACGTTCCGAAAAATCGTTGGATCTTTAAGACTTTAGGAAAAGAAGAAGCCCTTGGTTTTATCGGATTAGTCTGTATGATGGGGTTACTATACGGCTTAATGCAGGAAGGATTTTTGAAATATTTCCTATCAATTATTTCTGCTTTGGTCTTTTTGACAGTTCTACTTTTCAAATACGGAGCAAAAGACTTTGATAAAAAAATAAACCTTGAAGAACGACTTAACGAACTTGAAAATAGTCGCTCCAGATTACTTCAAGAAAATCTTAAACAACAACAAGAAGCTCACGAACAATATTTGAGAGATAAAGCGGATTACGAAAAGATGATGGATATTGTAAATGGCGTTATCAATAAAAATCCGCAAGCATACACTTATGCGCTGAACTTTTTCAATCCATTTGAAGATTTGAAAGAATACGGTTCTGACATCTCATTTGAAGTCAACGCAAATAAAGTTTCAGTAGATTTCTATGTTCACAGCGAAGAAGTTGTTCCAAGTACAACAAAAAAAATCCTCCGAAAAGGTGTTGAAGTAAAGGAAGAGCAGCTTCCTCAATCTCGATTTAATGAAATCTATCAAGATTATGTTTGTAGTTGTATTCTTAAAATATCCAAAGAAATATTTCAATTGCTCCCAGTTGTCAACGAAGTTCAAGTAAATGCAAAAGGCTCATTAATGAATTCAGCAACAGGGAATTTTGAAGAACAAACAATCGTATCTGTAAACATCGAAAGAGATAAACTAGACAAATTAAATTTTGACCTTCTCGACCCTTCCGACAGTATGAGCAATTTTGAGCATCGAATGGACTTCAAGAAGAATGAAGGATTTAAACCAGTTTCAGACTTACAAACGGCTTGATAATGGATGAAAAATTAAATTACATATCAAGACTTTTTCAAAGAACGAGTAGCAAACGAATTGAGCATTACGTAATATCTCGAATTTGGCATTTGCTTGACAATTACGACATAAAAATGGTCCCACAGCAATACGTATCAAGACAAAAAATCAAGTATGCTTTGACAGATGTTTACTTTCCTCAAATAGGATTTCACGTTGAAGTGAACGAACCTGCACATTATGAAAGTGATGAAAGAATCCAGCAAGACTTAAAAAGAAAAAGTGAGATTGAAGCCAATACGGGGCATACCGTTTTTCCAATTGATTGTCGACAAAATTTAGATGGAATCCACTCTCAAATAGCAGAGTTAGTTTCTAAAATTAATGAGGCTGTAGAGGAGCAAATTGAAAAGGGAGTTTTCAAACCTTGGCGACTTGAAGATGAGCATAATCCTGATTATTGGAAAAAGAAAGGAATAATTTCACTCACGGACGAAGTTTCCTTTCATACAATTGAAGATATATGTTTGCTCTTTGACGCTGACCACAGTAAGACCAAAAGAGGTTTTTTAAGAAAAAGCGGAATTCATAATCCAAAGAACCCAGAACAATTGATTTGGTGGCCATCAGAAAGACCGAGAAATGGATGGCTCAACACATTTGACGAAGTAAAAGGAACGATAACCGAAACTCATTCTGATGAAAAGAAAAAGGTTGACTATTATAATTCGCGCGCTCAAGAAACACATATAAGAATTGTGTTCTTTCGCTACAAAGACATTCTAGGACGAACCAATTACAAGTTTGTGGGTGTGTTTACAAACGACAAGGAGAATTCAAATGCTGAAATTGGAACTATTTGGACAAGAATTAGCGAAACTTTAAATGTATAAACATCTGAATATCAGCGAGAAGAAAAAAACGAATGCTAACATTGTATAAGCGCAATGCGGACTAAATGGCTAAAATTGAGCAATTTGGCTCTTAAGAAACTTTGCGGTGAGCGGACAGTGAATCGCACCGAAATCCCGCACTACGCTTATACTTGACCGTTAAAGTAGTAGATGGAAGTTACAAATTTACTGTTACTGGTAGAGAGTCTTCCATATCTGTTAAATTGGAGCTTGTTGACAAGCCAAGTAGTTATTGTGAAGCATATTCTGATAGAATTAGGCTTAATCCTATTGGTGAAGGCAATGAAATATATGATACAGGCATATATAGATTTGACGCACAAGACAATGAATTGCAAAAAGTAAGAGACTTGTTAAATGGTAATGTTGGCGATACTAAGAATGTATCATTTAAGTGGCAGTATTTTGCACAACATGAAGATTTAGGAAATGCAATTATGACGAAAGCAATTTCATTTGAACTTATTGACAAAGCACTTGAAGAATGTTCAGATAGTCAATCGAGTTATGTTACAGGTTCTGACAATGGCGATACAAGTGTGTCAAGTAGTTCTGCAAGTACATCTGATTGGGACGAAGTGTTAGATGAGTATGAAGAGTATATTGATAGCTATGTTAAGTTAATGAAGAAAGCAAAGAATGGAGATATGTCAGCCATGACTGAATGTGCTAATTTAATGGAAAATGCTGAATCATTAGGTAATAAGTTGGATAATGCAAAAGGAAGTATGGCAGGTGCACAATTGCAAAGATATATGAGATTGCATGAAAAGTTATTGACTGCTGCAATGTAATAGACACTTATAGAACATAAAAGAAAGACTCTAAGCCAAAAGTTTGGTTTAGAGTCTTTTATTTTGTGGAAATATTGTATCTTTGTGTTGTTAACTAATTGACTGACATTATGAGTTTTACTTTATACAATGAACAAAAAATTAAACAGACAATAGAAAAACAATATTGTCATATACATGGTATGCATCCTATTTTTACGCCAACAACAAAAGGGTACAGATTAGAAACTTGCTGTACTGCATTTGGCGATATTTGTCAAAACATAGTAGACAGACTAATTCAAGTTGAAGTTAATCTGAATGTTGAGCGTCATGTAAAGGAACATTTAGGAGAATAACAGCATGAATGGAAACAACATTATCCTTTTTATCTTTGATACTTTCAAATTCTTTATTTAGCTCCTCAAGCGTATTGACAGATATTTGTTTAACTTCAATTTCTTTAGTATTCATATTTAATGAAACATTCTGTTAATTAGTTATTCTTTATAGATATATATATTACTATAAAAGAATAAAAAGTACAATAGCATCTTGGTACAACAATGTATATAGATGCGAATACTTTTTCACCCGAAAGGGCGGCAGACCGGAAAGAACAGCTCGCAGAGGAAAATCCGTCCTGTTGTATTTTGCTTTAGCTCACAGAAAAACCCTTTTGTAGAAGCCAAGAAACAATGAAACGTCCGAATCCCAGATTATACCTAATCCCAACGACACTGGGCGAAAGCCCTTTCGAGCAGGTCTTCCCGCCTCATAATGAGAAAATCGTCTCCGAATTGCGGCATTTTATCGTCGAAAATACGCGAAGTGCACGCCGATTTTTAAAGAAACTGCATCCTCAGATCGACATAAACAGCCTCACTTTCTTCGAGCTGAATCAACATACCGACAAAAAAGAAATCGACCGCTTTCTCGATGCGGCAGAGCAAGGTGAAGACATCGGCCTCTTGTCGGAAGCCGGTTGTCCTGCGGTTGCCGATCCCGGTGCCGATATCGTAGCTATTGCCCAACAAAAAGGCTTGGAAGTCTATCCCTTAGTGGGCCCTTCATCCATTCTGCTATCGCTTATGGCATCCGGCTTCAACGGTCAAAACTTTGCTTTTCTGGGCTACCTGCCCATCCAAGCCCCCGAAAGAAGCAAAACCCTGAAAAAAATCGAGATGAGAGCATACACAGAAAATCAGACACAGATTTTTATCGAAACTCCTTACCGGAACATGAAAATGCTCGAAGAAATCATACACAGCTGCCAGGGAAACACACGCTTGTGCATAGCTGCCGATATCAGTCTTGACAGCCAGTTTATCAAGACAAAAACACTGCGGGAATGGAAGAAAGACTTACCCGATTTGAACAAGCGTCCCTGTATTTTCCTGATCTACAAATAAATCAATCTTGCTTCTCATTCTCAGAGCCTTTCAATATCGGCAGGCTGATATGGTACTTCACCGAGAGAATGCGAACAAGTATCACAGAACTGATGGTCAGCACTTGGGTAATGAGCTGAGGAAGTCCTGTCCAATCGGAAGCAAAAAAAATCAAGCCGCCAAAAATACAGGCTAAGGCGTAAATATCTTTGCGAAAAATCAGCGGCTCTTCATTGATAAAAATATCGCGCATCACACCGCCAGCCGAACCCGTTATCATCCCCATAATAATGGCAACCCAAAACGGGAAACCGGCTCCCAGTGAACGTTCAATACCTACTACCACAAACAAACCCAGGCCAATGGTATCGAAAATAAAAAAAGTATTGCTCAAACGTATTACGTAACGGCCAAACACAATGACAAAAATCAATGCCACAGCGGTAACTACCAGATAAGAGGGCTGCAGCATCCAAAACGGAGTAAGGCCAAGTAGCAAATCGCGTATCGTTCCTCCACCGATGGCTGTAGCCAGACCAACGATATAGGCACCAAACCAATCGAAGTTTTTGGCGGAGGCCAAACGGATTCCACTGATGGCAAAAGCAAAAGTACCAAGATAGTCGATTAAAGTCGTCAGATTGACATCGAACATGAGGACAAGGGATTAGCTATTATTCTTTTCTCATAAAAAAAGCGCACCAAAATCTTTTTGATACGCCTTGCTTTTTCTTTCTTGCAGGGAAGAAAGTACTTATTGAGCAGCTTCTTCGTTTTGTTCGGGTGTCTCTCCAAAACCGGGATTCACCGCACCGGGAAGATTTTGCTCTGCCTCTTGATACTGTTGTTGGATTTCGGATGTAGAAGCGTCCACCACTTTATCCTGAGAGTGGATACCGCCTGCTACGATGGACAACAGTACAACAAAGGAAATGAGACTCCAAGTAGCTTTTTCGAGGAAGTCGGTCGTTTTACGAACACCAAGTACTTGATTGGACGATGAAAATCCGGCGGCCAAGCCTCCTCCTTTTGAATTTTGTACCAATACGAGGAGGATGAGAAGGATGGAAGCCAAAACAATCAAAATAGTTAAAAAAATGTACATAACTTAGGTTTTATCTTTTTGTATTTATTATTATTTTCTCTATGAAGCGAATTTGGTCTGCAAAGTAAGTATTTTTTTCCCGATTATTCAAATTTAAGAGCTTCAAGATTTCGAGAGCCTCGGCATATTTCTTTTCTCGAATCAGTTTTCGGGCATTTTCTTCCGTTGGAGGAGCCGCTTTTTGGGGTTTTTCCAAGCCGGAGGAGATTTCCGCTCCCACGACAGAGTCTTTACCCTCGGCAGGCCAGGCACTAAACTCCCGCGCAGCTTTAAGGCGTTCGGCCAGTTCTTTCAATGATTGCCGCGTATTGCCTCCTTTCTTTTCGAGCGAATCCATCAAATCGAAATATTCGCCTGCCGAAGCCTTCCGCGAAGAGACAAGGGGCTTTGCGATAGACAAGCTGCTATCGTGCTCGGGATAAAGGTAGCAGTAAAGCCGACGACGATCGGAAGCATACAAAGCCATGCGCTTCGCTTCCGCTGCAAAATGAATGCTATGTGTCTCTTTCAAAGCCTTTACGTAGAGCATTCGAGCCTGCACGAAAAAAGGGAAGCAATCAACGAGGCTTTTCAGTCCGGAAAGCTCTTTTTCATCCGGCATTCTCCTCGAACGTAGTATTCTTATAAATTCGTCGCGTGTCAATTTTTTCTATCTTTCTTATGCTTTACTTCTAACAAGCTATTCAAAAAAAAATCACCACTTACCGGCCGTATCGTTATAAATACTCTCGGAAATATCCGTAATGATGGCCTTGAGCAATTCACCCTGTACATCGTTCAGCATCAAGTTGCTGGAAAAAGTTTGAAAGGCGGAATAGGATTTTTCAAAATCTTCCTCAGGCTGCTTGTTGTTTGAAAAACGCACCTTCACGGTCAACGTCAGTTTTGTTTCGGAGGAGTATGAATCGGCGCTAATAGCCATCGGAGTGAGCTGATAGCCGGTTATCTCTCCTTCGAGATGCATGTCGCCTCCCGTACGCAAAATCTGTAACCGGGTCTGTCTGGTAAATATGTCGCGGACAGCTTCCGAAAATTCTTGTGAGAGCATAGGATACATACTCCCTTCAGCCATATTGGGGAAATCGGCTATGGAGATGGATTTGATTTTTGTGTAATCAATCATCCCTGCATTAAACTTATAGGAAACCGTACAAGCGTTAAGGATCAGAGAAAAAACCAAAGTAAAAACAGCAGCAAGTATTTTTTGCGAGTTATTCAATGCCATATTCTTTTATTTTTCGATACAAGGTACGTTCTGATATTTTCAGTTCTTCGGCCGCTTGTTTCCGGCGCCCGTGATACTTCTCGAGGGTGCGTTTAATCATCTGCCGCTCCATATCTTCGAGGCTTAAGGGGGCTTTATTGCTCTCCTCTTCCTGGTATTCGGCATCCTGAAAACTGTGACGATCTTCGGAGAAACGCTTCGTTTCAATGCGCTCGGGTTCAAGCTCCGGGTAAGTATAGGCTTGCTGCAAAGGCGTCAAGACGGCATCGTGCTTCAGTATCGTGGGGTAACGCTGTACTTCATCTTGATTCGTTGCGGGACGTTTTTCATCCACCGAGTCATAAACCAGCTTTTTGAGCTCGTTGATATCTTTACGCATGTCGAAAAGGACTTGATAGAGTATTTCCCTTTCGTTGGCAAAGCTTTTTTCGTCGCTCTGAGATGCGGAAGACAAAGCCGGCAAACGTTCAATTTCTTCAGCGGGCAAATAAGCACGGAGGATCTGAGGACTTATTTCTCGCTGCTGCTCGATAACGGAAATTTGCTCGGTAACATTCTTGAGCTGTCTCACATTACCCCTCCAATAATAATTAGCTAAAAGGAGCTGAGCTTCCTCCGAGAGTTTTACCGCCGGCATGCGGTATTTTTCGGCAAAATCGGCGGAGAATTTTCGAAAGAGGAGCACGATATCCTCCTTACGCTCGCGCAAAGGAGGGATGTGAATGGGTACGGTATTAAGCCGATAATAGAGGTCTTCGCGGAAACGACCCTCTTGTATGGCCTTGGTCATATTCAGGTTGGTAGCGGCCACAACACGTACATCCGTCTTCTGCGTTTTAGAAGAACCGACCTTAATAAACTCTCCGGCTTCGAGTACCCGAAGCAGACGTACTTGAGTAGAAAGAGGCAGCTCGCCCACCTCATCGAGGAAAATCGTTCCGCCATTGGCGACTTCAAAATAACCCTTTCGATCGGACGTGGCGCCGGTAAAAGAGCCTTTTTCGTGTCCGAATAATTCAGAATCGATGGTACCTTCGGGGATAGCACCGCAGTTGACGGCGATGTAAGGCCCGTGCTTGCGATGACTGTATTGATGGATGATTTGAGGAAAATTTTCTTTCCCTACGCCACTCTCGCCGGTGATAAGCACGGAAAGATCGGTAGGCGCCACCTGTATGGCAACATCTATAGCTCGATTGAGCAGCTCTGAGTTACCTATGATGCCAAAACGCTGCTTGGCTGATACGACTTCGGCATGTTGCATGGCTGACTGAGTTTAAGTTCTGTAATAATGACATTATCAAGCTGACAAAATTACAAAAAACAGAGGAATTTCCGTAGTTAAAAATAATCAAACGCTTCTCCAGCGCTTCGCTTCATTGTCTAAAAACGGCCATTGATACCGTTATACATCATTTGAAGGGCTAAGACAGAGATCAGAATACTGAAAATCCAACGGAGAATATCAACACGGGTACGCATCAGTATGCGGGATCCGGCAAAGGCTCCGGCCAACACGCCCAATACCACCGGCATAGCCAAGCCGGGATCGATATAACCACGCTGGAAATAAATCACCGCACTGGAGGCTGCCGTTACTCCTACCATGAAGTTGCTGGTTGTAGTGGAAACGCGAAAAGGAATTTTCATAAGCATATCCATCGAAAGCACTTTAAGCGCTCCGGAACCGATACCCAGCAGACCGGAAAGTACACCGGCAAGGGTCATTAGGGAGTAGCCTCCCAACACATTCCGCACGCGATAGGGCTCCGATACTTTGCTCTGAGGGTTCGGATAAGAGCTGTTGAGTTTAAGACGCTGGGTCAGTGGATCGGAAGGGGCTGCAGAATCGCTGTGATCGTTCTTCTTGCGCACTGTCATCACAGCCGAGAAGATAAGCACGCAGGCAAAAATCACGGCGATAACATTGGTGGGCATGTATACGGCAATGAGAGCTCCTGCTACAGCTCCCGAAGTAGTAGCAACTTCCAAAAACATACCGATGCGTAAGTTGGTAATGCCTTCGCGGATGTAGGCTGCAGCGGCTCCGGATGAGGTGGCGATGGAAGTTACCAGAGCCGTACCGATAGCGTAGCGGATATCCACTCCAAAGCCCAGAGTAAGCAGGGGAATGATTACCACCCCACCCCCCAGCCCGGTAAGAGCACCTAACAGGCCGGCACAGAAGGCCCCCCCCAATAAGATAAGGGAAAACAACTCGATATTCATGTTCTGCTTTGTGTAAAGACGGCTGAAAACAGGCATGCAAAGTTAGGGATTTTTCGCAGATCATATATTTTCTCTCAAGTTTTTTCCCAGAGGTCAGACTACAGCATTTCTCAAGCCGTTTGTATTTATTATCTTTGCCACTCGAAAATAAGCTAATGCCGATATCGTCGTAAATTTTACGGGCGAACGAGGCAAAGCCGCAGGATAATCCTGCATTTAGCAAAAAAAGAAATGGGAAATATTGTAGCCATAGTAGGGCGCCCCAATGTAGGTAAATCGACCCTCTTCAACCGCTTGACCAAAAGCCGCCGGGCCATCGTAAACGACGAGGCAGGCACCACACGCGACCGTCAGTACGGGAAAAGCGATTGGACGGGGCAGGAGTTTTCGGTAATCGACACCGGAGGCTGGGTACCGCAATCGACCGACATATTCGAAGACGAAATCAAACGCCAAGCTCTTTTGGCCATTGAGGAGGCAGACCTGATTCTGTTTTTAGTGGACGTACAAAGTGGTATCACGGATTTCGATCTCGAAGTAGCGGGTATGCTGCGCCGTAGCCGGAAACCGGTTGTACTGGTATCGAACAAAGCCGACACTTTCGATTGGCAATACGAAACGGCTGAGTTTTACAAATTCGGCCTGGGCGATCCTTTCATGATTTCAGCCCTTAATGGACTGGGAACAGGCGAGTTACTCGATAAAGTCATCTCCCTCCTACCGAACGAGAGCCCTCAAAGCATCGAAGAAGAACTGCCGCGCTTCGCCATTGTAGGAAGACCCAACGCAGGAAAATCCTCTCTCACCAATGCCCTGATGGGCGAGGAACGAAGCATCGTAACCGAAATTGCCGGTACTACGCGCGATTCCATTTATTCGCGCTTCAACAAGTTCGGACAGGATTTCTACCTTGTCGACACGGCCGGCATACGCAAAAAGGCAAAAGTAAGCGAAGATTTGGAATATTACTCGGTATTGCGAGCCATCCGGGCTATCGAGAATTCGGACGTTTGCATTTTGATGCTCGATGCCTTGCGCGGACTCGAAAGTCAAGATTTGAACATCTTTTCCCTCATACAAAAAAACAAGAAGGGACTTGTGGTCTGCGTCAACAAGTGGGACTTGATACCCAACAAAGAAGCGAACGATATCAAAAAAATCGAACAGAGTATTCGTGAGCGTTTAGCCCCCTTTGTCGACTTTCCGATTGTTTTCACTTCGGTACTCAACAAGCAGCGCATCCTGAAAGTAGTAGAAACAGCCGTTGATGTGTACGAGAACAAAAAGCGTAAAGTGCCTACCGCACAGCTCAACGAACAGCTCCTACCCATCATTCAGCGCACTCCGCCTCCGGCCATCAAAGGCAAATACGTGAAAATAAAATACGTCACCCAGCTACCAAACACTCAGGTGCCCACTTTCGTTTTCTTTGCCAACTTACCGCAATACGTCAAAGAACCCTACCGACGCTTTTTGGAAAACAAAATACGCGAAAAATGGAGCTTCCGGGGCACTCCCATACAGGTATTCATCCGGGCTAAATAAACTTAGCTACAACACCTCCCAATAAACAAAGAAACAACCTGATAACAACTATTGATACGCTAACACGATATGGAATACGATTTCAGAGCCATAGAGCAAAAATGGCAAGAATACTGGCGGAAACAAGGTATTTACAAAACGGACATCGACCCTCGCAAGCCTAAGTTCTATGTATTGGACATGTTTCCCTACCCTTCGGGCGCCGGCCTGCACGTAGGGCATCCGCTGGGTTACATTGCCTCCGACATTTACAGCCGCTACAAGCGCCTGAAAGGCTTCAACGTCTTACATCCGATGGGCTACGATGCCTATGGACTCCCTGCCGAACAATACGCCATTCAAACCGGCCAGCATCCGGCTCTGACTACCCGAAACAACATCGAACGCTACCGCGAGCAACTGGACAAAATAGGCTTTTCTTACGATTGGGATCGCGAGATACGAACCTGCGAACCGGAGTACTACAAATGGACGCAATGGGCTTTCATCCGTATGTTCGAAAGCTACTTCGACACGCAGGAACAAAAAGCCAAGCCCATCGCCGCACTGGTAGCGAAGTTCGAAAAATCGGGTAGCGAAAACATTAACGCCGCAGCCACTCAAGAACTTAAATTCACGGCAGCGGAATGGAAAGCCAAAACCGAAAAAGAACAACAAGAGCTTTTGCTCAATTACCGCATAGCCTACCTCGCCGACCTGAAAGTAAACTGGTGTCCAGCCCTTGGAACCGTATTGGCCAACGACGAAGTCAGCGAGGGTCTTTCCATCCGGGGCGGACATCCCGTAGAACAGAAAATAATGCGCCAATGGAGCCTCCGTGTATCGGCTTATGCCCAACGCCTGCTCGACGGACTGGACCTGCTCGACTGGACAGAATCCCTGAAAGAAACCCAGCGTAACTGGATTGGACGGAGCGAAGGTGCCGAAATGAAATTCCACTTCGCACAAGGCTGCCCGGCAGCCGAAAAATGCCCTGCCGGTTTCGATGTCTTCACTACTCGCCCCGATACCATTTACGGCGTTACTTTCATGGTGCTGGCTCCCGAGAGTCCTTTGGTACAGATCTGTTCTACTCCCCAGCAAGCCTCCGAAGTGGAAGCCTATCTGGAGGCTGTAAAAAAACGCACCGAACGCGAACGCATAGCCGACCGCCGCGTTACCGGAGTATTCAGCGGATCCTACGCCATAAATCCCATCAGCGGAACAGAAATTCCCGTTTGGATTAGCGACTATGTACTCGCGGGATACGGAACAGGGGCTATCATGGCTGTACCGGCACACGACAGCCGCGATTTCGCTTTCTCTAAGCATTTCGACCTGCCTATCATCCCACTGATTGAAGGAGCAGATGTAAGCGAAGAAAGTTTCGATGCCAAAGAAGGCATCATGATCAACTCCGGATTTCTGAACGGACTGAGTGTTAAAGAGGCCATCGTGAAAACCAAAGAATACATAAGCCGGGAAGGCATTGGACAAGTAAAAATAAATTACCGCCTGCGCGACGCTATTTTCAGCCGACAACGCTATTGGGGCGAGCCTTTCCCCGTTTATTACAAAGACGGCATGCCCTATATCATCGACGAAAAGCAATTGCCTTTGGAACTACCCGAAATAGACAAGTTTCTGCCTACCGAAACAGGCGAACCGCCTCTGGGACGGGCTAAGGACTGGACTTACTCCTCTGCCGACAACGCAGCAATTTACCCTTTGGAGCTCAACACCATGCCGGGATTTGCCGGTTCGTCGGCTTACTACCTCCGCTATATGGACCCCAAAAACGATCGAGCTTTGGTGGGGAAAGAGGCCAACGAATACTGGCGTAACGTCGACCTCTACATCGGAGGTACCGAACACGCCACGGGACACCTCATATACAGCCGTTTCTGGAATAAATTTCTTTTCGACCTCGGCTATGTCTGTGAGGAGGAACCCTTCCGGAAGCTCATCAACCAAGGTATGATCCAAGGACGAAGCAATTTCGTTTACCGAATACAAGGCAGTAACACCTTCGTATCCCTCAACCTGAAGGATCAATACGAAACCACCCCCATACACGTGGATGTGAACATCGTTTCGAACGATGTTTTGGATATCGAGAAATTCCGAAACTGGAACCCGGAATACAAACAGGCCGAGTTCATCCTCGAAGACGGGAAATACATCTGCGGATGGGCGATAGAGAAAATGTCGAAATCGATGTTCAATGTCGTAAACCCCGATGATATCGTAGATAAGTATGGAGCCGACACCCTCCGTCTCTACGAAATGTTCCTCGGCCCTCTGGAGCAATCCAAGCCTTGGGATACAAACGGTATAGACGGCGTACACCGTTTCCTGAAACGCTTTTGGGGATTGTTCTTTGAGGGCGACAAACTAAGCTTAAGCGACGATGCCCCCACAGCCGAAGAACTGAAAACCCTTCATAAGACCATCAAGAAGATAGAAAAAGACATCGAGAGTTTTTCGTTCAACACCTCTGTTTCGGCATTTATGATTTGTGTGAACGAACTCCACGCACTCAAATGCAACAAGAGATCCATTCTGGAGGCTTTGAGTATTCTACTGGCAGCTTTCGCACCACACATAGCCGAAGAAACCTATCACCTGCTGGGGCACACAAGAGGCTCGGTTTGCAATGCTCCTTGGCCGGTCTACAACGAGGAATTCCTTAAAGAGAGCAGTCTAACCTATCCGATATCCTTCAACGGGAAGGTACGTTTCACGCTGGATCTACCCGCCGACATGCTACCCAAAGACATAGAAAAAGTTGCATTGACAAACGAACAAAGTCAAAAATACTTGGAGGGTAAAACACCCCGGAAAATAATTGTCGTACCTGGAAAGATAGTCAATATCGTATTATGAATATGATGGAAAGCAAGGTTGTACAACAACCCATGAACTACCTGAAGAGTTTTTACTGGCGCGATTATGTTTACATCACCCTCGGGCTGGTTATTTATTCCATCGGACTGATCGGCTTCATCAAACCGGTGGGTGTGGTAACCGGAGGCTTGGCGGGTATCGCCCTGCTCATTGAATATGCCACCGAAGGAAGTATCCCGCTGCAAACGACGTATTTTGTAGTCAATTTATTCCTCTTAGCAGCAGCCATGAAAGTATTAGGTCTTCGTTTTCTGATCAAGACTATCTATGGAGTAGTAATGCTCACCTTGCTGCTCATGCTCATGAGGAGTATCATCACGCAGCCCATCATAGCGGAAGAGCCTCTGATGTCGGCCGTCATCGGAGCCATGCTCTGTGGAGCCGGTATCGGCATGGTTTTCAACTCAAACGGAAGTACGGGAGGAACCGATATTGTGGTAGCCATCATCAACAAATACCGAAATATCACCTTCGGACGAGGCATCATGTTTTGCGATTTAGTCATCATCGGCAGCTCCTATTTCGTGCTCCAAAACATGATTGTTATTGTCCACGGATTAATTGTTTTGGGCGTGATGAGCTACACCATCGACATGGTCATCAACGGTTTCCGTCAATCGGTACAGCTCCTCATCATGTCGCCGAAATACGAGATGATTGCCGATATGATAAACCGCGACATGAAGCGCGGCTGTACCGTGCTCGACGGAATGGGCTGGTACACCAAACAACCCACCAAGGTAATACTCGTATTGGCACGCCGCAACGAAGCCAACGATCTGTACCGTCACATCAAGGAAATAGACGAAAAAGCCTTTATCAGCCAAAGTGTGGTACGAGCGGTATACGGACAGGGATTCGACGAGCTGAAAACCAAAAAGAAGAACAAAGAAAAAACAAAACTCAGACCGATCCCCGGCGCAGGAACAGAGGAAGAAGCAAAAGCCTGAGCAAGGTTCCGGCAACAAGGATTTTTTCCGCCTAATAGCTCCCGGAAGCGCTTCGAATGAAAAAAATATACTACCTTTACAGCACGTTATTTTACAACAAAAACTCTTCAGGCCATGGTTTACAAGTTCACATTGCTATCGGATGAATCCGACGACTTTGCCCGCATCATTACCATCGATTCGGAAGCAAAATTCATCGATCTGCACCACGCCATACTCGACTCGGTAGGCTATTCAAAAGATCAAATAACCTCTTTCTTTATCTGCTCCGATAATTGGGAAAAAGAGCAGGAAATAACGCTTTTGGAGATGGATTCCGGATCGGAATACGACAACTTGACCATGGACCAAACCGCACTCGACGAAGTACTCAATGACGAGGAACAAAAGCTGCTCTACGTTTTCGACATGCTTAACGACAGAGCTTTTTACATGGTACTCTCCGAGATAATAGCCCGGAAGGATCAAACCCGTCCCGAATGCATACTGAAAAAAGGCGAAGCGCCACAACAAAACATCGCAGACGAAGATGTAGCTGCCGGACAAAAATTCAACATCGACGAAAATTTCTACGGCGACGAAGATTTCGATCTTGACGAACTGGATGAGGAAGGTTTCGGTGATATCAGCATCGACGATAACGACCTCTTCTCGGAAGAACCTCGCTTCTGACCGAGAGCCTCTTTCACAAACCCAGAAAGCAAAACAGAAAAAAAGCGTCCCTTCAAACTTCGTGTTGAAGGGACGCTTTTTATATCCTCGCTAGCGCTGTTCAACTACCGATAGCATTCGCCCGAAAATGCAGCTTTTTCGGTAGTGTCCTAAAAGTGTGTAATTTTCATTCCTTCTTCAGGATGTTGTGGAGCGTAGCGGAAGCATTTCCCATGTGGACGAACAAATCCTTACCCAAGATCAGACAAAAAAGGCGAACCCGCGGGTTCGCCTTTTATCTATCTCGAGAATTCGCGATTGAAAACTCTTTTATTGTACAATGAACTTGCTAACGCTTTTTCCTGTCCGTACAAGGTAAACTCCTTGAGGAAGGGGCACAAAACTTTCACCAACAGGCAAGGTTACGGAGAACAGATTAGTGCCTATGGAGTTGAAAATTTGAACTTCAAGGGCTTGTGCAACCGAGAAGTGCAGGTATCCTGCCGAGGTCCAAACACGAAGTCCGGAAGCATCTTGCAGGGCTTGCAAATCGGTTTTGATACCTTGAATCGTCCCGAAGTTTTTCCATACAGGAGCAGAGCGATAAGCACTCTCGGCCGAAGCCGGTACCTTCAAGGTCAGGTTAGCAAGGGTCAACCCGGTAAAGGCCTCAGCTACAGCTGCAGGAGGTAGCGTAGCCTTCACTTCTATCGAAGTAATTCCGGTAGCTCCGTTGAAGGTATTAGCCCCTACAGCAACTACCTTATAGTCATTTCCGCTAGCAGACACACTGGCCGGAATAACAACATCTCCGGAAGCAGCTTTACTGTTATAGGGGGCATCTTTAAACTCCGATACCAATTCGAGGGTTTTAGCCGAAGAATCTACAATACGGTAGTAGAAATCACCGATCTTGAGATCATAGTTACGTCCCTCTTGGTTCACAGTTACGCTGCGCGTAATACCTCCACCTGTCAAGGTTACGGTAGCCGTACGAGGAGTTCTCGAAGTATTGTAAGCCGTAGCGCTAAGTTTCAGAGTCATATCTTTGCTACCTGATGCAGCCGAAAGGGTCAACCATGTTTCGGACGAAGCAGCTGTCCAGTTATCGATGTTGGAACTTACAACGAGGTTCTTCGCTCCGCCCTTCAATGTGAAGGAGAGAGCTTCTGCATCCACATTGAGATAAGGAGCCTGTTTGAAGTCTTTCCACACTTCAGCTGTAGCATAAGCCTTCTCACTGCCGGCAGGAGATTTAAGCGGAATTTTTGCTACATTCACTGAAGCAAAAGCCGTTGCATCTGCTACAGGAGGCTTAACAGCTCTCACTTCTACGGAAGTAATACCCGTCGCTGCTTTGAAAGCGTTAGCCGCAAGCTTTTTCACTTGATATTCTACGCCCTTTACTTGAATACTGGCAGGAATAACTACAGCTTTTGAAGGCAGAGCACTCTTAACATAATAGCTGTTTCCGGCAGCCGAATTGCTGTTTTTCAACTGAGGAACGACAGCCACCTCTCCCTCTGCGGTCTTTTTGAAGAAAAGTCCATCCACGGCAAAGTCGTAAGCGGCACGGTTGAAATCTTTCCAAATCGGAGCCGCTGCATATTTAGCTTCCGAGGTAGCAGGAATATCCAGAATAACATTATTGAGATTCACGCTCGAAAAGACCTTACTATCTAAGACCGGAGGCTCCGCTTGCATGGCTTTCACCAAAGACAAGGAAGAACAAGCATGGAAGACATGCTCCTCGAAACTGCTAAGCGAAGCGGGAAACTCTATACTCTGAAGACTCGAGGCTTCTTGGAAAGCATTTTGTTTCAGCGCTGTAAGTGTCTTTGGAAGTTTTACCTCCGCCAATTTAGAAGTTCCATAGAAAGTATTTACAACCGATTATTACTCAATATTTTATAGATAATAAGTCAGAAATATGGTTGTTATTTTTAATTGCACATTCTAAAAGGTGAAGATTTAACGCTTTTATTGATTATTAACTCAAAAAGGACATCAACTTGGGTCGTTTCTTCTCTTTTCCTTGCTATTCGTTTCCGATATTCCACTTTTGTTTTGGTCTATCTCATATGTACTGCAAAGGTATTGATTTTTGTTTGATATTGCTCCTTGCTTGCTCCTTGTCGTAGATTAATTTTCACACAGGAATTTTTGTTCTCTTTCTATAGGGGCTTGAAACAATCCATTTATTGGAAACAATTAAAGACGGAGCTGGTTTGCCCCAGTGCTTTTTAAGAAACAGGGCAATTATTTTATCTCCACAAAGGCTCTTGTTCCCAATTATGAGGAAAGCCTAATAAACGAGTTCTTACTGATGGGTATTTCGATAAAAGCTGCTTGAAATCTGCAACAAAAGTGTTGCCCATAGAAATGGAGTTAAGCCAATACACCACATAGCAGAGTTGCGGATAAAGTGTTTGTTCACGGAACGAGAAATCCGTAATCCATGTGTTTGGCATACGCATAGGCATCATTGGCTTGACAGGAAAGACCCGATTTGACAGTCTTGAATGATGGGCGCAGCAATTACGAAGTACGGGTCTGGGTACGGATTAAAAGGCTAAGTGATTATTTCCAGTCATTTAGCCTTTTTAATTATCTAATTTTTCCCCACATTTTCCCCACAGCTGTCTATTTATATATTTTAGAAACATATTTTTCCGTAAAGTTATGTACCTTTGTCGGCAAATAAAGATATTCTCGTCAAACAAATATAAATAATATAAACATGGAAAAAAACAGAAAAAAACAAATCGTAGTTTTGAGTATAGCTTTAGTTTGCATTTTCATCTTGGTATTTTCATTGTTCCATAAATCAGCGACAAAAGATAGCGCAAATCCTCCTTTAACAAATGTTTTGACTGATAGCATTTCTCAAATTGTCTCAGCTTGTCCTGGCGAAATTGGTGTGGCGGTTATTGTTAATAACAGAGATACGGTTAAGGTCAATAATAAGAGTGTTTATCCTATGATGAGTGTGTTTAAGGTTCATCAGGCATTAGCTCTTTGTAATGACTTTGACAATAAAGGAATTTCACTTGATACCTTAGTAAATATAAATAGGGATAAACTTGACCCAAAGACTTGGAGTCCTATGCTGAAAGATTATTCAGGGCCAGTCATATCATTGACAGTGAGAGATTTGCTGCGTTATACTCTTACTCAGAGTGACAACAATGCAAGCAACCTTATGTTTAAGGATATGGTTAATGTCGCTCAAACAGATAGTTTTATAGCCACACTCATTCCTCGTTCAAGTTTTCAGATAGCTTATACGGAAGAGGAAATGTCGGCTGACCATAACAAGGCTTACTCTAACTATACATCTCCTCTTGGTGCTGCAATGTTGATGAATCGTTTGTTTACTGAAGGTCTTATCGATGATGAGAAACAAAGTTTCATTAAGAATACGTTAAAAGAATGCAAAACAGGTGTAGATAGGATAGCAGCTCCACTTCTTGATAAAGAAGGGGTTGTTATAGCGCATAAGACAGGTTCAGGTTATGTTAATGAAAATGGTGTTCTTGCAGCTCACAATGATGTTGCCTATATATGTCTGCCTAATAATATCAGTTATACCTTAGCGGTATTTGTTAAGGATTTCAAGGGAAATGAATCACAAGCGTCACAATATGTTGCGCATATATCAGCTGTAGTATATTCTTTATTAATGCAAACTTCAGTAAAATCTTAAACTGCACTTGCTTTGATAATTAATGATAAACAATCTAAAAGCACTCTAATCGTTATCGGAGTGCTTTTAGATTACTAATCAAATTGCTTCTATTATAATTTGAATCCTCTACTTTTTCTTTCTTCCTGTTGCGGCACTCTTGCTCCATATCTAAGCCTGTGCCATTGCTCCCTGAACCAGTCGGCAATCGGCTTCCTGTTTATTGTCAGGTTCAGCCTGCTTTCATCGTCAGGGTCATTTTCCACCCTTAAAATATCATCCTTTATATCAAAGTTCCGCCTGTGTTGCTCGGAATAGATTTTACCGCTACATTTCAGGGCTTCTTTTTTGACTATAAGACTTTCAGTCATTTCTTTAGAGAATCCCAGCATGGCACAAAACTTTTCCATGCGCAGCATTTCCCTGAACATCGGAAACCACCTGAAAGCCTTGTCTATGATTCTGGCGAGCCGTGACAGTTCTTTTTCTTTCATGTCAAGTTCCTGCCTGTGCATTTCTCTGAGATTGTGGATTTGCGTATCATGCTGTTTCTGCATCTGCTGTACTTGGCTCTGCAATTTTTCAATATTGGTGTTCCGTTTTGAAACCTCGTCTTGCAGTTTTTCGTTGGCACGTTCCAGTTCTTTCAGTTTTCCACTCCCGAAAAGAGAAGCAACTCCACTAGTTATGGCTGTCGCTGCCGTGGTGGCTGTCTTCTTTAACTTGTCAGTGCGTATTTCTGATTTCACCTGTTTCAGTTCCTGCTCGGCAAGATTTATCTGTTCTTCTTTGTGCCGTTTGGCTGCATCCATGCGTTGCAGTTCAGCTTTCTGCTTCTCAATGATAAAGTCGTTCCGTTCCAGATGCTCCTTACCAGTGACAGCCTTTGACTGCCCGCGTTCCATCAGCAGGATGTCGGATGCAAGGGTCTGCATCTGCATCATGTCATCGTCATTGAGCTTTCGGCTCTTTCCTGTTTCGTGGTTCATCCAGTCGAAAACGATATGGGCATGATAGTTCGGCTTGAACCATCTGTCCCCGACTTTGAAGCTTTCCCTGTCTTCCGCTTCCGGCTGACCGTTCAGCCAATGCCCTTCATCCTTGTGCAGGAAGATTTGCAGCGGTGTGATTCCCCAGCGTCTTTGACACTCCTCACCGAATTTACGCACGTCTGCCAGTGTGGTGTCCGACCTGACAAGCAGCACTCCTTCACGTATGGGGGAGCATCCCGCAATCTTGACTATTTTACCGTTCTTGCCTTTGCGTTCACGCTCCTTTTCCTGCATGGCACGTCCGGTCTTTTCCTTTACCATCTGTCTGATATTGTCATAATGCATCCGCAAATCCGGACTGCCGAAGTCGGGATTTATCCACTGTTCGTTATCGGTGGATAGTTCAGGAACGACATAGATTCTGGACTCTCCGATGTGGCGCATGTATTCGGCAGTCCTCCTGTTGTGAGCCTCGCTCGATGCGATGTTGCAGGGCTTGATATGTATGCTTGATTTTGTTGCCATAGATACTTGTTTTTTGGTTTGTACTTTATTGTTTGCTTTTCCGCTGTCCGTAAACGCATGGGGTTCTTAGGGGTGCAACCCATAAGCGGAGATTGCAAAGAGAGGGTCACTCTTTGCTCTGGGTTCTCAGGGGAGAAACGCCCTGAGTGGGTCATTAGGGTAAAACCCTAATCCCCTCGGGAGAGCCCACAACTACGTAAGCGGAGCGTGTAGTTATAGTGGGCTATATCAATGGCAAGCCATTGTCTGCAAACTCCAGCCTACGGCTTCCGCTCTCCTCCGTCAGGGAGGTTTTTCATCATCGTTGCCGATTGGAGATGCACCGACCAGCACAAGGTCTAAATCGTCTATCAGTTTTTGCAGGACGGGATTCTTCTCTATCATCCGCTGGAGGATTCTCTCAGCCTCGACCAAGTGGTTGGCTGTACTCATCACCTTGCCCTCCCGTATCTGAAAGATAATCCAATCGGCTATGTCGATATGGGCTTCTTTTTGTTTCGGGGTGGCATTCCTTTCGATGATGTCCGAAACCACCACCTTACAAAAGTACATGCTCTCGGCTCGCTGTTTCCACTCGGCATAAGCATCGGCATCGGGAAAGAGAAGCACGGTTCGCCCTGACAGTACACGGAGTTTCTCTTCTCTCATCTGACTCTTACCACCCGTAGCCAGCCATACATAATCGGGGAAGATAGCAGAACCGATAACGGCACTCTTCTCGGATTCCACCAAGACCACCACCTTGTCGGGATGCGTTTTCAACAAGTGTTCCCCGAAAAGGCATTGGGATAGTTGCCAATCCTCTGCCAACACACGCTGCTTTTTCAATATGCTGTGTATCCAGTTCACTGCCGATGTCTGTCCTCCCTTGATACGGTGTCCGTCTTCGGGATTGTACTGCATCACCTTTCCCGTGCGTACCTTGCCCGTCCTGTCTATCTGCCAAAAGATAACAGAGCCGTCACGGGTAGCCCCCAAACGGTATTCCTCCAACAACCGCTTCAACACCTCTTTCGCCTTGTCGCCATAGTAGGAAGTAAGGAGTGTGAAGAGGAAACGGAAGAAATTGCTACGCTCGCTTTGCGACTTCTCCACATAGTGAGGGGGAATATAGCCGATGGCTGTCGGCTTACTTTGCTGCTTCACTTTCTTCTGCTCTGCTCTTTGCCTGTCAAAAGAGAAATCATTGGTAGTTCTGTGTTCAGGATGCTCTTGAAAATACTCTTTCGGAGTGTAGTGATACCCACAACCGCTTTCGTGGTTACATCTGCCGACCGATGGATGCAACGGCACATTATTTTCGTCCACGTAATAGACGAAAGAATGCCTGTCTCCGCATTTGGGGCAGGTATGCCGTGTTGCCGTTCCTTTATACTTCTGTAATGAATAATTGCCCATAGCTTAGTCCGTTTTTGATGGTTGATTGTCGGCTGTCCCATCCTGTCCCATTGTCCCACACTCTAAGGGTTGGGACAGTGGGACACTTGGGACACCTGCGTTTTTACTCTCTTTGCTGCGCTGGATGATACGGTTTACGGTGGACTTGCCACAATTCACCTGTGAGGCTATCTCCCTGACGGACTTGCCCGATTGGGAGAGTTGCAGAATTTGGCAATCCCTTTGGCTTGATTCATTGTCGCCCAATTTTTTCAAGTGTTCCTTTTCCGTGGAATAGCCCCTGAACACGAACTGCAAGAAAGCATCCACCTTGTCAATCTCGTAAACGATTACATTATCCGCATCATGAGAGAACGTGCCATAGCGCACTTTAAGCTGCTTCACATAGCGAAGCCCTCCGTCTTGGGCACTTTTTCCAATGGTGAACACGCTGTCAAAGAAATTGTAGAGCCGTTTGCTTCCGGCAAGGTCGTTGGATGTGATGGGACAATCCAAAGAGCGTTTGGGCGTATGTGCTAGGACAAGGATAGAGAGCGCATATCTCTTTTTGAGATTGTTCAGCTGAATCATCAGCCGTCCTGCGGCATCGCCTTTCTCCATGGCGCAACACAGGTAGGTAAGATTGTCAATGATGAAAATCTTGCAGTCGGTCTGCACAGCCATCTGTTCAATGCCGCCTATGATAGCTTCCTCAAAGTTGGCATCCAAAAGCTGGTTGCAGTCAATAGACACCCGATAGAGTTTGTCGGGAAAGGTGTAGAGCTCTCCATGCTCGTTGGTATAGCGGAGCTGGAACTGCTTTTCGGACAGTTCAAAGTCCAGATACAGCACATTGTCGGTTCGGGCGATGCGGTCGGCTATCTGCACGGCAAGGATGGACTTGCCCACGTTGGAATCGGCAAACAAGCAGGAGAGTTCCCCCTCGTACCAAAAGCTGTCCCACAGCGCACGGGGCGTAGGCAATAACGATGCTTCAAGAATGGTTTGGTTTGCCGTCTTGATATTCATCATGCCTACACTGTCGGGCATACCGTTATGCGCTTGGGATGCTTTTGTGAGGTCGCCACGTATCAGGTTGATATAGTTCTTATCCTCTTCCATATCATTCACCAGTTACGTGGGTTGGGCTTGCGACGGTGGGAAGAGGATAAGGACTTGTTCAGTTCCTCGTCTGACAACGGTATGGGATTCTTTCGGGCGGTTTCCAGCCACTTGTCCAGTTCGTCACGGTAAAGGCAATAGCGTTTGCCGGGCTTGGTGGCAGGGATTGTCCCTTCTGACAGTTTCATGTAGAGCGTACCCTTAGGGATACCTAAATACTCTGCTGCCTCGTCCACAGACATGGGCACGTGGGTGTCCACCGTTTTGGCATTGTTCACACTGCGCTGCTCGGCGAGCAGGCTTTTCAGGCTCATCACTTCGTCTCGAAGCTGAGCGACAACCTCGGGGAGGTCGTTGAAGGTAAGAATTGATTTTTCCATTCGCGTACTCGTCTCTTTTGTAAGACTTGGCGCAAAGGACTGAAATGATATATCCGTGAATATCTCCACGACACGTCATTGCAAAATAATTCCCGAATAATTAAGCCCAGCCATAAATGACGGGTAAAATTACTCGGGAAACGATGTAAAACAGGCGGTTATGAGTTACCGGATGGTTGTCGTTGGTGTCGTGATTATCCTAATTCCGCACATAATCCTCGGGATAGTGGAAATCAAGTTTGCCGTTTTCGGGTTCATCAATGGGAATTTCCGTCTTTAACGGCTCTACCTTGAAATTCTTGATGGTTGATAAGTCTGTATCAGCAAACGATTTCGGGAAAAGGGCTTTGATGAACTTGGCACGGTTATCCCCATTGTAGTATCTCTTGTACAGGAAACGCTCAGAGATATTCCATACGAAGTGACGGAGTGGAATGTTGTTGATGTCTTTGGTAAACGGTCTTTGTATGGGCTTCGGGGTATAAGTGTTAAGATTCATCCATTTGTCCACCTCAGTACAGATGTGGTTCACGGTTTCTTGGTCGGCAATGCGAGGCAGGTAATAATGGCAATACTCCATGACCATGCGGATGCGCTCTTCCTTTTCCCGTTGCTCTCTGCTTGCGTAATTGGCACGGTTCTTTTCGTGAAGATCCGGGGCGATAGTAAGCTCTATCGGTTGTGTTTGGATAAGTGTCTCTTCTTTTGTCGGGGATGATTCGGGTACAGGCTCAGGGACTGATGTAGGTCCAGGCACAGATGTGGCTTCTTCAAGTGTATTTTGTGACAGTTCTTCCTGCACCTCTATGGCTTCGGCAATCGTTTCTTTCTTGCCGAACTTGATTTTGTAGATTTCGTATGTATCAAAGATAAGTGTCTGAAAGGAGAGATAGAGCAACCATCCCAACAGGTTACAGCATACGAATACTATCCACCTGACAAAGTTGTCTTGGTTGAAGCTGTCCGCTATTACCAGCGTGGCAATGGAAGATATTAGGACGATGGCGAAGCCGACAAAGCCCAAGATGATGTATTTGTCCTTGATTGATGATTCCATATTTCGTTGAGAGATTGAATGTTCCTGTATTATTTTGTGCAAAGTTAATGCTATTTTTCCCAATTACTGCCCGTTATTTGCGGTTAGAACGGTCTTTTTCAATGTATTTCACGAAATGTCATCATATCATACTCTGTTTCATACTCTGAGGGGCTTATAAATGGTGGCATCAAGCCAAAAACATAGAGGGGCGATTATAGCCTTGTAGCCATAACCGCCCCTCTGAATACCTGTCAATGTGAGACATTTATGCCTCCTTGCGCTTCAAGGTTATCTTGTCCACCACCTGACACATCTGCTGCGCTGCTATCTTGGAATAGATTTGTGTGGTGGTAATGTTCTTATGTCCGAGATAGGCTTGGATGACAGCCATGTCCGTTCCCATTTCCACGTGCAGGCTTCCGAAGCTGTGGCGGGTACAGTGAAAGGTGATTTTCTTGGTTATCCCTGCTGCCGTGAGCCACCGTTGGAGTGGTCCTTGCAGCATCTTGTCCTTGAAATCCTCAAAGATAAGTCCCTCGCCCCGTTCTCCCAGCAGTCCATAGGCTTCATCACTGATGGGGTTATGCACTATTTCTTTGGTTTTCTGCATACGGGTGGTAACGAACATCCTGCCGTTGGTGTATGGTTGTATCTGCTGCCACGTGAGCTGTCTGATGTCGCTCTTTCTCAGTCCCGTAAGACAGGCGAAAAGAAAAGCTTTTTTCAAGACCTCCTCCTCACAGGGTGTTTCGGCAAGCCGTATCAGTTCCTCTTGGCTCAAATGCTCCCTGATGGTGGGAATGCACTCGATGCGGTCTAAGAAGCCGTTTGGGTTCTCCTTTATCTTCCTGTCACGGTAAGCGGTGTGCAGCACGGCACGGAAAGTTGACCAATAGCCTGCTGCGGAGTTGATGTGCAGCTTTTGGTTGGTGTGGATGGATTGGGGTGCATCAAGCAGGTATTCCATGAACTTGCGGCACAAATCCACATCCACCTCCTCAAAGGTGCATTTGCCGTTCACGAACCGCTGGAAATGCTTGTATACGTGCTGCCACTTGATATTCTTGCGGTCAGCCAGTCCTTTGAAATAGGCAAGGAAATCGCCCTTCATCTTGGTCTTGTCAAAAAAGCCGTTGTTTTCATTGAAAATGGCTTCGTAGCGCTGGTTGCGCAGGATGACCGCTTTCTTCATCATGCGTGCGTTGAAGTCCCGTTCCTGCTGGTTTGCAGGTTTGGCGAAGATGTAAATTCCTAAGGCTTCACGTGTAATCACTCTCATGGTGACATTGTCACGGTAGCCGGGATAGTAGTCAAGGCATAGTGAATACTGTGTCCCGTTCTTAATCTTGCGCTTACGCAAGGTAACTGTTTTGCATTTACTCATAATAATTATGTTTTAATTGGTTGTATACATTTTGGAGTTGTATCCATGTTTCCGATGGCAAAGGAACAACGTGAAATATCCGTGAATACCTCCACGATACATCATTTTGAAATAATTTTCGATAATCCCGATTTTTCACGGTTATTTGTTCCTTTCAGCCATGACACGCTCCACATCTGAGCGCAAAAGCAGGTTTTTCACACCCACCTTTATCTTTTCGATGTGCTTCACCTTGACGATATGGCAGATGTTGGCTGACGAAAGACCATAGATTTGCTGCACCTGCTCAACGGTATAGTAGCGTTCATCGTTCACAAGGTCAGTTCTGCGGAGTTCGTTCAAATGTGATTTGGAGTAATAGGTACGCCCGTACTCTCTTTTAGTGGGTATCTTATGGCGATAGGTGTAGGCACGGAGTGCGGTCGGCTTCATGCCGAACAGTTCCTCCACCTCCTCGGTCAGTAGCCAGTCGGTAATTTCGCTAATATCAACTGCCACACCGAAAAACTCGTCAATATGCTTCTTGCTGTAATAGTTCTTTCCTGCGATACGGCAGATGGGGATATGGTTACGCTTGGCGGAAGTGTAAAGCCATGACTGCTTTACCTTAAAAAGGGACATCACCTCCTCGCCCGAATAGAAGTCCAACACTTCTTCGCTTTCCTTTTCCCTTTTTTCTCTTTTGGCAGGTAAGGAAGATGAAGATGATTTCCTTGGTGTGGAGGTGTTGCCGGGCAGGATGCGGTGATAGGGATTGCCCTCCAACATCTGCTCGATGTCGGCTCTGCGGATGAATGCCATGCGGTTGCTGATGCGTGAGGCTTTCAGCTTGCCGATGGCTACAAGTTTGTAAATGTACTGTCGGGAACAGCCCATGAGGATGGCTGCTTTGGAAAAGGTGAGATACTCCTGATGCTGTATCTCCATCAAGGGTTGGGCGACTTTGAAGAGGTTGTTCTTCTGCATCACTCTGGCTCGTTTGGCTTCTGCCTGACAAGCCTCACTGCAATATCTTTGCATACCGCTTCGGGTTACAAAGGACTTGCCGCAAAAACTGCATTTTCTGGTTGCTTTCATACCGTTTTATCGTTTAATGGTTCATTTCTTCAATCCTATATCTCTGAAATGGTAAACGGATGTGAACGGAAGTCAACCATTGTCGCTTTTCTACACAGTGTGACTGTTTCCGCATATCGGGGCGGTTATTGTCGCTTGTCGTAAACGGTTGTAAACCCTTGTCAACTGTCTGCACGGTGTGACAAAAAACAAGCCCCGCAAATTCTCCACGTCAGAAATACGTCTCAAAAATATGTGGAAATTTGGGAAGCGACAAATGGCAACCGAAAAGTGTTAAATTTTAGAATATGCTGGTAATTAAAGATTTACACTCGGATATTTCTGATTAGTTTTGGTTGTTCTATGGTTATAAATACATTCATCGGAG
>BDEJ01000014.1 GCA_001653155.1 Porphyromonadaceae bacterium H1
CCGATAAAATCAATCCTTACCTATTCCCTAATAGTTGCATTTGCTAATTGAATTTACGTTGCACGACGCTGGGCAACAGGGAATCAACTTAGCGCTTAATCAAAGTCAATAAAAGAAGCAAATAACAAACGTAAATTCACAAAAACACACACAACACACTAAATATCAAATGATTAATATATTTCATTTTAAAACACAATAAGGATGAAGGCGCTAAAATGGCATAGCAATCGGAAGAGATCCAAAAATTCGGCATAAATTACGGCATCGAGAGCGTTTCAGAGCGGTGACTAATGCAAGCCCAATTCATGAAAGATTTCGGAAACGCTCGGATGGGGAAACACAAGCCCACGGAACAAATCCGGACTATAGCTCCGACCGATGGCCAAGGCTGCAAGCGGAATAAGCTCCGAAGCAGGATTACCCAGCATATGACAGCCCAAAATGTGATTGTCCTTATCGAGCAAGAGCTTGCAAAGGCCATTCACACCTTCATTCTCGGCCACAAAACGACCGGAATAAGTCATGGGCAATTGCACAACGCGATAAGCAACGGATGCAGCGACGAGCTCTTCTTCGCTCTTTCCCACCGAGGCTAATTCGGGATTGGTATATACCACGGCCGGTAAAGCAGCGTAGGACATGGTATCATTGATGCCCAATATGTGATTGAGCGCTACCGCCGCTTCACGGATGGCCGTATGAGCCAGCATAGAATGCCCCGTAATATCACCGGCGGCATAAACCCGCGGATGTTTGGTGCGCATGTGCTTGTCGACAGGCAAAGCACCTCCAGAGCCTTCAAGCCCCAATTTCTCAAGCCCCAGTCCGGAGGTGAATGGACGGCGTCCGACACAAACCAGCAGGCGGTCGGCCTCAATGACGAGACTTTCGCCTGCACGCTCGACAATCAGGCTGTTATCGGGCAAGGCCTCCAGCACTCGAGTGCCCGTATGGAAAACAACCGATTTCTTTTCATACTCCTTCCGCAAGAGGCTAGCCAGCTCTCGATCCAAACCCGGGAGTATTTCGGTCTGCATTTCAATCACCTGCACCTTTACCCCCAAGCTGTTGAAGAGCGAAGCAAATTCAAGGCCGATAACCCCGCCTCCAATGATGCTGATGCGTTCGGGTAATGAGTCGCAGTTCAAAGCTTCTTTTGATGTCCAAGAATCGACCGCTTCCAAGCCCTTTATAGGCGGCACAAGAGCTTCGGAGCCGGTGCAAAGCAGCAAATAATCCGTCCGGTAGCTTTCGCTCCCGCAAACAACTTCGATAGTCCCATCGCTTTCGCCCGCAATATGTGCCTCGCCCGTTACCCAAACAACACCCGAATCGGCTAATCTCGTCTTGATGCCGGCGGCCAGCTTGCGCAGCGTTTTTGTCTTCCGAGTCATCATTTTGTCGAGGTCAAAAGCTGCTTCGCCTCCCGTTAGCTTCAAACCGTATTTCGAAGCATTCTTCATCAAGTCGAGTATCTTCGCCGAATACAAAAGGGTTTTGGTTGGTATGCAGCCCTCATTGAGGCAAACGCCTCCGAGCTTATCTTTTTCAAAAAGAAGGGTTTTTAAACCTTTCTTTGCAGCGGTCTCAGCCACCGTATAACCGGCCGGACCGGCACCGATAATTGCCAAATCGTACTTCATTATTTCCAAAGCTGTTTTATTTCGATTGTCTAAGAATCTCAAGCAACCAATCCCAGCACTTGCAGGTGGAAGAGATGCTCAGTTTTTCGTCCGGAGAATGTACGCCACGCATAGTCGGACCAATGGAAATCATGTCCAGATGCGGATATTTTTCCAAGAAAAGGCCGCATTCCAGCCCGGCGTGTATACTGCGTACCACAGCATCGCTTCCATAGAGTTTTCGATAGGCGTTTCGAGCTTTTTCGAGCAACTCGGAATGCACATTCGGTTGCCAGCCGGGATAACCGTCTCCGTGCTGCACTTCGGCTCCGGCAGCCAAGAAGGCGGCCTCCACACGCTGTGCAATATCGTATTTCTTCGATTCCACGGAGCTGCGCTGACTCGTGGTAACCTCCACATGATCCTTCCGGGTTCTTACAGCGGCCAGATTCGTAGAAGTCTCCACCATGCCGGGCATATCGGCGCTCATATCTATTACGGCATTGGGACAGGCATACAGCACATTGAGCAGTTGCTTGGCAACATGATTCTCCATCACTTCATCAAAGCCGGTCTCGGACTCGAGAGTCAGCTTCATTTGAGGTTCAAAGGCCAGCAACTCGTGTTCTATTTCTGCCACAAACAGATTGAAGCGCACCCGCAATTTTTCTTTTTCCGAGGCAGGAAGAGCCGCCAAAGCGACTGCTTCACGAGGGATGGCATTTCGCAAGTTTCCTCCCTCGAAGCTCCGAAGACGGAGATCGCTGTCGCGCCCCAGCGCCCAAAGGAAACGACTGAGTATGCGGTTGGCATTTCCACGATTTTTATTGATATCGTCACCGGAATGTCCACCTTGCAAACCCGTCACCGACACACGAAAGCTAAAGAAGTGAGGAGGCAAGGCCTCCGATTTATAGGGCAAACGGGCTAGCGTATCGATGCCTCCGGCACAACCAATGAAGATTTCACCGTCGTCCTCCGAGTCGAGATTAATCAACGCCGTACCGGTCATAAAATCTGAAGTCAGTGCCGCGGCTCCGGTCAGTCCCGTTTCCTCATCAACAGTAAAAAGACATTCGATTCGAGGGTGTTGCAAATCCTTATCGGCCAATATGGCTAAGGCCATGGCCATCCCGATACCGTTATCAGCTCCGAGGGTCGTACCTTTTGCTTTCAGCCAGTCTCCATCGATGTAAGTGTCTATGGGGTCCGTATCGAAATTGTGCTCCACATCGCTGTTTTTTTCGCAAACCATATCCTGGTGCGATTGCAGGATAATGGTTTTTGCCTTCTCGTATCCGGGCGAAGCTGCTTTGCTTATCAACACATTACCGGCAGCATCCACTTTCACCGGCAAAGCCAGCTTATCGGCAAAGGCCTTCAGGTAGGCCGTCATTCGTTCTTCTTTTTTCGAAGGGCGCGGTATTCGGGTTATTTCGTAGAAATAATTCCACAGCGCGCGGGGTTCCAAGTTTCTCATATCAGTTTTTTTATCATTTCATTATTTTAGCTCTATTCTATTTCATCCGGCAACCGAGACATTAAATCCTCTCACCCGAGCCTTTTCGGCGATCCGGTTCAATTCGATCACGGGTATTTTCTGAAGACTTTTCACGGGAGCTTCGCGGTCGAGCGAGTAAATCATCACCTGCCGGGGTTTAACCTGATCGAGTACATCGAGCCATGCTTCTACTTCAACATCGGTGGTATTGTCGAAAGCCTTTCCTTCGTGCTCACCTCGAAGAAACATGGTTTGAATGATAAAATCGCCCTCGAAGCGTTTCATCTGTTCGGTCAGCCAAGCTACGCTAAACAATCGCCCTACGGGTTGATCGAGAATGCGAAGCGTTTCGTCAAAGGCAGAGTCGAGCTTCAGTATCGGATTTTCGACTTTCCGAAGGGCTCTGTATACGGAAACCTTGTGTATACGAGTAGAGTTGGTAAGAACACTCACCTTGGCATCGGGACAAAAACGGTCTCGCAATTCGAGGGTGTCGTCGATAATAGCTTCGAAGTCCGGATGCAAAGTAGGCTCGCCATTACCGGCAAAGGTAATAACATCGGGAAGCCGTCCTTCAAGGGTCATCGCCCGAAGCTTTGCTTCGAGACATTCCCGCACTTGAGGACGTTTCGGCATGGGCCATTCACGCATAGTGGTATTGAAACCACATTCGCAATAAATGCAGTTAAACGAGCATATCTTGGCATCTATGGGTAACAGGTTCACTCCCAGAGAAAGGCCCAAACGCCTGCTTATAACCGGACCGAAAATAATTTGATCAAAAAGAATCATGGCAGTCAAAGTCTTATTATTATCCGCTCACCCAAACTCTTCGACAGTTGTTGTTGTATGCTGTTGAGGCGTCCTATCTCGTGCATAAGCTCGTCCGTACGCTGAGCATCCTGAGCTTCGGATGAAGTCTTCATTTCGAGAAGTTTGTTTCGTATCAATTTTAGGATATAGCTGTTTTTGTACTCGAAAATCAACCTTGGTATCAGTTCGATGAGGCGATCGCTGTCTGCAAGAGGCCTTGCTATTTTTTCATGAATTTTGCTCAGCGTATATTTCTCGGCAAGCAAATCGGCGGCAAGCAAACTTATTTTTTCCTGAGGGTGCTTCACAAAAAAACGTTCGGCATCAAACTCTTCGTCCTTATAGTGGGTTTTATATTCGTTCAGCAGCATATTGTGCAAAGGATTGGCGAAGTTCAATTCATCGTGCTCAAGCTCTTCCAGAATGTATTCGGCAACAAGCACAGGCTGCTCATTCCGTTCCGCTTCGGCATCAGCATAGTACAACACATGCTTCCCGTAGCGAATAAGGGCTTCGAGGATGTTTCTTTCTTCTGCCTCAAGCGGGGTTTTATCAAGGTTGAACGTCTCGGAAGCTTGCGGCTCTTCAGCAGAGGAAGGTTGTTGTCCTTGTGAGGCTTTTTCACGGATATCGTTCCGCTCTCGTTCCTTGCGTTTTATCTTATTGATTTCGTGATAGAGCATCGACTCCTCCACACGAAGCAGACTGCTGCAATCCTTCACGTACTCCGAACGAATGAGAGGGTTAGGAATAATGGCGATACTTCGTACGATATCACTAATCAGTGCCGCTCGCTTGACGGGGTCCTTCCCGGCCTCTTCAAGCAAAAGATTCGTCTTGAAACGAATGAAGTCCAGAGCATTTTTTTCTACAAAGTCTACAAACTCGGACACACTGTGCTTCCGGGCAAAAGAATCCGGATCGTCGCCATCGGGCAAAAGAAGCACCTTGATGTTCAAGCCCTCCTCAAGCAAAAGATCTATTCCCCGTATGGAGGCCTTGATGCCGGCCGCATCGCCGTCGTAAATCACGGTAACATTGGAGGTAAAGCGGTGTATGAGGCGTATCTGCTCCTGAGTCAGCGAAGTCCCCGACGAGGCCACCACATTCTCCACGCCGTTTTGGTGCATGGATATCACATCGGTATAGCCTTCCACCAGGTAGCAACGGTCGTTGCGCACGATCGACTGCTTGGCGAAATAAATACCGTAGAGCTCTTTGCTCTTATGGTAAATCTCGGATTCGGGCGAATTGAGATACTTCGCTGTTTTGTTGTCTTTTTTCAGTATCCGCCCTCCGAAAGCCACCACTTTTCCCGAAAGGGAATGCACCGGAAACATGACACGTCCACGAAAACGGTCGAGGCTGTAGCCGGCTTCGTTTTCGACAGTAAGCCCCGTTTTTACAAGGTAGTCTTTTTTATAGCCGGCCTGCAGGGCTGTTTGGGTAAAAGCATCGCGATGGTCGAGGCTGTAGCCAAGCTGAAACTTACGAATGATATCATCGCGAAATCCACGCTCCCGAAAATACGACAATCCGATGGCCCTTCCGTCTTCGTGGAGCTGAAGTGTATCGCTGAAATATTTCTGAGCGTATTCGTTGACGCGGAACATGCTTTCACGATCGTTTTTGGCAGCCTCTTCTTCGGGAGTAAGCTCACGTTCCTGAACCTCGATGTGATATTTCCGGGCAAGAAACTTTAAGGCTTCATAGTAGGAGATCTGCTCGTGCTCCATTATGAAGTGTACCGAATTTCCTCCCTTACCGCAACCAAAACACTTAAAAATTCCTTTGGCCGGCGACACGATAAAAGAAGGGGTTTTTTCGTTGTGGAAAGGACAAAGGCCAAGCAGGTTTACGCCTCGTTTCTTGAGTGTTACGTAGTCGGAAACCACCTCTTCGATGCGTGCAGCATCCGTTATCCGGTCGATAGTCGCTTGGTCGATCATAAATTTCAGGCTTACAAAACTACGAATTAAATCGCAAAAGACAAAGTAAAACTTCTTGCCAAACCAAGCAAGGTGAATAGGAGAAGCAAGGGAAGAAGCTTCGAAGGAAAGATCATCCTTGTCAGCGAGAGACACGGAGCATCCGTTGCTTTCCCGAAATATCATTCTTCAGGAAAATCTGCCTGAAACCCGCCTCCTCAAAAAGAGTCCGGCAATCGCCGGCATAACGGTAATGCAGTTCGAGATAAAGGCTTCCTCCGGGTTTAAGATGAACTGTGGCAAAACGAGCTATGTGACGGTAGAAGAGAAGCGGGTCTTCATCCGGAACAAAAAGGGCCGTGTGGGGCTCGTATCCAAGAACATTCTCATCCATGTCGGCTTTTTCGCTCAAGGGAATGTAAGGAGGATTGCTGACCATAACATCCCATTGACATGCGTAATCCTTCTCTTCTCTAAGATCGGCTCTAAAAAAGCGAACATCAAGATCAAGCTTACAGGCATTTTGCACTGCAACGGAAAGAGCCGCTTCGGAGATATCGAAGGCCGAAACAAATGCAGCTGGGCAGTGCCTTTTCAAGGCAAGAGCTATACAAGCGCTTCCGGTAGCAATATCGAGCAAAGCCTTTCCGGAAGCCGGCTTTTGCTCGCTCAACACCCATTCAACAAGCTCTTCGGTTTCCGGACGAGGGATCAAGGTGGCGGGCGTAACATCCAAAGTCATACCAAAAAACGAAGCCTCTCCCAAAACATACTGAATCGGACTTCCCTCACGGAGTTTTTTGACGTATTCCGCAAAGGTATTAAGATGTTCACGAGAAAAAATCGTATTTTTGTCCGCAACTAAGCGGGTACGCGAACAACCTGTCAGCTTCTCGGCTATCAGGAAATAAAAACAGCGAATCTCGCTCTCGGTATAGAGATCTTCCAGCTCGGACTTTATGTATTGGAAAGCGTCTTGCATAGTTTTCTTGAGTTGCAAAGATACACAATAAAAATTGCTCGGCAGATGGCACCCCTATCCGAAACAGACAGAATGTATATGAAGCGCTGCTTGCAACTGGCAAGCTACGGAGGAGGCTACGTAGCTCCCAATCCGATGGTGGGCGCCGTGCTGGTTTGTGAAGATAAGATTATCGGGGAAGGCTTCCATCGAAGCTATGGAAAAGCTCATGCGGAACCCGAAGCTATTGCTTCGGTGGCAGACAAGAGTCTTCTTAAAAAAGCAACGCTATACGTAAATCTGGAACCTTGTGCACATCAGGGAAAAACTCCTCCTTGCGCCCGCTTGATAGCCGACTTGGGGATCGCTCGCGTAGTGGTAGGCTGCCTCGATCCGAATCCGAAAGTTTGCGGGCGAGGTATGGAAATGCTGCGAGCGGCAGGTGTCGAGGTAGAGCTGGGGATACTCGAAGACGAGTGCCGCGAATTGAACAAGCGTTTCTTCACCTTTCAAACTTGCAAACGCCCTTACATCACCCTCAAATGGGCACAGACAAAAGACGGCTTTATCGATCGAAAGCGAAGCAACGCAACAGAAAAGCCGCTTCTGATTTCCAATCGACTTACACAAACAATCACTCACAAAGTCCGATCCCAGAACCAAGCCATTCTCGTGGGAGCCAATACAGCCTTGCTGGACAACCCCAAACTGACCTTACGCTTCTGGAGCGGCAAGAATCCCTTGCGCCTCAGTATCGATCGCGAGGGACGAATTCCCGAAAATTACCATCTAAAAGACGGAGAGATAGAAACTCTTATCTTCACCGAGCAGCAGCGGGAAAATCGCAACAAATTGCGCTATCTGAAAACAGACTTATCCACGGAGGGCATCGAGCAGCTTTTATCAGCCCTTTACCAAGAGAACGTCCACTCCGTATTGGTCGAAGGAGGCACACAGATACTCAACAGCTTTCTGAGAAAAAACTGCTGGGATGAAGTTCTGGTAGAAATATCCCCTATACGGATAGGAGAAGGAGTTGCTGCTCCTCCGATACCGGCAGGAAATCCCTTTCGCAACATATTGCGAGGACATGAATGCCTCCTTTTTAGAAAACAGCCTCAACCTTAAAGTTCTATCTATGTCACAAATACTTACTTTCATCATTCTGGCTCTTTACATCTACAGTATAGTGAGCACAATACTGGTTATTCTCCTCGAGAACAGGAACCCGATACGCTCCTTTACCTGGCTATTGGCCTTGCTGTTTTTGCCGGTCATCGGACTTATCCTCTACTTCGGTATAGGCCGTAACTACAGGAGGAATAAGATATTTTCGAAAAATGCAATCAGCAAACTCACACACCGCCCCACCGCTTCGTTTGACATCCAACAACTGGAAAACAAAGAGCTTGGGGTGAGCCATACGAAGCTCATAAAACTGTTACACAACAATAATAACTCGGCGGCATACGCCGATTCGAAAGTGGACATCTATTCCGACGGCGAAAGTACCTTCGAGGCCATATTCGAAGCCATCGAAAGTGCAAAAGAACACATTCACATCGATTTTTACATCATTGCAGACGATGCGACATCGAACCGCTTTCGAGAGGCTCTCATACGCAAGTCGCAAGAAGGCGTGCGCGTACGCATAATATACGACTATCTCGGCAGCTTTCAATTCGTCTGGCGAAAAAAATACATACGTTCATTGAAGAAAGCCGGTGTCTACATCCAGCCCTTCCTGCCGATAGGTAAAGAAGTATTCAGGAGTCGCATCAACCATCGGAACCACCGCAAATTACTCATTGTAGATGGTAAAATAGGTTTTACGGGAGGCTTGAATATAGCCGACCGCTACCTTCATGGCAATCATTTGGGAAAATGGCGCGATACTTTTGTTCGTTTCGAGGGGGCTGCTGTGCACGGCTTACAAGTCCTTTTTCTCATCGACTGGCATTTCGTTGATTCGAAATTTATCACCGACTCGAAGTACTTTCCCGCACCCCAGAAACTGGGCAACAACATCGTACAAATGGTAGCCAGCGGTCCCGATACCGATTGGGAAGCCATCATGCAAGGCATCGCCTCGGCCATCATGACGGCAAAAAAATACGTTTACATACAAAGTCCCTACTTCATTCCTCCCGAAGTTATTCTGAGTTGCATACAAATGACGGCTTTGAGTGGAATAGACATCCGGATCATGATTCCGAAACACTCCGACACAAAATTGGCCAAGATAAGCACTATGAGTTACTTGGGCGAAATAATGGAAGCCGGCGTGCGGGTATTCGAATATACAGCGGGTTTTTTGCACAGCAAAGCCATCGTAGTGGACGATTTCATCTCCATCATCGGCTCGTCCAACATGGACGAACGCAGCTACATGCAAAACTTTGAAGCCAACGCCTTTATATACGAGGAGGAAACAGCCCTACATCTAAAAGAGTCTTTTTTACGGGACATGAACACATGCGAAGAGTTAACGCTCGCACAGTGGAACAAGCGAAGCAAAGGACAAAAATTGAAAGAATCTGTTGCCCGCTTATTTAGTCCCGTTTTATAAATTTCACATCGAATGCTAAAAGAAAAATTTCTTTTTTTACTTCTCCTTACCCCTTTGGGGTTTCTGTACGGACAGGAGTTCATCAGTGTTTCGGGAAGCATACGCGACGCCCAAACAGACGAAGTTCTTCCTTTTGTTTCCGTCAGCTTCGAAGGGTCCAAGACGGGAACTTTTACCGATAGCGATGGGGCTTTCCGCCTCTCCAACCGCCAAGGTATACGCTACTTGAACATATCCATGCTGGGATATCGCAGCAAACGCATTCACCTGTCCGGTACACAAAGCAGTTTCCACCGAAAGATTCTCCTTGAACGCCAAGAACGAGCCCTAAACGACGTAGTGATACGCCCGAAACGCGAGCGCTACAGAAAGAAAGACAACCCGGCTGTCGAATTAATCAAGAAAGTCATTGAACGAAAGGCCGAGAATCGCATCGAAGGGCAAGACTTTTACCGCTTCGATGAGTACAACCGCTTGCTGATTGCCCTGCTCGGCAACCAGAACGTTCAATCGGATAAGCACGAAAAGCCAAGGCCATTGCTCAATTATGCGGACACTTCCGTCATCGATGGGAAACTCTATCTCCCTGTTTCGGTACGCGAAAACAGTGAAAAGCATTTTTTCCGGAAAAATCCGGAAAGTAAAAGAACCATCATAACCGGACATAAGAACTCCGGAATCGACGATATCATTCGTGTAGACGGACTGGACGAAATATTGGACGATCTCTTCAGCGATATTTCCATCTACGACAACAGCATCCGGCTCTTCGAACACGGTTTTGTAAGCCCTCTCAGCAAGCATCGGGCCGTAAACTTCTACCGCTGGTATCTTACGGACACCCTAATGGTTGACACAACGCGCTGCATACGACTCGATTACATACCTTTCAACGCCCGAGACGTGGGCTTCTCAGGCTCGCTCTACATTGCCGACGACGGCTCTTACGCCGTAAAACGCTCCGTGTTACGCTTCTCGAAAAAAATGAACGTAAACCTCATCAACGAGTTCTTCATATCCAGCGACTTCGTAAAGACGGCCGAAGGTATCTGGCGCCCCGAGCAGCAACAGATGGCAGTGGAACTAGCCTTGCTGTCAATGAAGTTCTACGTTCAGAAAGATCGCCGGTTCAGTAATTTCTCCTTCGACAATAATCAGGACGAGTCGATCCACGAAGCAGCTCCGCTAAGTTTTGCAACAAACTACGAGAAACAATCCGAAAGCTATTGGAGCGAACAGCGTAAGAACTCCGGATTGAAACCCGACAAAGCAAACGCACTGATGGAGGACATGAGCCGCTACAAGTTTGTAAAGGCATTCTTTAATGCAGGTCGGGCTTTTTCTTTAGGTTATTTTTCGTTATCGAAAGATCCCAGGACTGCGAAATTCGAAATAGGAACAATACCGTCCTTTTATAGTTACAACAGCACGGAAGGCAATCGAATACGCCTGACATTGGGGTCTACCCGTTTTCTCCATCCCCATTTTTATATCTGGGGCTATGGGGCTTACGGGACAAAAGACAAGCAATTTAAATACACAGGTGAGCTGACCTGGGCATTTAACAAAGTACAAAAAGTAAAGGATGAATACCCATACAACAAGCTGGTGCTTTCTTATGCTTACGACGTGCACACGCTCGGCCAGCATTACTCCATCATGAAAAGGGATAACATCCTGATGTCGCTTAAACCCTCTCAAAACGATCAGACTACCTATCTGCGTAACTTATCCTTATCCTACGACAGAGAATTCCACGGAGGATTTTCTTTCCGGGTAGCAGCATCGTCAACAGACGAACGCCCGGCACAAAACGTCCGATTTGAAAAAACGGACTCACACGGAACAGTCCATGAAATTCCGGGCATACGCCTCACAAGAACCTCATTCATGCTACGTTATGGACACAACGAACAATTCACGCAACACGGCAGACGACGTCATTCCTTATCGACAAATCGCTTTTCGATCCAGCTGACGCACAACATAGCCCACAAAAACATACTCGGCGGAGAGCATGCCTTCCACAATACGAAAATCGGTTTTTGGCAGGAACAGCGCATCCCTCCCTTAGGACGTTTTATGCTCTCGGTCGAGGCTGAAAGATTCTGGGGAGAGGCTCCTTACATTTTCCTTCCGACTCCGAGCGCCAACAATTCTTTTGCCATACAACGCGGAAGTTATAATTTAATCAATCCTTTGGAGTTTATACACGACACACAAATTAGATTCGATATCGACTACCGAATGGGAGGATGGTTTTTCAACCGAATTCCTCTGCTAAAACAGCTTAAATGGCGGGAAGTATTCGGATTCAGAGGATTCTACGGTCAACTCAGTCCGCAAAACAATCCGCAATATAATCCCAAACTCCTGCTCTTCCCCCAACACAGCTATACGACTCGGAACGGGGTTCCCTATCTGGAGTATAACGTTGGCATCGAAAACATCTTCATGTTTTTACGGATTGATTATGTACAGCGATTGAACTACCTCGAGCATCCTCTGGTTCAGCGATACGGTTTCCGTTTCAGCCTCAACTTCCATCTCTAATTTTTCTACATCTCAAAATTATCAGAAAATCCTTTAAAAAGAAGAAAAAAGCCGATTCACCCCGAAAAAGCTCTCCGGTTATAAGCTTATTGCTTATCTTTGTACCTGAAATGCTGAAAAATCCATTAAACTTAGACAATATCACAAAATGAAACATCCCGAGAAATCAGTACGGAATACGGTAGGAAGTATTTTAATTTGCTGTACAATCGTATTCGCAGCTTGTGGCACAAGACCAGCTACGCAAAACAAAGTTAACTACGCCGAAAAAGCCAAGTCAATCGTATTGGAGCAAGACAACTTGAAGGTCTACACCAGTAAGCGTCCGAAACTCGAAGAGCGCTTATTCGTATCGCAGGCCGTAGAGAATAAAATTGCCAAAGTAACACAAATGCTGAGCAACGCCCGCCTCCGCTGGATGTTTGAAAACTGCTTCCCCAACACGCTCGACACGACGGTACGTTATTATAAAACGGAAAACGGCGAAGACGACAGCTTGGTATATACGGGAGACATACATGCCATGTGGCTTCGCGATTCGGGGGCCCAGGTATGGCCTTACATAAAACTGGCCAATGAGGACGAAGCTCTCAAGAAAATGCTTCGCGGAGTTATCCTCAGACAGTTCCGTTTCATCATACTCGATCCTTATGCCAACGCCTTTCTCGACCCCCATGATCCCAACCCCGACCACCAATGGATGAGCGACGGCACCGACATGAAACCCGAACTTCACGAGCGCAAGTGGGAGATAGACTCACTCTGCTACCCCTTGCGTCTGGCCTACGAATACTGGAAGGTAACGGGAGACTCGAGCATTTTCGGAGAAGAATGGCTTCTGGCAATGACCAACATCCTAAAGACCTTCAAAGAGCAACAAAAGAAAGACGGACACGGCCCCTATACTTTCCTCAGAAAAACCGACAGACAGCTGGATACAATGTCGAACCGAGGCTTGGGCAACCCTGTGAAACCGGTAGGCTTAATCGCTTCCGCATTCCGGCCTTCGGATGATGCAACGACATTTCAATTCCTCATCCCATCGAACTTTTTCGCCGTAACCTCGCTGAGAAAAGCAGCCGAGATACTCACTCAGGTAAATCAAAACAACGATCAAGCCAAAGAGTGTAGGGACTTAGCCGACGAAGTGGAAGCAGCCTTGAAACAATACGCCGTATATAAACACCCCAAGTACGGAGAAATATACGCTTACGAAGTGGACGGATTCGGTAATCAGCTCCTGATGGACGATGCCAATGTGCCCAGCCTGCTGGCAATGTCCTATCTGGGCGATGTACCGGTTAACGATCCGATTTACCAAAACACCCGGAACTTCGTCTGGAGCGAAGACAATCCCTACTTCTTCAGCGGGAAAGCCGGAGAAGGCATCGGAGGGCCTCACGTAGGTTATGATATGGTATGGCCCATGAGCATCATGATGAAGGCCTTTACCAGCCAAGACGACGACGAAATCAAATATTGCATTAAAATGCTGATGGCTACCGACGCGGGAACCGGCTTTATGCACGAATCATTCCACAAGGATGATCCCACGAACTTCACCCGCGAGTGGTTTGCCTGGCAAAACACCTTATTTGGAGAACTTATTATTAAGCTTATAGACGAAGGAAAGCTTGATTTATTGAACAGCATCTAACCAATAATATCATCTCTCGAAGCTAATGATGAAACAGAAATTTGAAGAATTCTTGCAAAAGGCTGCCTCCTACTGTTCCGTCTCGGAACATTGCATTTCCGAAGTGGAAGCTAAGCTTGCCACTTGGGGTGCAACCGAGAAAGAAACGAAGGCCATCGTATCACAACTCCAAAAAGATGAATTTATCGACGAGAGACGCTTTTGTAAAGCTTTTGTCAAAGATCGTTTCCGCTTCAACCACTGGGGAAAAAGTAAAATTGCATTTGCACTTGTATCCAAGGGCATCGAACGCAGCACGGTGGACGAAGCTTTGATGCTCATCGACGAGGGCGAATACGAAGAGATGCTTGCATCGCTCCTGAAGAAGAAGCTCGAAGGTATTACTTACCGCTACGAGTATGAGAAACAAGGTAAGCTTTTCCGCTTTGCCCAAAGCAAAGGCTTCGAAGCTCCCGTAATAGAAAGAGTATTACGCCTGATTTAAGCTCCTCAAACATGAAAGAAGAAGACAGAGCGCTCCTGAAAACCATCGGCATTTTCAACGACAGCTTCCCTCCCATCATGGATGGCGTAGCCGTGGCTGCCCAAAACTATGCTTACTGGATTCATCAAAAAGGATTGCCCGTATGCGTTGTTACTCCTTGGGCTCCCAATCACGTAGACCGGGAACCTTATCCCGTACATCGATACACCTCGATTCCCGTAGTAATACGACGCCCCTACCGCTTAGGTCTGCCGGATATCGACCTGCGTATTAAGGAAACTCTGGATCACATCCCCTTCGGGATTATACACGCACACTGTCCGTTTTCTTCCGGAACCCTGGCAAGGCGCATTACTAAGCAGCAAGGCATACCTCTGGTAGCCACCTTCCACTCGAAATTCAAAGACGACTTCGAACGGGCGATACACAGCGAACGGATAGCTCGTTTCATGGTTAAGGAGGTCATCCGCTTCTTTAAAAAAGCGGACGAAGTGTGGATTCCGCAGGCTGCTGTGGAAGAGACCATACGGGAATACGGATTCAAAGGCCATGTAGAGGTGGTTGATAACGGAAGTGACTTCGCATTAAAAGAAGATTTGGATCCGCTCAAAAAAGCAGCACGCGAAAAACTCGGAGTGGCTGAAAAGGAGTTGATGTTCCTTTTTGTAGGACAACATATCTGGGAGAAAAACCCACGCCTCATACTCGAGGGTCTGGCCGAAATAAAAGAGGAGGTAGCCTTCAAAATGTTTTTTATCGGAACCGGGTACGCCGCACTTGAGATGAAAGCCCTCAGTGACGAACTGGGACTAAGCAACAAAATCCGTTTTGAAGGAATGATTCTTAACCGCGAAAAGCTCAAAGAATATTATTTGGCGGCTGACCTCTTTCTCTTCCCCTCGCTCTACGACAATGCTCCCTTGGTAGTGCGCGAAGCCGCTGCCCTTGAAACTCCCTCCATTATGGTGAAAGGCTCAACGGCTGCCGAAGTGGTGCAAGACGGTGTGAACGGTTTTCTGATTGACAACACAACGACTGCCTTCTCGGAAACAATAAAAACCTTGGCCGCAACCCCCGAACGCATACGTCAAGCCGGGAGCTGTGCATCACAAAGCATTTCACGCTCCTGGGAAAGCGTTACCGACGAAGTACTGGATCGTTACGTACACATCATAAAAAGAAAAAACAAAAAGAAAAGAATTATCTAAATGAATCAAACAAACAAAGCCACAGCAGGCATCAGCACTTCCAAAGTGTTCATCCCGATTACCATAGGTCTGTTGGTAGTCGGATGGATGTTCTGGAGGGAGTTCGATGTAAAAAGCTTCGTCAACATCGACTTTACATGGACTAACATCGGCTTTATCCTGTTGGCAGGAGCCTTGATTGTTTTCCGCGACTTTTGGCTGGTAGTGCGTTTCCGGATGATGACCAATCAGGAGCTTTCGTGGAAACAAGGCTTTCGTGTAAATACCCTCAAGGAATTTGCTTCTACGGTAATGCCTACCACTATCGGCGGAGGCGGTTTGATCATCCTTTTTCTCAACCGCGAAGGCATCAACGCCGGACGAAGCACCACCATTGCCATGGTAAATCTGTTTCTGGACAACCTTTACCTGATACTCGGCTGCCTGATTATCTTCCTGTTCATCCCCTTTGCCCACATATTCAACAGCACCACAGTAGTAGCCTCGTCCATCAGTGTAGTATTCTGGGTTGTATTCCCGATACTTTGCATCTGGAACCTAACCCTTCACATCGGACTTTTCCACCGGCCACAGCTTATTGCCCGTTTCTTCAGGCAGTTTTTCCGACTGCCCTTTCTGAAACGCTTTCAGGCGCATGCACTTACCTTTGGCGACAACCTGATAGAAGCCTCCGTAGAAATCAAGAAGAAATCTTTTACTTTCTGGTTACGTGCTTTCGGAGCAACAACTCTCAGCTGGTCGGCTCGCTTTCTGGTAGTAAATGCCCTCTTCCTCGCTTTCGATGCAGCACAAGGCAAACAGCTTATTATCTTCGTCCGGCAGATCATCATCTTCGTAGCGATGGTGGTAAGTCCCACCCCCGGAGGGAGCGGCTTAAGTGAAATAGCCTTCAAAGGCCTCTACAGCGACCTTACTTTGGGTATCGGCCCGATGCTGGTAATCATCTGCGCTTGGCGTGTGATTACCTACTACACCTACCTCTTGCTCGGCGTAGTCATCACCCCAAGATGGATACGGAGGTCTTTTGGAAAGAAAGAACAACAATAAAACACAGGCGATTGGAAAGCCTTCTGCCAGCGCAGACCGGCCTGCGGCTTAGCTCTGCCTCATAACTTGCACATAAAAAATCCCATAGCCGCATATACTACGGCTATGGGATGAAAAATAAACGGAATTGCAGAGCTCGGAGTTTAGCTAAAATTGAGAATATGCTCCAAAACTAAGCAAGTCACTTCAGGAGACGGCGAAGAGAGCTTTCCAGTTCATCGGCAAAGCGGAGAAAGCCCAGATCGGTGAGGTGGATGCCGTCCACGGTAGCTTCGCCGTCGCGACCGATAAGCTTTCCGGCGGGGAGGTAATGAAGCCTCCGGTCGCCCTGCCGCCGCAATTTCTCATACTCTTCGCGCAGGGCTTTGTTCTTCTCCGAAACCACTTTGCGCATCGCCTCATCGAAAGGCATGTGGGTAAACAGTACCGATTCGACGAGCAGGATGGGCACGTCGGGATGCCGGCGCCGCAAAATGCTTATAAATTCCGCGGTTTTCTCCTTCACCTGTTCGAGGGTAACGTTGGGGATGAAGTCGAGCACAAAAAGAGCTACATCGCTGCGCTGCGCCATCAGTTCGGCTATCTCGTAGTCGAGTTTGCCGTTTCCGCTGAAACCCAGATTGACGAACTCGCGGTTCATGCGACGCATCAGGATGTTCGTATACGACATGCCGGCGCGGGTAGCGCAGCCGCCTTGCGTGATGCTGGTTCCGTAGCAGACGATGGGATTCCCCGCCGCAGGAAGAGGCAGCGCGGGCAGATCGATGCGCGCCGTGGAGTCGACGCCAATCTGCAAATCGGTCAGCCCGTCGTAAAGCGGCAGGTAGAGCAGGTATTCGCGTTCGAGGGGAAGCATGTTCGAAATGATAACCTGCCGGTTCTCCTTGGCCGTGGGACGCGCCGTATTCACGAACTGCCAGGTCTTTCCGTTCCAGGCATACAAATCGAGTCCCCTCACTCCCGTATCGGTCATGTGGTTGAGGTTGACCCCTTCGAGGAGGGTCCAGCGCGCCGACACCTGCGTGGTGTTGCTGCGGAAGCGCAAAGCCAAGCCCGAAGTGTTCTTCCCCAACTGCCAAAGTCTGGGGCGACAAGTATCCCGAAGAGAAGCCGATAAGCGTTCGTAGCGGGTTTCGGTGCTGTCGGTTATTTTCCCAAGCAGGGGAAAACGGGCGGCGTCGTGGAAAGTTGTCTGCGCCGACAGGAAGAAGCCCGCAGAGCAAAAGAACGCTATCAAGAAAAAAGATCTGCTTTTCATAAGCCGCATCAATAAAGAGCTACCATGCTCGTAACGGCGCGCTGTTTGCCGTCGCTGGGCAGGATGGTTTCTTTTCCGTTCACAAGCATACAGGAAGAGCCTCCTCCGTCGAGATTGATGGCTTGCGAGCAACCTAAATCGAGGAAGAGATCGGCCACCTCCTTGAGGTTCAATCCGGGCGTATCGGGCGTCTTGTTGCGGCCTTCGCAGACGAAGAAAAGGAGGTATCCATTCGGATGGTAGGCTATGGCCGAACGGGGATTGTTGAAGGTAGGCCCGATTCCGCCGGTATTATCGAGCAATTCGGCCTCCCAGAGATTCTTATAGGCGCCGTCTTTTATCAATACCGGGCCTGCTCCGATGGCTGTTTTCGGTTCCCACTGGCGGGCTCCCTCGGGGAATTTATCCGTGGGTATGGGTTGAGGCTGTTCCCCGGCCTTGTTGGGCGCAGGCGCGGGATAGACGAAGAGTTTTCCGCCCGAATGATAGGCCCAATGCGCTTCGAAGCCTCCGTCGGCAGTAAGGCCGAAAGCGCCCTGCGTGGGATAATAAACGGTATTGTTTCCATTGTAAGGACGCCAAGCCATCGTTTGAGCCTGTTTGATGGTTTTTCCATCGCGCACCATGAGGCCGAGAGCGTTCCCTGCCCAGAAATAGCCCGCATTCAGCACGACTTTCGGCTTGTCGGAAGATTCGAAGAACTGCGACGGCGTTTTCGTCCCCTTGGCTTCGCCCAGAACGGTGAAGCGCGCTTTGGCGTCGTTCAGGTTGGCTACCGCCATGTAGGCCCGCACTTTTTTGTCGTTCACCGTGCGGGTGTATTTATACACCGAAAGATAGGCCGGCAACTCTCCGAAAGCGGTCTGCTTTTCCCAGCCTTTTGGCGACGGATCGAAGGGCACGACAAGAAAATGGGGCTTGATGCGGAAAACAACGCTTTGTCCGCCTTTTCGGAGTTTACAAGAAGCCTCTTTCGTGAGGTCGTAGGTCGATTCTTCCTCCTTCGGTTCTTCGAGAATTGTTCCGGCTGCGGGCGTAATCTTTATCCGCACGTTGGAGAGATCGCTTCCTTTTGCAAAGTCGATGGCTATAAAATGGGCGAAGTTGTCTATTTTCACGTTCAAGGCCTCCGGAGCAATCACTTCGGCCGAACGGATGTACTCCACATCGAAATCGATGGGCGGTTTTTTCTCCTTGCAGGCATAACCCGCTAACAGGCCCATGAGGAGCAAGGAATATAAGAGCATTTTTTTCATCGGATTTTATTTTATGTGCGAAAGCCCCCATGAACCTTAGAGTTCACAGAGGCTTCTCTGTTTTTAAATTTTTATTCAATCTCTCCGGCTTCGCGCATCCCTTTTTCCACATCGCTCCACATGTCCTTGTAGATGATGTGCACGATATCGAAGACCATCAACCCGTCGGATTGCGCCAGGTTCATCTTGATGGATTCGCTCAAACCGTTGCGGTTCTCGTAAAACTGATCGGCCAGAATACCGCCCAGGAACCTGTTTTCGCCCAGAATGCCTCTCAGCTTTTCGCAGGAGCCTTCCACGCAGTACCAGATATTTTTCTGTGCCTGCATATCGGTTTCGTTCTGCACCGCCTGGTCTTTTTTCAGATACTCCTCCTTGGTGATGCTGGTGTAGTAGTTGCCCACCATGTAGAGGTCGATCAGCTCGGCATAACCGGTATTTTTGTAGGTAGGTGTAGCCCAGTCGAAATCTTTCGAGGGGTCGTAGTTCTTGCTGGCAAAGTTCACACCCACTTCGTAGTAGGAAGGATACCAAGCTCCGGTGTAAGTACCGAACGAAATGTCGGGATTCACCTCCTTAATCTCTTTGCGGGCACGAGCCATGAAGTTGTAGATATTCTGGGCCCGCCATTCAATCCACTGGAGGAAATACTTTCCGCGTTCGGGATAGAAGTTCCCCTGCGAGTTCTTTTTCCATTCGTAGATGTCTTCGGGGAATTTTTCGAGCTTCGCACCGATATGCTCTTCGAACTTGCTGCGCGAGAAGTCGGAGAAATCGGCCATAATGCCGTCGTAGCGCACGCGGTCGAGAATGATTCCGTCGAGTTTCGGATACATGCGGACGATCTCTTTGAAGATGTTCAGAATGTAGTCCTGATATTCGGGCAAAATGGGGTTCACCATGGCCGAATATTTCTTCGGTACAGCGGTGATGGGCTGCAATCCGTTTTCGGGCGTATAAGCAATGCTAGCCCATTCGGCACGGCCTTCGAATACAGGACCGGAATTCTTGTAGTTGTGTCCGGCAACAAAGGTATTGAGAGCGGCATGAATCTTCAGCCCGTTTTCATGTGCCTTTTCGATGAAGTAGCCGAGGAAATCGAAGGATTCGTCGCGTTTCACTCCTTCCCATTCGGCGAGGAAAGGCGCGTATTCGCTTTTGTAAAGCACGTGTCCCGAGATGGGGCGCATGTCCACTACGGCATCGGTGAAGCCGAGCGCACTGATTTTTTCGAGGTAAAAATCGATGGAATCCTTGTGGTTAAAACGCTCGAAATTGGCCGTAGCATCGAACCACATCAATTTCGGGCTTGGGGTTTCCGCTTGTTGTTTTTTCTTCGGCGTGCAACCCACTGCAAGGAGGCCGCATGCAAGCATAAACGCAAAAATTGCTGTCTTCTTAATCATTTTTTTCTGTTTCTTTTGGTTTTATAGTTGTCGTATATCTGTTGCCGAACGAATCGGTAGCTACAATTTCAACGGTCGATGTCTTCGAAGTCGGGGTTGCCCGGAACATGTGTCCGTTCTTGATAGGGCTAATCCATTTGAAGTCGAGTTTCTCTTTGTCGGCACACATCTTTGTAACTTCCGGGTCGATGCCTTCGAAGCGCGTCATTGCGCCCATATTGCGGCCGTTTTCAATCCACTCCACCTTCCAGTTTTTGTCCCAGTTCCAAATGTTTACCGTTACATCTTCGGGGAAGTCCTTGCTTTCGCCCACAGCGTAGGCACGCATCTGGTAATCGCGGGGATGACCGGCGCTTTTGAAGTACCACTGTACCCGGTCGCCGTCGATTTCGTACACGCCGTAGCCCAAGGGAGTACCGTCGAGGCAATAGGCTCCTTGCCACCAGGTTCCACAAATGGCTGCCGTGTTGTGTTCGTAGAGATTGGCGGCATGCACCATGTTTTTGTTGTAATGCATGTGTCCGGTGAGGATGTGTGCGTTGTAAGGCGCAAGCATCTTAAACAGAGCGGATGCGTTGATGGTTTGTCCACCCATCTGCTCACTGGAATAGGCAAAAGGTTGCGACTTCTCCGATAAGCGGGCGGGGATGTGCATAGCCACAAAGACGGTACTTCCGGCGGGCACATGCGACAAGTCCTGTTGCAGCCAATGAAGGATTTTCTCGGTGAGGTAGCCCATGTAAAAATAGTCGCGACCGATGTAAAATACGTTGTCGAGGACGATGTAGTGCACCTTTCCACGGTTGAAGGAGTAACAATCCGGCCCGAAGATGCTGTTGTAAGTCCGTGTCGATGTTTCGTCGGAACGGCCTCCGTAGTTCATGTCGTGGTTGCCCAATACACGGTAGAAGGGAGCGCCGGCCTTACTCAACTCGTCGATATAACGCGAATAAAGCTGAGGCTTGTCGCCTACCAGATCGCCGCAATCGATACCGAAAACATCTCCTTTCCGGTAAGCTTCGATGGTCTTCCGAGTGTCTTCCACAATGGGTGTGTAGTGGACGAAATTCTCCTCCTTGAAAAACTGCGGATCGGCATGTACGAGAAGCAGATGACGTTGGTCGTCTTTCGGGTTTTTCTTCAATTCAAAATCATATTGCCGTTTCTCCGGCACGATTCGCTGATAAAAGCGAGGCAAGCCCAAGCTATCCTGCGGCAAGTAACCCGCCGGCGTGGATACAAAGACAAAATCGCCGCCACCCTTAGGGATGGAATAACGTCCGGCCTTATCGGTAAGCACACAGGTCTGTCCGTCGCTCACCACTACGCCGGAAAGTCCTTTTCCGGCACAGCTCACTTTTCCTTTTATCGGAGCAGGCGCTTGCGCCTTTGCCGGAACAAAGTTCCACAAACAGATAAAGCTAAGAAAAAATAAAATTTGAAATTTGTTCATCGATTACAATCTATTGTTTTTTAATTATTTATTCTCTCCGATGGCCACGCGGATGCCTTCCTTGGCGTAAGTCCACTGACTGGCCAGTTTCAGGTGAATCATATCGAACAGGAAGTATCCGTCGCAGGCATCCATACAGGCCTTGACGGACTTCACAATGGCTTCGTTCTCCTGTGCGGGTGTAGCGAGGTTTTTTGCATCCCAATTGCCCACATCGGGGCCGCCGGCCACCATCGGGCAATCCTTCCCGATTTTATCTTTCGCCAAACGGCAAAATCCTTCCATCGTCCACTCCGTACTTCCGTACACCTTGAGCGGCGAGGCATAGGCGCCGATCAGCATCTGCTCCATCAGGTCGGCATACCCGTACTTACGGTATTCGGCCGAAGCCCAAGGGTAAACGGAAGCAGAATACTTTTTGCTTGCCCAGTTGACGCCCACTTCGTAGTAGCTCGAATACCAACCGCCCACATATACGCCGAATTTCACTTTCGGATTTGTGTCTTTGACGGCTTTACGCGCCTTTGCCATAAAGTCGTGCATCACTTTAGCCCGGAACACGAGCCATTTCTTAAAATAAGGCGGATAAGCCGCCATTTTGCTTATATCCGCCATCGTAGCCCCTTGAGGCAAAATATCGTCGGGGAAGTTGGCTACTTGTTTTCCGAGGTAGGCCTCGAATTGTTTTCGGGTCAGGTCGGAGAAATCGGAGCGGATGCCGTCGAAGCGTCCTCTGTCGAGAAAAATCCCGTCCAGGTCGTATTTGGCAAGATCTTTCAGCAGGGCGCAGAGGTAGTCCTGTACTTCGGGGTTTACGGGATTGAAGAATTTGGTATTTCGCTGAGGATTACTTAAGGTGTTGGTAATGCCGGCAGCGAGGTTTTCGGAAGTAGCCCAATTCCTTTTCGATGCATCGCGAAAGAGGATGCCTTCGGCGCCCAGCGAAGTGCTGTTGCCGCCGGTCATGGTGTTGAATCCGGCATGCACCTTCAATCCGAGGCGGCGTCCTTCGTCGATAAAGGCTTGGAGGTAATCCCAAGTTGCCGTTCGTTCTATTTTCGTATAGCTGCCCTTCACCCAGGCTCCCAACCAGCTAACCGGTTTGGCTCCGGGTACGGAAGATTGAAAGAGGATATCCCCGTTGGTGGGACGAATGTCCACCACCACATCGGTAAAGCCGGCATCCTTGGCCAGCGCCAGATCGCGGGCGATATTTTCTTTGCTATTGGCAAAATCGGGAAAATTGGCCGCCGCATCAATCCAGATGAAGCGGGGTTTAGCCTCGGGGGTCGGTTTCGGATTGTCGGGCTTGTCTTTGGGATCGGGATCGGGCCATTCCCATTTGGGAGTATGCGCACTTTCTCCACAAGAATAAAGCAAAGACAAGCATAACAAGCAAATAAAAAACAGATGAGATTTCATGATTGTATCAAAAACAAGATGAGAGCAACACAGACCGAAGGAAAACCTCGGGTCTGTGCCGCTCCCTTCTTTAGTTATTCTACTTTTAAAAAGATGTATTTTTATTATAAATTATCCACATCAATACAGTCGAATTCGTAGGCATCCACACCTCCCGCAGATCCAAGCAGATAAAGTATCATTTTCAAACCGTCAGGTGATACTTTCAGGTGCACATCTGCTATTGAACCTGCGTTATTGGGTGCCGATAATTCCGGAGATTTATAAATCAGGAATTCCGGAGATTTCGGATCGCCTCCAATACTTGCCGGAGAAGTCACATCGAAAAGATAAGCTAAAGTATGTTTTCCCGTAACATGGCTCGCCATGGCAAGATAGTTGGCACCATTGAAGTCAACCAAGTCAAAACTTTGATTCACATCCTTTTCTATACCCAGGGCTTCTAAGTTCAAAGCCGCATTCAGAGAACCATCTCCATTAAAGAGCCCGACAGCATTTACGGGGCCATAACCGGCCAAAAAGAGCCCTTTACTTAAGTCTTGTTTATCCAGAGGGGCCGCATCCGAGACAAAATTCCATTTAATTTTGCTTACATCTGCCGTATATAGCTGGGGTTCGGGCGACTGTAAAACACCGCCGGTCACCTTCCAATAAATAAACTTACTTGACTGTTGAATAGAGACCAAGATAAGAGCATCCCCATCGAGACTTCCCACAATAGACATCCTCCGGCCTGCGCCTTTTGCATGTTCTCCTTTGTATTCAATATAGACTTCAGGAGCTCCTGTTCCATTAATCCGATAGATATTCAAAGGCTTACCTGCATCTTGATTTAAATTCGAAAGCAATACGGTACCCTTATCGTCGTTGGTAACAAAGAAATTTCCCAAACCGGATTTGAAAGGCAATTCAATTGTACCGACCTTCTTACCCGTGAAGCGGTCGATATAAATCAAGTCTTCATTACGGGTATTGAGATATACATACTTATCGGAAATGGCAATGGCATAAGCCCAATCCAGTCTGCCGACTCCCAGATCGGCCAATTTTACACTAAACAGTTGCTTTGCACTCGCTTTACGCAAACCGCGTGCAATCTTATTGGGAATAAAGGTCTGTACCGTATACTCCTGAGTAGAACCATCATGAGCCGTAATGGTATAAGTAACCGGATTATTGAAATCCTGAGGCAAAGTAGGATCCGGCGAGATGCTGGCATGAGGAGATACCTTAATATTCGGTGTTAAATTAGCCAAATCCTGTCCTCCGGCAACCAGTCCAACCATTTTTTTATCTTCCAATATGATTCCACTCAAACCATTGGAAAGAGAAAAATCAGTAATCATCTTTTTATCACTTCTTCTTCGCTCAGCTTTGATGATAAGTGTTGATTTCGCCCCATTGGGAGAGGTCACGGTAAGGCGTTGATCCTGACTCAGATCGATCAATTTACCCAAACCCGGTTCTATTTTTACATTGTTTGGCAGGGAAGCATAAAGCTTCATTTGGGTCATATCTGTTTCTTGGGTACTTTCTTCGGGATAATACCAAGGAATAACGACAGTCAGAACATCCCCATCTTTGTAAGGATGCGGATTCTCTACAAAGAACTCTCCTTTTCCATCAGGCAAAGTAGCCCAAATTTTATCAGCTCCGGCTGTCGGGTTATCACTGATAAGTACTTCTGGTGACTGACAAGCTGTAAACGATAGGAAACAAGCTGTCAATGCAAAACATATCGTCTTTTTCATAATGTTATTTTTCATTTTTCCTCACAATTATTTCCATTCATCATATTGCTCTATCAAGGAGTTATTCTGCAGTTCCGTATTGGGAATGGGAAGCACGTAAGTTCTTTCCGAGAATTGACGATCTTGATAGTCCACATCAATGTATTCATAATTTGTTCCTGTTATTTTAAAACCATGACAACGATACTTACTATACTCAATGTGAGCAAGTTTCCAACGTCTCATGTCCCAGAAAAGCTGTCCTTCATAAGCTAATTCAACTTGTCTTTCGTTGCGATAGTCACGGAACCATTCCTCTCCCTCAGAGGTTTTAGCGGGTAGAGCAACACGAGCACGTACTTGGTTCATAGCTTGTGCTGCTTCTGCCATCCGATTCAAGCGGAAAGCAGCTTCAGCTTTATTTAGCAATACTTCAGCATAACGCAACTCAACCCATGTTTGTGAACTAGCTTTGCCCTTTATGTCTATTAAGGACTCATCCATCAGTTTTCTTAAGAAATAGCCGGTAGTTGTGTGACCATAAGAATAGGGCTGTTCTCTGTAAGCCATAAAAGTTCCATTTACGCCTCCAACCGAGTTTTCCATGACTTTTCCTTTCCAGGTAGATCCCGGATAAATAATGGTGGCATGAAAACGAGGCTCTAAATCTTCATAAGGAGGACGAACAGCTGTTGCTGTATGGTAGGGTGACCAATCCATTTTACTTCCATCCTTCTTCTCATAGCTTTCCACCATTTCCTGGGTAGGTGTACCCAAAGCACCATGCTCGTATCCATCACTAAGTGGCACATAGTCTTTGTCAAAGCCATGGTTCGGACCAATAGCATCGTATCTAAATTCAAGGATAGCTTCTTTGTTGGATCCTTTCCATGAATCGGCATATTTCTCCATTAATCCATAAGCCCCTGAGTTAATCACCGCTTCTGCGGCATCGTAGGCCGCCTGCCAACGCTTAGCATACAACATAGCACGCGATTTGAAAGCTTGAGCCATAAGTTTAGTTACTCGTCCTTTTTCTCCAGCAGGCCAAGAATCCGGCAAATTGGCAATGGCGTAGTTCAAATCGGACTCTACCAAATTCCAAGTTTCTTCCTCTGTACTGCGAGCCTTATTTTTTTCCATCTGTTCAAGACTTTCATAAAGGATAACACCCCCGTGGCGCTTTGCCAGCTGGAAATACATAAATGCCCTGAAGAAACGTACTTGAGCCTCCCACAAAGTATTTTCTTCCGAAGAAAATCCCGAATGTTTCTTCATGGCATGCAGAAACTCGTTCATTCTTCTAATTTTATTATAACCGTCCGTCCAGTTATCGTAAAAACAACTTGCCGGAGTTACTGTAGCAGCATTGAATACATAATTATTAGGATGTCCCGCTTTATGTCCCAAGGCATAAGACCCATACTTAAAAGTATTAGTCAAACTTTCAGTAAGACTTCCTTGAAATTGCTGATCTCCAAACTGTCCATACTGTGACAGGTAAGTATAAAAACCATTTACGTACAAATCAACACTTGATTTCTCTTCCCATATCACTTTATTGGACAATCTATCACTGGGTGTTAAATCGAGCCAATCCGAACAACTGCTCAGAGCAAAAGCAATAAGCGAGAGAAGCAGCATTTTTTCTAATATCTTTTTCATATATCGTAGTTTATTTTATTATTTATTATAAGGACAAATTAAGTCCAATGGAAGCCGTACGCTGCTGAGGATAATATCCGTTATTTACTCCCGGTTGTTCGGGGTCAATATTGTATTTAATCAGTTCGCTGAAAGTCAGCAAATTCGAACCTTCTACATACACACGAACTTTATCAATACCAGCAAGACGGGTTATACGTTGGGGTAAAGTATAGCCCAACTGACAAGACTTCAAACGAAGGTAGTCGCCGTTTCTATACCAGAAAGTGGAAGAATAAGCATTATTGCTACTTACCTTTACCAACGACAGGCGCGGCAGTTCGGCATTCGGGTTATCGGGTCGCCAGGACTTTTCGAGTACATATTGCGGCGAATTGCCTCCGTGGTAGAAGGGGAGTGTAAAAGCCGTGTTGTCCTGAACTCCTTCGGAACCTGCTGAGGTATATACTCCCGTCATGGATACAGTACGTCCAATTCCGGCCAACCACAACATGTCGAAGTCAATACCTTTCCAATTGGCAGACAAATTCAGAGATGTTTGGAATCGGGCATAAGGAGTTTTAGCAACATCGTAGCCCCCATCCTGAGCTTCCGTTATTTTACCGTCTCCGTTACGGTCTTTATATTTGATGTATCCGGGAAGTACTGGTTTTCCGGGGATAGTAGGAGAGTTCTTGATTTCATCTTCCGATTGGAAAAGCCCTTCAGCAATAAATCCGAGAGGCGCTCCAACTTCTTTACCGGTTAAACGTAAGTAGTCAGGCGTATTGGGCGAATCTCCGGCATAGTACAACCAGCGGCGGAAGGCTACGGTTCCTACCCATTTTACTCCGTAACGAAAATCATTAATACGGTTGTTGTGGCTGATAGTAAAATCAAATCCTCGGTAATCTATTTTATTCAAATTGGCACTATTGAAGAAATATCCACCCATCGATGGAGGATAGGAACTTCCAACATTAGTTACCAAATCATATTGATACTTATAGAAAGCATCTAGTTCAACTCCCAACAGACCTTTCCAAGCCAGAAAATCAACCCCTAAGTTATAAGTTATGGCTTGTTCCCATCCCAATTTGGTATTTCCTAAAACGCTAGTATACATAATACTTTGTCTCTGGTCTCCCAAGATTAATGCGTTAGAAGAAACTCCCATCAAATTTAAAAAGTGGAAAGGACTAACATGTGAAGTAGCCGTCTTTCCAATTCCTCCACGCAGTTTCAGATTATCTACCCAGGTAGCATGAAACCAATCTTCGTTATTCATTCTCCATCCTAAGGAAACAGCAGGCAGATTAATCCAACGTTCCCCATCCTTACCTTTAAACAAGTAACTACCATCCCTGCGGATAGAGGCTTCGACTAAATAACGATTGTCGTAATCATAATTAATACGTCCTACCATACCAAGCAAACGGGCTTGATGCTCATTACCGGAAGTATTGGGAACTTTTTCCGTCCCTTTCCCCGATTTGTGAGTTATTTTTCCCATTATATCCAGCTCTCGGAATTCAAGACCGTATCCGGTAAGTCCGAAAACATTTCCGAATTTATTTCGTGTTTCGAGCAAGCCTAAAACATCAAGTTTGTGTTTTCCAAAAGCCTTATCGTAGGTAAAACTCGATTGAGTTACCACATCGGTAGAAACGTGCGAGCTTTCAGTCAGCGAAGTATTTCCTGAGTTGTTTTCAAGAAGCGTATAGCTGATACTGGAAGTAGTTGACGTCGGTAACTTTGCAAGCATTGTTTTGTTTCTATACATCAGCGACTTAATAAGCTGGAAGAAACGGTCGTACGATCCCATAAACTTCAGGCTCAAACCTTCTACGAAAGGAACATCGTATTTGAGTGAAAAGTTTGTCTGAATGGTAGTATTCTGCGGTTTACTATAGCCCGACTCGTAAATAGAAGCCATGGGACTTACTGAAGACGATGCGGTAGGAGTAGAGGTATAATACCATTTCCCATCTGCAGCTTGAATTTTCTCTGGAATATAAGGAAGCGCCCGTACTGCTTGTTGCGGAATATTGTGCCAATCATTCGGGTTAGCAGAATAAGCTGCCCTGTCGTGCTCGTCAATACGTCCCGCCACGTTAACAGTCAACGAGAGATTGTCCGTAAGTTGAGCGTCCACATTCGTCCGAAGACTGTAGCGTCGATAGTTGAAATTTTCTACATTTCCTTTCTGAACAAAGGTGCCAAGAGAAGAAAAGAATTTCACTTTCTCGTTTCCTCCCGTAGCGGTGATGTTGTGGTTCATAGTCGAACCGATTCCGAATACCTTGTCGTACCAATTCGTATTCCCCCAACCGTCAATTCCAAGTTTCATTTTTTCTACTTGTTCTTCTGTAAATACGGGGGCATCACCATCCAGTTCACGGGATTTGTTGTACCAATAAGCGTAGCTCGGACCGTCGAGCCATTTCAGCTGATTGGCATTCTCACTTACCCCATAGGATCCTCTGTAAGTAATCCCCAATTGTCCGCTTTTTCCTCGCTTAGTAGTAACAATCACTACAGATGTAGCATTCAAACCAAAAACGGAAGCTGATGTAGCATCCTTCAATACCGAGATCGATTCTATTTCATTCGGATCAATTTCGTTAATGCTCCGTATCACCCCATCAACGATATAAGTAGCAGACTCTCCTCGAATTAAAAGCGAAGCAGCGTCTGCCCCCGGCTGTCCGGATTGTTGGAGCATCGTAAGCCCAGCAACCCGGGCACCTAATACGTTGGTTACTCCCACCACAGGAGCTTTGATAAGTTCCGTATCCAGAAGAGTTGAGACTGCACCCGTCACACTGGTTTTCTTTTGGGTTCCGTAACCTACTACAACGACTTCGTCGAGTACTTTTTGATCTTCCTGCAAGGTTACGGATATAAAATTCCGGCCTTGTACGGAAAGCGACTGTGGGAGGTAACCGATATAAGTGAATTCCAAAACGGCGTTAGCCGGCAGGGACGAGAAATTAAACTCTCCGGCCGCATTGGTCATGGTACCGGCTTTACCGCCTTTTACCCGAACACCGACACCGATAAGGCTTTCGCCTTTTTCGTCCACCACCTTTCCTTTTACATTAAGCTGCGCAAAAACGCCCGCCGAACAGCAAAGGAAAAGAAAGCCAAGCAGCCAGATTCGATGTATAAATCCCCGTTTTGGCAAACTGATACTGTTGTTACTTTTCATGAATAAATTGGTATTTAGTTTTACTTGTTGATATTAAAATGTTGCATGTATCTTTCATATAAATAGCCCGCTTGCAAGTAGGTAGAATGGGGGCTCATAAAGTGCGAAAACTCGAAGGTGATGGCATTTTCCATCCCTGCTTTACGGGCGGCTTCGAGCTTCAACAGCAGTTTTTCCCACTTAATGGGCAAAAAGCGGATGGGCATGTCGCGGTCGAAGGATTCGATGTTCGTCCAGCAGCGCATGCCGTGGGCATCGGCCAGTTTTTTGTTTACTTCGAGGTAATCGGGCAATTCGTGGTAATCAACCTGTCCGTCTTGAAAAGCAAGGATGTCCACGGCGCCTTCCACGTTGGTAAGTATTTCGTTCCACTCACGCTCGTGTTCCTCTACGGTAATGGCTTTGTCGCCACCCATTACCTGATCGGTTTTCACTCCGTGAATATAGGGCGAAACCAGTGTAGTGAGGTTGCCCGAAACGGCTTTGGCGTGTTTGCCTACTTCGGCATATATCTTCGACATGTTTTTGGTACGGCGGCTCACCTCCTGAGAGAGATACCAGCCTCGGAAGGACTTGTGTTGCCCGTATTTGGCCCATACCTCATCGATAAGGCGGAGATTGAGATCGATTTCTTTTTGGAAAGAGCCTTCAATCCAGTATTTCCCCGAGTCGTACATGCCGAAGTAGAAAGTCATACCGTGGCGATCGGCCAAAGTAAGGAACATCTCGGTGAGGTCAACCGGTGGGTAATAGACGTCTTCTGTTTTGAGAATGCACTCGAAAGGCGATGCAATCCAGCGTCCAAGACCCGAACGGATCATGACCACCGTATCGATTCCCATGGCCTTCATAGCCTCGAAATCGCGGTTCCACTCGTCCACACCCCAGTTTTGATGGGGGATGTCCCAGCTTACTTCGTCGAGGAAGGTTGCCCGGATAGGCATTCCTTGAAAGATACCGGGCGTTTCGAAATCTTTGTTGCTAAGCCCGGAAGCCGGAACGGAAGTATTGCGCCGAGCATTCGTAGCATCGGGTCGGCAAGCACCGAGAGAGCCTGCTGCCAATGCGGCAGCCGAAGCCAAACCCATATTTCGCAGAAAACGACGGCGTCCTCCTCCTGTTTCGGAATCAGTTATCATCATATCGGAAAGCTTACTGTGTGTAGAGATTTTATATTTTTTATGTAGTTGATGTTTCCGGCCCTCAAAGTTTCCTTCGAGAGCCGGAATTTCAACATCTACTGAAAATTATCGTATAATTACTTTTTCACTTTTTACCAAGCGACCATCGGCTTTTACCTGTACCAGATAAGCTCCCCGCAGGCCTGCTGTTTCCACTTCGTTGCTCAAACGAGATGCACGTACCGATTGCCCCAGCAGGTTGAATACCTCGATGGAAGAGGGCTCAATCCCTTTTACGCTGAGGCGGCCGGCAACTTGTTCGAAAGCCACCTTGTGGGCCAGTTCATGAACCGAAGTTTCGGTTATCTTCATTTCGTATTTGCCGATACCGTTTTGGGTAGCCAACACGTAGAGATAGGTTTTGTCGCCTTCTACATCAGCCACTACGCCGCCCGCACCGTTCGTGTTATCTACCTCTCCCAGTTTCGGAGTTTTGAAGGGGACAGCGTTTGCCCAGTCGTTGTTGGTAATTTTAGCTACTACCGCACAGTTCAGGTCGGTGCTATAGCCGATCGAAGCCACATATACATCAGCGCCTTTGGTAGTAATGTAGGCGGGTGCCGAGGAGGATACGCTCATGGCTGTGGTAGGCAGTACGTGTTCTGCAATCAGACCGAAGTTGCCGTCCAACTCGCGCATCGGCTGTCCGCCGGCGTTGTAAAGGTAGTTGCCGCCGGGCAAAAGAGCTAAGGCCGGTACTGTGTTACCTCCCTCCAGCACGATGTCTTTAATTTTGGGATTGGTAGCATCGAATATCCAATTGCCACCGTCGTCTTTCTTCATCGAGAAGGTGAATGTCTGATAGCCTGCGCCCAGTTTTTTTGCGCTGACGGCATAGATGAGGGCGCTACCATCCTTTACACTTCCGGTTACGGTCATGTAGTCGCCCAACCGGTAGGCTTTATCCAAGGAATAAGAGAGTACCTTTTTGTAACCGCTGTCTTTGCTGTCCCATTGATAAACGACAAATTTCTGTCCTACGGCCAATGCAAGGTTACAGGCAAGAATTTTCCCGTCGGCAGTCATGCCGATGTTGTTCAGCGGAAAAGCACCGTGACCTTCAGGCGTGATGCCTTCGGTTTTGAGTTCGAAACGCTGTGTACCGTCAGCCGCTTTGAGCACCAAGACCTTCAGCCCGCCGACACGGCTCACCAGCGCGATGGATTTTTCGCCATCAAAGTTACCTACGGCGATACCACGACATTGGTGGGCGTCACCTATATAGGCCGGATAGTTATTTGCAGCTTTGCTTAATTCCCATACGGTATTAAAGCTTACTTGTGAAAATGCGAGGGCTGCCATGCAGGTCAGCGCAATCGCGAGAGTCATCTTTTTCATAATCGTGTAGTTCTGTTTAATTAGACATTAAGTTTTTAAAGTTAGACATTAAGTGAGTTTATAGTGATATACATTACATATCCCTTTGTTTCCTTAAACCGAAGCACTCATTTTCACCGATTTGCGTTGATCTTTTCCAGTTCCTGCCAGCACTGATAGAGGCCGCGAGGCACGTGGAAGCATCCTTTCCATTTCCCCCCTTTGAGGTCGAGCAACACCTGCCCGCGGCGGTCGAGATAGCCCCACCATTCGGGGTATTCGGCATCGCGGAAATGCGACCAGGTATAGTCGTGTATTTTCTCAAACCATTGGAGGCTTTCTTGTGAGCCGGTGAGCCGGTACGCTTTCAACAGCGAAATTAGTGATTCTATGTGTACCCACCAAAGCTTTTGATCCCATTCTAACTGTTGGGTAGGATGACCAAGACGGTCCATGAAGTAGAAAATACCGCCGTACTGTTTGTCCCAGCCGTATTCGAGCATCCGCAGGGTGGTCTGCGCGGCTTTTTCGATGAGGTCTTTCCGGCCGAGCCGTTCGCCCAAGTCCATGATAAACCACATGGCTTCGATGGCATGCCCGGGATTGAGCAGTCGTCCGTCGAAAGTATCGGAAAGGCTGCCGTCGAGCTCTACATTTTCTACGATGATACCTCCCAGCTCGGGGCGCAGGAAGACCTCCATCACCTCGTGTATGCAGGTGTCGATGGTGCGGATGAGGAAATCCTCATCGAGCAAGGGTTCTATTTCGAGTGCCAGGTTGCAGAGGATCATGGGGAGTGCAAAGTTCTTCAGGTTGCGCGTACCGGGATAGGCTTTGTTCCAGTGGCCTTTGGGATTGTCCGTTTTGGAGAGTACGATATCGAAAGTACGCTTGGCAATGTCGGCGTATTCGGCATTGCCGGTGGCCAGGCTGAGCTGCCCGAAAGCCATCGTAGCAAAGGTGTAGGAGAAGATGTTGTAGGGTTCCACCAGCGGACGTCCCTCGCGCGTAAGCGAAAAATACCAGTTCAGATTGCCGTCGTGGCCGTATTTACGGAGAAACTCGCCGCCTTGCAGGGCACAGTCGAGCCATTCCTGCCGACGCTCCACCTTGTTGTACAGCATCGAGAACATCCATACCTGCCGCCCTTGCAACCAGATGAACTTATCGGTATCAAACACTCCCCCCCGCCGGTCGAGACAGGTAAAATAACCTCCGTATTCCTTATCCTGCGATTTTTCGAGCCAGAAAGGCAAAACGCGCTCCAACAGTTCGTCGCGGTATTTTAATGCTAATTCTTTCATTTTATCTTTTTCAGTTTCAAACGTTATTTCAATTACGAATTACTTCTTCTTTTTCATCCAGAAGCGTTCTATATCCTCCAAGGATTTCCCGGCTGTTTCGGGCATCAGCTTCCACACGATCAGCATATAAGGCACACACATGGCTGCAAAGAGCCAGAACGTACCGGCCGGCGTCAGCTGCGACAAAAACCAGGGCGTCAACTGTCCGATAAGGAATGTTCCGACCCACAACGAAAGCCCGGCTACACTCATGGCCATGCCTCGCACCCGCGTAGGATACATCTCCGAGAGGAAAACGAAAATCACCGCACTGATGGATATGGCACAGAAGAAGATGTAGGAGAGGAAACACACCAGCAGAAATACCGACGAAAGCCCCATCGCTTCTCCCGCAAAGAAATAAAATCCGATGAGCACGAGTGTCAGAATCATCCCCGAAACACCGAAATAAACCAGCTTCTTGCGTCCCACCCGGTCAATGATCAGCAAAGCCAGAACGGTAGTAAGCACATTCACGACCCCTATCAGCGCTTGGTAAAAGAGCGAGTCGCCACTCGACAATCCGCTGTTTTCAAAAATCGAAGGACCGTAGTACAACACCGCATTCACGCCCATGAATTGCCCCAATATGGCAATGGCCGATCCGATAAGCACGGCGCGGAGTATCCACGGCTCGAGCAGACTGCGCCAATCGGACTTCACCTCGCCTTGTATCATCGCACGCGTCTCCTGCATCTGGAAGCGCACGGCTTCCTCGTTACGGTAAATGCTGTTGAGGGTTTTAGCGGCTTCCGTCTCACGCGAACGCACAATAAGCCAACGGGGACTTTCGGGTATCAAAAAGATAACCACCAAAAAGAGGAAAGCCGGCAAAGCCTCGGCGCCTAACATCGCACGCCATACTTCGCTATGGAATATCTGATCCAACAAGGCATTGTCCGAACGGAAACCGGCGGCGGCATCAAGCAAGAAATAGTTGGCCACATAGGCGCCCAAAAAGCCTACCGTTACCGCCAACTGATAAAGCGAAACCATCCGCCCTCGATAGGCAGCTACCGATATTTCGGAGATGTAGATGGGGCACACGATGGATACCACCCCGATACCCACACCGCCAATGATACGGCTAACGACAAGAATATCCAGATTGGGAGCCACTGCACAACCCACAGCCGAAATGAAAAACAATGCGGCTGCAAGCATCATCGTGGGACGCCGCCCGAGACGATCGCTCAAAGCGCCGGCTGCCGAAACGCCCAAAATGGAACCCAACAGGGCGCAACCGACATACCAACCGCTCTGCATCTCGCTGAGTCCGAAAAGAGCGGTAACCTGAATGACCGTACCGGAGATAACGGCCGTATCGTAACCGAAAAGAAAACCTCCCAAAGCGGCAATAAAAGACAGGAAGGCCACGTAACGTATATTTTCAGTGCGGGACATGATGCGTCTTATTTGATGTTGAAATACTCTTTGTAACGCTTATAAAGATTTCCGGCCTGGCTGTACGCCGACTGCGGACTCATAAAATGCGAGAACTCAAAGGTGATGGCTTTGTCGTAGCCGCAACGCTTGGCCGCCTCGAGCTTCAAGCGCAACTTGTCGAACTTGATGGGCAGGAACTTGATGGGCATGTCGCGGTCGAAAGTTTCGGCATTGGTCCAGCACTGCATACCGTATTTGTCGGCCAGCTTCTTATTCACCGTAAAGAAGGCATCCAACTCATCGTAGTCGATCTGTCCGTCTTGGAAAGCACAAGCATCTACCACCGAATGGATTCCATCGAAAATTTCATCCCACTCTTTCTCGTGTTGCTGCACCGACACCACATCTTCCTTCGTGAGTTGGCTTCCACTGGCCTGTACGGCTTTCTTTCCATCAATCCAGGGAGAAATAAACGTAGGCAATCCGCCGGAAACATCTTTGCACTGCTTGCCCATGGCGTAAAACGCCTTGATGGCTCCTTTGGTGGCACGACTTATTTCACCGCTGATGTACCACCCCCGGAAGCTTTTGTGCTTGCTTCCGTAGCGTTGCCAGACCTCGTCGATTACGTATTTATTGTCTTCTATCTCATAAGAAAGGTCGCCCGTATCCCAGTAATGGCCGGAATCGTAAAGGCCGAAATAAAACTTCATTCCGTGCTTGTCGGCCAAACGAAGGAACATATCCAACAAATCGACCGAAGGCATGTAACATCCTTTCTTCAACAGGTAGGGCGAAGGATAAGTAATGAACTTCCGGTAACCCGAACGAATCATAATCACCGTATCGATACCGATGGCTTTCATGTACTGAAAGTCGAGATCCCATTCAGCCTCTCCCCAGTTCTGATGTGGAATATCGTGCGATATTTCATCCAGAAAAGTGGCGCTCAAAGGGAGCCCGCCGGCCTTGGGTACAATCAACTGGCTTTCAAGCGAAAGGTCTTTTTTTACCGAAGCGTCCCCTTTCAGGGTTTTACCCGATTTTCTCACGGCAGCATAGGCTTCGCTACCCGATACGGCCATAGCTGCAGCGCAGGTTACGGCTGTTTTTTTGAGAAAATCCCGTCTGTTCGTCAGATCCATAATCCTTGTATTTTCAAATTATTTTTGAATAAAGTTACCCTTGATATCCACTCCCTTTGCATCGAAAGGATTGAGAACGGCATCAATTAACACGGCAGCTTCAAGTCGGCTGATTTTAGCGTCTGCCGTCCATGCTTTATCTATATTTTTGAAAGCCGCCTGGGCCAGCTTATCGAAGTCTTGTTCCGGAGCTTCCTTCTGAGCGATTCCGCGGAGGAGTTCGGCAAACTCACCCACCGTCATCTCCCGCTCGTCCGCCGGATCGATGTTTATACCGGAATAGAAGTCACCCAGCCCGGTGAGGTCATTCATTTTCAACAAGTCATTCGCACGGAACCATGTTTCGTTTGCCCAGTCCACATTCTTGCCGACTCCCTTCATGATGCCCGTTACGCCAACACGCTGCAAGGGCAGGAAGGCGGCATGTCCTTTGGGAACATCCAAATACGGAAGCAGATAAGCACCATTTTCCAAGAGGAGGGACTGAATATCCCGAACCGGGAATTTATCAACAGCAACATTTGCTTTCACAGCCTGAGCAGCCAAAGTTCCGGCCACCTGACCAATTTGCAGCACCACCGGCTGGAGGCGTGTAGCTCCGTTGGCAATATTGGAGACCGAAATCGATTTCTCAGCTACAATCAAGCCCTCTACCCCTTGCGGAATAAGCGTACCCAGGGGCAAACCGAAAGAAGGGATGGGGTGGAAATGAAGGTCGGGCAGCTTCTCATCGCCCGTGTAGCGTCCGTGGTGGTGGTCCACGGGATAATCGCCGACAGCAACGGCCGTACGGTAAAGCTTTTCAAGTTGCGTGTAAGGTTGCAACATGTGGTTTTCGGTAAAGCGAACCAAACCGTGAATGCGTCTCGACTCGCGGTGATAAGGAATGAAAGGCAGCAAGTCATCGGTGGGATATTCGTCATCAGCCAAACCCAAGGTATTGAAACCCAATTGAGTTTGCATGAAATACAAGAAGCCCATAGTAATGCTCTTGGCTGCTTTCAGCGCCTCTTCGCGCTCGGCAGGCGTCATCTCGATGATATCCAGGTAATAATCATTCCCTTCCATCGGCCAGTTAATCATGTACTTGTCGTTCGGGAGTTTTCCGTAGGTAATCATCATCTCCTTGGACCACATGCGGTGCGGATGCTTCGGGGTTACACAAAGCGGATTTACACAAGAGCAAAGGAAAAGAGTCGAATCGTAGTCGGCCGGCCTCGGAATGGTTACGTCGCGATGGTAATCCTTAAGAATAGCCACATAGGTCAAATCCTGAATAATATCGTAAGCACCTTCGGCCGCAGCGGGTTCGCCGGTGATGTTTTTATCTTCCATGCCGATATCGTATTTTACGCCGCAGAGCTTTGCCACATCTCCCAATTCCGTTGCATCAATCATCACTTTGGCACGAAGCTTTACAAGACCTTCCGGAGCATCCAGCTCGACATGCCAGAAACCACCTTGTCGTACGGCGCTGCGCAAAGTGGTACGGAAGAGTACGGAGGCTTTTTCCTCACGTTTCAGCATATTTTGGAAAATGGCGTTACCCACCGAAGGCTCAAAAAGCACATCACTCACCCAACCGGTCGCCAAAGCTTTTCTGCTTCCGTAATGCGCCACAAGCGAGTCGCGAAACTCGCCCCAAATACCACTCGGTAATTTATTGTTTCCATCGATAGCACTCACACCTGCGCTCGTGAGCATTCCTCCCAGCCATTCGGTTTCTTCAACAAGAAGCGTTTCCACTCCCAAACGAGCACTATGCACGGCAGCTGCAGTACCACTGGCACCACCGCCTATAATCAAAACATCGACATTTCGTTCTTTCGAATTCGAACACGAAGCAGCCAGCAACGTTGCTGCAAGTCCCAATAAAACAGTTCGTTTTAGTTTCACAGAAATTAAATTTTAACAATGACTATATATAAAAAACGCAAACAAGATTGCAGAGGCAAAGATACAAATAAGTTTCGAAACACCCCAGCATGTTAGTAAAATATTTTATTAAAACAGCGACAAAAACACGTCTCGTTTACAAACATCGGTCTTATTCAAAGAAATAAGGCAATTTCTTTCGAAGGAAGAAATTGCCTTATTAAACCTATTTAAACAAAAAACTAATTTGCCTTCAGACTTGCTTGGGAAGAGTCGGTCAGATAGGCTCTATAGGCATCCCTAAGAGCTATGGCCAAGACAGAATCACCATCATTTTGAGGGTGACACATATCTCGATAATATTGAAACGAGACTACTTTATCAACCCCCAACATGGAAGCAGCAAGCTCCAGCTGCTCTCGAACTCTTTCAAATTTTGCAGGGCGAGAAACACCATTCTTCCGAGTAAACGTTTCGATATCTATCCAAAACTTTTTCTGGCGTTCGTCTGGCTTTTTAAGTATTTCTTTTAAGCTTGTAAATAATCCCAAAATGGCATCGTCATAATAGGCCGGGAGTTCGTCAAGCGAAGCATGTCCGACGCCCACACCATCCTGTAACATAAAGACTTGCAAATTACACTTAGCTAATGAGGACATAAAGCAGTGCAATTGGCCGGGGGTTGTCAGTAAAGAGTTAAAGAAAGCAGCTATCGCTACAGGCTTATTGCTATTAGAGCCCAGTGAGCGCACATAGCCCGACACCACGTCCACAAAATTGTTTCGGAATATTTCCATTTTATCCGAAGAGTTATAGGCATAGGGCTCGGGCTCATGAGGGATATACCAACCGGCAAAAGACTTCCATTTCGACTCTTTTTTATTTTTATTATAAAGATCATAAACAGCCGAAGCAACGGTTTTACACCTCTCGGCATGCAAACGAAGCCAAGAAATATTAGTCTGATTTTCCCAGTACGATGAATCAAAGTACAGCCCCACATAAACGTCTATATCAGCCCTATCCGCAGCAACCATGAGCCTACCTAAAGCATCAGGAAAGTAGGACAACCCATCTCTAGAGATAAAGCTAACGCTAGCATTTAAAGGAAGCCAGGCATATTTATTATGGCAAACATCTTGGACAATCACAGTGTTGACACCAAGATCTTTCATCTCTTTAAAATGCTTAATCCAAGCCTCTTGACTCCAGTCTCCTTTACACCAAAAGTCAACAAAGGTACCGGTAATCATTTTTTTATTTTTAGGCTGCAAGTTTTTCGTAGCAACATGAGAGAGTAGATTCCCGCTTTTTTGAGAATCGCTTAGAAGCATTTCCATGTCATCCGTAGCACAAGAGAGACAGCAGAAAAGAGGAAGAATAAAACACCAAAATTTCCGTTTCATAAGCAATTTTTTTATAGATAAACAAAGATATCCAAGTTCTCTTCAAAACAAAATCGCCTGACAGGAATCGACGCATGCAGTCGGTTCTTTAGCGCCTGCATCGAGACAGCCATTTTCGATAGTCCGCATACAAACGGGTTGAGGCATCGCAGCCGGCAATTATATCCGTATTAGGTTTGTTCATTACTCCGATATACTGATAACACAATATACGATCTACATAAGGAGAGATGTCCTCCATCTGCCGCAGGATGCGCTTTGAAAAATCGGCCGGAAGGAGGTTTCCGTGGGTTCCGCTTTCGAAGTAGAAAAGCTCCATATCCGCCCACAACTTGGCGCGACCGGCTTTGTCGTGAGCTTTTCGCAGGATGGAAAAGAATTTACCGGCTTCTCCGAGCTTTGTATGATTTACTCCTACCCCATCCTGATAGGCGATGATGTCGATATTCAAACGCTCCAGCTGTTTGACAAACTTCTCGTCGTCTCTGGCATTAATAATATAATAAGGCGCTATCAGATTGACGCAGTGAGGCGTGAGAGTTCTGGCAAAAGCATCGCATTCGTTGATGTACTGAATACTGCTTTCCGAGAAGTAGGGTTGCAAATAAGCTTCATTGGGGAAGTACCAGCCGTAGAAGCTCTTATGATGCCCGTACTTCAGAGCTATTTCAATCATCGAATCCTCTCTGATTTTCTTTATATCCTTATCAGTCATCATGTTCTCGGCATTCTTCAGGTCGCCCCAATAATCGTTACTGATAAAGAATTTTATTCCACATTCATCGGCGGCGCTTAAGACATCTTCGAGCGGATCGGGGCTACCCAACTCCATCTGAGGAGCCAGAGCAGAGGGATACAAGGCTTTTTCGAAAAGAGCGACACTCATCAGAACGAGGTACTCCATACCGATTTCCTTCATCTCGAATATCTTCCTCCGCCACTGTTCCGACGTGAACTTCCGCAATGCTTCATCCCAATATTCGCTTTCGGCGGGGAGGTGGTGCTGAAACTCAATCCACGAACCGGTAATGGGCTTTATTTGAGTTGATGCCTGAGCCTCTTTGAGCAAAGCGCCTGTCAGACGATCGCTAAAGAGCATCCCGGCTGCTCCGATACCGGATATTTTCAAAAACTTTCTTCTGTCCATCATTTTTCAACGTTCAAGACAAACGGCATCCCCTTCCTTTTATGGAAATTGGGGTGCCGTTCGGCAGATTAAAATACACACTTAATAGTCTTAACTGCTTTTCCGTTGCGAGTCAGGCGGAGGAAGTACAAACCGGACAATTCGTCCACCCCGATTTCTTCATTCAAATAGCCGGACAACGACAGGCTACCGTCGGAAGCATATAAAAAGTACTGCATCGACTCAAGGTCATCCAAACCTTTTACATACAATTTCTTAGCTTGCACATAAGTATAAACGTCGTCATACGACAAGAGCGCTTGATCCGAAGTTTCGAGTTCCTTAATTTCTCCTGTAAACTTTTCGCCCCAAGCGTTTTGATACGCGGATTTACGTCCTTTAGGAACATACAATACTCGTTTCGGGTGGTTCTGAACATCGGCAGCAAGCCCGAACACATTAGTTCCAAGAGTAGGAGGCTCTACGGCATGTATGGTGATCGATTCTAAAAGCACCGTATTATAAAAAGCCATATCGCCAATACTCTTCAAAGTTTTAGGCAGTTCGATAGAGGGTAGAGACTGGCATTGGTTAAAAGCTTTCGAGGCAATGGTTTCCAGCTGTTTGGATACAGCAACCTCCTTCAGCTTGTAACAGTCGGAGAAAGTACTGGCAGGTAAGTTCTTCAGCCCATCCGGCAGATTTACGGTTTCAAGTACGGTGGAACCAAAAAAGCTTTCACCCAAGCCAATGGTGTTAAGTTCACTCGGGAGTTGCAGTTTTTTCAGATGCAAGCAACGGAAAAAAGCAAGCCCACCGAATGATTTAACCGTAGCGGGTACGACATAAGTTTCACCCTCTTTGGCTCTCGGATAGAAAAAAAGTATGGTCTTTCCCCAGTCGAAAAGCACACCGTCAACATCGGAATAATATCCGTTACCGGCCTCTACCCTTACACTTTTAATTTTATCCATCCAGGCGAAAGTGTATTGATCTACCGTACTTACGTTCTTAGACAGCACAATACTTTCTACAGTAGCATTACTACTGAAAGCGGTGGGAGCAATCTTAGTAACTCCAGCTAAACCGGGATACTTAGTCATATCGGCAACCGCATCGCTTCCCGTCCATTTTTCCAAAGTTGTGCCATCCGCCGAAAGGGTGTAAGGATTCTGTGCAAGCGCCGTGCTTGCCCACAAGAAACAAACGAAAGTAAAAATTTTTGTTTTCATGATAAGCTATAATTTTAAGTGATTAAAAATTGGATTAGTAATTAACTGCTATTTTTTCGGACATCTGCCCGATTGCATTATAAGAAACTACGGAGTAGGTATGACCTTGAGCCTGATCACCCAGCAGGATAAAATTAGCACAAATACCGCCTGCGTCGTACTGCAAATCTTTCAAGAGCGTTTGTCCTCGGAACACTTTGTAACCCATGACATTATCCTTGCTTTCAGGCTCATCCCAATACAAACTCAGTTTAGCAGGAGTATCGGAAGATTTTTCTACTCTAACATTCCGAGGTGCTTGTATGGGAAGTTGCAGGTCAATGGAGTTGGACTGCAAATAGTGCTTATACACCTCGTGGAATCCCGATTTTTTAAGCAAGGGACTGTAATAATGCGTATAAGCAAAGGATATAATTCGATCGACATGAGGATAAACCAAGTTCATCTGCCGAACGACCCGGTCCAAAGTTGCAGTTGCAAATTCCTGCTCATATTGAGTAAAGATCTCGGTATTGGCCCAAAATCTCAAGCCATTCTTCCCGTTGGCAATCGGCTTGAGCATGGCAAACCAAGCCTCTAAGGTTTCGAGGCTGACACTACCCGCCCCAACACCATCCTGAGGTGCAAAGACATCTCCTTCTTTGAAATTCACATGATTGATGATATAATCCCACATTTTTCGACTCATATCGATACTACCTGCACCATCCTTGAAAAAAGGACTTATCATAACGGGCATGTCGGGTGTCATTTTTTTCAAGTAATCAAAATTGATGTTCATGGCATGCACCAGCCTTTTGTGAGCATAGGGATTATTCCACCTCACATTATCAATTTCCCAAACCCAGTACCAGCCGTAAAAGCTATCCGGATATTTTGATTTGTATTTAGTAAAAAGGTCCTTGGCCAAAAGATTTCCATAATTCATTTGTTTGGCAAGCCACGAGGGTTCTATATCGGCAGCATTCCACCAGGTCTCGTGCATATTAAGACCTAAAAAAACCTTCATGCCGTGTTTCGCTGCAAAAGAAAGACATTTATCCACCAAATCGACCCCATATTTCGGAGCTGCAAAAGAAAGATCGGAAGGGTATATGGTAGTATATTCCTCCTTATTCCCGTGGAGGGTAGGAGCCAAAATCACAAACTTTATTCCGACCGATTTCAGCATATCGAATTCAGCTTCCCATCTGGCATCATCCCATGAGGCTATCAACCAGTCCTGAATGAAAGTTCCTTCTATCCGGGGCATAGAGGCTTTAGGCAGGTCTTCTTGCGATGGTTTGTAGGTCGGCTCATCGGTTTTACAGGATGCGCTTCCGATAAGCACAAACAAGAGGAGCAATAAAATATCTATATTTTTTCTGAGGTAGCTCATAATCTTATTTTTTATCAGTTCTTTTTATAGATGCGGAAATTATCGAAGTACATGGCCAAATCATCCGTAGGCTCAAAACACTGGATTCTTATGTTCAAAGAATTAACTTTCTCTGTCCCCGACAATCCTTTAGGAATGATTTTCTCAAGAGGAATGGCGAGCGTCTCCCATTCATTCAGATTTTTTACGCGTATGCTTTCACCTCCCAAGGGACTCGGGGCGGACGATTGGTTCCAATAATAATATATGAAGAATTGCGTAGCAATGAGGGGTTTCTTCATGTAAATCTCAAACTTCAGGCAATAGTTCTCGGGATGCATAATCATCTCCTGATTATAAGAAAAAGGCATCTGCAACAGATACAACCAACCCAGTCCCGAAGGATAGCTGCTTCGATTTGCTTCAAACTTGATAAAGTTACCCGAAAGGGGCTTGGGATCGTCCCAAAGTCCCACCCAAGCCTGGCCGTCAGAACCGGTATAGGGATAGTCGCTATCGAAATTGGTAATCATATTCCGGCGGTCTTTGTAATGGGCCGACGAGAGAGCACGTACGTTGAATTTGTGGTTTACGACCTCCACCGGTGTATCAAAGTCCAAGCCTTCGGGGATTTTCACCTGCAACATCTTATTCGTCGCAGAGGCAACAGCCACTTCTTTCCCTCCGAAGGACACGACGGTCGTCTTAGGACCGACCTGATATAAATCAAAATAATCTCCGTATATTTTCATCATTTCACCGGAAGCAGTGTATTCATTGTGTATGGCGTTAACCGACAGAGCGGGAAAATTCACTTTGAAATCATGATCAGCTTCACCCGCAGGGGTTCTCACGCTTATTTTATTAGTGATTTCATTGGGGAGATCCAAAGGCACCTGCAAGTAAAAAGCCGTATCGACAACATACACCTCCCGCATATCGACCTCTACGTCGTTGAATTTTATGTATTCAACACGCTTCAGGTGCTCTCCATATACCGCAAGCCAGGCTCCCATGTCGGCAGCAGTAATAACCGTATCGGGCGCTGCAGTCAAGGCAACCCTGCGAATAACTGGCTTCAGATCGGCAGGCATCCCCGCCTCTTTGCAGGAGTTGAAAACAAGAGGTCCGACAACAAAAAACAGCAAAAATCCTTTCACAAAAAAATACGATGTTTTCATACCTAATCTTATTTTATCACCAGCCCGGATTGTTGATTTCGATAAATTTGTTTGTATTCACCTCGTCAGCAGGCAAAGGCAATAACAAATGCCTCCGTTCGCGACGTTTAATCACTCCATTTTCATCCACAGACCCAATAGCATTCATCGTTTGGAGGTAAATTCCCCAGCGAATCAAATCGAAGCGACGAACACCCTCTCCGGCAAGCTCTTTGGCTCTTTCCTCCAAAATATAGGAACGAAACGATTCTTTCGTCCAAGGCTCCAGGGCTCCAAGTTCCGATACCAATTTACTTTTATTTCTCTTATTCAAAAGCTCCAGCATTTTAATCGCCTCGGCAGAAGGGCCATTATTCAACTCGTTATCAGCCTCGGCATAAAGCAGCAACACCTCGGCATAGCGGATAAAAGGCCAGTTATAATCGCTTCTGTTGCCGTCGGGATTCGATATCTGGCTGAATTTCTTCAACTTGGATCCATACAAATGCGCATCATATCGGAGTATGTCCGTAGGCTGATAGCCATCCGTGCCGGCTTTTACCTTCAGGCTGTCCTTAGCCGGATAGTAACAGTAGAGCAAGCGGTTATTTTCATAGGCAAAAGGCTGACGGTGCAAAACACCCCAAACGGCTCTTTCGTCTCCTTCGTCAAAAAGCTGATACCAATGATCGCGAAGGATATAAAATCCAAAGTCGCGGATATTATTCTTAGCCGGATTTATAAATCCGAAATACTCCCGAGACGCATAATTGGATAGCTTCGGGTTGTTTGCATTCGTTTGAAGCGAAAAGATAAACTCCTTACCGTTCCGGCTTGTATAGGCCCAGAGCTCTTCCTGTGAGGAGAAAAGACCAAATTCATTCGATTCGATCAGCTCCTTGGCTTTTTCCTGCGCAAGACGGTAGTATGCTTCCGAATCGAAAGTCTCGTAGCCGCTCACCTGCTCCTTCTCGAATGTTAGTCGTTGAGGTTCGGGTATATATACCTTATTACCATCTACGTATTTCACAGGAGCTCCTCCACGAATGGAGACTTTATTGCCTGTCGCCATCGAAGCTGAGGCTATCGTACAATAAACTTTTGCCAAAAGAGCTTTTGCCGCACCACGAGACACATGTCCTTTTTTGAACTTGGGGTCCTTAGCTGCATATAAGGTGGATTCCGCAAACTTGAGCTGCTCGATAATATGCTCATAAACTTCAGCCACGGTCGATCGGGGCAAACTCATGGATGCTCCCTCCGAAACGGATTCCTTATACAACCCAACACCTCCGTAAAATTGCACCAAGTTGAAATACGACCAGGCTTTCAGGAAGGCCAACTCACCCAATGCATTATTTTTCTCCGATTCGTCTATTTTCATCCTTCCGATCAGATAGCTGTGGTAGGCGCAACGTTGTACCGCTATCGTAAATCCGATGTAAAAATTATTCGTGGACTCATCCTCATAGAAGTTGCCGGCCCCAATTTTTCCAAATGCCCAAGTAGGACCGGTTTGATAATCCGTATCAAAATTTACAATCTGATGGTAGTTTCCCCATTCAAAAGCATAGTGAAGAGCATTGAAAGCTCCGGAAACCAACTCATTGTATTTTCCTGCGGCAATCAGATCTTCGCCTGAAACAAAGGTATAGGTTTTCTCATTGAGCCAGTCGTCACAGGAGGTAAACAAAAGAGAAACTATTGATAAATATAGCAAACATCTGCTTTTCATAATTTTTCGGATCTTATTTTTAAGTGTAATTTAGAGCAATATCTGTAAACCGATGTTATACACACGCGCATTGGGATAAGACGACATATCGACTCCACGGCGGGAAGGATCGCTCCCAAAGGAGTTTACGTCGGGATCGTACCAAGTATATCGGGTAAGTGTAAGCAGGTTGTTTACACCCGCATTGATAATCAAACGCTCAAGACCTTTAATTTTTTGAGGAAGGATATAGCTGAGGTTCAGATTCTTCAATTTCAAATAAGAACCGTCTTCTACGTATCTGTTGGAAGGTTTCATCGAGCGGGAATAGGTTATATCAGGACGAGGAGCACGCGCAGTTGCTTTATTTTCTTCGCTCCAACGCCCTTCGTAAATAAAACGAGGCATGTTGGCTAAGCCCGAAAGATCGTATTGCTTGAGGTTTACATTCAATATATCGTTACCGTAAGAGCCCTGAATGAAAAAACTGAGCGCAAAATTTCGCCATGTAATGGAATTGGTTATTCCATAAATGAAATCGGGGGTTGTGTTCCCGATAACGGTTTTATCCCTGTTATCCAGAACACCGTTGTTATCCAGGTCTTTATATTTCACTTGACCGATCATGCTGCGTATCTTCTGAGGAGATTCCGAAGCATAAACTTTATCCGCCCTCACCTCGGCTTCGTTGTCGTAATAGCCGTCTTCCTCGTAGCCCCAAAGCAAACCTATGGGCGATCCGTTTCGACGAATAAACATACTTTCAAGCCCCCAGGCCGCATTCGAAAACTGATCTCCTAACAGTCCGCTGATGACATTCCGGTTGAGTGAAAAATTGGCATCTATTTTCCAGCTTAGTTCCTTCCGGGAGACAGGCCTGAACGAGGCCGCAAGCTCAAGACCTCTGTTCTCAACATTACCGTAGTTAACATAGGTGCCTTTAAAACCCGATCCGGGAGGAGCTATCATAAATTGGATCAGATCCTGCGTATATTTCCAATAAAGGTCTGCCGTAAAATTGATGCGGTTTCTAAAAAAAGCTACATCAAAGCCAAGGTTAGCCTGAGTGGTAGTTTCCCACTTGAGTTTGGGGTTAGCTGGGCCATCCCAGTATTCTTCCGCAAAACCCACTCCGGGTTTCCCATCGTAAACATAGTCCTTGTCTTTGGTTTTTATTTTGGAACGTGTTGCATAAGCAGCTACACCTTGATTACCGGTTTGTCCCAAACTGATTCTCAGTTTCAAGTCGTCAAAGAAGTTCAATTTACGTATCCAAGCCTCATCGGCAAGGCGCCAAGCGAAGGCGCCGGAGAAGAAATCGCTCCATCTGCCGGCGGGCGAAAGCCGGCTGGAGCCATCACGACGGTAAGAAAAAGTAATAAGGTAATTTTTATATAAGGTGTAGTTAATTCGTGCCAGGTAAGACATTAGTCCACTCTCGCCTCGATCCGTAACCGGTTTTTCGTGCTTCTCTGCAGCGCTCATATCGTACTCTTCGGTAAGGTCTGTCGGGAATCCGGAAGCTCTTATCAGCTTGTCTTGCCAATAAGCATGCTCGTAAGTCCATGCAGCCAATGCCCCCAATTGATGATTTTCGGCAAGAGAGGCATAGTACATCAACATGGATTCGGAAGTAAAGCTTTCGTAAGAATTATCTGCTTGAACACCATAGCCGTTTTTAGGGGCAAGTCCCAAATCGACCCAACGGTTGTAATACTCATTCTTGATATTGTAGTTATAGGAATATCCGAAATTCTGACGGAATTTAAGATACTTATTGAAAGTTATTTCTCCGAAAAGAGAAGTCATGATGTTATAGGTTCGGATAAGATTTTTAGCCGAACGGGTATAGAGGTAGGGGTTGGAGAGTCCTCCGGCAACATCTTCGCTAAATCCGGAGTCTTTCTTCGGATCGAAAACCGGACGCGTCGGATTGAAGCCCATGGCGGAAGGAATAATCCCGCCTAAGTCCAGATTGGTTCGTGCCAGGCGGTTGTCCGAACGAGTAAAATTGATGTTATTCCCAAACTCCAACCAATCAAAAACCTTCCGGTTGACATTCGAGCGAAGATGATACCTTTTATAAAAGGAATTAAGAATAACACCTTGTTGATCCAGGTAGCCGCCGGAAACAAAATACGATGTTTTTGAATCGCCCCCCGATATGCTCAAGTTGTAGTCCTGACTCCAAGAATTTCTAAATATCTGCTTCAGCCAGTCGGTACCTCCCCCCAGATACCCCTGTCTGAAATCTTCCGCACTGGGCAGATACACACTATCCACTTTCTGGTCGAGACCCGTTATGGGATCTTTCTGGAAAGTAAAAGTCCAATACCCCACACCCGGGAAAGGCAACTGGCTGTCTTTCACAAAAGCCATTCCATCGTAAGTATAGCCATTAATAATTTGCTCGTTACGATACTCCGCATAGGTGGCAGCATCTAAGACATCAATATTATTGAGGACGGTAGAGTAACTGAGGTTGGAAGAAAATTCCACTTTTGTTTTACCGGAAAGCCCCCTCTTAGTACTAATCAACACCACACCATTAGCACCTCTGGAACCGTAGATGGCTGTCGCGGAAGCATCTTTCAACACCTCGATAGAACTTATATCCTTGGGGTTAATCATATTCAGCGGATTAACACTCTGCTTGTTCGCCTCTTCGTAACTGAAATTCGAAGCCGAGTTAAAGGGAATACCATCTATCACGTACAGGGGTTCCGTATTGGTTGTAAAGGAGTTTGTTCCCCGTATCTGCATATTGATGCCGGCACCGGGGGCGCCATCCGACTGAAAGACCTGAACTCCGGATATCTTCCCCTGCAAAGCCTGATTAATCCCCGAAGGATTTATTTTCAAGAGTTCTTCGCTTTTCACCGAAGTTACTGAGCCGGTAAGGTCCCGCTTCTTGACACTTCCATAACCGATGGCAACGACTTCGTCCAGCATCTTCACGTTTTCCTCCATCACCACATGTATGTAGTCTTTACCTTCTAACGGAAAGCTCAAATCCTTCATTCCGATGCAAGAAAACTTAAGCACTACCTGCAAATCGGGCACTTCCAACGAAAAAGCACCCGTGGCATCAGACATACTCCCCTTTCCACTACCCGCTACATAAATACTTATTCCGGGCAAAGCTCTACCTTGCTCATCCACCACCTTACCTCGCAACAAAACCTGAGCAGATAAAGGCTGAAACCCTAAAATAAAGAAAGACAAGAAAACAAAAACGCGAAGCCTATTTTTCAACATACAATCAGAATTATATTGGAGTAAAGCTAAATAATGAACACAAGAAACGAAGCAGCAGATAGAATTTTCTTATTGAAAATCACAAACTTTAAAAAAACAAAAAAGAGAACTCTCGAAAGCCGACATCGAACACGATTAAATAGATCGCAAATATAAAAACATTTTAATAACAAAACAATATTTGGTTATTTTTTTTATTAACACCATAAAAAAACACCTCTCTCTTTAATATAAAAAGAAGGGAAGCTCTACACCCCCAACAAGAACTCTTGCCAAGAAACATATTTTATTTAAATTTGCATCCGCAAAAGCAAATCTTTAGCAAGATTGAGCATAAAAGAACTTTTGAAACAAGCTTTTGCTTTAATTAAAAACACTCATGATTTTATGGCACTGAAATTTCTACAGGAAATCAACTCCGGAACCAAAAACTCATCCTTAAAAAAGGACATCATCTGTTACTACATCAACAACGGAGAAAATACCTTGGCCGACTTAGGCAAAGAAATGAATTTAAGCATTCCGACAGTCACAAAATTAGTAAGCGAGTTAATTGAGGAAGGCTTCGTAATGGATTTCGGGAAGCAGGAAACACCGGGCGGAAGGCGCCCCAACATCTATGGATTGAACGAGGATTCGGGCTACTTCCTCGGAGTGGATATCAAGCGCTTCCGGACAAACATAGGCCTCATAAACTTCAAAGGAGAGGTCATAGATCAGCAAATGGACATACCGTTCAAGATGGATCACACTCACGAGCAATTCGATGAATTGTGCGACATTATCAACAACTTCATTCAAAACACCGTCGTTCCGAAAGAAAAGATATTAAGCATCGGCATAAACATATCCGGCCGCATCAATACACAGTCGGGACACAGCTACAGCTTCTTCTATTTCGACGAGAGGCCGCTCACCGAATTATTCGAAGAAAGACTCGGCATCAACGTAAGTATCGACAACGACTCGCGAGCCATGGCCTATGGTGAGTACATCAAGGGTTGCGTAAGTGGAGAGAAAAACGTTTTATACATAAACGTAAGCTGGGGTCTGGGACTCGGAATCATCGTCAACGGACAACTTTATTACGGAAAATCAGGGTTTTCGGGCGAATTCGGCCACATGACGGCTTTCGACAACGAAATCATGTGCCATTGTGGCAAAAAAGGCTGCCTCGAAACCGAGGCTTCCGGGAGCTATTTGTATCGTAAGTTTTTAGAGAAACTCAACGACGGATCATCATCCTCGCTAAGCAAGAAAGTGGACAAAAAAGAAGACATCTCGCTCGAAAGCATCATTAAAGCAGCTTTACACGAAGACATGCTCGCCATAGAACTGATCGAAGAAATGGGTAGCACTTTAGGCAAACACATAGCCGGATTGATCAATCTTTTCAACCCCGAGTTGGTAGTGATAGGCGGAACGCTTTCCGAAGCAGGTGATTACTTGATGCTTCCCCTGCGCAGCGCCATAAAAAAATACTCCCTCAATTTGGTAAATAAAGATTCTTCCATACGAATATCCAAACTCGGGAACAAAGCCGGACTATTGGGTGCCTGCCTGCTGGCACGCAGCAAGCTGGTGGAGTTAAATGGGAACATGCCCAAAGCATAAAAACAAGAGGAGCGACGTCCTGCAGGATGTCGCTCCTCTTCTCTTTTTTTAAGAGCGGGTGGCTAATGGGGCTCGAACCCACGACCTTCGGAACCACAATCCGACGCTCTAACCAACTGAGCTATAGCCACCGTGTTTTTTACGGCTGCAAAGATAACACCATAGTTAGGATTGTACAAGAGATTGGAGAAAAAAATCAAAATAAAAGCGTTGAGCGGACTCCGCTCAGCAGCAAAAGGAGACTTGTCGCTCCCCAATGCTTTTCGTATTTTTGCAACTTTCAAGTATTTCCAGCATAATGACCGAGAACGAAAACCTCCCTCTTAACAGACAGATAGCTCTGATACGCCGGCAGATCATCGCATCGAGAAACGGAGAAACACTCCATCAAATGCAAAGAGAGGGCATCCTGTATAAAAAAAGCTACGGCGTAGACATTCCCCGATTAAGACAAATAGCTGCAGCATGGAAGTCCGACAAACAAATAGCAGAGCAGCTCTGGACACTCAGCATACGGGAAACGCAAATATTGGCTACGATGCTCTACCCGCCCGAAGAATTTGACCGCCACACAGCAGAGAAGTGGCTGAAAGATTTCACACAAACAGAACTCATTGAGCAAGCCGTTCAGAACCTGCTTTGCAAACTTCCTTATGCAGAAACGCTCTGCATAGAGTGGATCGAAAAAGAAGACTACAAGGCACAGACCTGCGCATTCCTCACAGCTGCCCGCATTTATCAAAGCCTATCGACCGACAGTCGCCAAAAAATTAACCAAAAAGCGATATTGATCGCCTCCTCGGAGGATTACAGCTTAGTAAGAAGCATATCCGTATGCTTAAGCCGTTTCTGTCGCATCGACGCAGCAAGCCGCGAGGAAGTAAACTCAGTGCTAATACAACTCCCCGAAAGCAAACAGGCAAAACTCATAACCGATGTCGTAAAACAGGAAATTGCTTTCATTGAAGAGGCAAGCTGAAGATATTTGACAGGCAGAAGCAAACTTTAAAGCAATGTAACGATCCAAACCTGCAAGATTTCCGCAAAAAATCCGTCTATAGATAAATTCAATACCACGCAGCCGGCCCCACCCAAACAGGGCCTCGGGCTAAGCCCTTGCTGCGGGACATTATTGTAGTTTTAAAATAGTTTATTACTTTTGCAGTCTAAAAACAAAGAAAGGAATGGAGTTTACAGCCCAACAAATTGCAGACTTCTTAGGCGGAAAAATTCTCGGGAATCCATCTGTTTCGGTACACGATTTTGCTAAGATAGAAGAAGGGAAGCCCGGCACAATCAGCTTCCTGTCCAATCCCAAATACAACAACTTCCTATACAGCAGTCAGGCCAGCATCGTATTGGTAAACCACGATTTTGTGCCGGAAAAGGAAGTAACACAAACACTTATTTTTGTGGAAAACGCCTACGAGTGCATCGCCAAGCTCCTATCTATGGTTGAGCAGGCCGTACCGCGCAAAACAGGCACTTCGCCATTGGCTCACATCGCCGCTACAGCCCTTGTAGGCGAAGGGGCTTACATCGCTCCCTTTGTGTATATTGGCGATCAGGTTCGTATTGGCAAAAATGCCTGCATACATGCACACTGCTCCATTGAAGACGGGACAATCATCGACGACGACGTCCTGCTCTACTCGGGCGTGAAACTCTATCCTAATACCCGTATCGGAAAGCGCTGTATCATCCATGCAGGAGCCGTCCTCGGATCGGATGGATTTGGTTTTGCACCCACAGCCGACGGCTCCTACCAGAAAATCCCCCAACGCGGCAACGTCGTTCTTGAGGACGATGTGGAGATCGGCGCTAATACAACCGTAGACTCAGCCACAATGGGCAGTACCGTCATTCATCGCGGAGTGAAAATAGACAATTTAGTACAAATTGCACACAACGTCGAAGTAGGGGAAAATACCGTCATCGCATCGCAAACAGGTATCGCCGGTTCGACCAAAGTGGGAGCGCAATGTATGTTTGCCGGTCAAGTAGGAATAGCCGGACACCTGCACATTGCCGATGGCACTGTTCTGGCGGCACAAACCGGAGTCCCCAACTCCATCAAAAAAGCCAAAGAGACCTTTCAGGGTTACCCGGCCATACCGGTGGCCAACTTCCGCCGCTCGGCCGTAGTTTATAAAAACCTACCCGAATTGCAGCAGATGATTTACCAGCTGCAAAAACGCATTCAGATTTTGGAGGAAGAACGCAAATCCTGACCCACTCTCCTGCCCGCCCCTGCTCTTTCATTGCCGCGGGCCCACAATAATCAAGTTCGAATACAAAACAAACCGAATGAAACAAAGAAGCATCGCAGAATCGTTTTCTCTATCCGGAAAAGGCTTACACACGGGACAGAATACGACTTTAACTTTTCGTCCCGCAGCCGATAACACCGGAATCCGCATCAAACGCATCGACTTGCCCGGACAACCCGAGATGGAGGCCTTGGCCGATTACGTTGTGGAGACAACGCGTAGTACCGTTCTGAAAAAAGGAGAAGCACAGGTTTCTACTGTCGAACACGCTCTCTCGACCTTGTATGCTTTGGGAATCGACAACTGTTTGCTGGAAGTGGATGGTCCGGAGTTTCCTATCCTCGATGGCAGCGCAGAGCCCTATGTAAATGAAATCAGCCGGGTTGGCATCGTCGAACAGCAAGAAGATAAAGACTACTATATTGTCCGTAAGAAAATCGAATACCGCAACCCGGATACAGAATCAAAAATCATTATCTTACCCGATGACGACTTCAGTGTGGACGTACACATCGGTTTCGACTCTCCGATACTGAATAACCAGTTCGCCTCGCTGGATGTGATGGAGGACTACGCAGAGCAGATTGCTCCGGCGCGTACTTTCGTTTTTGTACGCGAAATAGAAGCTCTTGCCAAAATGAATCTGATAAAAGGTGGCGATCTCAAAAATGCCATCGTTATCTACGATCGGGCCTTACCGCAAGAAGAAGTCGACAACATAGCCGCCCTAATGGGACAAAGCACTCGCAAGGCCGACCAGTTGGGCTACCTGAACGACAGCCTGAAGTTTAACAACGAGCCGGCGCGCCACAAACTGCTCGACGTTGTGGGCGATCTCGCCCTCATCGGGAAGCCCCTCAAAGGAAAGGTAATAGCCCTTTTCCCGGGTCATAAGACCAATACCGAAACCGCAAAGATTATTCGCAAAGATATAAAATACACCGAACGGCAAGCTCCGGTTTACGACGACTCGGTGGAGCCGCTACTCGATGTAAACGCCATTCGCAGGATGCTGCCCCACCGCTGGCCTTTTTTGATGGTGGATAAAGTGCTTGAAATAACCGATCGGGTTGTAGTAGGTGTAAAGAACGTATCGGGCAACGAAACTTTCTTCATGGGGCACTTCCCGAAAGAACCCGTCATGCCGGGTGTCTTACTTATCGAAGCCATGGCTCAGACGGGTGGTTTGCTGGTGCTACACAAGCAAACGGATCCCGAGCAATACTCGACCTATTTCATGAAAATCGATAACGTTAAGTTTCGCCAGAAGGTAGTGCCGGGCGACACGGTTATTTTTCGCATCGAGCTTATGGGAGAGATACGCCGCGGATGCGCCCAAATGCGCGGATTGGCTTTTGTCGGCGGAAAAATCGTGGCGGAAGCCGAATTTATGGCTCAAGTAACTCAGAACAAAGCCTGAGAAAAACGTTTTAAAATTCAAACCATAGTATAAATGAAACAACCATTGGCATACATCCACCCCGATGCAAAAATCGCATCCAATGTGGTAATTGAACCTTTTGTCACTATCGACAAGAACGTGGTAATCGGCGAAGGTACTCGTATCGGATCCAACGTTACCATTCTGGAAGGAGTCCGTATTGGTAAAAATTGCAACATCTTTCCCGGTGCGGTGATTGGTGCCGTACCTCAAGACCTCAAGTTCAAAGGCGAAGAAACCCTTGCCATCATTGGCGACAACACCACAATTCGTGAGTATGTTACCGTGAACCGGGGAACGGTGGCCAAAGGAAAAACCGTAGTGGGAAGCAACTGCCTTATCATGGCCTATTGCCACGTGGCCCACGACTGTATAGTAGGCGACAATGTTATTTTGGCTAATGCGACTCAGTTAGCCGGCGAAGTTGTTGTCGACGATTTTGCCATCCTCAGCGGAGGAGTATTGGTACATCAGTTTACCCACATCGGTTCTCACGTGATGATACAGGGAGGCTCCAAAGTAAATAAAGACGTCCCACCCTTTGTAAAAGCCGGTCGTGATCCTTTGTCCTACGCCGGTATCAACTCCATCGGGCTGCGTCGCCGCGGATACACCAACGACCAGATACGCGACATACAGGATATTTACCGCTACCTCTACCTCTCGGGGATGAACACCACCCACGCCATTGAGCGTATCGAAGCAGAGCTGCCCGCAACCAAAGAACGCGACGAGATTCTGCTGTTTGTCCGTAACTCGCCGCGCGGCATTATTAAAGGCTATTTCGAGTAAAAAAAAATACAGAATTAAAGAACACAGACAACGGCTCCTTACAAGAGCGAAGAACATCAATCAGCATAACTACATGAACACGGAAACCGGTATCGAAGCTCCTAAAAAGAGTTTAAACTTTATCGAACAAATCGTTGAAGAAGATTTGGCAAATGGGAAAAACGACAAGCGCATCCAGACTCGATTCCCGCCTGAGCCCAACGGATACCTGCACATCGGTCACGCCAAGGCGATCTGCCTCGACTTCGGAATAGCCCGCCGTTACGGAGGTATTTGCAACCTCCGCTTCGACGATACCAATCCCGTGAAAGAAGACGTGGAATACGTCGGCTCCATACAGGAAGACATACGCTGGCTGGGCTATCAGTGGAAAAATGTATATTATGCATCCGATTACTTCCCTCAGTTGTGGGAGTTGGCTGTAGACTTTATAAAAAGAGGCCTGGCTTACGTTGATGAACAGTCGGCCGAGACCATAGCCCGCCAGAAAGGCAGTCCAACCCTACCCGGAACCGAAAGTCCTTACCGAAACCGGCCCATAGAAGAAAATCTGGCTCTTTTCGAGAAGATGAATGCCGGCGAAATAGAAGAAGGAGCTATGGTGCTGCGTGCCAAAATCGACATGGCATCACCCAACATGCACTTCCGCGACCCCATTATGTATCGGGTTATCAAATCGCAACCCCACCACCGCAGCGGAACAACATGGAAAGCTTACCCGATGTATGATTTTGCTCACGGACAATCGGATTATTTCGAAGGAGTAACCCACTCGCTGTGCACCTTGGAGTTTGAAGTACACAGACCTCTTTACGACTGGTTTATAGATCAGTTTCAGAATTCGGATTACCGCCCGAGGCAAATCGAATTTAACCGTCTGAATATAACCTACACCGTAATGAGCAAGCGCAAAATGCTGCAATTGGTGCAGGAAAATCTGGTACGAGGCTGGGACGACCCCCGCATGCCGACTATCTGCGGTCTTCGTCGCCGCGGCTATTCGCCGGAAGCCATCCACAATTTCATTGATAAAATAGGCTATACGAAGTACGACGGCGTAATTGACGTCGGGCTACTCGAACATGCAGCCCGAGAATCGCTCAATAAAAGCGCTCGTCGTGTAAGTGCGGTGCTCGAACCTCTCAAGCTAATTATTACGAATTATCCCGAAGGACAAGTAGAGCTGCTTGCAACCGAAAACAACCCCGAAGATCCGACAGCCGGAACACGGCAAATCGAATTCTCGCGCGAACTTTATATCGAGCAGAGCGACTTCATGGAGGATGCACCGAAGAAATTCTTCCGCATGACCCCCGGACAGGAAGTCCGTCTGAAAAGCGCCTACATCGTCAAATGTACCGGTTGCAAGAAAGATGCCGATGGGAATTTGATAGAGGTTTACGCCGAATACGACCCCTTAAGCAAAAGCGGATCGGGTACGCCCGAGAGTGCCCGGAAAGTAAAAGGAACCCTCCACTGGGTTTCGATTGCTCATAGCCTTCCGGCTGAAGTTCGGCTTTACGACCGCCTCTTCTCCGTTGAAAATCCGGCTGCCGACACCCGCGATTTTCGGGAACTGATCAACCCCGACTCCTTGCGTGTAATTACCGGAGCCCGCGTCGAAGCATCCCTGAAAAATGCCAAAGCCTTCGACCACTTCCAGTTTCAACGGACCGGCTATTTCAACGTTGACCCCGACTCTTGTGCTGAAAAATTAGTATTCAACCGCACCGTAGCGCTAAAAGACAGTTGGGCAAAAGAGCAGAAAAAAGCCTGAACCACGGATACTTTTCTTCTAATCAATCCGGCTCAACGGGCTTTATTCAAAGAAACTTGAAACAACGCCCAGCAAACCAATGAGGATGATGATGAAGCCGGTGGTCTGATTAATCAGACGCAGCCCGCGGATATTAATCTTCCCGTGTAAACGACTCACCAGAAAGGTTAGCGCAGTCCACCAAAGCGTGGCTCCCAAAGCGATGGAAACAATGCCGACAACCTTCTGGGAGAGGGTTGTTGTTTCGGAAATAAAACTGATACGGGAGAACAATGCCAGCAACACCAACAGAATCAATGGATTGGAGAAAGTAAGTCCGAAAGAGGTCATGTAGTCGCCCAAAAGGCTGTGGCTGGCGGGTTCATTAGGCTTCGGCTGCGTGGACGGATTACTGCGGAAAATAAAGAAACCAAATACACAGACAATCAGGCTTCCTCCAAGCTGAAAGGCGAAAAGGTTATTTTCAATAAACTCAATTACGAAGCTGATAAAAAACAGCGAGACAATTACGTAGATCAAATCGGAGGTCGTAGCCCCAAGGCCTGTCATGAAACCGTACTTACGCCCGCGATTGAGCGTGCGCTGTACGCAAAGCATCCCGATTGGACCTAACGGAACTGAGATGGCCAAACCTATAAATATACCCTTCAATATGAATCCTAACATCTCAAAAAAAGTCGGGCTGTGAACTTCCTTGGAAACAAAGATAAGCCTTTGTATTAAATTATCTGCAAGAATCATTCTATTTTTTCTAAAAACAGGCAGAGCTTAGTTCTTTTAACTCCGACAATAAGCGCTAACTCACTTGCTTTTGTGGTTTTGTATGCCGATTTTTCATTACCTTTGCAGGCCCGAAAAACGAATCTCAAATGATTGATAACAGCATATTTAATAACAAAAAAGTAGTTTATCACACCCTGGGTTGCAAGCTGAATTTCGCCGAGACATCGGCCATTGGAAAGCAACTTTCGGAAGAAGGCTTTGTAAAGGCCCGGCCGGCCGAACAAGCCGACCTTTGCATTGTCAACACTTGCTCGGTAACCGATGTTGCCGACAGTAAATGCCGCCAAGCAATAAAAAAACTGCGACGCCAGTACCCCAAAGCCATCATGGTGGTAACCGGATGCTATGCGCAGCTCAAGCCACAGGAAATAGCCGCTATTGAAGGTGTGGATTTGGTCTTGGGATCGAATGAGAAGTTCGACATGCTCAAATTCCTGCGTGATTTAGAGGTCGGAGAAAACAAGCAGATACACAGAGCCGATATTTCACAAATTAAACAATTTCGCCCTTCCTGCTCGCAGGACGATCGTACGCGCTACTTTCTTAAAGTACAAGACGGGTGCAGCTACCGTTGCTCCTACTGCACGATTCCTTTTGCGCGCGGACGAAGCCGCAGCGGGACGCTAACCGAAACGGTCGAGGCGGCTCGCAAAGCCTTGGCTGCAGGAGCTAAAGAAATCGTACTTACCGGGGTTAATATTGGTGACTTCGGACGCGGCACGAAGGAAAGTTTCTTCGATCTTGTCCAAGCTCTCGATCAGCTCCCTGAAGAAGATATCCGGTTTCGGATCTCGTCCATAGAGCCCAACCTATTGACGGACGACATTATTCGTTACGTAGCGCGTAGTCGCCACTTTATGCCGCATTTCCACATACCGCTTCAATCGGGCACCAACGAAGCCTTGAAAATAATGAAGCGCCATTACACCCGCGAGCTTTTTGCCGATAAGATAACCTGCATAAAGCACGAGTTACCCCATGCCTTTATCGGCGTGGACGTCATCGTCGGCATTCGGGGCGAAACAGACGAACTCTTCCAACAATCCTGTGACTTTATCCAAAACCTGGACATCTCACAACTCCACGTATTTACCTACTCGGAGCGTAGCGGTACCAAGATGTTGGAAATAGAACATCAGGTGCCGATACCCGAACGTAAACGACGAAGCGAGATCCTTCATCGTTTGTCCGACCAAAAGACAAATTCTTTTTATGAAAAACAAATGGGGCAAACGACACAGGTACTTTGGGAAAGTCGTCGTCAAGAAGATAAGATGACCGGATTTTCGAGTAATTACATACGCGTAGAGCGTCCTTACGACAGGAAGCGCATCAATCAACTTGAGACAATCCGTCTGGGAAACTGGAACGACGAAAAGTCGGCCCTTCGTGTCGAGGAAACCGGCGGAAGGGCATAGTTCCCCACTACGAAACCTCCCAAAGTGACACCTTAGAGACTCTTATTTGCAAAGAAACGCCCTGAGGACACTCTGATTTTTCATTCTGACTTTTTGCTTACTTCGCAGCATTGACAGAGCTTTAGAGGAAGTGAATCCGGATGAAAAAATCCCAGTAGATATATTACTTTGTATCAACAGCACCGCCATTCTCAATCCTTGGATCGGGAATAACCTGGCAATCAGAGGTATAAGCCAGACACAAATGAAGCGTCCGGCGTCCGATATTCCTATTGGTAGTGACGAGCCAGACGTTGGAGCCGCTTTATGCAGCCCGGAAGACAGCTTTTCCTGCTTAAAAATGCAAAAGACGGTCTCTAGCGTAGCAAGCACATGCAAGCAGTAAGGCTTACCTGCGTTGGTATAATTTATTAAATGAGCGGTTGCTTGCTATTGAGCAGTGAATTATCCTTTTTCTTGGAAATATTCAAATAAAAAAGAGTCGCAAAATGCGACTCTTTTTTATTTAATTAAAAATGCTTGATGCCTCTATTTAAAAGATATAAGCTTAATAAAAATTAAGTCGGTTATCTACAATTTCAGCTTTTGCTCTGAGTGTTTGCTGCAGCTGGAAAGGCAAAGCGTATGCCATGCGGGATTCTATTTTGATGGCTTCGGATTTCTCGTCAAATGCCGATTCATTGCCTTGTTTTGCGCTAAGCTGCAAGACATAAACCCCTGCATTCCCTTTGATCGGCGATGACAGGGTATTCTCGGCTTCCATGGTAGAGGCCCGTCCGATAACAGCAGGCTCGAAACCGGCTCCACCAAACTGATAAGAATCAAAGTTTACACCCGTAGCATCCTTTACCTCTACGTTAAGGCTTGTTGCCAAATCAGACAGACTCGAGGATTGGCGCTCGGTGATATTCTTAACTATCATGTCTCCCTTTTTCTCTTTCAGCAATTCGGCTTTCAGCTGATCGGAAACGCTCTCCAGAGAACGATAACCCTTCTCTTTTACATCCGTAACCACTGCGACTACAAACTGATTTCCGCAGTCAAATACATCCGAAACATCACCCTTTTCGTGCTCAAATGCCCAACGTACCAATTGGCGCGATTGCGGTATGGCCCCTACCTTCCGGGTTGCTTTGAATACTTCTCCGGGACGCACGAAGTAGCTACTATCTTCTGCCAATTTGCTAAAGGCAGCTGCATCCTTACTATTAGCTGCAAATTGTTTCGCATTGTTATAAATTTTGCTGTAGGTACGACTGCTGGGGGTTACTTTACGTTCCAAAATAGCAATTTTTACCTTTTTACGGGCAGGGCTTTTCTCCATGATCTGGATGATTTGTACCCCTTGATCGTTTTTAACGGTAAATACTTCGTTCACTGCTTTAGAGAAGGCTGGTTCGGAAATTTCCTTATCCACATGGCTCATACCTTCTTGAATCCAGCCGATTTCACCACCATTAGCAGCTGTTTGAGGTATTGCTGAGAATCTTCGTGCCAAGTCTGCAAAGTTACTGCCTCGACGGATAGCAGCAACAATACTGTCGGACTTAGCCGTAGCGTCTCCAACGAGGAAGATGTGACGTATTTTCACCGAGTCCGAAGCAACAATTCCAGTCTCCATAATACGTGCCATCGTATAAGTATCGTTTTCAAACACAGGCCCCATAACATCGCCTTTCTTACCCTCAAAAGCAAAATCCTTTAAGCTGGGACGAATAGTAAATAGAGTATAACCCTGCCCCTTGTAGATAACATCCGAATTGGAATTTACCAAGCCGGCGATATCTTCGTTGCTTGTTTTAAATTCTTCACTTAAACGGTTGATCCATGCCTCAACTTCTTCAAAGTCTTCTTGCTGGGGTTTGATATCAAAACTAACATAATCGATGGAGCGACTGTCTTCTTGCTTGAATTGTTCCTTTTGTTCGTTGTAACGTTTCTTTATTTCGACATTGGATACGCTCACCGCCGAATCGGGAATATTGTAATAGGGTTGAACGATGTAATTAAGATCCAAGGTGGATTTGGCCGCATCGTAACTGGCTTTAGCATCCAATTTGTTTACTGCAATGGATTTGGCCAGTAGTGTATTATATTTTTGTTGAAGGATATCTGTCTTCACCGTTTTTTCCCAGAATTTCCAGTAGTTTTTAGCTTGATCAATCTGAGATTTCATTTCATTATTGCTTGCAGGTTGATCCAAACTACTCAGAAAACGAATTAATAAATTCCGGTTGAAGCGTCCGCTTTCGTCAGCAAATACCCGGCGTTGCAAAATGAGCGGGTGCGTATTATTCCCAATCAGGTAGTCCGAAAGTTCTTCGGGCGAAACAGCAATACCCATCTTTTCAGCTTCGCGAGCCAAAAGTCTTTCATTTATAAGGTTTTCCCAAACAGAAGCATGGAGTTGATCCATGATTTCTTCGTTCAGATCGGTCTGCCCCGTTTCAATCTTATAGACTTCGGTCATCTGGTCGAGAGCAGCCGCATATTCCGTGTAATGAATGCTTTCGCCGTCAATTTCGGCAATCGTTTCACGAGAGCGCCCGAAATACGTTGCTCCGGAATTCAAAAAGTCTCCGACAATAAAAGCCAACAGTGCGATCCCTATAAAAATTACTAACAAAGCACCTCTGCTCCTGATTTTCTCTAAAGTTGCCATTTTTTCTTGCAAAAATTTATAGTTGTTTTTATTATGTTTATTTACTCAATTAAAATTGAGGGGCGAATATACAAAAAAAACTTTAGTCGGAGCTTTTTTCATCCGTTTTTATTCAAATATTTTCACAAAACAAGGCAATTGCAGATACGAAAAAGCCAAAATGGGGAATCTCAAGAAACAGACAAACACATAATAACAAGAAAGTTAACTCGACAAGAAAGAGAGTTTTCCGGAATAATTGAACATTCGGTTTGTGGAGAAGAAAAAAAAATGTAACTTTGCAGGCGCTTTTTTAGAGTTGATTCGCTAGCTCAGCTGGTAGAGCACATCCCTTTTAAGGATGGGGTCCTGGGTTCGAGCCCCAGGCGAATCACGTAAAAATGGTGAGTGTAAATTTTCATTGTTGTTGATTCGCTAGCTCAGCTGGTAGAGCACATCCCTTTTAAGGATGGGGTCCTGGGTTCGAGCCCCAGGCGAATCACACCACAAACAGAACATCCCCGATAGCAATATATTGTTGTCGGGGATGTATTTTTGGATCCGGTTGAAGTTATATGCGATTTACACAGCAGCTTTTAAACCTTTTCCAAGCTGGTTTTCAGACAAAAAACAGAAATATATTGTTTTTTTATGCAAAAGACTTGATTATATCAAAGTCTGTTTATAATTTTGTTACATGAAAATGCCCGGTCCGGAAAGTATGGAAAAACAACGACTTCTCATACCCAACGGACAACAGGCACAATGCAAGTATGTAGTAATTTCGTGCTCTTTATTATAATAATACCCTTATGCCCCAAAAACTGGAATTAACATCCGAGCTCAAGAAACACTTTGGTTTCGACTCTTTTAAAGGAAACCAAGAGGCCATTATCCGAGATTTAATCAAAGGTCAGGACATCTTTGTTCTCATGCCTACGGGAGGTGGAAAGTCTCTTTGCTACCAATTGCCCTCACTTTTGATGGAAGGCATGGCCATTGTTATCTCGCCGCTTATCGCACTGATGAAAAATCAGGTAGACGCGATGCGAAACTTCAGCGAAGAAGACGGCGTGGCTCATTTCCTGAATTCCTCTCTCACGAAACAAGCGATAGACAGTGTAAGAAACGACATACTCAGCGGTCGCACGAAACTGCTTTATATCGCTCCGGAGTCCCTTACCAAAGAGGAAAACATTGAACTCCTCCGCCAGGTAAAAATCTCTTTTTACGCCATTGACGAAGCACACTGTATTTCGGAGTGGGGGCACGACTTCCGGCCAGAATACCGGCGCATCCGTGCTATTGTAAACGAAATAGGAGAAGCTCCCATTATAGCCCTTACAGCAACAGCCACTCCGAAAGTGCAACACGACATACAAAAAAACCTCGGCATGCTCGATGCGGTGGTTTACAAGTCCTCGTTCAACCGCTCCAATCTTTACTACGAAGTACGTCCGAAAACCGATGAAGTAGATAAAGAGATTATTAAATACATCCGCTCGCAAGCCGGAAAATCGGGCATTGTATATTGTTTAAGTCGGAAAAAAGTCGAAGAATTCGCCGAGACTCTTCAAGTGAATGGGATCTCGGCACTGCCCTACCACGCTGGTCTGGACGCTTCGGTACGTTCCGTAAACCAAGATAAGTTTTTAATGGAGCAGGTGGAAGTAATTGTTGCTACGATTGCTTTCGGGATGGGAATCGACAAACCCGACGTGCGTTATGTAATCCACTACGACATGCCCAAAAGTCTCGAAGGTTATTACCAGGAAACCGGACGAAGTGGACGAGACGGAGGCGAAGGGCAATGTGTAGCATTCTATACACACAAAGACTTGGAAAAGCTCAAAAAATTCATGCAGGGCAAACCCGTTGCAGAACAGGAAATAGGAAACCAGTTGCTGTTCGAAACACAGGCTTATGCCGAGTCGTCCGTATGCCGACGTAAATCTCTGCTATACTATTTTGGTGAAGAATATACGCAAGATAACTGCGGTTCATGCGATAACTGCATGAAAACCAAGAAGACCGTTGAAGGGCAAGAATTGCTCATGCTCATTTTAGAAATTATTGCCGAGTTAAAAGAAAAGTTCAAAGAGGAACACATTGTGGACATCCTTAAAGGCAATAAAAGTGCCGATGTGAAATCCTTCTTACACGACGACCTGGAAAGTTTTGGCTCGGCATCCGACGAAAGCGAACGATTCCTGCACGGCGTTATCCGGCAAGCAATGATCGCCGGATACATCTCGAAGGATATTGAAAATTACGGTCTTCTGAAGATTACTCCGGAAGGAAAAGCGTTTATGAAAAAACCCAAACCATTTCCTGTAGTGAAAGATATCGAGATTGACGATGAAGAAGGCGATAATGAAGCTGCATCCCGCGCTTCGGGAGGAGGTGCCGCAGACGACGAACTTTTCTCTATTTTAAAAGACTTAAGAAAGAAACTGTCAAAAAAACTCGAGATACCTCCTTTTGTAATCTTCCAGGATCCATCCCTCGAAGCCATGGCAACAACCTACCCCGTTACCCTCGAAGAGCTACAGAATATTCCGGGAGTGGGAGCCGGAAAAGCCAAGCGCTACGGCGAAGAGTTTGTAAAGGTTATCAAGGAGCATGTGCGCGAAAACGACATCATTCGCCCCGAAGACCTGCGTGTGCGTACCGTTGCCAACAAATCGAAGCTGAAAGTTTCAATCATCCAAGCCATCGACCGGAAGATAGCGCTTGATGACATCGCTCTTTCAAAAGGGCTTGAAATCGGAGAACTGCTCGACGAGATTGAGGCCATCGTTTATTCCGGCACCAAAATCAACATCGACTACTTCCTCGAAGAAGTGATGGATGCCGACCGGGTGGATGAAATATTCGATTACTTCAGCTCGGCGGAAACGGATAAAATCAGTGCCGCTCTCGACGAACTCGGTGAAGACGATTTCTCGGAAACGGAAGTCCGTTTAGTAAGAATTAAATTCCTCTCCGAAATAGGAAACTAAATATCGATACTGTTATGAGAACATGTTTTCACCGGATACTTAAACTTTGTGGCTGGACCATACGAACAACCATTCCGAGTCCCCCAAAGAGCATTATTTGCGTAGCACCCCATACCAGCAACTGGGACTTTATACTTGGATATTTGTACTATCGCGCAGAGGGAGGCGAACCGCATTTCTTAATCAAGAAATCTTGGTTTTTCTTCCCGATGGGGATACTCTTTCGTCGCTTAGGCGGAGTACCGGTGGACCGATCCCGCTCAACCTCCCTCATTGCACAGATGGTACAGGTATTCGATGCAAACGAGCACTACCATCTGGCAGTCACACCTGAAGGTACGCGAAGCTTGGTAAAAAGATGGAAAATGGGCTTCTATCACATTGCCATGAAAGCTGGAATCCCCATCCAGTTAGCAGTGATTGATTATAAGAAGAAAGAGCTGGGTATTAACGGGATTTTCTACCCTACCGGCAATGAGGCGAGCGACCTCGAAGCAATACAAAATCACTTCAGAGGAGTTACAGCCCGCTTCCCCGAAAAGTTTTATCTTCCGCCTGAGATAAAAAACGAAACCAAAGCATAAAAAAAACGAAATCCTCGGTGCAAGGAAAGCTGCATAGGAAATAAAAACAGCAGCCCTCGTTATATGTCATATTAACGAGGGCTGCTGTTTTTAGTACTCTCTCCTTTCGGAAAACTATCTTTTTTTGATGTTAGGCTCTTCCAGACCGTAAGCTTTTTTCTTATCCAAAGCTTTCAGATAGAAAGCCAAAGCAAGAGCCACAGCCCCAAATGCTGCGAAAATAAGCATGGGAACAGTATAGTCATATTTTACATTTGCTCCGGCTAATATCTGCTCGGTCACACCCGGATTAGAGCTTTTTAATGCCCATCCGATAAGGATAGGAGTAAGCAAGAGACCGATGTTCTGTATCCAGAAAATAACGGCATAAGCCGATCCGAGCACTTTGTTGTCCACCAGTTTGGGTACCGAGGGCCATAACGAAGCCGGAACCAGAGAAAAAGAAACCCCCAGTACGATTATCGCCGCAAGTGCCACACCAAAAGAAAAGTCTGTGGCAGGAGTAAGAGCAAAAATCAAATGGCAAACAATAACCAGCAAAGAGCCCAATATCAGCATGGTAGCCGCCTTGCCCTTATTGTCGATAAACCAACCCAGCAAAGGAGTTAAAATCATGGCTCCGATCGGGAAGAAGGAAAACAACGCGCTGGCATCGGCAGTATCCATACCCAAACGACTTTCCAGCATCCCGGTAGCGAACTTTTGGAAAGGGAAGATAGCCGAATAGAAAAGGACGCACAAGCCGGCCACCACAAGAAAAGTTTTAGAAGTAAAGATGGTCTTTAAGTCGCTGACTTTAAACTCTTCTTCTACAGAAGAATCTCCTTCTTTCTTAAGAGCTGCGGTCTGAGCGTCCAGCTTCTTATCGAGGAAGAAGTAAACCGAAAACGACAACAAGCCTATAAGCAGCAGCAGCGTGCCCACGCCTACCGAAAGCGGGATACCTCCCAGCTCTTGCAAGAAAGGCGACAAACGGAAAACAGCAAAAACCCCTAAGCGTGCAACAGCCATTTCCAAACCCATTGCCAAAGCCATTTCTTTGCCGGAAAACCATTTAACGATACCCTTTGACACCGAAATGCCGGCCATCTCTACCCCGCAACCGAAAATGGCAAAGCCGATACAAGCGAGCTTAGCCGATGCCGGAAAATCGGGCAGGAAGGAAGCGAAAAAACCATAACCCCAAGCTCCGCTGTTAAATGCATCGCTTATAGCGTAGAGTTTTATCGATGCTCCGACAACCATCAAGAGTCCCGAAACGATTGCCGCACGCCTTACACCGATACGGTCCAAGATGATTCCTGCAAAAATAAGGAAGAAAGCAAAGACATTTAGAAAGTATTCCGAGCCCGCAACCGCACCAAAGGTATCAGGTGTCCATTTCAAAGATGTTTCGAGAGCCGTACTCAAAGGAGCTAAAACATCGATGAACATGTAGGCAAAGAACATCGTAAGCGCCAGCAGCATGAGCGCCGACCATCTCGCTACGGAAGAATCGCGGAGTGTTTTGTGTATTTGTTCCATCGTTTTTTTGAATTGTTTTCTTGTAAAGATTATTGTTGATTATTTCTTATGAGCTGCAAAGATAAGAAATCTCAATGATGCGGGAACAGTCCTTCCCGCCTTGGCTGCTCTTCTGCGTCTTGAGAATAAAACCTTCGAATGTGCATTTCAAGTCTAATATTGCGCTTCTACGAAAAATATTCCTATTTTTGCAGGCAATAAGAACGAAAATCAATAACCAAATAAAATTACAAATCCATGTTTAAAAATCATCCCAAAGGACTTATTGCAGCAGCTCTTGCTAATATGGGAGAACGTTTCGGGTTCTACATTATGATGGCAATCTTGACGTTGTTTATTTCTGCCAAATTTGGTTTGGACGAAAAAACTACAGGTTATGTATATTCGGCATTTTATGCTTCTATCTATCTTCTCGCTCTTGTGGGAGGTATAATTGCTGATAGAACGGGCAAATATAAGCTTACCATTCTAGTAGGTATCATTATTATGTCGTTAGGTTACATTATTATTGCTGTGCCCACACCAACACCGGTACCTTCGTTGCCGTTGTATTTGACGTTGACTTGTTTCGGTCTGCTTGTTATAGCTTTTGGTAACGGGCTGTTCAAAGGCAATTTGCAGGCGTTGGTCGGACAGATGTACGACGACCCCAAGTATTCAGACCGACGTGAGTCTGGCTTTCAGATATTCTACATGTTTATCAATGTCGGAGGTTTTTTTGCTCCTTTTATAGCTATCGGTGTCAGAAATTGGTGGTTGAAGGTAAATAATTTCGACTATAATGCCACACTGCCCGAATTGTGTCATAAATATCTGTCGTTAGGCGACAAGATGGCTGCCGGTGATATGGGAAAACTCGGTACGTATGCCAATGAAGTATGCTTGAACGGTACACAATATACTGATACGGCTTCATTTGTAAACAACTATTTGGATGTTTTCAGTCGTGGTTTCCAGTATGCTTTTATGGCAGCTGTGCTTATGATGGTCGTTTCTCTGATTATTTTTGTTGTTAATAGGAATAGATTCCCGAATCCTGCCGAAAGAAAGAATAAGGCGGTTGATAAGACGGCTGTTTCTAAGGAGGAAATCAAAATGTCAGCAGACGAAATCAGACAGCGTATATATGCTTTGTTTGCTGTGTTTGGAGTGGTAATATTCTTCTGGTTGTCATTCCATCAAAACGGTTATTCGCTCACATATTTTGCACGCGACTATGTAAACCTCGATGTTATAAATATCAATCTCGGTTTTACTACCATAAAAGGAGCAGAGATATTCCAATGCGTCAATCCGTTCTTTGTGGTATCGCTCACTCCGCTTATTATGTGGTTCTTCGGTTTTCTCAAAAAACGAGGGAAAGAAGTTTCCACTCCGATGAAAATTGCTATAGGTATGGGTATAGCCTCGTTGGCATACGTTTTCTTGATGATATTCTCGCTTACTCTCCCCGCGAAAGACGCTTTGGGTGCTATGTCGGCAGCCGACCTTTCCGCAATAAAGGTTACGCCTTTTGTAATGATTGGGCTATATTTCATTCTTACTGTTGCAGAGCTCTTCATATCGCCTCTCGGATTGGCTTTTGTATCGAAAGTAGCTCCTCCGCACTTGCAAGGCTTGATGCAAGGTTGCTGGCTTGCGGCTACTGCTATTGGCAATGCCTTGCTGTTCATAGGAGGTATATTGTATACAAGTGTACCTATATGGGTATGTTGGTTGGTGTTTGTAGCAGCAACAGGTATATCGATGTTGGTAATGTTGAGTATGGTAAAATGGCTGGAGCGTGTAGCTAAATAAAACCTAAATGAAAAATGAAAGAGAAGCCCGGACTTTTGAAAGTTTGGGCTTCTCTTTTGCCTGTTTTGTCGGATTAAAACTATTTTTTTGTAAAAAAAGAAGAATTTATGAACCTTACGAATTGAAAAAAGAAATATTATTAATATTTTTGCAGGCAAATTCTCCTCACAAAACTACAGTATATTTTTAAAATTTAATTGACTATGGCAAATTATGTAATCGACCGTTTGGACAAAAAAATTCTCCGACTTATATCGCAAGATGCGCGTATGCCTTTTTTGGAGGTGGCAAGAGAATGTAATGTTTCAGGTGCTGCAATCCACCAGCGTGTTCAGAAACTGCGTAAAGCGGGAGTTGTATCCGGATCCGAATTTATAATCAACACCTACAAAATCGGTTTTCAGACTTGTGCTTACATTGGTATTACTCTGAACAACATCAACGCTTTCCAGTACGTTGTAGAAGAGCTGAAAAAAATACCCGAAGTAGTGGAATGCCATGCTTCAACAGGCAAATATTCCATGTTTATTAAGGTATATGCTAAGGATAACCGGCATCTGCTTCAAATTATTCTGGACCGTCTTACCAGCATCGAAGGAGTAGCTCAAACGGAGACTTTCCAAATTTCGCTCGATCAGGTATTCAAACGCCAGCTGGCTGCTTTCGATCTGAACGAGGAAGAAGCAAAAACCTCTGAAAATGAAGAGGAAGGCGAAGAATAAGAAAGCACAGCAGGGAGCATAGCGCTTAACGAAGCAAGGTTTCCATAAGCATACTACAAAAAACGAGTTAGAGCATGTCGATTCGACTTTTTACTTACTTTTATTTCTTCTTTTACTTTAGCTAGTAAGAGCAGGATGAGTATGTATGCGGTGTAGATATGCTGATTTAAAACAAAAGAAGTCCTGCTCAGAGTTTTGAGCAGGACTTCTTTATATGATTAAGATGAGAGAAAGACAATGAGGAAAGTAGCTATTCAAGGAGGTTTAGGAGCTTATCACGGTATTGCAGCCGAGAATTTCTTTGCAGGCGAAACATTGGAAATTATTCCATGCCCATCCTTCCGCGATGTTTTCAAAGTCGTGGATGCCGACCCGAAAGTGATAGGCATTATGGCTATCGAAAACACCATCGCCGGAAGTTTGCTACAGAATTACGAATTACTGCGCCGAGGAAAATTTCCGATATGCGGAGAATACAAGTTGCGCATTTCGCATTGCCTCGCAGCTTGGCCGGGGCGGAAACTTGCGGAGATAAAGGAAATACAGTCGCACCCGATTGCTCTTATGCAGTGCGAAAGCTTTCTGGACAGACTGCCTTCCGTCAAGGTAGTAAAGCATGAGGATACGGCGCTGGCTGCACGCGATGTGCGTGAAAAGGCCCTGCATGATACGGCCGCCATTTGCAGTGCACGAGCTGCCGCCATCTACGGTTTAGAGGTATTGGCCGAAGGCATCGAAACCAACAAGCACAATTTCACCCGCTTCCTCGTATTCGGTCATAAGGAGTCGGTGGCCGACTTACTGCACGAACAGTTGCTTACACGTGCCTCCATTGCCTTTACACTGCCTCATCACGAGGGAAGCCTCTCGAAAGTATTATCGGTTTTCTCTTTTTACGACATCAATCTTACAAAAATACAGTCGCTTCCCATTATCGGCCGGGAATGGGAATACATGTTTTACGTCGATTTTGCATTTGGAGACCGAGAACGCTTCCGGCAGTCGCTCTCGGCAATCCGGCCATTGGTAAGCGAACTGCAAGTATTGGGCGAATATCCTGAGGGAAGACAGTCGCTGCTATAAAACAAAGCATAAAAAAGAAAGAATGATGAATCAGATACAGCCGGCACAAAGACTGGAGTCGGTGAAAGAATATTACTTCTCGGCCAAGCTGAAAGAAATTGCCGATATGAACAGCCGAGGGCTGAAGGTTATCAGTCTGGGGGTTGGAAGCCCCGATTCGGCGCCCGACACATCGGTAGTGGAGAAGCTTTGTAGCGTCGCACGCGAGAAGGATGCACACGGCTATCAGCCCTACATGGGCATAAAAGAACTGCGGGAAGCTTTTGCCCGCTGGTATGAGACTTATTTCGGCGTCCGTCTGGATCCTTCCGGAGAACTTTTGCCGCTTATCGGATCCAAGGAGGGCATCCTGCACATCTCGCTGGCCTTCCTCAATCCGGGGGATGGGGTCTTGGTTCCGAACCCGGGCTACCCCAGCTATACTTCAGTCAGCCGGCTCTTGGGCGCTACGGTGAAGAGCTACAAGCTCGACCCCCAACGTGCCTGGGCACCCGATTTCGAAGCTTTGGAGCAGATGGACCTCTCAGGAGTCAAACTCATGTGGGTGAACTACCCCAACATGCCTACCGGAGCCAGAGGAAGCCTCGCTTTATTCGAAAGGCTGGTGCACTTTGCCCGGAAGCGAGGTATCGTAGTCGTAAACGACAATCCCTACAGCTTCATCCTCAACGAGGAGCGTCTGAGCATCCTCCGGATACCGGGAGCCAAAGAGTTCTGTATCGAGCTGAATTCGCTGAGCAAGTCGCACAACATGCCGGGCTGGCGCATGGGAGTTCTGGCATCCAATGCCAATTTCGTGGAGTGGGTACTTCGGGTGAAGAGCAACATCGACAGCGGACAGTTCAAAGCCATGCAGCTGGCTGCGGCAAGCGCCTTGAACCTGCCCGAGGACTGGCACCGCGAGTACAACTGCCGGCTCTACCGCCGCCGCCGAGCCTATGCCGAAGAGATAATGCAGCTCTTAGCTTGCAGCTACGACCCCGATCAGACAGGCATGTTCCTCTGGGGCAAGGTGCCGGAGGCTTATCGCGATGCTGCCGAACTGGCCGATAAGCTTCTGTACGAAGCTGGGGTTTTCGTCACTCCCGGCTTTATTTTCGGGACTGCCGGCGAGAAGTATATACGCATCTCACTTTGCGCCTCGGAAGAGAAACTGGCCGAAGCTTTGGAACGAATCGGAAAATTAACAACAAAAGCATAACAGGATATGGAATTGCAATCGATTTTACTACCCGGTATAGAGGCCAAACGCCCCTTGGTAATAGCCGGGCCTTGCAGCGCCGAGAGCGAAGAGCAAGTGATGGAAACAGCCCGAAGGCTGAAAGCGCAGGGCGTGAAGATTTTTCGCGGAGGCATCTGGAAGCCCCGCACCAAGCCCGGAGGATTCGAAGGGGTAGGCGAAGTGGGTTTACCCTGGTTGCGGCGCGTACAGAAAGAACTGGGACTTTACACCGCCGTAGAGGTGGCCAATGCCAAACACGTGCAACAGGCCCTCGAAGGAGGTGTGGACATCCTCTGGATAGGCGCCCGGACAACGGCCAACCCCTTCTCCGTACAGGAAATTGCCGATGTATTACGCGGCAGCGACATCCCCGTATGGGTAAAGAACCCCGTGAACCCCGACCCCGACCTCTGGATGGGAGCCATCGAACGCCTCTACAACGCCGGCCTGCGCCGGCTCGGGGCCATACACCGCGGTTTCAGCTCATTCGATAAAAAGATTTACCGCAACCTCCCCCATTGGCACATACCCATCGAGCTGCACCGCCGCATACCGCAGCTACCCCTGCTGTGCGACCCCAGCCACATAGGCGGCAAACGCGAACTGATAGCCCCTCTCTGCCAACAAGCCATGGACCTGAACTTCGACGGATTGATTGTGGAAGCCCACTGCAGGCCCGAAAAAGCCTGGAGCGATGCCGAACAGCAGCTCAGCCCCGAAGCCCTCGGACTGATACTGGACACGATCGTCATCCGCGAGGTAACGCAGAGCACCGAGTCGCTCAGCGCCTTGCGCCGTCAGATAGACGAGCTGGACAACAAGCTACTCGAAGTGCTTGCACAACGCATGCGCGTGTCGGTCGAAATAGGAACCTATAAAAAGGAGCACAACATGCCCGTGTTGCAAACCGCCCGCTACGACGAGATACTCCAGAATCGCATCGCAGAAGCGGCCCAGCTGGGCATGAGCGAAGACTTTATGAAAACCCTCCTCGTAGCCATACACGAGGAATCGGTCCGGAAGCAAATGCAGGTGATGGAAGAATAAACCCGCCCGGAAAAGAAGCAGGAGGCTGCGATGCAGCCTCCTGCTTCTTTTTTAGGTCTTGGGTTGTTTTTGCCAACACCTAACGTCCTGCTACTTCTTCCCCGCTTCGCGCCGTACGACATAGACGGAGTAGACTGCGGCTTTCCTTTTGCCGTCGCTCAGCTCGGTGGTTTCGCCATTCTTCCAAAGCTTGGCTTTCCTGCCATTCCTCCCGGCTACATAGACATCGCCGTCTATCACAAATACGGATGAGGCTTCGGCTATCTGCGAGCCGTCCGTAAGTTCTTTGGGTTTTTCATCATTTTTCCAGAGTATGGCTTTATAGCCTTCACGCCCGGCAACATATACATCGCTACCGGCAACAAATACGGAGTTGGCAACGGCATACTGCAAACCGTCGTTAAGTTCTTTGGGTTTTTCGTCGTTTTTCCAGAGTATGGCTTTACCGTATTCATATCCTGCTACATAAACGTCGCCGTCGGCAACAAATACGGAGTGGGCTTTGGATTGTATGTTACCGTCGTTAAGTTCCTTGTATTTTTCGCCGTTCTTCCAGAGTATGGCATCACCGTATTCATATCCTGCTACATAAACGTTGCCGTCGGCAACAAATACGGAGAGGGCAGAGGCAAGCCCCTTTTCGTTAAGCTCGGTAGGCTTCTTGCCCTTCCAAAGCATGGCTTTCCAGCCCTTATATCCGGCTGCATATACCTTGCCGTCGGCAAAAAATACAGAGAGGGCAGAGGCACGCTCCTTGCCGTCGGAAAGTTCGTAGGGTTCATTGTTCTTCCAAAGCATGGCTTTATAGCCTTCACGCCCGGCAACATACACATCGCTACTGGCAACAAATACGGAGTTGGCAGCGGCATCCTCCTTGCCGTCGGTCAGCCCGGTAGCTTTGCCGTTCTTCCAAAGCGTGGCTACCGATTTACCTTCTTTATTATCTTCCCATCCTACTACATAGACGTCGTATTCGTCCTTGGGGTCTTCGGGAGCGTTGCCCGGCTTGCAGGCCAGGAAGCCCGCCGCTGCGATGATACACATCGCCATCGTTTTCAAACTTTTTCGTTTCATAATTGCATTTTTTAAAAGTGAATAAATAATTGGTTTTTTAGGTCTTGGGTGTTGGGTGCTTTCCCATATCCCGCAACCCGTTAAGATTCATATTTCCTTGTCCTCGTGGAGGCCGTCGTTGTCCTCGTTGAGGCCGCCGTTGTCCTCATTGAAGTCGTCGTTGTCCTCGTCGAAGTCGTCGTTGTCCTCATTGAGGTCGCCGTTGTCCTCGTTGAGGTCGCCGTTGTCCTCGTTGAGGTCGTCGTTGTCCTCGTTGAGGTCGCCGTTGTCCTCGTTGAAGTCGCCGTTGTCCTCGTTGAAGTCGCCGTTGTCCTCGTTGAGGCCGTCGTTGTCCTCATTGAGGCCGCCGTTGTCCTCATTGAGGTCGTCGTTGTCCTCGTTGAGGTCGCCGTTGTCCTCGTTGAAGTCGCCGTTGGCTGTTGTTGTGGGAGCTATCCCTCGCT
>BDEJ01000015.1 GCA_001653155.1 Porphyromonadaceae bacterium H1
CTGGCTCGAATGAAGCCACAACAACTAATCACAATACAATTTTAATGCGTCAACCCTGGGAATTTACATCCGGTTTGTTCAATTGAAAAGAAAACACTACTTTTGTGGCTCGAATTTTTACGTAATCTCTGGCAGGACACAGGTAGCCTGTTATCATTGCGTAGCTAATTAATTAAAAACTAAAAACATAATGGACTTAATTAAAATTGCCGAACAAGCATTTGAAGCCGGCAAAGAACATCCTAAATTCAGAAGCGGAGATACGGTTACGGTAGCTTACCGCATTAAAGAAGGAAACAAAGAGCGTATTCAGGAATTTCGCGGCGACGTAATTAAAATCGTAGGCCATCAGGACAAAAAACGTTTTACCGTTCGTAAGATGTCCGGAAACGTTGGTGTTGAGCGGATTTTCCCCATCGACTCTCCATTTATCGAAAAGATTACGATAAATAAGTTCGGTAAAGTTCGTCGTGCGAAATTGTACTACTTACGTAAACTTACCGGTAAAAAAGCCCGCATCAAAGAACGCAGGGTATAAAAATTACTTTTTCATGATCAGAAAAGAGGAATCCGTCTCATTGCGAATTTCTCTTTTTTTATGTCCTCTACACAGAGGTAGCCGTACAATAATATTTTCGGCGAAAAGCAGTATATTTGCACGACAGAAAAAAGGACATACGGCATAACAAAAAATATAAAAACCATGTGGCTACTTCGTGATACCGGAAAGTATTTTCTTCTAATGCGAAAGGTCTTCGTTCAACCCAATCGTTGGAAGATGTTCTTCCGCCAACTCCCCCTCGAGCTGGAGAAACAAGGGCTCCAATCCCTGCCCATTGTTATCATCATATCGGTATTCATAGGGGCTATCATGACGATACAAACCAAGCTGAACACCGAAAATCCCATGCTACCGGTCTACAGTACGGGACTGGTCACACGCGACACACTGTTGTTGGAGTTTTCATCCACCATACTCTGCCTCATATTGGCAGGCAAAGTAGGCTCAAGCATCGCATCCGAAATAGGCACCATGCGCATAACGGAACAGATTGACGCCTTGGAAATTATGGGAATAAATTCAGCCAATTACCTGATACTCCCGAAAATATCGGCCTTCGTAGCAATTATGCCTTTTCTGGTAATTATCAGCATGGCAGTGGGCTTGATTGGAGGCTATCTCGTAGGGGTTTTCTCGGATATTATTACTACGGCCGATTATTTGGTAGGTATCCAATATGCCTTTATTCCTTACTACGTCTTCTACTCGCTTACCAAGTCTCTGGTTTTTGCCTTCATCATATCTTCCGTGGCCGCATTTTATGGTTATTATGCTTACGGAGGTGCACTTGATGTCGGAACAGCCAGTACAAATGCAGTTGTCAACTCAAGTGTTTTAATACTTTTTTTCAACCTGCTGATAACACAACTTATGTTGAGCTGACATCTCCCCTCCATAAACTCAAAGAAATAAGGTAAGAAACACTATGATTGAAGTAAAGGGGCTTTGTAAATCTTTCGAAAACAAGCAGATATTAAAGAATATATCAGCTGTTTTCGAAGCAGGCAAAACAAATATGATCATCGGTCCGAGCGGATCGGGTAAAACGGTTTTGATGAAAAGCATCATAGGTCTCCACCCCATCGATACAGGACGCATTGAGTACAGTGGACGTAACCTCCCGGATATGAACACAAGTAGAATACGCCGGTTAAGACGCGAAGTGGGTATGCTTTTTCAGGGTTCGGCACTTTTCGACTCGATGACCGTATTGGAAAATGTACTTTTCCCTCTTGAAATGTTTTCTCGAAAAGTGCAGGAGGAAAATATAGAACGTGCTCGCTTCTGCCTGCATCGAGTAAACCTTTCCGAGCAAGTTTATCACCTGTATCCCGCCGAGATAAGCGGAGGTATGCAAAAACGTACCGCAATAGCGCGGGCCATTGCTTTGCAACCGAAATATTTATTCTGCGACGAGCCGAACTCCGGACTCGACCCCAAGACGGCGCTCATCATCGACCAGCTGATTCACGAAATAACGGAAGAGTTTAACATCACAACGATAGTCAACTCTCACGATATGAACTCGATCATGGAAATAGGGGATAACATCATCTTCATCAACCACGGCGAAAAGGCCTGGCAGGGCTCGAAAAACGAAATATTCCACTCAACAAATAAAGATTTGAATGATTTTGTTTTTGCCTCCAACCTTTTCAAAAAAATAAAGAACAGCAAACAATAACAGAGAAATAGCTTTATGAAAATTATATCTTTCAACGTAAACGGTATCCGGTCGGCCATCAACAAAAACTTCTTCGAATGGCTGGCTATGGAAAATCCCGATGTTATCTGTCTTCAGGAAACAAAGGCACAACCCGATCAAATAGACATCCTAAGATTTAAGGAGTTGGGCTACGACGCCTACATCAATTCGGCCGAGAAGAAAGGATACAGCGGTACGGCAATTTTCAGTAAACAAGCTCCTCTAAATGTGGTTACGGACTTTGGGAACTGTTTTGAATGTGCCGACATTTTCATAGACCGTTACGGCAATCTGCAACGTGAAGGCAGGATAATTACATTGGAGTTCGAAGATTTTTATCTGCTTACTACCTATGTTCCTAATGCAAAAAACGACCTCTCCCGCTTGAAGATACGCCACGAGGTTTGGGATCCGAAATTGCTGGAATATATCAAACAACTCGAAAAGAGCAAGCCGGTCTTGATGTGCGGAGACTTGAACGTGGCACACAAAGAGATAGACCTCGCCAACCCGAAACAAAACGAAATGAATGCCGGATTCACCAAAGAAGAACGTGAAGGATTCGACAACTACGTAGCCAACGGTCTGGTGGATATTTTCCGACATTTTTATCCCGACACGATAAAATATACGTGGTGGAGCATGCGTTCGAAGGCTCGTGAACGAAATATTGGCTGGAGAATCGATTATTTTGTCTGCTCGGAGCATTTTATCAAACGTATTAAATCCACGGCCATTCTGGACGAAGTGGTAATGAGCGACCACTGTCCGGTATTGGTAGAATTAAATTAAGATTTTATGAATAACGAAGAAAAAGACTTGACGGCACTTTCCGGAAGTGAAACACTGTCGTTCAACCAGTCAATAGAGAAATATCTACTATCAGCCGCTCAATGGAGCTATTTTCTGGCTATTGCAGGTTATGTTGGCTGTTTTTTAGGGGTTTTATCCGGCATCTTTATTCTGGTAAGCCAATCTTTCCTGCAGGAATTTTCCGACTTCGAGCACATAAGCACGCTATTCTGGGGCTATTACAGCTTTGGCATAAGCTTCATCTATTTTTTTCCAAGTTACTTCATACACCGTTTTGCAAGAAAAGCCATTTCAGGCCTAAAGAACCGTGTTCAGAGCGACGTAGACACCAGCATCAAAAGCCTCAGAAACTTTTTCCTGTTTCTGGCCATTATGCTCCTTGTTTTATTCGTTCTGTTCATACTGGCTCTCGTTTCCGCATTAGCCTTTTTCAGCTATGTTGGCTTTCTACACTGAAAGTCTCAAAAGGTATCGACAACTGTAAATTGCTTTTCCACAAGGACCTGTTCGATGCGGCTGTTTTAAGGCTCAAGCCCATCAAGCGCACGGGCTTGGATACCTCTGCTTCTTGTAAGAGCTTGCGCCCGATTTTAAACAAAGTTTGGGATTCCGTAATATACCCGGAAGCAGTGTAGCTCCGAGAAACAATCTTAAAATCCTCGTATTTTATCTTTAAGCTCAAGCTACGCCCTTTGAATTCACTTTTTCCGATTCTACGCATCAGCTCTTCGGTAAGTTCTTGCAAACATAACAACAAATCTTTATTGTCGGTTAAATTTTCCGAAAAAGTAGTTTCCGTGCCCAAAGAGCGTCGTAGATGTTGGGCCTCCACCGCTCGCGTGTCGATAGCCCGTGCATAGCCATAAAATACATGCCCCATTTTACCAAAAGAAGCTACTAATTCAGCTTTAGTCAGGCGCTTAAGGTCGAGTCCGTTACGAATACCCATACGATGCATGCGCTCGGCTGTTACGCGCCCGACACCAAAGAATTTCTCAATTGGGAGTTTTTCCACAAAAGCCTCGGCATCCGAAGGCTTTATGACAAAAAGCCCATCGGGTTTGTTGTAATCCGAAGCAATTTTGGACAAAAATTTATTAAAAGAGACTCCTACCGAAGCCGTAAGGCCGGTCTGGCTGCGGATGCTTGCTTTTATCTCCTGTGCAATACGGGTAGCCGAAGCCATGTTCTTATGGTTCTTGCTTACGTCGAGAAAGGCCTCGTCAAGAGAAAGAGGCTCTATCAAGTCGGTATATTCTTCGAAGATGGCGCGTATTTGACGGGATACGGCCCTGTAATGCTCAAAACGAGGTGGGAGAAAAATAAGTCCCGGGCAGCGCCTCAAAGCCAGACGGGAAGACATGGCGGAGTGCACCCCGAAACGCCGCGCTTCGTAGCTGGCTGCCGCCACAACGCCCCGATTACCCGAATAACCGACGGCTAAAGGTTTAGCTCGGTATTCGGGATGATCGCGCTGCTCGATAGAAGCGAAAAACGCATCCATATCGACATGGATGATCTTACGCGTTGCACCCGGCATACTTGAAGAGCTTTTATCGGAGCGGACTACATTTAGCCTCGAGCCAAGCTCGCTCCTCGGGGTTCAGTTGAGGCGACAGGCTCTCGTACACACGCCGGTGATAGGCATCAAGCCAGTCCTTCTCGGAATCGCTAAGCAGCTCGGTATCGATAAGCTCCTTGTCGATGGGAAAAAGGGTAAGCGTCTCAAACTGCAGGAAACGGCCAAATTCGGTTTCGCCGGCAGGTATAACATGTACAAGATTCTCGATGCGAATACCGTATGCTCCGGAACGGTAGAGCCCGGGTTCATTCGAAATAATCATGCCGGTCTCCAATACGGTAGGATTTTCGTCCATGCGAATGTTTTGCGGCCCTTCGTGTACACAAAGGAAATGCCCCACGCCATGCCCTGTCCCATGACCGTAATTCATACAGTCGTCCCAAAGAGCCTTTCGAGCGAGGATGTCCAATTGCGATCCACGGATAGCTTCGGGGAAAATGGCGGTGGCAAGGGCAATATGACCTTTCAATACCTTGCTGTAATCGCTTTTTTGCTGTGCATTGGGTTTTCCCAAAGCTACGGTACGGGTAATATCGGTAGTCCCATCCAGGAACTGCGCACCGGAATCGAGGAGCAGCAGATTTTCGCTACGCAAAACAGCATCCGAATCAGGCGTGGCTCTGTAATGTACGATAGCTCCGTGTGCCGCATATCCGGCAATAGTAGCAAAGCTCTCACCAACAAAATTTTCCTGAAGGCTTCGGAAGTAACGCAAACGTTCCGAGACACTTAGCTCAGTCAATTTCCCGGAGGGGAGTTCGGCTTCGAGCCACATGAAGAAACGGGTGAGGGCCACTCCGTCCTTAATCATTGAGCGACGTATCCCTTCCAATTCCACCGCATTTTTACGGCTTTTCAGCTTAAATACCGGCGACATGGCTTTGCGTATCGGGCAAGCCGCAGGGATGGCTTCGAATAGCGAGCGATTGAGCTTGGCAGCATCCACAAGAACACTCACGCCGGCCGGGATAGCCTGTAAGGCAGCATAAATGCCCTCGTAACTATCCACGCGGAAGCCTTCCTGCTGCAAATAGGAACGGGTTTCAGGGCTCAGCTTACGGGGATCGATAAAGAGCGAAGCATCTTCCTGACCGACAAGTGCAAAGGCTATGGCAACAGGGTTATAATCCACGTCCTTACCACGAATATTACAAAGCCAGGCTATATCGTCGAGGGCCGAAAGCAAGAACATTTCGGCATGTGCACGCTGCATTTCACGACGAAGATCGACGAGTTTTTCGCGGGTAGAACGTCCCGCATATTTCGTATCAAAAACAAAAATAGGCTTCGTCGGCAACGCCGGGCGATCCATCGTCCAAACTTCGGAGATAAGGTCGGCAGCAACGAGAGAGAGCCCGTGAAGAGCCAGTGTTTCTTCCATTGCAGCATAAGCATCGGCTGAGCACATCTGTGGATTGATGGCTACCCGGTCGCCACTACGAAGGGTCGTCGCAAGAAAAGACAGCATCTCCGGAGTTTCGGGTAATCCTTGTTTCATCAGCCGGAAGCCCGTACCCGAAAGCTGCTCTTCGCCCTGAAGAAAGTAACGCGAGTCGGTCCAGAGCGCAGCATCATTAGTGCTTACCAAGGCAGTACCGGCCGAACCGTCGAAACCCGAAATCCACTCCCGCTCCTTCCAATGTTCGGCGATGTATTCGCTGGCGTGAGGATCGGTACCGGGGATGATGCAAGCCGAAATCTGACGGGCTGCCATCACTTCGCGCAGTTGCGCAAGACGTTGTCGGATTGTTTCTTTCATATTTTCTTGTGTTTGATGTTAGTAGTCAAAAAGATAGCAATAGGAACATTAGCTCCTTTACTGACCGTTTTTTCTACAAAGGTAGTAATTTTTCGTGTAAAATTTCAGTTGGAGTATGGATGCAAAGCCCCAAACAAGCAGATAAATGCAGCAGATAGGATTGAAGAATTACTGCATTCCATACAGTTAATGGATGTTCACAAGGCCTGCTCCATATTCAAAAGGCAGGATCGGTTTATCTAAGACGCATCAGTCGCGAAAATGAATGCGATAAGCAAAACCAAAGGTCAGGAAATAGTCGGCATCAGTCTTCAGGCCACGTCCGGCGGCCAAATCGATCTGAAAGTTGGGGCTAAGTGTGTACATCAACCCGATATCAACGTTGTGGGAGGGCGCTTCGTCTTTCGAAAGAATAGCGTAATATTCGGCAAAAGCGCTTAATCCTCCGACAACAGGTCCATTCAGCTGAGCGGTAAGAATTCCGTTCCGGAAGCGGTTATTCACACCCATATTCCAATCGAAGGCCCAATCGAAGGCCCAATCGCTGCGCCCGATCTCGTATTCGAAAGAAGCCAATAGATCCGGCGACAACTCAGCTCCTGCCTGCAGGTCGCAAGCCAGATAGCCGACAAGAGTAAGAGCCGGAATCCAGCCTTGAGCCTCGATGAGGCGCTGTTTGGCGCTCAGCACGATGTTGTCAACAAGGATTCCTTGAGCCGTCTTTTCGATGTCGCTCGACAGGCGTATTTCGGTAGACGAGAACAACCCGCAACGCAGCATCAGGTTTTGCGCAAGCACACCGGGCTGGAAAGTAAAGCCGTCTTCAATCTGGAACTGTCCGCGAGGCAAGACATAAACACCTTCGCTTTGGTCGGGTCGATCGGGATTGATAGCCTCCTCTTCCTGTCCATACAAGAACGGACAAATAAACAAAAGCAACAAAAAAGGATATGATTTCATAAGCACATTTTCACATCCTGCGCGAATAACAAATACAATGCCTTTTTTGTTGCAACATGGAAATCGTTTATTCAAAAAAAGTCATTACCGCCTTCATAAGACTTTCCCGCTTTCCGGTATCCACAATGGTTTCAAGAGGGAAGCCCCAGAGACAAAGACGGTAGTTCCCTTTGTAGGCAACAGCGGCACTACGTCCATTTTCGGCGTAACGGCAAATGCTGAACGCATCCGAATGGGCAGGTTCGATGGCATCCGGCGACTCCACATAGTAGGATTTCTCGTTGGGCAAGTGGTAGTAATCGAAGTTCATAGGTGCAAAATTTCGGCAAGGCGATGCAAGTAAGCATACGGCTCCGCCAACAGAGGCATGCGAAGTACGGAGCTTGATTTTAAGCACTTGTTCGGCAAAGTCCCGGTCAACCGGCGAAACGGAATCTCCCTCACAAAGATCGGAGGCCCAGTGGGCACCACTGATAAGCAAACGGCCTCCGCCCGCACAGTAGGCACGTATCTTCTGCTGCACTTCCGGCCTGAAAGCTCTAAATTCGTCACGAGGCATATAACTACCGAGCGGAGCCCGACGTTGCTTGCCGAGTATCAAATCGACAAAAGGATAAACTGCCATATCTACCCGTCCATCCGCAAGGGCTTTTACGGCGCAAGATACGAAGGAGTAACCGGCTGCCTTGAGGGCCTCTCCGTGCAAATAAGGGTAATCAAAGGTATTACCTGCAATTACGGTGGCCTCCTGATCGGCATGACTGGCACCAAATCCCGGAGCATCGTTGTCAACCCAAGGTAATTGCCTGCGAAATTCGTATTGTCGGCCTGTAAATCCGATCTCAGCCATATAAGGAACTCCGGCATCGATGTCGTTCCGGAAGCCGGCATACGTAGTATCCACTTCAAAGGAAGCCGGAGCGCTGATCCGTTCGAAAGCATTTATAATCAAGACCTCACGAGTTTCACGAGGATCCCGGTAAGCCGACAGAATTTCGGAAGGAAAGCTTTCCCCGCCTCTATTGACAGCCGTAACACGAAAACTGTAAATTTTTCCGGGAATAATATGAACACGAACGGTATTGCCCTTTACAAGCTTCCCGTTGTCGAAGCCTCCGTCATCAATGCGCGTGTACAATACAAACTTATCGGCTTCGGCTGTAACTTCGAGGCTGTCGCTCACCGCTTCCCAATTCAACTCCAATTCATTCTCGGCAACAAAGCGGCAGTTAAACTTCTCGACAGGCAGAGGCTGTACCACATAATCGAAGCCATTAGCTTCAGCCAGATAACGTAACATGCCCTTGTAGATGGAGCGGCTTACGGTAAAACGAAAGCGAGGATCGAGGCCGTAGCGCATATCAGCAAAGTTCTGATGCGAAAGCAGCTCCAACAACATAGCAGGAACTTTCGGAAGACGCGATTCGATGTAAGGCTTGTTCCATAGACCCCGGCGCGTCCACTTAGGGTCGTAGCTCCGCCGGATATCTTCGACAATCTGGCTTTGCACAATATCAGCCAAATCGCGTGCGGCCCAGCGCGAAACCCGATTGGGATAAAGGCTGTTTTTTTCGGTATCCTCAGTAGAAAATATAGACAAGGTGCCAATCAGCGAATCGTTCGGAGTGGTCCCGGCATCGGTGTGAAAGGAAAAAGAAAGATTGAGCGGAATTTTCAGACCTTTGCTTTTCGGCATTACTGCAGATCCACCGGCCATGTAATTAACCCAATATCCACGCGAGCGGGCATCGTCGGTGTAATCATTTTCGCCGGCGCTGAAACTATAAATGCTGTCGGGCATACCGGCCCATTGCAACCAATAACGGGCCGCTTCGGCAAAACGAGGCCGACCGCTGGTCTGAGGAGGGAACAAAGGAGGCATCTCAACTCGCAACGGGCAGCTGCGCAGCATCTTCTCGATAGGCTGCATAAGCTTTATAGCCAAACGACTGGAATCCTTCGGCGCCCGGGCAATATTTCCCATTCCTCCTCCGAATTTTACGGCATCGGCCGTCAGCTGCCGATGCGCCGAGCGGCTGAAGTTTGTCAACTTCACACTCCCTGTGAGCGGATTGCTGCCGCGTTCAAAACGGAAATGCCCCAAGTATATCCAAGTGCCGCCTCCCATCCTCTGATTGACGGAAAACTCGGTCTCTCCTCCCAAGTGCCTCACCGTATAACGAGCATCGGATACACTGTTTTCAAGCGTATGATAGGATACGTACACGGCATAGTAACCCGCTTCGGGAATGACGGGAGTCCAAGTGACGCTATTGGCTTCTTCCCGATTACTAACACTCTCAGCCCAACGATAACTACCTCTCTCAAAAGGATTTTCACCTTGGATGTAGCGTTCCTGATTGTGTGCAAAACCGGGACGGTTTCCGGTTTTCCATGTTTTTGCTCCTTTTGTTTCGGTATAAATACCTCCGTCCGGGTTATCGTTATCGACAATCACTTCATGACGTTGCGTATCACGCTCCAAAGGCAATAATACGTTGGCTCCGGCATTTTCGAGCATGGGCAGGAGAAAGGGCAATACGTAAGATTGGGTATAAAGATCTTCGACGGTTTGAAGCAATCGGGGGCGTTGCCACTCCCAACGCCGTTTAGCGAGGTTGTAATACCAGCCGTGACTTTGCCAAAGAGCGATATGGCGGTTCTGAAGCCCTCGGTCGATTCGGTAAGGAAGAGAAAGTTTCGTCAGCAGAGGCGGATCGGATTCGTTCAGTTTGAAACGCCGGTTTTTATCGAGCTGCTTGCCGCGGTAAAGATTGGGTACGAGTTCTTCAATCTGTTTACCATTGCTAACACAACGAAAATCGTAACCGGGATAGCGCGCAGCAAGGATCGCACGCAGGGCTTTGTTTATACGGGCGACATTCTCGTTCCGGAATGCAATATTACTCAATCGATCGGAAGTATTTACGGTAACTTGTTTCCTTTTGTCGTCAACCGACAATCTGATGTTATTCACAACTCCCACGTAGGTGTACTCGTTGGCGATGTTTGTGAGTGTGTCGGAAATTTGCCTGTGCAGGCTTCCGGATTTCTGAGCCGAGACGAGACAGGGCATTAAAATAAGTAAAGAAAAAAGGAAAAGTTTATTCTTCATAGATAATAAAACTTATTGGTCTCAAAAGATTATGATTACATCTTGCAAAGATATTATTTAAGAAGCAATGCAGCAGTATGACGAGCGGAAAAAATCAAAGGAAAAATAATTTTGCACAAAATACGCCGAAAAGTGCTATTTTTCTTTATCAAAATACCTATCTTTGTCCCCGGTAGAACAGTTGCAGCAAGTCATACTCATGCGGCAACAGCAAAATTTATACACATAGACACTTCAGAACATGAACTTTTTCAACAAGAAAATAGAGCCCAGTCCTCTGACTCTGCAAGCTACCCTCGACAATTCTTTAGCACTCTTTGCCGACAGACCTTGCATCTCTTTTGTCGAGGACAAACCCATCAGCTACGCCGAATTCGGGAAAAAAATAGAGCTGGTCAGCGCTTTGCTGTACTCCTTAGGTTTGAAAAAAGGCGATCGGATAGCCCTTTTGAGCCACAACATGCCCAACTGGGTGATTTCTTACTTTGCCATTGTTTCCAATGCCTACATTGTAGTCCCCATACTGCCCGATTTCTCACGGGACGAAGTCGAATCGGTACTGAAACACTCCGAAGCCAAAGCGCTCTTTGTGAGCGAAAGGCTCTACCATAAAGCAGAAGGGCTGGAGCTTCCCGATTTAAGCGCCGTCATCATAACGGACGATCTCAGCCTCAAACAAGGCAACATAAAACCGAATATCAGTATTTCCAACTACACACGAGCGGTAGTAGCCGAAGACGATTTGGCAGCTATTATCTATACTTCCGGTACTACGGGGCGCTCCAAAGGCGTCATGCTGACTCACAAAAACCTCACGTGGAGTGCAACCCAATCCTTTAGCATACAGGAAATCAATTCATCGGATACTTTTTTGTCTTTCCTGCCGCTTTCGCATACCTACGAAAATACCATCGGAATGATTTATCCGCTGATGTACGGAGCTTGCGTGTACTACCTCGAAAAACCGCCTACAGCAGCTGCGCTGTTGCCTGCAATGGCAAAAATAAAACCCAGCTTGATGCTTTCGGTGCCTCTGGTCATGGAGAAACTTTACAAAAATCAAGTGCAAGCCAAATTTATGAAATCGGAATTCACCCGCTTTGTCTACAAAAATCCGCTGTTTCGATTCATCATACACCGGCTTGCCGGGAAAAAATTGAAAGCTTCTTTCGGAGGCAATTTGCGCTTCTTCGGTATCGGAGGCGCTAAGCTCGACTCACGGGTGGAACGCTTCCTCAAAGAGGCTAAGTTCCCCTATGCCGTAGGCTACGGACTAACGGAGACCTCCCCCCTACTGGCCGGCACTAAAGTGAAAGAGACTTTCCTGCAATCCACCGGATTGGCGCTGCAAGGCGTGGAACTCCGCATCAATGAGCCCAACAAAAAAGGCATTGGCGAGATTTGGGCAAAAGGTCCGAACGTTATGAAAGGCTACTACAAAAACCCGGAAGCCACAGCCGAGGTGCTAACCGAAGACGGGTGGTTCAAGACCGGCGACTTGGGACGATTCGATCATAAAAAACGCCTCTTTATCAAAGGGCGAATGAAAAACACCATTGTGGGAGCAAGCGGTGAAAATATTTATCCGGAGGATATCGAATCGGTCATCAATAACGCACAACACGTTATCGAGTCGCTGGTAGTGGAAGAGGACGGATTTTTGGTGGCCAAAGTCTTGTTCGACCTCGAAGCTCTCGAAAAAAGCATCGAAAGTTGGAAGTCGAACATCGGAGACCGAAAAGAAAGAATGCAACAATGGATGCAAAGCTTCACCAGCGAACTGAACGGCAAACTCAATCGTGTCTCGCAAATCAAACGCGTAGATGTAATGGAAGAGCCCTTTGAAAAGACCGCTTCGCAAAAAATAAAACGCTTCCTCTACACCCGAGCTCAAACAACAAGCAAGAAAAAGAAAGAAAAATAAGAAGAAAGAGAGCCTGCAAAGCTTCTTCCTGAAAGATTTCTCAAGCCCCGTACCGCCTCAGAAAAACGCAAGGCGATACGGGGCTTTAATTCTTAAAACCAAAAACCGGAGCAATTGCTCACAAGCCAAAGTATCCGACTACCTCTCGGGCAGCTTTTCCGGTAACTTGGGAGGCTCCGTCATAAGACCTTCTTCGCCCAAACGCTCCCGGATAGAATGATCGAAAAACACAAGCTCCGTGCTATCCGGCTCCGAAAGAGCATAAAACGAAGGATTACGCAGGTAATCGGTAGTAGGCAGTAGATGATATTGATAACGTCCACGGAAACGACCTTTGTGCACATACACGGGTAAGTAAGCGGTTTTCAATATTTTAGCCGAAGGAACATGAATGTCGGCACGCAACAAAATACCTCCGTTGCTGTGTTTCCAGCGCTGATTGGAGATAAAATTCCCCAAAGAATAATATACCGGAACTTGCAAGCTATCTTTCCCGGAAAGTACTTCGCGGTTTTGTACAACGTGAGGATGCGCTCCGACAATCAATCCAACTCCCTGTCGAGCCAGAAAATCGGCCAATCGACGCTGTGTCGAATTAGCGGACAGACGATATTCTTCACCCCAATGAATGCACATAACAATAAAATCAGCCTCACGTCGACGCGCTTCCGCCACATCTTCACGAATTTGGAGGGTATCGATAAAATTAACCAGATTGGGTGCGGTTACAGGCATACCGTTACTGCCGTAAGTACAATTCAGCAGAGCTATTTTGAAAGCTTTTTTTTCTATCATGAGGGGATAAAGACTGTCGCGATCCTGCCGATTGACATAACTGCCGGCTCGCAGCAAACGGCGCCGGTCAATCTGTTGTATGGTTCGCTCCAAGCCTTTCTTCGCTCTGTCCGCCACGTGATTATTGGCCGTAAGAATGACATCGAATCCCGCATACTGAAGAGCATCCAACAGAGCATCGGGACTCGAAAACATCGGATAGCCGCTATAGGGCTTTCCAGCTAAAGGCACTTCCAAATTCGCTACAGCCACATCGGCCGCTTCGATGTAAGGTCGCACCTGCTCGAAACAAATCCGGTAATCGTAGTCGTCGCTCTCGGGACGATAGGCGGCTTTTATCTGAGGCTGATGCCCCATCACATCACCGCAAAACATCAAAGTAATGACCGAATCCTCCTGATTTTCGAGAGAAGAAGTATCGACAGGTCTATCCAATCGAGCTGCATAGGAAAAGCAGAAAGAAAAGAACAACAGCACTAAGACTTTCTTCTTAAAGAGTAGAGTTTTCATAAGCTAAACCTGAGTATCTGAGAAATTAACACAAAAGTTTACAAGGCATCACAGCATTTTAAGCAGGTTTTCGTAAGAATATCCTTCCAATCCAAGAGGCAATGCGAAAGCCGGTTCCGCCTTATATGCCTTTTTCTTTCAAGGCAATAATTTGCTTTCGGAAAGCCTCAACGCGCTCATACAGCAACCTGCTGCCTCTCATTATCTGTTTTCAGCTAAGTAATATCTTCAAAATTGATTTTCGCGACCGGCATAGAGCAAGCTTTTAGCGCCTGTTAACTTTCATTTTTCAGAAGCTTGAGTTGAATACGTTTTCGCTGCCTGTCCACTTCCAACACCTTCACCTGCACATACTGATGTAAGGAAAGGACATCGGCCGGATTGCTCACAAAGTTCTCACTGAGATTTGAGATATGTATCAAAGCATTTTCCTTAATGCCCAAATCAACAAAAGCGCCAAAATTAGTGATATTGGTTACTATACCGGGCAATTCCATGCCGGGCTGCAAATCGTCAATGGTTTTGATGCGGTCATCGAACTCAAACATCCGGATGCTTTCGCGCGGGTCACGCCCGGGCTTCTCCAGTTCCTGTAAAATGTCCTTAAGAGTGGGCAAACCAACCTGTTCGTCCACATAGCGCGGTAAATCCATTTTAGCAAGCAGCTCCCGGTTGCCGATCAGTTCTGCAACTTCACTGTGCAAATCAGCCGCCATGCGCCGGACAAGAGAATAACGTTCGGGGTGCACTGCCGAATTATCCAAAGGATTTTCACTGTTCTCTATCCGCAGAAAACCGGCACACTGCTCAAAAGTCTTAGCACCCATTTTGGGCACCTCGAGCAACTGCTTACGATTACGAAAAGCTCCGTGTTGACTTCGGTAATCGACAATATTTTGAGCCAGCTGCGGCCCCAGCCCCGAAACATAAGTAAGCAAATGCTTGCTTGCCGTGTTAAGCTGTACCCCCACTCGGTTCACAGCATTTTCGACGGTCTGGTCCAGAGCCTTCTTCAAACGAAGCTGATCTACATCGTGTTGATACTGCCCCACTCCTATTGATTTCGGGTCTATCTTCACCAATTCGGCCAAAGGATCCATCAAACGACGCCCAATAGAGACGGCTCCACGCACCGTTACATCGTAATCGGGGAACTCTTCCCTCGCAACCTTGGAAGCCGAATACACGGAAGCTCCGTTTTCAGTTACGGAAAAAACCTGTAGCTTACGGTCGTAACGAATATTTTGAATAAAACGTTCCGTTTCCCGGCCGGCCGTTCCGTTACCAATTGCAATGGCCTGTATATCGTAGGCTTCTACCATTTTCTGAATTTTTCGAGCAGACTGTAGCTCTTCGTTTCGCGGGGGATGCGGATAAATATTTTCATTGTGCAGCAAATTACCCTGAGCATCCAGGCAAACAACTTTGCAACCGGTTCGATAACCGGGGTCGATGCCCATCACCCGTTTTTGACCTAAGGCGGGAGCCAGCAAGAGTTGCCGGAGGTTTTCGGCAAAAACAACAATGGCCTGGGTGTCCGCTTTCATCTTGCTTTCGGCAGCAAACTCCGTCTCGATAGCCGGACGAAGCAAGCGCTTGTAAGCATCCTTAAGCGCCTCCTGAACCTGACGGGCCGCTTCGTTGTTGTTTTTAACAAAAATCCTTTCAAGTCGCTCCAAAGCACGCTCATCGTCAACAGAAATGCCCACTCGCAAAAAGCCTTCACTCTCACCCCGTCGCATGGCCAACAAGCGGTGCGACGAACAACGCGAGAGCTTCTCACGAGCTTCAAAGTAATCCCGGTAATTCTGAGCTTCCTCCTCTTTCCCCTTCACAACTTTGGAAGCAATGAAAGCTTCACGGGAAAAAAGGCCTCGAAGCACATGACGCGCCGCTTCGCTCTCATTCATCCACTCGGCAATAATATCACGCGCTCCCTTGAGGGCTTCATCAACACTGTCGACCTCCTCTCCAAGAAACTTCCGGGCAGCAAGCTCTACAGCATCCGTCTGTTGCTTCATCAGTATTTTGGCCAAGCCCTCCAAACCTCTTTCACGAGCAATCTCAGCCCGGGTACGTTTCTTCGGTTTATAAGGCAAATAGATATCTTCGAGTTCCGAAGCATTCCAACAAGCTTCAATACGCTTTTCGAGTTCCGGAGTGAGTTTTTCCTGTCCGGCAATCGATTTAAGAATGCTCTCCTTACGGCAAATCAGTTCACAAAGTTTCTCGTAACGCTCTTGAACGGAGGCCAACTGAATCTCGTCCATATTACCCGTCAGCTCCTTACGATAACGGCTGATAAACGGAATACTGGCCCCTTCGTCCAACAAACGAATGGCATGGGTCAAAGCTCTCTCGGAAATATTCAACTCCGATGCAAGGAGGGGGATGATGACAGTCTGTTCTTCGGATGACATGCTTAAAGAATTATCGAAAAATCAAAGTAAAGAATCCGGATTCAAATGCTCTTTCTCGATATCGAGAAAATACTTGTAAGTACCGACTTTCAATTCGACACAAGCATCGTAATCGGAAACAATTATCCCTTTCGGATGCATTTGAAGAGCGCTTATGGTCCATATGTGATTGATGGGCTCTTCTACGGCATGACGCAAAGCCCGCGCTTTGTTATGTCCATTGACTATGATCAGCACTTCGCGTGCATCGAGAATCGTACCGACACCTACCGTAAGAGCTGTCTTGGGTACTTTATTCACATCGTTATCAAAGAAACGGGAGTTGGCAATCACGGTATCCGTAGTAAGCGTTTTCTGGCGGGTACGGGAGCTCAGCGACGAACCCGGCTCGTTGAAAGCAATATGCCCATCGGGCCCTATACCCCCCAAAAAGAGGTCGATCCCTCCTACCCGACGAATCGCTGCCTCATAGTCGGCACATTCCTGTTCCAAATCCTCGGCATTACCATTAAGAATATGAACATTCTCGGGCTTAATATCCACATGGCTGAAAAAATTCTGCCACATAAAAGAATGATAACTCTCCTTGTGGTCGCGCGGAAGCCCAACATACTCATCCATATTAAAGGTAATTACATGTTCGAAAGAAAGGACTTTATCACGTTTCAAACGAATCAGCTCGCGATACATGCCCAAAGGCGAAGATCCGGTAGGCAATCCCAAGACAAAGGGCCTTTTTGCCGTTGGCTGCGCACGATTGATTCGGGCAGCAACGTAATTGGCAGCCCAGCGGGATACATTTTCATAGTCGGGTTGAATAATTAGTCTCATAACAATTTCTTTTTATTATAACATCATTTTAGCAGGACAAAGGTAGTACTTTTTAGCAATGCCCGGAAGGCTAAAATAAAGATTTTTGCCGCCAGTGAAAACAAAAAACAAGCAGCCAAGATGCGGGAAAAAACAAATTCCGTAAAATAAACGCCCTAAGAATTTTAAGGAAAACAAAAAAAGCATTATATTTGCGCCCTCAAAAACCTATGTATAAATACAGCTTATAACCGTAAATTTTAGGAGGACTAAGCAATAGCTAAACAAATCATTATCAGACCTCAAAAAGGGAAATTGAAAGAAATGCCCAACCGTATCAACGATGCCATACGCGGCTTGAAAGAAGTCCGTCTGGTTGGTGATAACGTGGAGCAAGGCGTTTATCCCTTTAACGAAGCCATGCGTATTGCCGACGAATTGGAGTTGGATTTGGTCGAGATATCGCCCAAGGCAGACCCTCCCGTTTGTCGAATTGTTGATTATCAGAAGTTCCTGTACCAACAGAAGAAACGCGAAAAAGAACAAAAGGCTAAAGCCAGTAAAATTATAGTAAAAGAGATTCGATTCGGCCCCCAAACCGATGAACACGACTATAACTTCAAGCTCAAGCATGCCGTTGGATTCCTCAAAGAAGGCTGCAAAGTGAAAGCCTATGTGTTCTTCAAAGGGCGTTCGATTCTTTTTAAGGATCAGGGAGAGCTTCTGCTGGCGCGCTTTGCCAACGATTTGGAAGAATATGCCAAGGTAGATCAGCTGCCGCAACTGGAAGGAAAACGAATGATTATCGTGCTGTCTCCTAAAAAACAAAAATAACAAAGGATTTTTTATCTCTTAATAAATAAATTTTAGTAGCAATGCCAAAAATGAAAACTAACTCCGGTGCCAAAAAAAGATTCGCTCTTACCGGAACAGGAAAAATTAAAAGAAAACATGCGTTTAAAAGACACATTTTGACGAAAAAGACAACCAAGCAAAAACGTAACCTCACTCATACAGGCCTCGTTAGCAAGGTAGATGAAAAGAACGTAAAAGCGATGCTCTGTCTCCATTAACTTTCTTATCAAAATTTCTAAACTCGTTTTCTTTAAGTATTAAAATCGAATGTTTTTAGCTCTAAGTTCGTTTTCTTTAGAAACGACGCTGACATTCAAAAATCATTTTTATTATGCCTAGATCAGTAAATCACGTAGCTTCACGTAAAAGAAGAAAAAGAATTTTAAGCCTCACCAGAGGTTATTTCGGTGGTCGTCGCAACGTATGGACGGTAGCCAAAAACACGTGGGAAAAAGGATTGCAATATGCTTACCGCGACCGCAAAGCCAAAAAACGCAACTTCCGCGCTTTGTGGATACAACGTATCAATGCCGCAGCCCGTCTCGAAGGTTATTCTTACTCCAAACTGATGGGAGCTCTGCACAAAGCAGGTATCGAAATTAACCGTAAGGTATTGGCAGACCTCGCCATGAACCATCCGGAAGCTTTCAAAGCCATCGTGCAAAAAGCAAAAAACTCATAAAAGTCCTGCATCTGGAATCTTTATCAAAAAACGGCTATTCAAAAGAATAGCCGTTTTTTGATGACGAATCTCCTCGGCGGAGCCTCTCCCGCCCTCAAAAGAATGATATAAAGCACTGACACGAGAGCACAGAAGCAATCAAGAGAAAGAAAAAAGCTTCGCAGGGGAAAAATATAAATAAAGCCCGAGGCATTTCAGCGCAAACGACGACGAAATTCGGAACAAATAAGAGCCGTAGCCACGCTCACATTAAGAGATTCGGAACTTGAAGAGCCTTTAGGAAAATTGGGTATCAAAAGCTTGTGAGAGATAAGGGCATCGACCTCAGGAGACAATCCTCGTCCTTCGCTCCCCATCACAACAATACCAGCAGCCTGCAAGGGACTGTCATAAATATCCTCCCCATCCATAGATGCAGCATAAAGAGGCAAGTTAGAAGCCTGATCAGACAGAAACTCAGGCAGCTTTACGGTATAGGTTTGTACCCGTGCCAAAGCTCCCATGCTGGCTTGAACCGCTTTAGGACTAAACGCATCAGCACAGTGTTCGGAGCAGAAAATACGAGCAATACCAAACCAATCGGCTATGCGGACTATAGTACCAAGATTCCCGGGATCCTGCACGCCATCGAGTGCCAGACTTAGTTCCTGTCGAAGGTCTGCGTCAACATAAGCTTGGGCGGTCTTCTCGAACACAGCCAAAACACCTTGAGGGGTTTTCTGATTAGAAACCTTTCGCAGTTCACTCTCACTCACCTCAATAAGCTCTTCTACCTTTTGCAAACTGTGTTGTGCCAGCCATTCCGGAGTGGCCAATATCATACGACATGGAAAGACCGAGGCCAAATCACTGCAAAGCTTAGTACCTTCAGCTAAAAAAAGCCGCTCCCGGTCGCGGATTTTCTTATTCGAAAGCCCAGCCAGGAAGCGGATTTTATTTTTTGAAAGCATGGGTAAAGGAATCAATAAGATCTGGCAAAAACAACTCGCTGTGCGGACGGTTTACCCGTGAGCATACAGAATCCGGGCGTTTTGTCTCCCTCGAGCGGAATGCAGCGTATAGTGGCTTTCGTCTCGTTTTTAATTCGTTCTTCGGTTTCAGGCGTTCCGTCCCAGTGACAGAGTAGAAAACCGCCCTTTTCGATTTCTTCCTTAAACTCTTCGTAGGAATTGACCTCGCGAGTTACGGAAGTACGGTAATCAAAGGCTTTTTTGTAAATGTTAGCTTGAATATCGTCAAGCAACCGGGCTACATAAGAGTCGATATGCTCCACCGGAACACTTTCCTTAGTGAGCGTATCGCGACGAGCCACTTCGATAGTTCCGTTTTCGAGGTCGCGAGCTCCCAAAGCCAAACGCACGGGAACCCCCTTCAATTCGTATTCGGAGAATTTCCATCCGGGCTTTTTATTGTCGTTGTCGTCATATTTAAAGCTGATTCCTCTGGCTTTGAGGGCAGCCGTTATACCGGCAACTTTTTCGGATATCTGCTGCAATTGCTCTTGATTCTTGTATATCGGAACAATAACTACCTGATAGGGAGCCAGTTTAGGAGGCAGCACCAAACCGTTATCATCCGAGTGGGTCATGATGAGCCCCCCAATGAGTCGGGTAGAAACGCCCCAGGAGCTTGCCCAAACATATTCCTGTTTATTGTCTTTGTTGATAAAAGTTACATCGAACGCTTTGGCAAAATTTTGCCCGAGGAAGTGTGAAGTTCCCGCCTGAAGGGCTTTTCCATCCTGCATAAGGGCTTCGATACAATAAGTTTCCAAAGCTCCGGCAAAACGTTCGTTGGGCGATTTTAATCCTTTGAGTACGGGCATCGCCATAAATCTTTCGGCAAAGTCAGCATAAACATTCAACATGGTCTCGGCCTCCCGTACAGCCTCAGCTTCGGTTGCATGCGCGGTATGGCCTTCCTGCCAAAGAAACTCAGCGGTACGTAAGAACAGACGAGTACGCATCTCCCAGCGCACCACGTTAGCCCACTGGTTGCAAAGTATGGGAAGATCGCGATAAGACTGTATCCAGCCTTTGTAAGTATTCCAAATTATGGTCTCGGAAGTAGGACGCACAATGAGTTCTTCTTCCAATCGGGCTTCGGGGTCAACCACAACCCCCTTACCTTCGGGATCGTTTTTCAGACGATAGTGGGTAACTACAGCACACTCTTTAGCAAAACCTTCGACGTGGTCGGCTTCCTTACTCAGAAAAGATTTGGGAATAAAAAGAGGGAAATAAGCATTGACGTGTCCGGTTTCTTTAAATAGATTGTCGAGTTCCCGTTGCATCTTCTCCCATATCGCGTATCCGTAAGGCTTAATAACCATACAGCCGCGTACGGCTGAGTTTTCAGCCAAATCGGCCTTTAATACCAAATCGTTATACCACTGAGCATAATTTTCGCCCCGAGGCGTCAGTTCTTTCAATTCTTTTGCCATAGAGTTTCTTTAGTTCTTTAATTTTTCGGGCTGCAAATTTAGCTAAAATTACAGGGATTATCAATTATTGTTTTACAAGGCACGGAAAAAGGGAAACGGAGGTATGGGTACCTTATCTCAAGGGCGATAACCGGAGGCTTCGAGCATTTTCTGATAATCGTTTTCTTCGAGCAGTTGCGGTAGGGAGCATTCAGTCTGACGATTCATATAGCTATCCACAATCCGCCATCCGATCCAAGCTCCCAGGCGTCCGGGAGCATCTTGAGAGACAGGCGCTGTAAAAGGAGCATCGTGCATGTATTTGCGTATCAATTGAATGTCGGTCGAAAATAAATGTTTCCGATCAATTACACTGCTCCAAACCTGCTTTTCATAACGTTCACACCATTTCCATTGCTCCGGACTGTAGCCCATGATATTCTCGGAGCGCTCGTCGGGTAAAAGGACTGCAAGCAGATACAGAATCTTACCCTGATACAACATGTTATCTATGAGGCGATTTTTTCCCGAATGGAAGGGAAAGGCCGGAGCAAGTATAACCGAAAGGACATCCACCGGAATACTTTCGGGATCCATGTTGTAAACCAGATAGTCGTAAGTAAGATTTTTGTAGGGAGCATAGTCACGACCAAGATATAAGTCAGCTCCTATGGCCACAAAATCCGATCCGGTCATTATCGAGCGATTAAAGCCCCCGACAAAGAAATAGACTCGGGGCAATTTAATCTGCGGAAAATAATAATGCAAGTAGCTGAAAGCTTTGGATAGTTTCCTCTCCAGACCGGACACATTGTCGAAGGTTTTAAGTACATCAGCATGCACCTGAGCTTGCAGACTGTCGGCAAGAAAGTCGCGAAACAATTCGCAGACTTGGGTCGTATCCTCAGGATTGAGATCCCAAATAGACAGATAGTCCCGATAAAATTCAGGATGTTCCTCCGACAGGCTGACAAGCTCCGACAAGAGCTGCGAGCTGTCCAAAGCAATAATCTTCCAATCGATACGCTCGATCTGAAGCGCTAAATTTTCTAAATTCGAATCGGGCTTAAAACGCGACTTCCCACAGGAGAAGAAGGTAGTAAGAGAAAGAAAAATAAGAATCTGGATGAATCGGCTTTTCATTTTTTCGGGTTTGCCTATTTAAGATACAGCAATCAGAATTTACAAAGGAGTCGCAAAGAGAAAACATCCTGTTTCAAATCGTTAATCAACGGCATCGAGCTCGTATGTTCGTAGTTATTCAACTCGTAGTAAGCAGTGAGACGAATGCGCGAAGAAGCAGCCCAAAGCAGTCCGAAGCCTAAAGCTCGCTGTTCAAGATCTGTTTTATTGGTATTCTTCATTCCCACCTCATCTCCCGCAACATGCCGATTGGGATCGTAAACATCGTATTTAAGCACGGCTGTCAAAGGAGTTTTTCCAATATCCTGAGTCAACATAACATAAGCCCCGGTAAAATCGCGCAGGTAGGTATCATGAGAAGGTAACTCGTTCGCATCCGGACTTTTGGAACTGGATATCGAGGCCGGCTGCAGACCGAAAATGTACTCTCCTCTCAAGCAAGTCCTACCGAAAGGATTTTTGAATTCCAACTGTACATCAGCCCCGAGGTATTCACGAAGCGCAAACTTCCCCTTATTTTCAGGATCAATGTGTGCAACAAAGGACTTCTCCTGCATCGAATATACCACAGGGCTACCCTGATAAACGCCTCCTAAATAATAGGAAATTCCACCTGAATACGAGAAGTAAGGATTTGTTTTATTAGCCTCCAGACGCGCTATCAGATCTTTGTAATTATCGGTATCAATGTTTATAGCATTTCCGGAAAAGAGTCCTCCCTGCAAGGAGAGGAAATGCAAGGCAGAATTCTCTGCCGGCTGCAAATGAAGCATAATTCCCAAATCGCGGTCATCGGGTAAGAGGGTGCGAAACATCTTGGAGCGCTCAGGCGATTCACGTTGAGAAGAAGAGTAGGAACTCTCAAAACCAAAAGGCCGATCAAGCACACCGACTTTCAATGCGCAACTGCCTATCCAAGGATCTCTAAACTGGAGGTAGGCATCTTTAATTCCAATACCTTTTTCCGTAACGTCAAGTTGGAATACGCCTGAAGTTATGCCTTCCTCGTAAGTTAGTTTAAGGCGTCCGCGTCGCACGCCAAAACGGTCGAAAGACTTTTCCTTGTCTTCGTTAGAACTTCCTACATCCAGCGTAGCATCTTTTTGTCCGTGCTGATAGAGCATATTAATGTAACCAGATACTTTGAATTTATTAAGCATCTTAACCGCTTTTCCGGAAGTCTCTGAATCTGTTTGCCGGGCCATTACAAGAGTAGAACTCAAGAAAGCTACACACAAAATCGGAAGAGTTTTACGGAGAACCTGATATCTCATTTTTAAATAATTAATGTTTTTTTAGTCAGAACAGCGGGCAGGCCAGGGATAAAAGCCGCTTAAGCTTCTCCCGTCCTGCTCGCTGTTTTTTTAAGCTAATTTCTATTATTTACCGTATCAATTAAAATTCGGCAATGCAGAATAATCTCGCGAATAGCGTAAATTCTGCTCTACATAACTTTCGTCATACGAGATAAGCACATCGCTAATACGGCCGGTTTTATCTTTTTTCAGCGTATATACAGGATTCACAAAACCGCGATAAGGAGCCAACTTAAGTTGGGCATAACGTTGCAATACTTCGTGGTGCAATTGAGGATCAACTTTTACGGCATATTTTTCCACAATTTTCTGGGCTTCATTGTAATTTCCGGTAGAGGTAATCTCCTGTATGATATAAAGAAGCTTACCGAAGAGATTACGTAGTTTGGCATAATCGTTAATCACCACATAGGTCTTAGCATCCTTGGTTTTCAGCTCTACGACATTTTCTTGAGCGCCTTGCTCGTAAACCCAGCGAGCTATCAGCTGGCGGTTGCGCATGTGTGCCTCTTCGATATCTTTACCTTCCTGAATGCGGGTAAGCTGCGTCATCAATCCGTTCATCATAAATTTGTAATAGCCCGCTTTGTATGCTTCGGAATCGGGCAAAAGTCCCAATTCGATCATCTTCGGATCAGCCAGATAATACAGTCCGAAAAGATCGGCACGCGCCTCCTCTATTGTTGAGCCATAAGCTTTTAAATCATCCTTACCGACACCGGGCAACAGTTTTCCCGAAGCGTGTCCAAGGCATTCGTGCAAGTCGGTATGCAGGTTGTCGGTGAGAGCTCCATATTTTTCGGAACGTTGCATTTCTTCGTCGCTCCACATGAATTCACGCGCAAATCCGTTGTTAAGCGAAGCTCTGTCATAAGCCTCGGTAATATTCTCGATGGTCACCGACTTGGATCCATGCGCGGCACGTATCCAGTTTGCATTGGGCAGGTTGATACCAATGGGAGTAGAAGGATAACAGTCGCCGGCAAGAATAGCCGCGGTAATCACCTTTGCAGACACACCGGTTACCTTTTCTTTGCGGTAGGCCGGCGGAATGGGGGCATTGTCCTCAAACCACTGTGCATTCGAGCTGATAACTTGAGTACGTTTGGTGGCTTCTACATTTTTGAAGTTCACAATGGATTCCCAGCTGGCCTTTATACCGAGAGGATCTCCGTAGGTTTCGGTAAATCCATTCACAAAATCAACGCTGGAGTGTATATCCTCTACCCATTTGATGGAGTAAGCATCGTAAGTACGCAGATCGCCTGTACGGTAGTAATCGATAAGGCTTCGAATAACATCAGCCTGTACATCATTCTCGGCAACGGAAGCCGCCAATTCGAGATAATGAACAATTTTTACCAAGGCGGCATCGTACATTGCTCCTATTTTCCATGTTTTTTCAACAAGAACTCCATTCTCTTTGGTCAGTTTGCTGTTAAGTCCATAAGAAGGAGGTGTTTTGTCTTTCGGGTTCTTCATCGCGGCATAAAAGGCTTCGGCTTCGGCCTGCGTAACATGCTCGTAGTAGTTCTCAGCCGAAGTCAAGAGCAAATCACTACCTTCTGCCTGGTTGACCCTCTTGGGAAAAACAGCCGGATCGAAAACAATCGGCGTCAGCATACTTATCAACTCTTCGCTGCTCTGTCCCTCTGCCAAAGGCAGGAAGGCCGGATCAGTGCTCCGAATGGCTTCAGCAAAGAAGTCGGGCGAAAATTGCGGCACAAACTTATCACTCGAATAGTGGTGATGCATCCCGTTGCCCATCCATACTTGCTTCAAGTAGCGGATGAAGGCTGCAAATTCTTCGGAATGACGGTCGCCTCGATAATTCGTATACACAGCCTCCAAGGTGCGGCGCAAACTGAGATTGTATTTGTTATTTTGGTCGAAAAGAATATCGCGCCCCCATAAAGCTGCTTCGCTTAAGTAGTAAATCAACTCTTTTTGTTGTAAACTAAGGCTTTCGAAGTCGGGTACACGATAGCGGAGAATTTCAATATCTGCAAAATGATCCACAACATAGTTAAAGTCTTCGGGACTTGGAGTTTTTGCTTGTTTTTCCTGTGTACAAGCCGATAATAAAATAGCTGTCATAATTAATGCGAGAGTCTGTTTCATCTGTTTTTATTTTTAGAATAAATATAAATTCAATTAGCCATTTTAGACAATGCAAAGGTAAGGAAATTTATTATATTTAGTCATCCCTTAAAAACTCTCTTTAAGTGAGATTCGATTTTCAAATGGGCTCT